>NZ_JAME01000031.1 GCF_000521865.1 Roseivivax isoporae LMG 25204
AAAACCGCATGAACAAGGGGTGAGGCCATGGACGGCACATCCCGCCCCGGCATCGCGCCCGTGTTCATCCTGCTCGGCCCCCCGGGGGCCGGCAAGGGCACGCAGGCGCGGCTCCTGCAGGACCGCTTCGGCCTCGTGCAGCTCTCGACCGGGGACCTGCTGCGGCAGGCGGTGAAGGACGGCACCGAGGCCGGCCGTGCGGCGGAGGCCGTGATGGCGCGCGGCGACCTCGTGTCGGACGACATCGTCATCGCCATCCTGCGCGACCGGCTCGCGGCGCCCGACACGCGCCGCGGCGTGATCCTCGACGGCTTTCCGCGTACCGCCGCGCAGGCCGCGGCGCTCGACGCTCTGCTGACCGAGACCGGGCAGCGGATCGACGCGGCGATCAGCCTCGAGGTGGACGACGCGCAGATGGTCGATCGGATCTCGGGCCGCGTCACCTGCGGGACCTGCGGCGAGGGCTACCACGACCGCCACAAGCCGCCGGCGGCGCCCGGCACCTGCGACGCCTGCGGCGGGACCGACATGGTCCGCCGCGCGGACGACCGCGCCGAGACCGTCGCCCAGAGGCTCGAGGCCTACCGCGCGCAGACCGCGCCGCTGGCCGACCATTACGAACGGCTTGGCGCGCTCGTGCGCGTCAACGCCATGGGCGCGATCGGCGACATCGCCGACCGGCTGGGCGCCGTGGTGCGCGCGGCCCGCGCCTGAAGGGAGAGACCGTCGCGGGCGGCAGCGCCCGCGACGCCGGAACGGTGTCCGCGCGTCCCGACGGGCCGCGCGGCCCGAAACACCGCAAGGAGGAGGAACCGCAATCCCATGACGGATACAACGCAGCGCGCCACGCGCGCGACCACCGACGGAAAGGCCTACTGGAAGGCCAACATCCGTCTCATCATCATCAGCCTGATCATCTGGGCTCTGGTCTCGTTCGGCTTCGGCATCCTGCTGCGGCCGCTCTTGTCGGGGATTTCCGTGGGCGGGTCCGACCTCGGGTTCTGGTTCGCCCAGCAGGGGTCGATCCTCGTCTTCCTGGTGCTGATCTTCTTCTACGCCTGGCGGATGAACAGGCTCGACCGCGAACACGGCGTGAACGAGGAATAAGATCATGGATCAGACGGTCATCAACATCATCTTCGTGGGCGCCTCGTTCGCGCTCTATATCGGGATCGCCATCTGGGCGCGCGCCGGCTCGACCTCCGAGTTCTACGCGGCCGGCCGGGGCGTGCACCCGGTGACCAACGGGATGGCGACCGCCGCCGACTGGATGTCGGCCGCATCGTTCATCTCGATGGCAGGCCTCATCGCCTTCACCGGCTACGACAACTCGACCTACCTCATGGGCTGGACGGGCGGCTACGTGCTTCTCGCGCTCCTGCTCGCGCCCTACCTGCGCAAGTTCGGCAAGTACACGGTGTCCGAGTTCATCGGCGACCGCTTCTACTCCAAGACGGCGCGGCTCGTGGCGGTGGTCTGCCTCATCATCGCGTCGGTCACCTACGTGATCGGCCAGATGACCGGCGTCGGCGTGGCCTTCGGCCGCTTCCTCGAGGTCGACTCGACCACGGGCCTGCTGATCGGCGCCGTGATCGTGTTCGCCTACGCGGTGTTCGGCGGCATGAAGGGCGTGACCTACACCCAGGTGGCGCAGTACGTCGTGCTGATCCTCGCCTACACCATCCCCGCCGTGTTCATCTCGCTGCAGCTGACGGGCAACCCGATCCCGGGCCTCGGCCTCTTCGGCGAACACCAGGCGTCGGGCGAACCGCTGCTGGCGCGTCTCGACCAGGTGGTGACGGATCTCGGCTTCAACGAGTACACCGCGCACAACGGCGACACGTTCAACATGATGCTGTTCACGCTGTCGCTCATGATCGGCACCGCGGGCCTGCCGCACGTCATCATGCGCTTCTTCACCGTGCCGCGGGTCAGCGACGCGCGCTGGTCGGCGGGCTGGGCGCTGGTCTTCATCGCGCTTCTGTACCTCACCGCTCCGGCCGTGGGCGCGATGGCGCGGCTCAACATCACCGACCAGTTCTGGCCGAACGGCACGGACGGCGAGGCCGTCGCGATCGAGACCATCGAGAACGATCCGGCCTATGACTGGATGGCAAGCTGGCAGCAGACCGGCCTTCTGGGCTGGGAAGACAAGAACGGCGACGGCCGCATCCAGTACTACAACGAGACGAACCCCGCGCTGCAGGAACGCGCCGCGGCCGAAGGCTGGTCCGGCAACGAGCTGACCAACTTCAACAACGACATCCTGGTTCTCGCGAACCCGGAGATCGCCAACCTGCCCGGCTGGGTGATCGGCCTCGTCGCGGCCGGCGGCCTCGCCGCGGCGCTGTCGACGGCGGCAGGCCTCCTGCTCGCGATCTCGTCGGCGGTCAGCCACGACCTCGTGAAGGGGGCGATCAATCCCGGCATCTCCGAGAAGGGCGAGCTTCTGACCGCCCGGATCGCGATGGCGGTGTCGATCGCCGTGGCCACCTATCTCGGCCTGAACCCGCCGGGCTTTGCGGCGCAGACCGTGGCGCTCGCCTTCGGGCTCGCGGCATCGTCCATCTTCCCGGCGCTGATGATGGGAATCTTCTCGACGAAGATCAACAACAGCGGCGCCGTGGCGGGCATGATCGCGGGTCTCGTCACCACCCTTCTCTACATCTTCCTGCACAAGGGCTGGTTCTTCATTCCCGACACGAACAGCTTCACCGACGCCGATCCGCTGCTCGGCACGATCAAGTCGACCTCGTTCGGGGCGGTGGGCGCGCTCATCAACTTCGTCGTGGCCTACGTGGTCTCGTCGATGACGCGTCCGGTGCCCGACGACATCCAGGAGCTGGTGGAAAGCGTCCGCGTGCCGCGCGGCGCGGGAACGGCCCAGGCGCACTGAGCCGACCGGACCCCGTGGGCGGGCCGCACGACCGGCCCGCCCGCACCTTCGGTCCCGTCCGGCACGACGCCCGGGCGGGACCTTTCTCTTTCGCACGGAGGACAGCGCCATGTTCGGCCCTGCCGCCCTGACCGATTTCCTTGCCACGCTCGAACCCTACGCGACGCTGCCCGCCGAGGCGCGCGCCGCGCTTGCCGAAACCTTCCAGCAGCGCCGCTACGACGCGGGCGACGTCGTCTACACCTTCGGCGACCGGCTCGACGGGCTCTATGTCGTGGTCGCGGGCGCGATCGAGGTGCGCGACGAGCACGGCGAACAGGTCTCGCTGCTCGGACCGCGGAATTCCTTCGGCGAACGCGGGCTCGCCCGCGACGGGCTCGCCGCGACGACCGCGCACGCCACCGCGCCGACCGAGCTCCTGCTTCTGCCGGCCGCGGCGTTTCGCGACCTGTCCGCCGCCCACGAGACCGTGCGGCGCTTCTTCGACCGCAAGCGCGGCGAGCGGCCCGAGCGCGCCGACCTCGCCACGAGCCGGGTCGCAGCCCTCATGGCGACACGGCTCCTCACCTGCCCGCCCGACGCGACCGCGCGCGAGGCCGCGCAGAAGATGCGCGCCGCGCACGTGTCCTCGCTCTGCGTGACCGAGGACGGCAAGCTCACGGGCATCGTCACGCTGCGCGACATCTCGGGAAAGATCGTGGCCGAAGGCCGCTCCGCCGACACGCCTCTGGCAGAGATCATGACCCGTCGGCCGATCACGCTCGATCCCTCCGCGCTCGGGTCGGACGTGCTGCACGCGATGATGGAGCACCGCATCGGCCACCTGCCCATCACCTCGGGCGACCGGCTGGTGGGCATGGTCACCCAGACCGACCTCACGCGCTACCAGGCCGTGACCTCGGCCGACATCGTATCCGAGATCGCCCATGCGAACGATGCCGCGGGCATGGCGAAGGTCACCGCGCGGATCCCGCAACTCCTCGCCCAGCTGGTCGCAGCCGGCCACCGGCACGAGGTGATCACCCGCCTCGTGACGGACATCGCCGATGCCGCGACCCGGAGGCTCCTGACGCTCGCCGAGGCGACGCTCGGGCCCCCGCCCGTGCCCTATCTCTGGCTCGCCTGCGGCAGCCAGGGGCGGCAGGAGCAGACCGGCGTCTCCGACCAGGACAACTGCCTGATCCTGTCGGACGACGCGACGCCGGCCGACGACGCCTATTTCGCGCGCCTCGCCGCCTTTGTCTGCGACGGGCTCGATACCTGCGGCTACGTCTACTGCCCGGGCGACATGATGGCGACGAACCCGCGATGGCGGCAGCGGCGCAGCGTCTGGAGCGAGTATTTCCGCCGCTGGATCGCGCGGCCCGACCCCGAGGCGCAGATGCTCGCCTCGGTCATGTTCGACCTGCGCGCCATCGGCGGCGACCGCGCGCTGTTCGACAGCCTCAACGCCGACACGCTCGAGGCCGCGTCCGGGAACTCGATCTTCGTGTCCCACATGATCGCGAACTCGCTCAAGCACACCCCGCCCCTGGGCCTCATCCGGGGCTTCGCGCTGATCCGCTCGGGCGAGCACCGCAACCGGCTCGACCTCAAGCATTCGGGCGTCGTGCCGGTGACGGACCTCGCGCGGGTCTACGCGCTGCGCGGCCGGCTCCTGCCCGTGAACACCCGGGCACGCATCGCCGCCGCCCGCGCGCGCGGCGTCCTCTCGGACAGCGGCGGGCAGGACCTTCTCGATGCCTACGACCTGATCGCCGAGACCCGCCTCGCCCACCAGGCGCGGCAGGTGCGACGGGGAGAGACGCCCGACAATTACCTTGCACCCGCGGACCTGTCGGATTTTGATCGGTCGCATCTGCGGGATGCCTTCGTGGTGGTGAAGGGCCTGCAATCGGCGCTCGGCCACGGACGCGGCATGCTCGGCTGAGAGGGCGCGAGGGGGAGGAAACCATGGTCTTCGAGCTGATGGCGGTCATCGTCGCGGGCTTTGCCGGCGCGGGGGCCATGCTGGTCGTGACGCAGCTTCTGCGCGGGCTGCCGCGCTGGCTGGTGCCGCTGACCGCCGGCGTCGCGATGCTCGGGACGTCGATCGCGCTGGAATACGGCTGGTATGCCCGTACTGCGGCCGGGCTGCCCGCGGGCGTGGTCGTGGCCGAGGCGGCCTCCGCGACCTCGTGGTGGCGGCCCTGGACCTACGCCGTGCCGATGGTCGAACGCTTCATCGCCCTCGACACAGGGAACCTGCACCCCAATGCCGAGACGGAGGGCCTCTACATGGCCGACCTCTACTTCTACGGCCGCTGGCGGCCGGTGCAGTCGGTGCAGGTCATGGTCGACTGCCCGGGCGGCCGCCGCGCGGATCCGGCGGGCGGCGATGGCGGCGCCCCGGTCTGGCGCGACGTGGGCGCCGGGGACCCGATCGTGTCGGCCGTCTGCGGCGCGGTGTGATGCGCATGCCCGGCTCGCTCCGCCTGCGCGTCCTCGTGTTCTTCGCGATCCTCGCGCTGGGGCTGCTTGCGGCCGTCGGCGCGGCGCTGGCCATCGGCGCGCGCCAGGCCGAGGGCGGGTTCCTCCTGGCGTTCGTGGTCGCGGGCTTCGCGACGCTGGGCCTCGTCACGCTCTTCTGGTTCCTGTTCGACCAGCACGTCGCGCGGCCCGTCGACCGCATCGCCGCGGATCTGCGCGTGCGCGCCCATGCCGGGGGAGACGTGGCGCCGGACTGGTCGGCGGCGCGCTATCTCGGCGATCTCGCCCCCGCGGCGGACGCGGTCAGCCGCGCGCTCGGCGACCGGGCGCTGGCCACGGCCGAGGCCGTCGCGGCCGAGACCCACCGCCTGACCGCCGAACGCGAGCGGCTGACGGCGCTCCTGACCGAGATCCCGGTGGCGACGCTGCTCGTGAACGCCGCGAACCGGATCGTGCTCTACGACGGGCAGGCGGCGGAACTCCTGGGGCAGATCGGCACCCCGCGGCTCGACGCCGAAGTGACGGAATATTTCGATGCCGGCTGCGTCCGCAAGGCGCTGAAGAAGATGCAGTCGACCGGGCTCGAGGTCGATTTCGAGGCGACCGGCGCGGACGGCGCGCAGCGCTACGCGATCCGGATGAAGCCCATGGCGGGCGGCGGCTACCTCCTGGTGATCGACGCCGCCGAGGCGCGGCTCGCCCCCGACGCCGCGCGGCCCATCGTCTACGATTTCGACCTGATGACCGCGCCGCCGCCCCGCGAGCTGTCGGACACGCCGCTCTCGGCCCTGCGGTTCTGCGTGCTCGACACCGAGACGACCGGCCTCCTGCCGCACCGAGACGAGATCGTGCAGATCGGCGCCCTGCGCGTGGTCAACGGGCGCATCGTCCCGGGCGAGCGGTTCGAGACGATGGTCGATCCCGGCCGCCCCATCCCCGAGGCCGCGACGCGGGTGCACCGCGTCTCGGACCGGATGGTGGCGGGCGCGCCCGACATCGTGACGGCGGGACGCCGGCTGCACGCCTTCGCCCGCGACGCCGTGATCGTGGCGCACAACGCGCCGTTCGACATGGCCTTCCTGCGGCGGCACGCCGGCGCCATGGACGTCGCCTGGGACCACCCGATCCTCGACACCGTGCTCCTGTCGGCGGTGCTGTTCGGCACGACCGACACGCACACGCTCGACGCGCTCTGCGCGCGGCTGGGCGTCGCCGTGCCGGAACGGCTGCGCCACACCGCCATGGGCGACGCACAGGCGACCGCCGAGGCGCTGTTGCGGATGCTGCCGATGCTCGAGGCGCGCGGCATCCGGACCTTCGGTGCGCTTGTCGCCGAGACGCGCAAGCACGGCCGGCTCCTGGCCGACATGAACTGATCCGGCGGGGCTAGGCCCGCGGCGGCCCTTCGAGCCAGACCGGCACGGGCCGCGGCACGTGGTCCGGATCACAGAGCGCCGCGACGGCGCACCGCCCGAGCGCCCGCCCGTCATAGCGCAGTACCGGAACGGCGAGCCGCGGCCCCCGCGCCTCGGCCAGCGCGACGACGCCTGCCTCTGTCCCGACACGGGTGCGGAGCACCGCGACCGCCCCCGGCAGCCCGCGACCTGTCGCGCGGGCCTCGCGCAGCCCGATATCCTCCGGCAGGAGCCCGGTGATGTCGCCCGTCACCGCGACCTCGGCAGAGGTGCCGAGCGCCCGCCGCGCGAGGCACCAGCCCTGCCCGACATCGAAGCCTGCAACGCTGCCGGGCACCGCGAGCGTCCCATCCCCGCCGGGATGTACCATCGAGCCGCAGAGGAGGACGCCCTCCGCCCCCTCGCGGCGCAGCGCCGCGACCGACGGAGCCGCCGCACGTCCCGGCGCGACGCAGGCGAAGAGCAGTGCCCGCGTCCGCGCCGCCGCCTCCTCGGTCGCGCCCTCGAGTACCGCGGCGACCAGCGGATCGCCGGGCGTGGCACAGACGAAGCCGAGCGGCCCCGGGCGCGCGAGCCTCAGGTTGGCGGCCCGCGCGTCGTAGACGTAGCCCGTCGCCGCGATGGCCGCGTGCACCGACCGGGCGGTGTCCGCGCGCACGCCCGGATCGCCTTTCAGGACCAGAGACACCGTCGATTTCGACACGCCCGCGGCCCGCGCGACGTCGCGGATGGTCGGCCGGCGCGTGCCTATGGCCGACAGGCGCATTCCGCCGCCGCTGCGCTCATGTGCCCGATGCCCCCTGCCGCGTCCGGGTCAGGATGACGCCCAAAATCTTTCCATTCCGTGAACACGGAACGTGCCGCATGGCCACTTTCCGCCGGCCGCCGTCGCGCGGCTTGCACCGGGGGACCCGGGACGGACATTCCGCGTTCAGGAAATCAATGACAGACCGACCGAAGGAGGCCCCCAGATGATCCGTTCCCTGCCCGCCCTGACCGCCGCCGCGCTGGCCGCGGCGCTTGCGACCGCGCCCGGAATCGCTGCCGCACAGCCCAAGGGCTGCCCGCCCGGGCTCGCCAAGAAACAAAACGGCTGCACGCCGCCCGGACAGGTCGGCAAGGGTCACCGCGACCGCGACCACCGTTACCGCGTCGGTGACAGGCTCGACGGCGACTACATCGTGATCCGCGATCCGCGGCGCTACGGCCTCGATCCCGACTACACCTATGCGCGGCGCGACGACACGGTGTTCCGCATTGACCGCGACACGCAGGCGATCCTCGACATCATCGGCGGGATCGCGACCCTCGCGAACTGAGGACGTGCGCCGCGGAGGCTACTCCGCGGCGACCCGCCGTGCTGCCAGCATCGGGCCGAGATAGCGGCCGGTATGGCTGCGCGGCTCCTGCGCGACCTCTTCCGGCGTGCCCTGCGCCACGATCTCGCCGCCGCCATCGCCCCCTTCGGGACCGATGTCGATGAGCCAGTCCGCCGTCTTGATGACGTCGAGGTTGTGCTCGATCACGATGACCGTGTTCCCGGTTTCCACAAGAGAATGAAGCACTTCGAGGAGCTTTCTCACGTCCTCGAAATGCAGGCCCGTGGTGGGTTCGTCGAGTATGTAGAGCGTCCGTCCCGTCGACCGCTTGGCGAGTTCCTTGGACAGCTTCACGCGCTGCGCCTCGCCGCCCGAGAGCGTGGTCGCCTGCTGGCCGACCTTGATGTAGCCGAGACCGACCTGCACCAGTGCGTCCATCTTCTCGCGGATCGAGGGCACCGCCTTGAAGAACTCCTGCGCGTCTTCGACCGTCATATCAAGAACGTCAGCTATGCTCTTGCCCTTGAAGCGGATTTCCAGCGTCTCGCGGTTGTAGCGTGCGCCCTTGCAGGTCTCGCAGGTGACGTAGACGTCGGGCAGGAAGTGCATCTCGATCTTGATGACGCCGTCGCCCTGGCAGGCCTCGCAGCGTCCACCCTTGACGTTGAAGCTGAAGCGGCCGGGCTTGTAGCCCCGCGCCTTGGCCTCGGGCAGGCCCGCGAACCAGTCGCGGATGGGCGTGAAGGCCCCGGTATACGTCGCCGGGTTCGACCGCGGCGTCCGCCCGATGGGGCGCTGGTCGATGTCGATCACCTTGTCGAGATGCTCGAACCCCTTGATGGTCTCGCAGGGCGCGGGCGTCTCGCGCGCGCCGTTCAGTTTCATCGCGGCGTTCTTGTAGAGCGTCTCGATCGTCAGGGTCGACTTGCCGCCCCCGGACACCCCCGTCACGCACACGAACTTGCCCAGCGGAAACTCCGCGGTGACGTTCTTGAGGTTGTTGCCCGTGGCCTTGACCACGGTCAGCTTCTTCTTGTTTCCCTTGCGGCGCTCGGCCGGGACCGCGATCTCGCGCGTGCCTGCAAGATACTGGCCGGTCACCGAATTCTCGTTCGACGCGATCTCCGCGGGGGTGCCGTGCGCAACCACCTGGCCGCCATGCACGCCGGCGCCCGGCCCGATGTCGAAGACGTAGTCGGCCTCGCGGATCGCTTCCTCGTCATGTTCGACCACGATCACCGTGTTGCCCTGGTCGCGCAGGTTCTTGAGCGTGCCGAGCAGGCGGTCGTTGTCGCGCTGGTGCAGGCCGATCGAGGGCTCGTCGAGCACGTAGAGCACGCCGGTCAGTCCCGACCCGATCTGCGAGGCCAGCCGGATGCGCTGGCTCTCGCCCCCGGACAGGGTGCCGGCGGCGCGCGACAGCGTCAGGTATTCGAGGCCCACATTGTTCAGAAAGCCCAGCCGCTCGCGGATCTCCTTGAGGATGGCGCGGGCGATCTCGTTCTTCTGCTTGGTCAGCGCCCCGGGCACGCCCTCGGACCAGTCGTGGGCCTGCCGGATCGACATCTCGACCACCTGCCCGATATGCAGCCCGCCGATCTTGACCGCCAGCGCCTCCTCGCGGAGCCGGTAGCCGCCGCAGGCCGAACAGGGCTTGTTGTTCTGGTAGCGCTCGAACTCCTCGCGAATCCAGCTCGAATCCGTCTCGCGGTAGCGCCGCTCCATGTTCGGGATGACGCCCTCGAAGCTGCGCGTGACGTTGTAGATGCGCCCGCCCTCGTCGTAGCGGAAGGCGATCTCGTCGTCGCCCGAGCCGAACAGGAAGACCTGCTGCACGTGGGCCGGCAGGTCGACCCATTTCGTGTTGGGATCGAACTCGTAATGCTTGGCCAGCGACTGGATCGTCTGCAGGAAATACGGCGACTTGCCCTTGCGCCACGGCGCGATGGCACCGTTGGCGATGGTGAGCCCCGCATCCGGCACCACCAGCCGGTCGTCGAAGAACAACTCGACCCCGAGCCCGTCGCAGGAAGGACAGGCTCCGAAGGGTGCGTTGAACGAGAAGAGCCGCGGCTCGATTTCGGGGATGGTGAAGCCCGACACCGGGCAGGCGAAGTTCTCGGAGAAGGTGATGCGCTCGGACTCTCCCTCGCCCTCGCGGGGCGCGGTCTCGAGCACGGCGATGCCGTTCGCGAGGTCGAGCGCGGTGCGGAACGAATCTGCGAGTCGCGTCTCCATTCCCTCGCGCACCACGATGCGGTCCACCACGACGTCGATGTCGTGGCGGTACTTCTTGTCGAGGACCGGCGGATCGTCCAGCTCGTGGAACTGGCCGTCCACCTTGACGCGCTGGAAGCCCTGCTTGCGCAGCTCGAGGAATTCCTTGCGATACTCGCCCTTGCGGTCGCGAATCATGGGGGCAAGGAGATAGCCGCGCGTGCCCTCCTCCATCCCCATGACGCGGTCGACCATGTCCTGGACCTGCTGCGCCTCGATGGGCAGGCCGGTCGCCGGGCTGTAGGGCGTGCCCACCCGCGCGAACAGCAGGCGCAGGTAGTCGTAGATCTCGGTCACCGTGCCGACGGTCGAGCGCGGGTTCTTCGACGTGGTCTTCTGCTCGATCGAGATCGCGGGCGAGAGGCCCGAAATGTGGTCGACATCGGGCTTTTCCATCATGTCGAGGAACTGCCGCGCATAGGCCGACAGGGATTCGACGTAGCGACGTTGCCCCTCGGCATAGATCGTGTCGAAGGCCAGCGAGGACTTGCCCGACCCCGACAGGCCGGTGATGACGACGAGCTGGTCGCGCGGGATGTCGACGTCGATGCTCTTGAGGTTGTGTTCGCGCGCGCCGCGCACCTCGATATGCTTCAGCTCAGGCATGAGACCCCCAGACGGCAGCGGTTAACACATAATGGAGAGACGGCGCTTCTCCAACGGAAAAATGAGAACGTATGGCGAACACACGCGGCCGGTCGTGACCCCGCCTGTCGGCGCGGCAGGTCGCGCCCGGGCCGGAGGCAGTACCGCCGGTCCGGGCGCATATAGTGCCGCACCGCCTGCTTCGCCATGCCCGGGGCCTGCATTTCCGGGCTGCGCCCGCCGCGGCGGCGCCATGCCATGGAATCGGCAGGCCGATGGTGATTAAGTGCGCCGAGCCCCGCAGCAGTTCCCGGATCCCGCCGATGCGTCGCCTTCTTCGCCCCGCGCTCCTGACGCTGGCCCTTATCCTGCCGCCGGCCGTCGTTGGCGCGCAGCCTGACCCCGTCGCCGCGCGCATCCTCGCCGAGGAGGAGATCGAGGCCGGGTTCACCCTGCCCGTCGCCTGGGTGGGACCGGGCGACGCCGGGGACCGGATCGAGGTGGTGCCGGCTGCGGGGGGCGCGGCGGTCAACAGCGTGCCCGTGGGCGAGGACAGCCCGACCGCGCTCCGCATGCCCGCGCGGCCCGGGGCCTATACGCTCCGCTACGTGGCGGGCGCGGACGGCGCGGTGCTTGCGACGCAAGCCGTCGAGATCCTGCCCGTCTCCGGCTGGCTCTACGCGGTGCCGCGGACCCGCGCCGGCGGCACGCTCGAGGTCGACTGGGACGGCCCCGCCTATCCCGGCGACCGCATCGCGCTGGTTCCCGAGGCGGGCGGCGCCGCGGTCGCGGAGACCGGCATCGACGCGGGCGCGCCGCTCGGCATCGCCGTGCCCGAGGTGCCGGGCCTCTACCAGCTGCGTTATGTCATGGACGAGGGCGCGACCGTGCTCGCGCGCCGCGCCGTCGAGGTCATCGCGGCCGAGGCGACGCTCGCGGCGCCCGAGGCCGCGCGCGCCGGCGCGCCGGTGGCGGTCGCCTGGACCGGCCCGGCCTTCGACAAGGACCACGTCGCGGTCGCGCGGCCATGGCCCGGGGCACCGGCCTACGAGACGCTGACCTATGTGCGCGAGGGCTCGCCGCTGATCGTCGAGATGCCCGCAGCGCCGGGTCTCTACGAGATCCGTTACGTGGCGCCGCATCTCGGCGACGCCGTGCTGGCGCGACGCGAGATCGTGCTGTCGGCGGTCACGGCGTCGATCGATGCGTCCGCCACGGCCGAGGCCGGCGGGCACATCGCGGTCACGTGGGAAGGGCCCGACTACCGGCGCGACTTCCTGTCGATCGCGCGCGCCGGCGCGCCGGACGCGGAGGCGCTGGCGGAGGCCTATACCAGCGAGGACAGCCCGCTGGTGCTGCCGGTGCCCGACGCGCCGGGCGCCTACGAGATCCGGTACCATCTCGGCCGGACCGGCCGCGTCCTCGCCCGCCACGCGTTCGAGGCGCTCGAGCAGTGAACGGCGCGCGGGCGGGCAGGCCAATCCGGGGCCGCCCGCGCGGGATCAGCGGTAGCGCAGCGACCGCTTGTCGTGGAAGAGATGCACCTTCTCGGGGTCGGCGGTCATCTTGACCGTGCGGCCGCGCAGGTCCGCATGCACGCCCGGCAGCTTGCCGATCACCGGGTCCTCGCGCTGCGCCTCGAAGTAGAGGAGCGTCACCTCGCCCAGCGCCTCGGTGATGTCGACCTTGCCCTCGTAGATGTAGTCGGTGGCGCTGTCGGTCCCGACGAAATCCTCCGGTCGCACGCCGACATTCACCTTGAGCCCGCGATCGGCGTCGGTGGTCGGGACCGCCGACACCGCCGTGCCGCCCGCATCCATCCGGATGCGCGTCTGCGCCCCGGTCTCGACGATCTCGCCGGGCAGCAGGTTCATGGCGGGCGAGCCGATGAACTGCGCCACGAACTCGCTGTTGGGCGTCTGGTAGAGTTCGAGCGGCGTGCCCACCTGCGCGATGCCCTTGTTGGCCAGCACGACGATCCGCGTCGCCAGGGTCATCGCCTCGACCTGGTCGTGGGTCACGTAGATCATGGTGGAATCGGGCATCGATTCCTTCAGCTGCGCGATCTCGATCCGGGTCGCCACGCGCAGCGCCGCGTCTAGGTTCGAGAGCGGCTCGTCGAAGAGGTAGACCTTCGGATCGCGCACGATCGACCGGCCGATCGCCACCCGCTGGCGCTGCCCGCCCGACAGCGCCTTGGGCAGGCGGTCGAGATAGGGCCCGAGCTGCAGCATCTTCGCCGCCTTCTCGACCGCCGCGTTGATCTCGTCCGGGGATTTCTTGGCGATCTTGAGCGCGAAGCTCATGTTGTCGCGGACGGTCATGTGCGGGTAGAGCGCGTAAGACTGGAACACCATGGCGATGCCCCGCTGGGCAGGGGGCACGTCGTTGACCATCTGCCCGTCGATCTCGAGCGTGCCGCCCGTGATCTTCTCGAGCCCGGCGATCATCCGCAGGAGCGTGGACTTGCCGCAGCCCGAGGGGCCGACGAACACGATCAGCTCGCCCTGCTTGATGTCGAGGTTGATGTCCTTCAGCACGTCGACCGTGCCGCCGTAGGTCTTTGCGACCCCGGTCAGTTTCAGGTTGGCCATGGCCGGTCTCCTCCCATTTCCCTTACTCCGCCGCCCGCATCAGCAGCGCCGGCTGCCACGGTCCCAGATGCAGCCGCCCGTCCGGTGCGGGGCCCGCCGAGCCGAGCTCGATCCCGATCTGGTGCCACTGTCCCTCCGGCACGTCGAGAAGCCCGGGATCGCCCGACAGGTTGAAGGCGCAGAAGATCGTCTCGCCCTCGTGTTCGCGGACGAAGCACAGCACGTTGCCTCGCGCCTCGACGCGCGTCTGGGTGCCCTTCAAGAGCGCGCGGTGCGCATGGCGGAACGCGATGGCGCGCCGGTAATGGTGCAGGATCGTCGACGGGTCCTGTTCGAGCGTGCTCACCGCGCGGTTGAGGTGCTCGTGGCTGACCGGCAGCCAGGGATGCCCGGCCGAAAAGCCGCCGTTCTGGTTCGAGGGTTCCCACACCATGGGCGTGCGGCATCCGTCGCGGCCCTTGAAGGCCGGCCAGAACCGCTTGCCGTAGGGGTCCTGCAGGTCCTCGAAGGCGACGTCGGCCTCGGGCAGCGCCAGTTCCTCGCCCTGGTAGAGGCAGCAGGAACCGCGCAGGCACATCATCAGCGTGTTGAAGCAGCGCGCGCCGGCATCGGTCAGGTGCCAGCGCGAGATGTGGCGCGGCACGTCGTGGTTCGAGAACGCCCAGCAGGCCCAGCCCTGCGCCGCGACCGCCTCGACCTTGTGGAAGACCTCGGCGATGTAGGGCGCGGTGGGCATCTTGTCCGACAGGAGCTCGAAGGCGTAGCTCATGTGGATCATGTCGTCGCCGCCGGTATACTCGCCCAGCACCTCGAGCCCGCGCTGGTCCTCGCCGACCTCGCCCACGGCGGCGGCGTTGTATTCGTTCATCAGCGCGCGCAGCTTGCGCAGGAACAGCAGGTTCTCTGGCTGGGTCTTGTCGTAGAGGTGATCCTGCCAGGTGTAGGGGTTCACCGCCGGCGCGGTGATCGGGTTGCGCAGCGCGGGGTCCAGCGGGGGGTTGTCCCGCAGGTGCTTGTCGTGGACGTAGAAGTTGATCGTGTCGAGCCGGAAGCCGTCGACGCCGCGCCCGAGCCAGAACCGCGCGATGTTGAGCAGCGCCTCCTGCACCGCGGGCTCGTGGAAGTTCAGGTCCGGCTGTTCGGTGAGGAAGTTGTGCATGTAATACTGCATGCGCGTGCCGTCCCACTGCCACGCCGAGCCGCCGAAGATCGACAGCCAGTTGTTGGGCGGCGTGCCGTCGGGCTTGGGATCGGCCCAGACGTACCAGTTGGCCTTGTCGTTGTCGCGCGAGGTGCGCGACAGCTTGAACCACGGGTGCTCGTCCGAGGTGTGCGACAGCACGAGGTCGATGAACACCTTGAGCCCCAGCCGGTGGGCCGTGGAGATCAGGATGTCGAAATCGGCGAGGCTGCCGAACATCGGGTCGACGTCGCAATAGTCGCTGACGTCGTAGCCGAAATCCTTCATCGGCGAGGTGAAGAACGGCGAGATCCAGATCGCGTCCACCCCGAGCGAGGCGACGTGCGGCAACCGCTGGGCGATGCCCAGCAGGTCGCCGATCCCGTCACCGTTCGAATCCTGGAACGAACGAGGGTAGATCTGGTAGATCACCGCCCCCCGCCACCAGTCGGTCTGCCCATCACTCGCGCGGGTGGACTCCAGGGAGTCGGCCACATTCATCCGCGTTATCCTTACACTGCTGGCCGTGCACGGCCTGTTGCTGTCCGTCCGGTCTCCTGCGCGTCCAAGGGGAACGCGATCCTCCCGTCCGGCCTGCCCTTCCTCCCGCGCGCGCGCCCGGCCTCGGACACCGCGCGCCGTTCCCTTCGTCCTGTTACTTGACCGATCCCGCCAGAAGGCCCCGCACGAGGAAGCGCTGCATCGAGAAGAACACGAGCAGCGGCACCGCGATCGACACGAAGGCCGCCGCCGCGAGGATCCCCCAGTCGCCCCCACGCGAGCCGAGCAGGTCGTCGGCGATCTTGACCGTCATCACCCAGCTTTCCGAGTTCGACGGCAGGAACACCTTGGCCACCAGCAGGTCGTTCCATGTCCAGAGGAACTGGAAGATCGAGAAGCTGGCGAGCGCCGGGAACGACAGGGGCAGCACGATGCGCGTGAAGATCTGGAAATCCGTCGCGCCGTCGACCTTGGCGCATTCGATGATGTCCCGCGGAAGGCCGACCATGTAGTTCCTGAGAAGGTAGATCGCGAGCGGCATGCCGAACGCCGTGTGCGCGAGCCAGACCCCGAGGAAGCTCTGCCCGATGCCGATCTGGTTGTGCAGCGTCAGGAGCGGCACGAGCGCGATCTGCAGCGGGACCACCAGAAGCCCCACGACGCAGGCGATCAGCAGCCCGCGCCCCGAGAAGTTCATCCAGGCAAGCGCGTAGGCCGCGAAGGCCGCGACGAGGATCGGGATGATCGTCGCCGGGATCGCCACCGTCAGGGTGTTGATGAACGCCCTGTCCATGTTGTCCGAGGTCAGGATGGTCTCGTAATTGTCGAGCGTGAACTCGGGCGGCGTGTTCGCGGTGATGTAAACCGAGGGCGCCCGGTCGATCTCGTCCGCGTCCACGTAGCGGAAATCGCCGTTCTCCTGCACCGTCAGCGACCGCTCGAAGGTCGGCGGCGGATCGGTGAGGATCTCGTTGCCGTCCTCGTCGGCCGCGGGGAACTCGGGCTCGCCGTCCGCGGGATAGGCGATTTCGAGATTGGTGTCGTCCTGCTCGCCGTCCTCCATGACGAAGACCTCGTAGCGGGCATAGGTCTGGCCCGGCTGGGCCGCGCCCGGCGCCCGCGACGTGATGCCGAAGCCCGACACGGTGCCCGAGCCCAGGCCCTCCTCGTTCTCGAAGAGGTTGCCCGAGAGCACCCAGAGGTCGCCCTCCTGCACCGCGCCGTCGGCGGCGGGCGAGATCCGGTAGGCCTGTTCCACCGGGAACATGGCCCGCCACCAGCCGGTTTCGGAGATCTGCGCGCGCTCTCGGAACGACGACACGAGCAGCCCGAGCGTGGGCACGAGCCAGATCAGCACCAGCGCGATGACGCTGATGTTGGTGACGATCGAGAGGCCGGATTTCTGTCCTGCGATGTTGTCCATGATGCCGGCTCCCTCAGTTCATTTCCTTGCGGGCCTGGACGATGTTCCAGACCATGACCGGGGTCACGACGACCATGATGACGAAGGCCACGGCGGTCGCGCGCCCGTCGTCGCGGAACATGTAGTCCATCATGTAGCTGGGCAGGATCTCGGTATCGAAATTGCCGCCGGTCATGGCGTAGACGATGTCGAAGACCTTGAGCACGAGGATGGTGATCGTCGTCCAGACGACGACGATCGTCCCCATGATCTGCGGCACCTTGATCTTGAAGAAGATCTGGAACGGGTTCGCGCCGTCGATGATCGCGGCCTCCACCGTCTCCTCCGGGATGCCGCGCAGGGCGGCCGACAGGATCACCATGGCAAAGCCGGTCTGGATCCAGACGAGGATGAACATGATGAAGAAGTTGTTCCAGAACGGGATCTGCAGCACGTCGATCGGGTTCATCCCGAAATAGTCGCGCACCGCGTTGATGATCCCGATCTCGGGGTTGTTGGCGTAGACGAATTTCCAGATCAGCGAGGCGCCGACGAACGAGATCGCCATCGGCATGAAGATGAGCGACTTGGCGAGGTTGCCCCATTTCAGCCGATCGGTCAGCTGGGCCACCAGCAGGCCGAGGAACGTCGCCGCCGCGGGCACGAAGATCACCCACAGGATGTTGTTGAAGAAGGCGATGCGGAAGCCTTCCTCCGAGAACATCTGCGTGTAGTTGCCGAGCCCGATGAAGGTGTCGCCCGAGCGATTGTAGAGCGAGCGGACGAAGGAGCCGACCACCGGGTAGACCAGGTAGAGCGACAGGAAGAAGATCGCGGGCGCGAGGAACAGCCACGGCCGGATCATCGTCGCGCGGCTGATGTTGCGCCCGTGGTCGTCGGTGCGCGCCGGAAAGACGAATTTGTCGAGGACGTAGTTCGACGCGTAGAAATACGCCGCGCATCCGCCGACCCCGATGATGATCGTGATGATGCCCTGCAAGGCCGGTGACATGGGGGCTCCTCCCTGGCTGACGCGGCCACCGGATCTCGGGCCCGGGGTGCCGTCCTGCGCGTCGCCCGCCGCGCGCCGGCCGTCTCAGTCCGCGGGGATCGCGGGTCGGGCCGGCGCGGCGGGACGGGCGCGGGCCGGCAAAGGCGCCGGCCCGCAGATCCTCATCACTTCATGCCGTCCCAGCGCGACTGGATTCCGGCCGCCACGGCCTCGGCATCCGTGCCGCCGACATAGTCGATCATGCCGGACCAGAAGGCGCCCGCGCCGATCTCGGAGGGCATCAGGTCGGACCCGTCGAACCGGAAGGTGGTCGCGTCCTGGATGATCTCGCTCTGGGCGCGCTGCGTGTCGGTCTGGTACGTCTCGGGGTTCAGGCCCGCATGCGCCGACAGGAACGCCCCCTGCGTCGCCCAGAGCTCGTGCGCGACCGGCAGCTTCAGGAACTCGATCATCGCGCTCGCGGCGTCCGAGGGATTGGTGATCCCGAACACCGTGCCCGCGCCCAGGACGGGCTTGCCGAGATCCTTCTCCTCGTAGGCGGGGAAGTAGAAGAAATCGATGTTCTCGCCCATCTCGGCGTTGTCGGGAAAGAAGGCCGGAATGAACGAGGCCTGCCGGTGCATCATGCATTCCGGCGGCAGCGCGAAGAGGCCGCCGGGGCTGTCGCGGAAGTCGGTGGTGGCCACCGCCTCGCTGCCGCCGCTGACGAAGTCGTCGTTGCGGGCGAACCAGCCGAACTCCTCGATCGCACCGACCACCGCCGGATCGTCGAACGGGATCTCGTTCGTCACCCACTGGTCATAGACCTCGGGCGGCTGGGTGCGCAGCATCATGTCCTCGACCCAGTCGGTCGCGGGCCAGCCCGTCGCCGCCCCAGAGCCGAGGCCGATGCACCACGGCGTCACGCCGTCATCCGCCATGTCCTCGGTCAGCTCCTTCAGCGCCTCGAGCGTCTCGGGCACATCGTAGCCCGCCTCGTCGAAGGCGATGGGCGAATACCAGACGAGGCTCTTGAGATCGACGCGGTAGAAGATGCCGTAGAGGTGTTCCTCCCCGTCGGGGCCGGCATAGGTGCCGAGGTCGACCCAGCTGTCGCCGGCGGCGAAGTTCTCGGCGACCCACTCGCCCGTGCCCTCGGGCAGCGGCGTCAGGTAGCCCTGCCGCGCCATGTCGGCCGCGAGACCCGGCTGCGGGAAGACCGCGAGGTTCGGCGCGGAACCCGAGCGGGCCGAGATGACGAT
Organism: Roseivivax isoporae LMG 25204; assembly: GCF_000521865.1. Classification (GTDB taxonomy): domain Bacteria; phylum Pseudomonadota; class Alphaproteobacteria; order Rhodobacterales; family Rhodobacteraceae; genus Roseivivax; species Roseivivax isoporae. The sequence goes on from NZ_JAME01000031.1 coordinate 18,892, forward strand.
GTCCTGCTCGAAGCTGTCCGAGCCCGAGTAGTTCACGTCGGCGCCGGTCGCCTCCTCGAAGTAGCGGAAGACCTCGTCCACCTTCGCCTTCTCGTCGCCGGTCCAGGGACCCGTGATCTCGAGCCGCTGGCCCGTGAGGTCGTATTCCTCGGCGAAGGCCTCGTAGCTGTCCCAGGTGAAGGCCCCCTCGCCCACCGGAACGATCAGGTCCTGGGCGTGCGCCGCCCCAGCGGCGAGCGCCGCGATCGCGACGCTCGTGGAAAGTGTGCGTTTCATTGTCCAGATCCTCCCGTGATCTATCTGGCGACAGGTCGCGCATTCATGCAAGGAGAAGTTAACCCCAAAGCGCTTTGATACGCGCACGCTGGTTCAGAACGCGTCACGAGTCAATGGGGATTACCCCTGCTTTCCTTGGGGAATCGCAAGATGTCAGCGCTAACGTGGCGTTCAAAAAGGGCTTTCCCCGGGACGCACGGCATGTATTACTTGCAGACGGAATTGAAAGCGCTTTGGGTGCACGCTCATGAACCTGCGCGAGCTTGCGAAACATCTCAACCTCAGCCAGACCACCGTGAGCCGCGCCCTCAACGGCTATCCCGAGGTGAAGGAGGCGACTCGCCTCAGGGTCGAGGCGGCCGCGCGCCAGTTCAACTACACGCCCAATATGCGCGCCCGCGGCCTCGCAACCGGCCGCGCGATGTGCATCGGGCACGTCATGCCGATCTCGAAGAAGCACGAGATGGTGAACCCGGTCTTCGGCGACTTCATCACCGGCGCGTCCGAAGCCTATGTCGAGGCGGGCTACGACCTGCTGCTGACGCTCGTGCCCGACGCCGAGGAGGCGCACCATTACCGCAACATGAAGGCCAAGGGGAACGTCGACGGCATCATCGTGCACGGCCCGCTCATGGCCGACCGCCGGATCGCGCTCCTGCAGGAGATCGGCCTGCCCTTCGTCGTGCACGGGCGCGCCTCGGACATGCCGGCCGACTACGCCTGGCTCGACATGAACAACCGCCGCGCCTTCGACCGCGCGACGGAACTGCTGATCGAACTCGGCCACCGGCGGATCGGGCTGGTCAACGGGCTCGAGCACATGGATTTCGCCCATCGCCGGCGCGAGGGCTTCCTTGCCGCGCTGATGCGCCACGGGCTCGAGGTCAACCCCGCCCACCTGCGCGCGGGCGAGATGACCGAGGCCCTGGGCTACGGCGCGGCCAGCGACATGCTCAAGCAGCCCGACCCGCCGACGGCCTTCCTGTCGTCCTCCATGGTGACCGCCATGGGCATCTGGCGCGCGCTCGGCGACCGGGGCCTGCGGCTCGGGCGGGACGTGTCGCTCATCACCCACGACGACGACTTGGGCTACCTCAAGAACGGACACGACGTGCCGACCTTCACCGCGACGCGGGCGCCGGTGCGCGACATGGGCCGGCGGGCGGCCGAGATGCTGCTCGAGATGATCCGCGATCCGTCTTGCGGTCCGCTGCAAACCCTGATGGAAGCGGAGCTGATCCTCGGTCGATCGACCGGCCCCGCGCCGCGCGAATAACATAGGAGCCCCGCACATGCGCCATTCCCGCAGCGACTTTCCCGAGGGCTTCCTCTTCGGAACGGCCACGTCGAGCTACCAGATCGAAGGGCACGGCTTCGGCGGCGCGGGCCCGACGCACTGGGACACCTTCGCGGCGACCCCCGGCAACGTGGTCCGGGCCGAGGACGGCGCGCGCGCCTGCGACCATTACCACCGCTACGAGGAGGATCTCGACCTCGCCGCGGCGGCGGGCTTCGACTGCTACCGCTTCTCGACCTCGTGGGCCCGGGTCCTGCCCGAGGGCACCGGCACGCCCAATCCCGAGGGTCTCGACTTCTACGACCGGCTGACCGACGCCATGCTCGAGCGCGGGCTGAAACCCTGCGCGACCCTCTATCACTGGGAGCTGCCCTCGGCGCTGGCCGATCGCGGCGGCTGGACGAACCGCGACGTGGCCGGCTGGTTTGCCGACTTCACCGAGGTCGTCATGGGACGCATCGGCGACCGCATGTATTCCGTGGCCCCGATCAACGAGCCGTGGTGCGTGGGCTGGATGAGCCATTTCCTGGGCCTGCACGCACCGGGCCTGCGCGACATCCGCGCGACCGCACGGGCGATGCACCACGTCCTCCTGGCGCACGGCCGGTCGATCGCCGCCATGCGCGCCATGGGCCTCGGCAACCTCGGCGGCGTCTTCAACATGGAATGGCCCGAGCCGGTGGACGACAGCGCGGGCGCCGCGCGCGCGGCCGCGACCTATGACGGCTACTACAACCGCTTCTTCCTCGACGGCATCTTCCGCGGCCGCTACCCCGACAGCGTTCTCGAAGGATTCGGCCCGCACCTGCCGAACGGCTACGAGAACGATTTCGAGGCGATCTGCGTGCCGCTCGACTGGGTCGGGATAAACTACTACACGCGCAAGGTTCTGGCCCCGAACGACGGCCCCTGGCCCTCGCTCGACGAGGTCGAGGGCCCGCTGCCCAAGACCTTCATGGACTGGGAGATCTATCCCGAGGGCCTCTACCGCTTCCTCAAGCGGACCGCCGAGGAATATACCGGGGCGCTGCCGATCTACGTGACCGAGAACGGGATGGCCGCGCCCGATCCGCTGACCGACGGGACGGTGCCGGACGAGGACCGCATCGCCTTCGTCGACGACCATCTTGCCGCGGTGCGCCGCGCCATCGACGAGGGCGTGCCCGTGGCGGGCTATTTCCTGTGGTCGCTCCTCGACAATTACGAGTGGGCGCTCGGCTACGAGAAGCGGTTCGGCCTGGTGCACGTGGACTTCGACACGCTCGCGCGGACGCCCAAGGCGTCGTTCCACGCGCTGGCCCGCGCGCTCGGAGCCCCGGCATGATCGGGACCGAAGGCATGCTGGCCGTCGTCGCCGACATCGGCGGCACGAACACCCGCGTCGCGCTCGCCCGCGGCACCGACGTGCAGAAGGACTCGATCCGGCGCTACCGCAACGCGGACCATCCGGGCCTCGCGCCGGTGCTGCGCAGCTATCTCGCCGATCTCGGCGCAGAGCCCGCGGCCGCCTGCGTCGCCATGGCCGGACCCGTGCGCGACGGCGTCGGTCGGCTGACCAATCTCGACTGGACCATCGACCGCTCGGTGATCGCGGACGCGACCGGCGCGGGCACGGTTGCCGTGCTGAACGACCTCTCCGCGCAGGGGCACGCGCTCGACTTCATCCCCGCCGACGCGCTCACGCCGCTGATGCCGGGCGTCGACACGCATGCGCATGCGGCGCGCCTCGTCGTGGGCGTGGGCACCGGCATGAACGCCGCTCCGGTCTTCCGCCTCGGCGGCCAGACGCTGGTGCCGCCGTCGGAATCGGGTCACATCACGCTGCCGCTCCAGACCGAGGAGGAACTGCGGCTCAAGGACTTCATCGCCGCCAAGCACGGCACGCCCGGCGTCGAGGACGTGCTGTCGGGCCGCGGCTTCGAACGCGTGCATGCCTGGCTCTGCGCCGAGACCGGAACCGGCACGCCCAAATCCGCGAGCGACATCATGGCGGGCGTGGGCAGCGATGCGCTGTCCGACCGCGCCGTCGCGGTCTTCACCCGGATCCTCGGACGCGTCACCGGCAATCTCGCGCTCGTCACCCTGCCCTTCGGCGGCATCTTCCTCTGCGGCGGCGTCGCGCGGCACTTCGCGCCGCACCTGATGCCCATGGGCTTCGGCGAGGCGTTCTGCGACAAGGGCCGGTTCTCGGACTTCATGACGCAGTTCCCGGTCCACCTCGTGACCGACGACTACGCCGCGCTGACCGGCTCCGCGGCGCATCTCGCGGAACTCATGGCGCGACCCTGACCCGGCCGCGCACCTGCCTGCGCGTGACGCAGCGGCGCGATGGCCGCCTCACAATTTGTCGTCAATCCGAGCGGCCGGCTTGCCATCCGCCACGGTCTGCGTTTGATGGCGGATGATCATGATCCAGACCGGTCGCTGCCCCTCACGGCGAGGAACATCCGTATGAACATTGCAACGTTGCCCACCGTCTCTGCCGGAAACCTGCGTGACGCGATCCTCGCGCACCTGGCCTATTCCTTCGGCAAGTCCCCCGAAGCCGCGCAGATCGAGGACTGGCGCATGGCGCTCAGCTACGCGGTGCGCGACCGCATGGTGGAATCGTGGTTCTCGGCCACACGCCGCTGCTACGAGCAGAAGGCCAAGCGCGTCTATTACCTGTCGATGGAGTTCCTGATCGGCCGCCTGCTGGAGGACGGGATCGTCAACCTGCGTCTGCAGGACCAGGCACACGCGGCGCTGGCCGAACTCGGCCTCGACTACCATGCCGTGCTCGCCGACGAACCCGACGCGGCGCTCGGCAATGGCGGTCTCGGACGCCTCGCCGCCTGCTTCCTCGAATCGCTCTCGACGCTCGCCTGCCCCGCCATCGGCTACGGCATCCGCTACGAGCACGGGCTCTTCCGGCAGTCCTTCCGCGACGGCCGCCAGGTGGAAAGCCCGGAAACCTGGCTCCTGCAACGCCACGCCTGGGAATTCCAGCGCCCCGAGGCGCGCTATCGCATCGGCTTCGGCGGCGAGGTGAAGACGGCAGGAGGCAATACAACCTGGACGCCTTCGGAACATATCGATGCCGAGGCGTTCGACACGCCCATCGCCGGCTGGAAGGGCCGCTGGACCAACACGCTGCGCCTGTGGTCCGCGAAGGCGCCCGATCCCTTCGACCTCGAAAGCTTCAACCGCGGCGACTTCGCCCGCGCCGCGGCGCCCGAGGCGCTCGCTCGCACGATCAGCCGGGTGCTCTACCCCGACGACACCACCGAGCAGGGCAAGGAGCTGCGCCTCAAGCAGGAATTCTTCTTCACCGCGGCGGCGCTGCGGGACATCCTGCGCCGGTTCGACAGCGAATACGACGACCTGTCGCTCCTTCCCGCAAAGGTCGCGATCCAGCTCAACGACACCCATCCCGCGGTGGCGGGCCCCGAACTCGTGCGCATCCTGCACGACGAGCGCGGCCTGCCCTTCGAGGAGGCGATGACAATCGCGCGCGGCTGCCTCAACTACACCAACCACACCCTCCTGCCCGAGGCGCTCGAGACCTGGCACGAGGGCGTGTTCGGCAAGCTGTTGCCGCGGCACCTGCAGATCGTCGACCGCATCGACGACGCGCACGGCCGGGCGAACCCGTCTCGGACCCTGTCGATGCGCGCGAACCACCAGGTGCGCATGGGCGAGCTGTCCTTCGTCATGGCGAACCGCGTGAACGGGGTCTCGGCGCTGCACACGGGGCTCATGAAGGACACGGTCTTTGCCGAACTGCACCGGCTGCACCCCGAGCGGATCGTGAACCAGACCAACGGCGTCACGCCGCGGCGCTGGCTTCTGTCCTGCAACCCGCGCCTGTCGCGGCTCGTGACCGACACGATCGGCGACGGCTGGGTCGGCGACCTCGAGAAGCTGCGCGAGCTCGAGCCGCACGTGGACGACGCCGGCTGGCGCGAGCGCTATGCCGAGGCGAAGCGCGCCAACAAGGCGGCGCTCGCCCGCTGGATGGCCGACACGCAGGGCCTGAAGGTCGATCCGCAGGCCATGTTCGACGTGCAGATCAAGCGCATGCACGAATACAAGCGCCAGCATCTCAACATCCTCGAAGCGATCGCCCTCTGGCAGGAGATCAGCGAGACCCCCGATGCCGGCTGGACCCCGCGGGTCAAGATCTTCGCCGGCAAGGCGGCGCCCGGCTACTTTTTCGCCAAGGACATCATCCGGCTCATCAACGACGTGGCCAAGGTGCTGAACGCCGATGCGCGCACGCGCGACCTGCTGCAGGTGGTGTTCCTGCCGAACTACAACGTCACGCTCGCGGAACGGCTGATCCCGGCAGCGGACCTGTCGGAACAGATCTCGACCGCCGGCAAGGAAGCGTCGGGCACCGGCAACATGAAGTTCGCCCTGAACGGCGCGCCGACGATCGGTACGCTCGACGGCGCCAACGTCGAGATCCGCGAACAGGTCGGGGCCGAGAACTTCTTCCTCTTCGGGATGGACGCGCCCGGGGTCATGGCCCGGCGCGAGGTCCCGGACCACGCCCGCAAGGCGATCGACGCCGATCCGCGTCTCTCGCGCGCGCTTGCCGCGGTGGCCGACGGCACCTTCTCTCCCGACGAGCCCGGCCGCTACGCCAACGTCGTGGCGAACCTGTCGGATCACGACTACTTCCTCGTGGCGTCGGACTTCACGGATTACTGGCGCGCGCAGCGCGAGGTCGACACGGCCTTCGCCGACCGCGACCGCTGGACGCGCATGGCGGCGCTCAACACCGCGCGCTCGGGTTGGTTCTCGTCCGACCGCACGATCCGCGGCTACATGGCCGACATCTGGGGCGCCGAGAGCCTGCAACTCGACTGACCCCTCGCCCGCGCCGGCCGCGTGCCGGCGCGCCACCGGCAGGGCCAGGAGCCCGCCCCGCGGCGTCCCGCGCGAGGTCCGGCATAGATTCCATGACGATTTCCCACGCGCCCGTGGCGCAGGTGAGGCGCGGGGCCGCGCCGGCCGGCACTCCTGCGCGGATCCCCCCCTGGCACGAGCCCTGTCCTGAATCGAAAAGCGCGCCCGGGGGCGCGCTTTCGTCCGAAGCATGGTGCGGTCGAGAAGACTCGAACTTCCACGGGAGTTACCCCACAGCGACCTCAACGCTGCGCGTCTACCAATTCCGCCACGACCGCACTGTCATTGGCTTCGGGTAGCGGGCGTATAGACGAGGCCCAGAAGGATGTGAAGGCCCCAAGACGAAAAATCTTGCGCCCCTGCCGCGGCGGCAGCCGGGATCATTCCGGGGTCCGCCAGAGGCCGTCCTCCTTGACGAAGACCGTGCGCGAGATGAGCGCGAAATTGTTCTCGAAGGGCATCGCGCCGTAATGGTCGACGCGCACCCGCGGGCCGTCGATGTCGAGGACGTTCAGGTCGTTGGGCTCTCCCCGCCCGCGGGTCGAGAGGCCCGTTCCGGCCTGTACCATCAGCAGTCCCTGCGCCGCGCGCACCGGCGTCACGCGCCAGACGTGCAGGTGTCCGCAGAGGATGATGTCGGCCCCCTGCTCCGCCAGCCGGCCGAGGCGGGTCGCGACGCCGCGCATCGGCTGCTTGGCGTCCCCCGGCGCATGTTCGGGCGGGTGGTGCATGACCACGACGCCGAGCTTGCCGTCGGCGTCGGGCCCGCGCAGCCGCGACCCCAGCCGGTCGACGGCGCCGGTGCGCAGCCGCCCGCGCTGCCAGGCATGGGGATCGGCGGTGTTGATCCCGGCAACGACGCAATCGTCCGCCGCGTGGACCGGCTCGAGCGTGCGGGCGATGTGCCGGCGGAACCGCCGCCATGGCCAGAGGAGCCGCACCGCGACATTGTCGAGCGGCGTGTCGTGGTTCCCCGGCACCGTCAGGACGGGCGCCTTCAGCCGGTCGAGGAAGGCGCGCGCGGCGCGGAACTGGCGCGGGCGCGCGCGCTGGGTCAGGTCGCCCGACACGACCACGAGATCCGCGTCCGCGTCGTTCACGAACTGGGCGAGAGGGCCTGCGAGCTCGGGCCGGTCGCGGCCGAAATGCAGGTCCGAGATGTGCACGAGGCGGGTGGTCATTCCGGGGCGGCGGGCCTTTCCGGCGGCAGGATGGTGTGCAGCACGTCCCGGTGCATCCGGAACCGGAACGGTGCGCGGAGCGTGACGCGCTCGCCGTCCATGGCCACCGTCTGGGTGCGCCGGCGCAGCGTCTCGATCACGATCTCCTCGCCGGTGAAAAGTTCGAAATCGCGGTCGAGTTCCATGCCGCGCACCGCCAGCCGGAACGCCCGCGCCAGCAGCTGCCAGCGCGTGCAGTCGGGCGCGAGGAAGAGCGCGAAGCGTCCCGCCCGTACCTCGTCCGCCCCTTCGAGCCCGAACTGCTCGAGCTGGAAGGCGCTGCGCGCCACGAAGGCGAGCGGCGTCTTGCGGCGCACCTCCCTGCCGCCGGCGGTCACCTTCATCCGCATCGGGCTGCGGAAGCTGAGGACCGTCAGGATCAGCGACCAGTGCGCCGCGAGCCGCGAGCGGCCCCAGCGGCGATAGGTGCCCTCGCGTGTCTCGAGCACCTGCGGGTAGACGCCGAGGCTGGCATTGTTGAGGAAGATCTGGCCGTTGACCTCGCCCACGGGCAGCGGGCGCGTCTCGCCGGTGGCGATCAGGTCGACCGCCTCGTCCAGGTCCTCGGGAATGTCGAAACCGCGGGCCACGTAGTTGAAGGTGCCCTGCGGCACGATCCCGAAACGGCGGCCGGACCCGGCCACCTGGCCGGCCACGGCAGCGATGGTACCGTCGCCGCCGGCCGCGGCGATGGTACCGAAGCCATCCTTGAGCGCGCGCTGGCAGGCATCGGCGATGCCGCTGCGCGGAGAGAGCACGCGCAGCTCGAAGCGCCCGGGGTGGCGTTCGAACGCCGCCTCGAACCGCTTCTCGAGTTCGGCGGCGTCGCCGCTGCCGGACCGGCCGTTCATCAGGATGCAGACCCGCGGATCCGTCGACATCACGACCGTGGCCGGGTCTACATGGGGGTTCGAGAGGAAACTCATCGCGCAGGACCGTCCAAGGTTGAGCATTGCCCTTAGAACCAGCGCCGCATCGCGGCGGTTCCGCCGCAATCCCGGTCATCTCGCGAGGGAAGCCCCCCTTTCGGCGGAGCTTGGCCTGCGGGACGCGCGCTTGACCGGAACGGCGCCGGCCCGTACTTGCGGCACTCATGGTGGAATGGCGCACGGAACCGGGACTGACCGACTATCCGCAGGCGGTGGCCTTCATGGAGGCCCGTGCGGAGGCGATCGCGCGCGGCGAGGCGTCCGAGCTCGTCTGGCTGGTCGAGCACCCGCCGCTCTACACCGCCGGCACCAGCGCCCGGGCCGAGGATCTGCGCGATCCCGGCCGCTTCGACGTCTTCGAGACGCGCCGCGGCGGACAGTACACCTATCACGGGCCAGGCCAGCGGGTTGCCTACGTGATGCTCGACGTGGGCGCGCGCGGCCGCGACGTGCGCCGCTTCGTCGCCGACCTCGAGGCCTGGGTGGTCGCGGCGCTGGCCGAGTTCGGGCTGACCGGCCACATCCGCGAGGGCCGCGTGGGCGTCTGGATCGAACGGCCCGAAAAGCCGCGCACGGCGGACGGCCGCATCGCCGAGGACAAGGTCGCGGCCATCGGCATCCGCCTGCGGCGCTGGGTCAGCTTCCACGGCATCGCCATCAACGTCGAACCCGACCTGTCGCATTTCGACGGGATCGTGCCCTGCGGGATCACCGAGCACGGGGTGACGAGCCTCGTCGACCTGGGCCTGCCGGTGACGCTGGGCGATGTCGACGTGGCGTTGCAGAAGACCTTCGGCACGGTATTCGGCGACCGCGTGCCCGCGGCCTGAAACGGCAGGAGGCCGGACAGGGTATCCCCTGCCCGGCCGCCCGGATGCGTGCCGCGGATTGCCTTACTCGGAGATCGCGAAGACCGGCAGCGAGGCTTCCTGGGTCTGCGGGATCGCGTCGTCCGCGGCCCGGCCGTTCATGGCCGTCGAGGCCTTGCGCAGGAGCGCGGCGCGTTCGGTCTGCCCCGGGGCGAAGACCGGCGTCGCGCCGCCCTCGAGCGCCCCGAGCGCCGCGGTGTACCAGCCTGCCGCGAGGTCCTGCCGCGGGGCGGCCCCCATGCCGAGCGCGAGGTGATGGCCCACGACCTCGCCGTAGGGTTCATGGCCGAGCGCCACCATCAGCACCGCGGCGCCCATGGCGAGGTCCATCCGGTCCTCGGAATAGGCCGAGGACAGGCAGATGCGCGCGGTGTTCTCGAGCTGCGCGGGCGCCATGCCCGAGGACTGAACGAAGGCCACCGCGTCCTGCACCACCGCCTCGCGCGGCTTGACCGCGAGGCCTGTCACGATCGGCGCGAGGAGCGGGGCGAAGCCCGCGCACTGTTCGGCGATCTGCGCGCGCGACACGCCCTGCACCTTGCCCATCAGGTCCTCGCCGAGCGCGATGGCGTAGGTCCGCACGAGGCAGAGCTGTTCGCCCATGGTGGCGGTGGCGTCGGTCATGGTCGCGACCGTGCTGAACCCGCCATTGGTCGTGGCCAGCAGGTTGATGCGGTTGCATTCCGAGGCCAGCGTCGCCTTGGCCTCGGCGGCACCGAAGCTCGGGATCGCCGGGGCGGTCGCGCCGAAGCTCGGGATCGCGGCGGCGCCGCCCTGAACCACCGGCTGGGCGCTGGCGACGGGCGTCGCGGCGGGGGCGAGCGGCGCGGGCGTCGTGGCGGCGAGCTGGGTCTGCGGCAGGGTCTGCTGGCCGGGCGCCTGCGTGACGGGACCGGCAAGCTGCGGGGTGCCGCCGTCGGTCTTGGTGCAGGTGCCGCGGGTGCAGGAGAACATCGCGGGCGTCACGTTGAACGCCTGGAAATCGTTGCGCTCGTAGCCGTCCGGCGTCGAGGCGAAGACGCGCACGGCGCAGGACTGCGCGTTGCACCAGAAGGCGGAACCGGTCACCGAGGTGTCGATGATGTAGTCGGTCTTGCCGTCGCCGTTGATGTCCGACAGCTGGATGAAGCCCGAGCGGCTGACGAGCTGTTCCGCCGTCGGGTCCGAGCTCTTGGCGATCTCGTTGACCGCGGAGGCGACCACCGAGGGCAGGCCGTAATGTCCGCCGATCGACGCGGTGGCGGTGCTGCCGGCGCCGTTCAGCTGCTCGTCGCGGTACACGGTCAGCAGCCCCTTCACGCCCTGCGGGTTCGACGCGACCAGTTGCGCGGTGGCGGGGCCGCCCGCCTGTGCGCGATGGAACGAGGACACGAGGAAGTCGCGCTCGTACTGCGTCAGCTGTCCGGTCGGCGAATAGCCGAGATGCGCCTGGTAGGCCGAGACCGCGCTGCGGGACCGGCTGCCCATGATGCCGTCCGCGACGCCCGCGTCGAAGCCGAAATAGTTGAGCGCGGTCTGGGTCGTGCGGTTCTGTTCGCGCTCGTAGGAATTCGTCGAGGTGGTAGTCCGCGGCGCCGATCGCGTGGAGGTGCTGCGGCGGGGTGCCTCGCGGTAGACCGTGCGCGTCTTGGGCTGCGCGTTCGAGATGGCCCCGCCGATGATCCCGCCCACGAGGCCGCCGACGAAGGCGTCGTTGGCGACGGCGGGCACGGGCACGAGCGCAAGCGCGGAAAGGGCCGCAGTGGCGGCAACTCGTCTGAATCGCATCAATCTACTCCTGTAATTGTCTGTGCCGGTATGTCTGGGGCCGAAGCCGGGATGCGCGGAATTGGACATGCGCGTGGGTCGTTAATGGTATGCCGACCTGCGGCGGGACCGCGGCGACAGGGCGTGTTCAAAATTGTGTCAATGAGACCCCTAAGGATGACGTTGAGTCAAGCGCGCAACGCGGGTCGAAACAATCTGCAACGTCGAAAAGACGCCCCGCCAAACGCCGCCGCACTCGGCGGACGGCATCTGGCGGGGCGCAGGGCGCGCGGCGTCAGCCGCGGCGGGTCAGCAGGACGTGCCGCACGATGTCGCCGCGCGACAATCCGCGCGCCGCGAGCTCGGCGTCGGAGAGGGCACGCAGGTCCGCGATGCGTCGCGCGATGTCGCGGCTGCGGCGGTCGAAGGGGGTGTCGAGAACGCGGGAAAGGAATGTGCCCGCGCCGAAGCGCGGGGTGTGAAAGAACGTCTGGTCGAAATAGGCCATGGGTGCAGTCCTCTGGCAGGAGGAGATCGAGTCGCTGGGGTCAGCAAAGATCAGCCTATACGATCGGCGTGATTTCGCCCAGTGGGGAATTCCTCACCCCCATCGACTTGACGCTCACGAATTATCGCAGTCTCGGCATGCGCATCGCAACCTTTCGTGATTCGCCTGACGCGTGCACGTGTCCCCTCCCCGTGCCACCGGTGCGGCTGCGACAAAAATCCTGCGCATGCGGCAAAAGCGATCATTGCCGGCCGTGCAGCCATTTCCTAGAAAGCGGTCCAAGCGGTCGGCGGCCGGGCGGATTCCGTCCCGGGCGGCGGTTCATCAACGGCAAGGAGGCTCACATGGCAGACGCCGCCATCCATGGCCATGAACACGAAGACGAGCGCGGATTCTTCACGCGCTGGTTCATGTCCACAAACCACAAGGACATCGGGATCCTGTACCTGATCGTCGCGGCTGCGATGGGCTTCGTGTCCGTCGCCTTCACCGTGTACATGCGGATGGAGCTCATGAGCCCCGGCGTCCAGTTCATGTGCATGGAGGGTGCCCGGCTCTTCCCTGCCGCGGTCGAGAACTGCACGCCGAACGGCCATCTCTGGAACGTGCTGATCACCGGCCACGGCATCCTGATGATGTTCTTCGTGGTGATCCCGGCGCTCTTCGGCGGCTTCGGCAACTACTTCATGCCGCTGCAGATCGGCGCTCCGGACATGGCGTTCCCGCGGATGAACAACCTGTCCTTCTGGCTCTACGTGGCGGGCTCCACGCTCGCGGTCTGCTCGGTCCTCGCGCCGGGCGGCAACGGTCAGCTCGGCTCGGGCGTGGGCTGGGTGCTCTACCCGCCGCTGTCGGTGCGCGAGGGCGGCATGTCCATGGACCTCGCCATCTTCGCCGTGCACGTGTCGGGCGCGTCGTCCATCCTCGGCGCGATCAACATGATCACCACGTTCCTGAACATGCGCGCGCCGGGCATGACGCTCTTCAAGGTGCCGCTGTTCTCGTGGTCGATCTTCGTGACCTCGTGGCTGATCCTGCTGTCGCTGCCCGTGCTCGCCGGCGCGATCACCATGCTGCTGACCGACCGCAACTTCGGCACGACCTTCTTCGACCCGGCCGGCGGCGGTGACCCGGTGCTCTACCAGCACATCCTGTGGTTCTTCGGTCACCCCGAGGTCTACATCATCATCCTGCCCGGCTTCGGCATCATCAGCCACGTGATCGCGACCTTCTCGCGGAAGCCCATCTTCGGCTACCTGCCGATGGTCTGGGCGATCATCGCGATCGGCGCGCTCGGCTTCGTCGTGTGGGCGCACCACATGTACACGGTCGGCATGTCGCTCACGCAGCAGAGCTACTTCATGCTGGCGACGATGGTCATCGCGGTGCCGACGGGCGTGAAGGTGTTCAGCTGGATCGCCACGATGTGGGGCGGCTCGATCGAGTTCAAGACGCCGATGCTCTGGGCGTTCGGCTTCCTGTTCCTGTTCACCGTGGGCGGCGTGACCGGCATCGTGCTGAGCCAGGCCGGCATCGACCGCGCCTACCACGACACCTACTACGTCGTGGCGCACTTCCACTACGTGATGTCGCTCGGGGCCGTGTTCGCGATCTTCGCGGGGATCTACTTCTACTTCCCCAAGATGACCGGCAAGATGTACCCCGAATGGGCGGGCAAGCTGCACTTCTGGGCCATGTTCATCGGCGCGAACCTGACCTTCTTCCCGCAGCACTTCCTGGGCCGCCAGGGCATGCCGCGCCGCTACATCGACTACCCCGAGGCCTTCGCGCTCTGGAACCACGTGTCGAGCTGGGGCGCCTTCCTGTCCTTCGCCTCCTTCGTGTTCTTCTTCGGCGTTATGGTCTACTCGCTCCGCTCCGGCCAGCCGGCGACGGCCCGGAACCCGTGGAACGAATACGCGGACACGCTGGAATGGACCCTGCCCTCGCCGCCGCCCGAGCACACGTTCGAGCAGCTGCCGAAGCGCGAGGACTGGGACAAGGGCCACGCGCACTAAGCGCAACCAGATCGGCGAAACAGGCATTGATCCGTCAATGCCTGTTTTTTTTATTGGGGGCCCGTGCCCGCGACGCGCGGGACCACACGCGGCGCACGGGACCTTCGATGGCACGAGACCTTCCAGACTTCACCGGACTGACGGCTGACCAGGCGATCGCGGCGGTGCGCCGCCAGGGCCCCGCGCAGCGCCAGCGCACCGTGCGCGCCCTGCTCTACAAGAAGGGCAACCGCCCGCCCGACCGCGCGATCCAGCTGCGGCTCCTCGAAAGCTTCGCCGACGATGCCGAGCTCGGGCCGTTCGAGCGGACCTACGCCCTCGTCGCCGCCGCGCACAAGGCGTCGGAGCTCGGGGACGCGGGCACGCTCGCCGGGTTCGTCCCGCGGCTCGAGACGAGCTTCGACTGGGCGCGCGACCTGCCGATGCGCCAGGAGCTGCGCAAGGACGGGCTGCACCTGCGGTTCTCGATCCTGAACGTGCTGATCCACGCCGCGCTCTGGCTCGACCTCGACGCCCGGGACACGTATGCCGGGCAGATCCTGCAGGCGGTGGCCGGCATCAACCCGCGCAAGACCACGCACTACACCTTCAACTCGACCACCAACATCCTCAACACCGTGGGGATCGCGCTGCTGGTGCGGCCGGGCGCCATGACGGCGACGCTGCCGATCCTGCGCGGCCTGCTCTACCACAGCCTCCGGATGAAGTTCGCGCGCGACCTTCCGGCGGTCATGCTGCGGCTCGGCATCCCCGAGGACATCGCCGCCGTCGAGCCGCCGTCGAACTTCCTCAAGTTCGAGGAGAGCTTCCGCAAGTACCTCGCGATCAAGCGCGCCGAGGCCGCCGGCACGGATGCCGAGCGCGTGGCGCATTGCTGGGTGATCGCCGAGGAATGCGTGGGCCAGTACACCCCCGAGCAGAAGGCGCGCCACATCGACGGCATCCGCCGCAACCTCGCGCCGGCCTGGTCGGCCGACCCTGCGCGGCACGCGCAGGGGTGACGTCCCGCACCGCGCCGGACCCGCGCCGGCCGCACATGGGAAAAACTCTCGCCCCCGCGCATTTCGGCTTCGACAGGCAGGGGGACGACGCTACAAAGCGCGTCAGGATGCCGTACCGCTGGACGACCGACACCGCGCGCGCGGGTGCGCAGGAACTGACCCTCTGGCCGCACAATTCGCTGCCACCCGAGGGGCTCGCCTTCTTTGTGCTGGTGACCTTCGGGATGATCACCCTGCCGCTCTACGGGGTGCTCGGCACCGCGGTGTTCTGGGGCCTGCTGCCCTTCCTGATGATCGCGGTCTTCGGCATCTTCTACGCGTTGCGGCGCAACGGGCGCGACCGGCAGATCCTCGAGGTGCTGACCATGACGCCCGAGACGATCCGGCTCGTCCGGCACAATCCGCACGGGCCGCAGCAGGAATGGCACTGCAATCCCTACTGGACCCGCGTCGCCATGCACGACAAGGGCGGCCCGGTGCCGTTCTACGTGACGCTGTCGGGCGCGGGACGCGAGGTCGAGATCGGCGCGTTCCTGTCCGAGGAGGAGCGCAAGGCGCTTTATTCCGAGCTGACCGACCGGGTCGCGCAGGCGGCGCACGCCCCCTGATGGCGCAGGAACCGGCGACCCCGAAGACGCGACGCCTGCTCGCGCGGACCGTGGCGGCGCTGGCCGGGCCAGGCGCCGCAGGGCGGCTCGGCGGGCTCGCGGCCTCGGAGCGCGCGGCGCTCGAGCTGCGCGCGGCGCGGCGCGGCGTACCCGCCCGCCCGGCGGAGGAGGTGGTGTTCCTGATCCCGCTGGTCGGCGCGCACCATGTGGGCGACTGGAAGGCCGTGACCGCCCGGCTGGCCGCGACGCTGGAAAGCTTCGTCGCTCAGGACGACGGGCGGTGGCGGGCGGTCGTCTGCTGCCAGGACCGCCCGCCCCTGCCCGCCGATCCGCGCATCGCGCACCTGCCCTTCGACGACCCGACACCCGGCAACGACAAGTGGCGCAAGCTCGGCGCGCTGACCGGCGGCCTCGGAGACGTGCGCCGCCCCGCCTACGTGATGAGCTTCGATGCCGACGACCTGCTGCGGCAGGGCACGGTGGCCGAGATGCTGCGCCGGCAGGCACCCGGCGGCTACCTCGCCGAGACCGGGTTCGTGCGCGACGCCGCGACGGGCGACGTGGCCCTCGCGGGACCGCCCACGCCCGCCCTGCCGCTGCGCAAGCCGTTCTGGAAGCTCTGCGGGTCCTGCGCGGCCCTGCGCCACGATCCCGACCTGCCCGAAAGCGCCGCGTTCCTCGCGGCCATGACGCAGCACGAACACCGCATGTTCCCGCACCTCGCCGCGCTGGCCGGGCTCGGGCTCGTGCCGCTGTCGCGGCCCTCGGTGCTCTACGAGCTGAACCACGGCGAGAATTTCGGGGTGCGCCGCGGCCGCGTCGGATTCAAGACGCGCTTCGTGCAGCGCTTCCGCGTCAGCGACCCGGACATCCTGGCCGGGCTCGACCGGGATTTCCCGCAGCCGTCCTGGGCCGCGAGCCTCAGCCCGCGAGGCGCGCCTTGACCTTGGGCCCCGCCTCGCCGAAATCCATCTGCCCGGCATAGCGCGACTTCAGCACGCCCATCACGCGGCCCATGTCGCGGATCGATTCCGCGCCGACCTCGCGCACGGCCTCGTCCACCGCCGCGTCCACTTCGGATTCGGTCAGGCGTCGCGGCAGGAACTCCTCGATCACCGCGATCTCGGCCTCCTCCTGGCCCGCGAGGTCGAGCCGGCCGCCCTCCTCGTAGGTGCGCGCGCTCTCGCGGCGTTGCTTGACCATCTTCTCGAGGATGCCCAGCACCTCGGCATCGCCCACGCCGGTCTCGTTGCCGTCCCCGCGCGCCGCGATGTCGCGGTCCTTGATCGCCGCGCCGATGAGCCGCAACGTCGAAAGCCGCGGCGCATCGCGGTCCTTCATGGCCTGCTTGGTGGCAGCCGAAATCCGTGCCCGGAGGTCCATCTGACGTCCCATCCCCATGGTCTCGTTGGTCTTGCGAGACTAAGTCATGCCGCACTGCGACGCAACTCGCGGCGTGCGCGATCAACATCTTGAAACTCTTGACATTTCACCTTTGCCCCCCGGGCTTGACCCGTGGTCGCGGCACGACTAGGTAGACGCAGTTCTAGGTAGACGCAGTTCCGACGCCAGCCCCCAAGGAGTCGCGCCATGACCCCCACCGCGCCCCGCATTCCCACCGCCTGCCTCGCGCTGGCCGACGGCACGGTCTTCTACGGCCAGGGCTTCGGCGCGACCGGCGTGACCACTGCAGAGCTCTGCTTCAACACCGCCATGTCCGGCTACCAGGAGATCATGACCGATCCCTCCTATGCCGGGCAGATCGTCACCTTCACCTTCCCGCATGTGGGCAATGTCGGCGTCAATCCCGATGACGACGAGACCCAGGACCCGGTCGCCGAGGGCATGGTCGTCAAGTGGATGCCGACCGAGCCGTCGAACTGGCGGGCGGCGCAGCGGCTGGGCGACTGGCTGGCGGCGCGCGGCCGCATCGCCATCGGCGGCATCGACACCCGGCGCCTGACCCGCGCGATCCGCCAGCAGGGCGCGCCGCACGTGGCGCTGGCGCACGATCCCGAGGGCAAGTTCGACATCGCCGCCCTCGTCGAGAAGGCGCGCGGCTTTGCCGGCCTGACCGGGGTCGACCTCGCCCGCGGCGTGACCTGCGCGCAGAGCTACCGCTGGGACGAGATGCGGTGGGCCTGGCCCGAGGGCTACCGCCGCCAGACCGAGGCCAAGCACAAGGTCGTGGCCATCGACTACGGCGCCAAGCGCAACATCCTGCGCTGCCTCGCCTCGGCGGGCTGCGACGTGACGGTCCTGCCCGCGACGGCGACCGCCGAGGACGTGCTCGCGCTCGAGCCCGACGGCGTCTTCCTGTCGAACGGCCCCGGCGACCCGGCGGCGACCGGTGCCTACGCGGTGCCGATGATCCGGGGCGTGCTGGACCGCAACCTGCCGCTCTTCGGGATCTGTCTCGGCCACCAGATGCTGGCGCTCGCGCTCGGCGCGCGGACGGTCAAGATGAACCACGGCCACCACGGCGCGAACCACCCGGTCAAGGAAATCGAGACCGGCAAGGTCGAGATCACGTCGATGAACCACGGCTTCGCCGTCGACAGCCAGACGCTGCCGACCGGCGTGCTCGAGACGCACGTGTCGCTGTTCGACGGGTCGAATTGCGGGATCCGAATGGCCGACCGGCCGGTGTTCTCGGTCCAGCACCACCCCGAGGCGAGCCCGGGTCCGCAGGACAGCTTCTACCTTTTCGAGCGCTTCGCCCAGTCGATGGAAAGCGTGCGCGCCTGACCTGCAGCGACCGCTGTCACGACTGGCGGACAGCGGTCGCCGCGGTTGACGCACATCCAAGTTGACACCTTAACGCGTCCTTAACCCTGCAAACGCTACCCCTTGGCCTGTCTGCCAAGGGGATGCGCATGTCGGACGCAGTCACACGGGATACGCTTCTCCTGGCTCTGCCCTCCGCCGGGGACCGCACGCGAACGGTGGGCGGGCTTCTCGTGGAGCGGGGCAGCCTGTCGCCCACGGATCTCCTCGATGCCGTTGTACAGGCGGGGACGGACGGCGCGCCGCTCGACTCCACGCTTGTGGCGCAGGGCCTCGTGACGCCCGAGGCGCTGCTCGAATCCCAGGCGCGGCGCCACGGGATGCTGCAGATCGGCCGGGACGCCCATCCCGCGCAGGCCGCGCTTGCCGCGCTCGTGCCGCCCGAGACCTGCCTTGCCGCCCGCGCCGTGCCCTGGACCACGATCGGCGACACGCTGGTCGTCGCCTGCGCGGCGCCCGGCGGGTCCGCGACGCTGCGGCCCCTGCTCGACCCCGTCTGGCCGCGCGTGATCGAGGCGCTCTGCCTCGAGGCCGACATCGAGGCGGAACTCGCCGCGCGTCACGGCGCGTATCTCGCGCGGCGGGCCGAAACCTCGGTCCCCCTCGACGAAAGCTGCCGGGACCTGAACCTCGCCACCTCCCGGCGGCGGCTCTGGGCGGCGGCGCTGGCGCTGCTCTGCACGGCCCTCCTCGTTCTCAGGCCGAACCTCTTCTTCGCGGCGGCGGTGGTGCTAGCGGTCGCGGGCATGGGTGCGGGCCTCGCGCTGAAGCTCGCCGCGCTTTGCGCAAGCCTCATCGCGCGCCCCGCCCCGGCGCCCGTGGCGCCCCCGCCCCTTGCGCAACGGCCGGTCGTGACGCTGCTCGTGCCGCTGTTCCGCGAGACCCGGATCGTCGACGACCTGATCCGCCGGCTCGGCCGGCTCACCTATCCCGCCGCCCTGCGCGACGTCATCTTCGTCACAGAGGCGCGGGATGCGGCGATGCGCCGGGCGCTCGAGAGCCGCGAGCTGCCATCGTGGCTGCGGGTGATCGAGGTGCCGGACGGTCCCATCACCACCAAGCCGCGGGCGCTCAACTACGCGTTGGGCTTTGCCCGCGGCGACATCGTCGGCGTCCTCGACGCCGAGGACGCGCCGGCGCCGAACCAGCTCGACCGGGTGACGCAGGCCTTCGCCGCGGCCCCGGCGGAGGTCGCCTGCCTGCAGGGGATGCTCGACTTCTACAACCCGCACGCCAACTGGCTCTCGCGCTGCTTCGCCATCGAATACGCGACCTGGTTCCGCGTGATGCTGCCCGGGCTCGCGGCGCTCGGCCTTGCGATCCCCCTCGGCGGGACCACGGTCTATTTCCGCCGGCAGGCGCTCGACGCGGTCGGCGGCTGGGACGCGCACAACGTGACCGAGGATGCCGATCTCGGCATACGCCTCGCGCGGCACGGCTTCCGCACCGAGATGCTGCCGACCGTCACGCGGGAGGAGGCGAACAACCGGCTCTGGCCGTGGGTCCGGCAACGCTCGCGCTGGCTCAAGGGCTACATGAAGACATGGGCCGTGCATGCGAAGCGGCCGCGCGCGCTCTGGCGCGATCTGGGGCCGTGGCGGTTCGCGGGCTTCCACGCGCTGTTCCTGAGCGCCGTGCTGCCCGCCCTTCTCCAGCCGGTGCTCTGGAGCTTCTGGGGCACGCTCGCGGGCTTTCCGCCGCCCCTCCTGCCCGAGGCGTCCGGCGCGGCCGTCCGCATGCTCTGCATCCTCTTCCTGCTGGCCGAGGGCACCACGGCGCTCACCGCGCTGGTGGCGGTCGCGCGGGCGCCCCATCGCGGGCTCATGGTCTGGGTGCCGAGCCTCGCGCTCTATTTCCCGCTGACGGTCGCCGCGGGCTACAAGGCGGCGTGGGAACTCGGCACCCGGCCATTCTACTGGGACAAGACAGAACACGGTGCCTCGCCGCCCGACAGCGTCGAGGCGGACCGCCCCGAGGGCTGAGCGTGGCCTCAGGCGTCGCCGCGCATCCGGCTGTCGAGCTTCAGCCGCGTGACGAAGGCCTCGGAGATGTGGTCGCGCAGGGCCTTCGACGCCGCCGCCTCGTCCCGACGCCCGATCGCGTCGACGATGGCCTGGTGTTCGGCCAGCGCGACCGCCCCGCGCCCCTGCGCCGCAAGCGAGGTGGTCGCCATCAGCGCCATGGAGCGGTGCACGAGGTCGAGCTGCTGCACGAGGTAGCGGTTGTGCGAGGCGAGGTGGATCTGCGTGTGAAACCGCCGGTTCGCCCGCGCCAGCGCCTGCGGGTCGTCGAGAAGCGCGCGGTCCTCCTGCACCATCCCGCCCAGCACGTGGATCTCCTCCTCGGTCGCGTGGCGCGCCGCGAGGCGGGCGGCGAGGCCCTCGAGCTCGGTGCGCACGGCGTAGAGCTCGGCCATCTGGTTGTGGTCGAGCGAGGCCACGATCAGCGACCGGCCGTCCCGCGCCAGCAGCGACTGCGTCTCGAGCCGCTGCAGCGCCTCGCGGATGGGCGTCCGGCTCACGCCGAACCGCTCCGCGAGGTCGCTCTCGACCAGCCGGTCGCCGGGACGGTAGGTGCCGGTGTCGATCGCCTCGAGAATGAGCGAATAGGCGTCCTTCTGGCCCGCGCGGGTCTGCGACATGCCGATCTCCCTTTCAATCGCGCCACGATAGCCGCGGGCGCATCCCCGGATCAAGGCGGCGGCCGCCCTTGGCAGCGACGCGGGCGCGCCGTAAGCCTTGCGCCATGAAAGACGCATTCGCCCATGTCGAGACCTGGGTCTTCGACCTCGACAACACGCTCTATCCCCCCGACGCGCGGCTCTTCGACCAGATCGAAGCGCGCATGTCGGCGTACATGGTCCGCGAACTGGGCTTCGACCCGGCCGAGGCCGACCGGCTGCGCCGTGTCTACTGGCGCGAGCACGGCACCACGCTCGCCGGCCTCATGGCCGAGCACGCGATGCTGCCCGACCCGTTCCTCGAGGACGTGCACCGCATCACCTTCGACGCGCTGACGCCCGACCCGGCGCTCGCGGGGCGGATCGCCGCGCTGCCCGGGCGCAAGATCATCTACACCAACGGGACCGCGCCCTATGCGCGCGAGGTGATCGCCGCCCGCGGGCTCGACGGGCTGTTCGACGCGATCTACGGCGTGACCGAGGCCGGCTACCGCCCGAAACCCGAGCGCGCGGCGTTCGAGACGGTGTTCGGACGCGACGGGCTCAGGCCGACGCGCGCGGCGATGTTCGAGGACGATCCCCGCAACCTCGCCGTGCCGCATGCCATGGGGCTGCGCACGGTGCTGGTGGGACCGCATCCCGAACCGGCGGCGGACCATGTGCATCACCATACGGACGACCTGTCGGACTTCCTGTCGCGGCTCGTCTGAAACCTGTTGCGCCGGGCCCGCGCACGCCTAGATCGCGGGTCGAAAGAGGTGAGCCATGGACCACGACATCCTTGTCTCGGGCGGCGGCATCGCCGGCCTGACCGCGGCGGCGGCCTTCGGGCGGGCCGGGTTCGACGTGCTGTGCGTGGACCCCGCGCCGCCCGTGACCGAGCGCGACGCGGCCGGGTCGGACCTGCGCTCGACCGCGTTCCTGCAGCCCGCACGCGCCTTTCTCGAGCGCGCCGGCGCCTGGGACCGCTTCGCGCCGCACGCGACGCCGCTGCAGGTCATGCGCATCGTCGATGCGGGCGGGAACGGGGGCACGCCGCGCGTCACGCGCGACTTCGACGCCGCCGACATCTCGGACCAGCCCTTCGGGTGGAACCTGCCCAACTGGCTGCTCCGGCGGGAACTGCTTGCGGTGATCGAGGCGTTGCCGAACGTGGCCTTCCGGCCCGGCACCGCCGCGACCGGGCTCTTCACCCGGACGCGGTCGGCGCGGGTGTCGCTGTCGGACGGCACCCGGCCCGAGGTGAAGTTGGTGATCGCGGCCGACGGGCGGTCCTCGCCGATGCGCGAGGCCGCGGGCATCGGCGTGCGCACCACCCGCTTCGGGCAGAAGGCGCTCGCCTTCGCGGTGACGCACGAGCGGCCGCACGGGAACGTGTCGACCGAGATCCACCGCTCGGGCGGCCCCTTCACCCTGGTGCCCCTGCCCGATCACGAGGGACGACCGTCCTCGGCCATCGTCTGGATGGAGGACGGCCCCGAGGCCGAGCGGCTGATGGCCCTCGACGAGGCCGCCTTCGAGGTCGAGATGACGGCGCGGTCCTGCCACGTCCTCGGACCGCTGACCCTCGCCTCGCGGCGCACGATCTGGCCGATCATCGCGCAGGAGGCGCACGCGCTGACCGCCGAACGGCTGGCGCTCGTGGCGGAGGCCGCGCATGTCATGCCGCCCATCGGCGCGCAGGGCCTGAACATGAGCCTGCGCGACCTCGAGGCGCTCCTGGCCTCTGCCGAGTCGTCTCGGGACGATCCCGGCGACGCCACCGTGCTCGATGGCTATGCCCGCACGCGCCGTGGCGACATCGGCCTCAGGATCGCCGGCATCTCGATGCTGAACCGCATCAGCCAGTCGGACCATCCCCTGATGCACGACCTGCGCGCGGTGGGGCTCGGCGCCCTGCACGGGCTCGCCCCCGTGCGGCGGAGCCTCATGCAGCTCGGCCTCGGCGCTGGCGGACGCCGGGATGCCGGCGCTCAGTGATAGGTCAGCTCGCCCACCACCGACCGCCATTCCCCGGGCGAGATCATCTTGCGATGGGTGAACCGGATGGAATGCAGCGGCCCCTCGATGCTGTCCTGCCAGAACTCGATGAACCCGAAGAGCCGCGGATGGTCGGGCGCAAGGTCATAGTCCTGCCAGACGAAGGTGTTCAGAACGTTCTTGTAGTCGGGCATGCGGTAGAATATCTCGGCCGTCGTCAGCCCGTATCCCCGGAGCATCAGCTCCGTTTCGGACATCTGCATGATTGCACCTCGAGTCGTGTCACACCAATGACATCGAGGATGCCGCAGGATTGTTGCTTTTCAACAAAAACAGTGTGTTAGCACTGCGGATCGGTGGCTGCCAGCCGCGAGGCCGGACCGGCCATTGCGCGCAACATCATGGCTCTGTTATAAGGGCCCCAACTAGATATAGATCAACGACAGGCGGACAAGTCACGTGAGCGAAACGCCGGAAAATCCTGAAAACAATGGCGAAAATCCTCCGCGTCGGCCGATGCCGCCGGGGCCTGTCGTGTCGATCCTGGACGAGATGAAATCGTCCTACCTCGATTACGCGATGAGCGTGATCGTGAGCCGCGCGATCCCCGACCTGCGCGACGGCCTGAAACCGGTCCACCGGCGCATCCTCTACGCGATGCACGAGACCGGCAACACGCACGACAAATCCTACCGGAAATCCGCCCGGCCGGTGGGCGACGTGATGGGGAAATACCACCCGCACGGCGACAGCGCGATCTACGACGCGCTGGTGCGCATGGCGCAGGATTTCTCGATGTCGCTGCCGCTGCTCGACGGCCAGGGCAATTTCGGTTCCATGGACGGGGACAACCCGGCCGCCATGCGCTACACCGAGGTGCGCATGGACAAGCCGGCCTCGTACATGCTGGCAGACATCGACAAGGACACCGTCGACTTCCAGGACAATTACGACGGCAAGGACCGCGAACCCACGGTCCTGCCGGCACGCTTTCCGAACATGCTGGTGAACGGCGCGGGCGGCATCGCCGTCGGCATGGCCACCAACATCCCGCCCCACAACCTGGGCGAGGTCGTGGACGCCACGCTGGCGCTGATCGACGATCCGGACCTGTCCTCCGAACAGCTGATCGAGTATGTCCCAGCCCCCGACTTCCCGACCGGCGGGCTGATCCTCGGCCGCTCCGGCGCGCGCAAGGCCTATCTCGAGGGCCGCGGGTCGGTCATCATCCGCTCGAAGACCCGTGTCGAGGAGATCCGCAAGGACCGCTTCGCCATCGTCATCGACGAGATCCCCTACCAGGTGAACAAGGCCGCGATGATCGAGAAGATCGCCGAGGCCGCCCGCGACAAGCGGATCGAGGGCATCGCCCACGTCCAGGACGAAAGCGACCGCTCGGGCGTGCGGGTCGTCGTCGAGCTCAAGCGCGACGCGACGCCGGACGTGGTGCTGAACCAGCTCTTCCGCTTCACGCCGATGCAGACTTCCTTCGGCTGCAACATGCTGGCGCTGAACGGCGGCAAGCCCGAGCAGCTGACCCTGCGCAAGTTCCTGACCGCGTTCATCGATTTCCGCGAGGACGTGATCGCGCGGCGCACCGCGTACCTGCTGCGCAAGGCGCGCGAACGCAGCCACATCCTGTGCGGCCTCGCCGTCGCGGTGTCGAACGTGGACGAGGTCGTGGCGACCATCCGCGCCTCCGCCGACGCGGCCGAAGCCCGCGAAAAGCTCATGACGCGCCGCTGGCCCGCGCATGACATCGCCGCCTATATCCGCCTGATCGACGATCCCACGCACACGATCAACGACGACGGCACCTACAACCTGTCCGAGGCGCAGGCGCGCGCCATCCTCGAGCTGCGGCTGCAGCGCCTGACCCAGCTCGGCGTCAAGGAAGTGACCGACGAGCTCGAGGAACTGGCGGGCAAGATCAAGGAATATCTCGAGATCCTCGGAAGCCGCGAGCGCATCATGGGGATCATCGCCGACGAGCTGCGCGAGGTGCGCGACCTCTTCGCCGTGCCGCGGCGGACCGAGATCGCCGACTGGGCCGGCGACATGGAGGACGAGGACCTCATCGAGCGCGAGGACATGGTCGTCACCGTGACCCAGTCCGGCTACATCAAGCGCACGCCGCTTTCCGAGTTCCGCAGCCAGCGGCGCGGCGGCAAGGGCCTGTCGGGCGGGGGGCTCAAGGAGGACGACGCGGTCACCACGCTGTTCGTGGCGAACACGCACACCCAACTCCTGTTCTTCACCACCGACGGGATGGTCTACAAGCTCAAGACCTGGCGCCTGCCGTCGGGCGGGCGCACGTCCAAGGGCAAGGCGATCGTCAACATCCTGCCGATCCCCACCGGCGTGTCGATCGCGGCGATCATGCCGGTCGACCGGCCCGAGGACGAATGGGTCGACCTGCAGATCGTGTTCGCCACCTCGGCGGGCGATGTGCGTCGGAACGCGCTGTCGGACTTCACCAACGTCATGCGCAACGGCAAGATCGCCATGGACCTGCCCGAGGGCACGAGCCTCGTGAACGCGCGCATCGCCTCCGAGGAGGACGACGTGATGCTGGTGACCGACTCGGGCCGCGCGATCCGCTTTCCCACCACCGACGTGCGCGTCTTCAAGGGCCGCAAGTCGACGGGCGTGCGCGGCATCCGGCTGCTGAACGGCGACCGCGTGGTGTCGATGTCGATCATCCGGCACTTCGAGGCGACGCCCGACGAACGCGCGGCCTATCTCAAGATGCGCCGCGCCGTGGCCGGCCTGACCGACGAGACTTCCGAGACCGGCGAGGACGAGGAGGGCAACGCCGACACCGCGATCAGCCAGGAGCGCTATGCCGAGATGTCGGCGGCCGAGAACCTGATCCTGACCATCACCTCGAAGGGCTTCGGCAAGCTGTCGTCGTCGCACGACTACCCGGTGCGCGGACGCGGCGGCCAGGGTGTCGGGGCGATGGATCGCGGGCTCCGCGGCGGGCCGCTCGTGGCCTCGTTCCCGGTGGAACTCGACGACCAGATCATGCTTGCCACCTCGCGCGGCCAGTCGATCCGCGTGCCGGTCGACGGCATCAGCTTCCGGTCGCGCAACGCCGGCGGGGTCAAGGTGTTCAACACCGGCCCCGGCGAGGAAGTCGTCAGCGTGGCGTGGATCGCCGACCAGGGCGGCGACCAGGAGCCCGATCCCGAGGCCGAGGCCGGCACCGAGGAGTGACCGGCCCCCGCGCCGGCAGGGAAAAGTGAGTCCCGCAGGGGCGTTTCGAATTGCGCCCCTGCAAGGTCGACCTTACACTTCAAGCGGGCAGGCGACGGCGGCCGCACTGTCATGCCGTGCATGCGACGGCTCCACGAGGCATCCGCCCGCGTCGCACGGCATCCCGCAAACCCTGTAGACGCGCGCCACAAGGATCACATGCAGAATTGGGACGACCTTCGGTTTCTCGTCGCGCTGTCCAAGACGGGAACCATGACCGCCGCCGCGAAGCTTCTGGGCACCAACACGGCAACCGTGTCGCGCCGCATCGAGCGGCTGTCCGAAACGCTGGGCACCCCCGCCTTCGTCAAGACGTCCGAGGGTTGGCACCCTTCCCCGGCGGTCAAGAAGCTGATCGAGGTCGCGGAGGATTTCGACGGCAACCTGCAATCGGTGATCAACGAGCGCATCGGCGACAGCATCGACCAGACCGTCGAGATCGGCATCGGCGCGGTGCCGGTCGTCACCAGCACCGTGCTCCTGCCCGGGCTGCGGCAGCACCGGTCCATGCTCGACGGCATCTCCGTCACCTTCTCGGACCGCGTGTTCCGCGAGGGGCTGGGCGACAGCGACCTCGTGGTGATGTACGGCCAGCCGGAACACGGGCGCATCGTCACGCGCAAGGCCGGAGAGCTGCAGTTCCGCCTCTATGCCCCCGCGGGCTGGACCGACAGCGGGCAATGGGCGGGCCTTCTCGACGCGCATGACACGTACCCGCCCATGCGCATGGGGCAGAAGCGGTTCGGCTGCGCGCCGAAGCTGCGGGTCGCGAGCTTCTCGGCGCTGGCGAGCCTCATGGAGATCACAGGCCTGCCGGGTCCCCTGCCCGACATCATGGCGCAGCGGCTCGACGGCTTCACCCACGTGCCGGTGGACGAGCCGCCCTTCCGCGCGGATTTCTGGATCATGTTCCACGAGACGCGGCGCAACGACCCCGCCATGCGCCGCACGGTCGCCTGGATCATGCGGTGTTTCGAGGATGCCGCGGCGCTGCAGGACGGCCGCCTGCCCGTCTCCTGAGACGCCGCAAGGCGACTGCGCCGCCATGGTCCATTCCTGCAATGCCGGGCTTGCCACATGTCAGAATTGCCAGGTTGCGCGGGATATGCAGAAGTCTCGCCAAGAGGACAGGCGAGGCGCCGGTGACGGCCCCCTCGCCGCGGGACAGAAGGTCGCCGCAGCGCCCTCACGGGCTATCCAGACATTCCGGACCGGGACGCGGAACGGCCTTCTGCACGTCCCCGAGTCGCACATCCATTCGGCACCGCGCGGTGCCGATACCTTGCACACCGTAGACTGCGCGGCCTTCTGGCCGCGTTTTTTTTTCAGCCCCGGCAAGGCGGCGGGCCCCGTGATCGCGGGGCCCGCCTGCCTCAGATCTGCGGATACATATTCCGAAATTTGCGCGCAAGATACGTCGTGAGCGCGGTTTCGTCGACGGGACCACCGCAGGCGCGCTCGATGACCTCGCGCGGCTCGTAGAGGCCGCCATGGCGCTGCAGGTTCTCGCGGAGCCAGCCCGTGGCCGCCGACAGGTCGCCCTCGGCCAGACGGTCGTCGAGATCCGGCAGGTCGCGGCGCAGCGCCTCGTGCAGGCATCCCGCGTAGACGTTACCCAGCGAATAGGTCGGGAAGTAGCCGAAGAGCCCCACCGACCAGTGCACGTCCTGCAGCACGCCGTTCGAGGGCCGGTCGACCGCGAAGCCGAAATCGGCCTCGAACCGGCGGTTCCAGGCGTCCTCCAGATCGTCGACCGACAGGTCTCCCGTCACCATCGCACGCTCGAGGTCGAACCGCAGCAGGACGTGCAGGTTGTACTGCAGCTCGTCCGATTCCGTGCGGATGAACCCGTCATGCACCCGGTTCACCACGCGGTAGAAGGTGTCCGCGTCGGCGATGCCGAAATCCCCGAAGGTGTCGCGCATCCGGCCGAAGAGCCAGCCGGTGAAGGCGCGCGAGCGGCCGAGCTGGTTCTCGTAGATGCGGCTCTGGCTCTCGTGCACGCCCATGGACACGCCCTGCCCGAGCGGCGTGAACAGGTAGTCCTGCGAGATCGCCTGTTCGTAGGAGGCGTGACCGACCTCGTGGATGGTCGAATAGAGGCAGTTGAACGGATCGCGCAGGTTCGTGCGCGTGGTGATGCGCACGTCGTTGCCCGACCCCGACGAGAACGGGTGCACCGCCTTGTCGATGCGCCCGCGCGTCATGTCGTAGCCGAAGGCCTCGGCCACGCGGCGCGAAAGCGCCATCTGCGCGGCCTCGGGAAACTCGCCCGCGGGCGCGGGCGGCTGCGGCGCCGCGCGCATCTCTCCGATGAGCTCGACCAGCGCGGGGCGCAGCGCGCCGAACATGTCCGAAAGTTGCGCCGCGCTTGCGCCGGGCTCGTAGTCCTGGATCAGCGCGTCGTAGACGTCGCCGCCGTCGGCGAGCGCGGCGCCCTCCTCCCGCTTGAGCTCGAGCACCCGTTTCAGGGTCGGCGCGAAGGCGGCGAAGTCGTCCTTGGCCCGCGCCTCGGCCCAGACACCCTGCGACACGCTGGTGACGCGCGCGATCTCGGCGGCGAGCCGCGCGGGCACCTTCACGCTGCGGTCGTAGGCCCGGCGCACGTGGCGCAGGACCGCTGCGCGCACGGGATCGCCGCCCTGTCCGCCCTCGAGCTCGGCCAGCCAGCCGCCGATGCGCGCGTCCGAGCGGCGGGCGTGCAGCACCGCCTCCATCGCCGCCATCTCCTCGCCCCGCTGGGCGGCGGCGCCGCGCGGCATCATGGTCTCCTGGTCCCAGGACAGGCGTCCGGCCACGTGGGCGATGGCGGAGGTCTCGCGCTCGTGCGCGATGAGCTGCTCGTAGGCGTCGGTCATGCGGTGCCCCTGACGGATAGGAATTTCGGGTACTGGGCGGCAAAGCGTGCCCGCAGGATCAGCACCCACAGCGCGACCGCGCCCAGCTGGTGCACGATGGCGACCTGCCACGGCGCGCCGTAGAGGACGGTCACGATGCCGATGACCATCTGAACCACCAGCATCGCGAGAACCGCGTTGAAGCGGAACCGCGTGTCGGCATTGGGCGAGCGGCGCGACCGCGCCCAGACCACGATGCCGAAGACGAACAGCAGGTAGCCCGCCATCCGGTGCATGAACTGCACGAGGCCCGCATTCTCGAAGAAGTTGCGCCAGACGGGCACGATCTCGAACGGGGTGGGCGGCACGAATTGCCCGGCCATGAGCGGCCAGTCCGTGTAGTTGCGCCCCGCGTCGATGCCCGCGACCAGCGCGCCCAGCAGGATCTGCAGGAAGGCGAAGTGCATGAGGCCGGTCGAGACCGAGAAGAGCCGCGCCTCGCGCGATCGGCGCGCCTGCATCAGTTCGCGCTCCTCGCGGCCGAGCTTGAAGACGTACCACGCGATCAGGCCGAGGATGACGAAGGCGAGACCGAGATGGGTGGCCAGCCGGTAGCTCGCCACGTCGACGGCGTCGCCGCCGAGCCCCGAGGACACCATCCACCAGCCGATCGCGCCCTGCGCGCCACCGAGCGCGCCGAGCAGGAAGAACCGGCCCGTCCAGCCCTGCGGCACCTTCCGCGCCAGCGCAAGCCCGGCGAAGCCCAGGGCCCACACGAGCCCGATCACCCGGCCGAGCTGCCGGTGCCCCCATTCCCACCAGTAGATCACCTTGAACTCGGCGAGGTCCATGTCGGGATTGACCAGCCGGTATTCGGGGATCTCGCGGTACTTGTCGAACTCTGCCTCCCAGGCAGCCGTGTCGAGCGGCGGCAGCGCGCCGGTCACGGGACGCCATTCGGTGATCGAGAGCCCGCTGTCGGTCAGCCGGGTCAGGCCGCCCACCGCGATCATCACCATCACGAGGGCGAAAAGGATCATCAGCCAGACGCGCGCCGCGCCGCGGCCGCCGCGGCGGCGCGCGTCGATCATGCCGCCCTGCGGAGCCACCGTGCGGGCCGGCGGCGCCTCGGCGCCGACTTCCTCGAAGAGCTTGCGTTTTTCTTTGGGTTTGCGGGCCATGGATCGCGCTCCTTCGCTCGGGCGGACACTATGCCCGCCCCGCGGGGCCTTCAAGTCAGCGGCCGCGCTCCTTCCATCGGACCATCTGCCGCAGGATGCCGTGCAGCGTGCGCACGTCCGCGCGGGTCAGCGGCATCCGGCTCCAGAGGTTGCGCAGGTTGAGCTTCATGCTCTCGGCCTTGTGCTCGGGAAAGAAGAAGCCCGCCTCCTCCATCCGCTCCTCGTAATGCGCCGAGAGCGCCTCGATCTCGGCCTGCTCGGCCCACTCGGCGCCCGCCAGCTCGACGCTCTCGGGCACGACCTCGGCGGTCGCGCGGCGCCATTCGTAGGCCATGAGCAGCACGCATTGCGCGAGGTTCAGCGACCCGTAATCGGGGTTCACCGGCACCGACACGATGGCGTTGGCGCGCGCGATGTCGTCGTTCTCGAGCCCGGCGCGCTCGGGACCGAAAAGGACCGCGACACGCTCGCCGCGGGCGATGCGGTCGCGCGCCTCCTGCATGGCACGCTCGGGGCTGAAGACGGGCTTGGTCAGGCCGCGCCCGCGCGCCGTCGTGGCAAGGACGAAGCTGCAGCCGGCGACCGCCTCGGCGGTCGTCCCGCTCACCTCGGCCGCGTCGAGGACGCGCCCCGCGCCGCTCGCCATGGCGCGCGCCGAGGGGTTCGGCCAGCCGTCGCGCGGCGCCACGAGCCACATCCGGTCGAGCGCGAAGTTCCACATGGCGCGGGCACTCGCACCGATGTTCTCGCCCATCTGGGGACGGACGAGCACGAAGGCGGGCTGGGACGGGTTCGGCACGCGGCAGACCTTTGCAACGGTGAGGAAACGCGGGCCTCCATACGCGCGGCGGGCGCGCCTCGCAATCCCGCGCGGGCCCGCCGGCACCGGGCGACGGCTTTCCAATCCCGGCGCTCTTCGATAAGACGCCGCAACTTGGTATCTGGAGCGCAGGTCATGGCACGGTCGGAAGAGCCGCAACTGTATCTCGTCACCCCGCCCGCCTTCGATCCCGGCCCGTTCGCCGAGGATCTGGCCCGCGTGCTCGATGCCGAACCCGTGGCCTGCCTGCGCCTGTCGCTCGCCACCCGCGACGAGGACACGATCCTGCGCGCCGCCGACACCGTGCGCGAGGTCGCGCATGCCCGCGACGTGGCCACGGTGATCGAGACCCACGTGGTGCTGGCCGAACGGCTCGGCCTCGACGGCGTGCACCTGACGGACGGCGCGCGGTCGGTGCGCGCGGCGCGCAAGGCGCTCGGGACCGACGCGATCATCGGCGCCTTCTGCGGCACCTCGCGGCACGACGGCATGAACGCCGGCGAGATCGGCGCAGACTACGCAAGCTTCGGCCCCGTCACGACCGGCGTGCTCGGCGACGGGCGCGTGGCGGATCGCGGTCTCTTTGCCTGGTGGTCCGAGATGATCGAGCTGCCCGTGGTCGCCGAGGGCGGGCTGACCGAGGAAGCGATCCGCGATCTCGCGCCAGTCACCGACTTCTTCGCCATCGGCGAGGAGATCTGGACGGATGACGACCCCGCCGCGGCGCTGGCGCGGCTCGCCGCCGCCATGCGCGCGGACTGAAGCCCTCAGTCGCCCGTCAGCGCGCCCGCGCCGGTGCCCGCCGGTCCGGCGGGATGGACGCTGCGCACCTGCAGCTCGAGATGCCGGGCCAGCGTCTTGCGGTCGCGATGGTCCGAGACGGGCGTGCCGGGATGGAAGGTCAGCAGCACCCGGCCCTGCCGCGGCGCCGAGAGCATGCGCAGCAGGTGCGCGCCGAAGCTCATGTCGCCCCACCAGCCGTAGAACCGCGGATCGGCGCCCTCGGGCGCACGGTAATCGACCGTGACCGCCTGGATCGTCAGGCGTCCGGCCAGTTCCGGCACGAGGAACGCCGCGAAAAGCGTTGTCTTGAAAGGAAGAATCCTTTGCCCGTCGGTGGACGTGCCCTCGGGGAAGAAGACCAGCCGGTGGCCGTGCCGGAGCCGTTCCTCGAAGAGCCGCGTCTGCGCTGCCGCCTCGCGCCGGTCGCGCCGGATGAATACCGTGCCCGTCGCGCGCGCCAGCCAGCCGATGCCGGGCCAGCCCGCGACCTCGGATTTCGACACGAAGTAGAGGCAGCCCTGCGCGTTCAGCACGAAGATGTCGAGCCAGGAGGCATGGTTCGCCACCATGGCGCCGGGTGTGCGCATGGGGCGGCCCGTGACCTCGACCCGCAGGCGCAGGGTGACGAGGGCCCAGCGGCAGACGAGCCGCGTCACGTGGGGCGTGACCGGCCGGTCCATGCCGCAGAGCGGCCGTTCGACGAGCCGCACCGCAAGCAGGACCACGAGCCCGCCGAACACCACCGCGCCGAGGCAGAGACCGCGCAGCACCGCGCGCAGCCAGCCCGTGACGCCCGGTGCCGCCGCGAGGGGCGGCGGCGCGTCGTTCCAGGTCGTGCTCATGCGGGGCTTCCCTTGGCGTAGATGCCGGCCTGCCGCGGGTTCAGCCGCTCGGTGTCGAGGACCAGGCAGACATCGGTGGTGTTGAACGCGCGATCGACGAAGGCGCCCTCGCCCACCGTCCCGCCGAGCCGCAGGTAGGCCTTGATCAGCGCCGGCGTCTCGCGCACCGCGCGCGGCCGGTCGATCGCGTCCTCGGGCAGAAGGTCCATGGACTGGAACGCGCGCGAGCGCACGCGCAAAGCCTCGGGCGCGAGGTGCCGGTGATGCAGGTTCGACAGCGGGTGGGCGAGCGCCGCGGGATCGGTGCCGTGAAAGCTCGCCACGCCGAAGAGGATGTCGATGCCGTGGCGCTGGACGTAATCGGCGACGCCCTGCCAGAGATGCATCATGCCCGCGCCGCCGCGATAGTCGCGGTGCAGGCAGGAGCGACCCAGTTCCAGGAGCCGCCGCCCGGTGGACCGCAGCGCGGCGAGGTCGTACTCGTCCTCGGAATAGAACTGGCCGATCTCCGCCGCGCGGTCGTCGCGCAGAAGCCGGTAGACCCCCACGACCGGCGCCCCCGGGCGGGCCTCGTCGCAGAGCAGGAGATGGTCGAAATGCGGATCGAAGCGGTCCCGCTCGAGCCGCGCCGCATGGTCGACCATGGGCCCGCCGCCGCCCAGCTCGGCCACGAAGACCTCGTAGCGCAGGGCCTGCGCGGCGCGCAGGTCCTCGGCAGAGGCGGCTTGCCGCACGGTGAAGATGGGCGTCTCGGTGGTCGTCATCGGTCCTCGTTCATCGGGCGCAGCACCGAGCCTGCGTCCTAGCCAAGCGCGGGGACGTTTGCAAATCCCGCGGGCCCGCTCGGCGGCGGCACGCGTTAACGCTTGCGAAACCCGGGCGGCCTAGGCCCTACTCGAAGACCGGAACGAGCGTGACGCGCGAGCCATCGATGACCACCTTGCCCTCCTCGCGGAAATTGACCGTGATGCGTCCGCCGATGTTCGACTGCACCTGCCCGGTGCCCCAATCGGGCCGGTCGGGATGCATGACCAGCATGCCGGGTTCCAGCGTCGCGTTCAGATCGTCCATGAGGCGGGGCTCCTGTGCCGTCGGGGCGGGGTGGAATGTCGGATCCTAGCGTCGCGCTCGCCAGCCTCATAGGCTCGCGCATCTGCCACGACCTCGTCAGTCCGGTGGGTGCGATCGCCAACGGGATCGAGCTTCTGGGGCTGTCGGGCGGCATGGCCGCCGGGCAGGAAGAGACCGCGCTGATCTCGGACAGCTGCCGCAGCGCCGCCGCGCGCATCCGGTTCTTCCGCGTGGCCTTCGGCACCGCCGCGGCGGGCCAGACCATGTCCGGGGCCGAGGCCCGCGCGATCCTCCGCGACGTGACGCGCGGCACGCGGCTCGTTGCCGACTGGCAGGCCGAGGACCTCATCGACCGGGCCGAGGTGCAGCGCGCCTTCCTGGGCTTTCTCTGCGTCGAGGCGGCGCTGCCGCGCGGCGGCGCGATCCGCGTCGCGCGCGATGCGTCCGACTGGACGGTCAGCAGCGCGGCGCCCGAGCGGCGCGTCGACGCCGCGCTCTGGGCGCTCCTCTCGGCGCCGTCCCCGACCGCCATGGCAGAGGTGACGCCGGCGCAGGTGCAGTTCCCGTTCCTGGCGCTCCTCAGCGCGCGCGCGGGCCGGACGGTCCGCGTCGCGGACGATCCGGCCGCGCTTTCCGTCATCCTCTGACACGCGGGCGGCTCAGCGGCGCACGCTGCCTTCGCCGGTCACGAGATACTTGAAGGAGGTGAGCTGTTCCGCCCCCACGGGACCGCGTGCATGCATCTTGCCGGTGGCGATGCCGATCTCGGCGCCCATGCCGAACTCGCCCCCGTCCGCGAACTGGGTCGAGGCGTTGCGCATCAGGATCGCGCTGTCAAGCCGGGTGAAGAACCGCTCGGCGGCCGCGTCGTCCTCGGTCAGGATGCAGTCGGTGTGATTCGAACCGTAGCGTCGGATGTGGGCGATGGCGCCGTCGATGTCGTCCACCACCCGCGCGGCGAGGATCATGTCGAGATATTCGTGCCCCCAGTCGTCCTCGGACGCCGGCACGACACCCTCGATCTGCTGCAGCTCCGCGTCACCGCGCACCTCGACGCCCGCATCGACGAGCGCCCGCACCACGCCCTGCCCGATCGTGTCGAGCGCGTCGCGGTGGATCAGCAGGCATTCCGCCGCGCCGCAGATGCCGGTGCGGCGGGTCTTGGCGTTCAGCACCACGTCGAGCGTCTTGACCGGGTCGGCGGCGGCGTCGACGTAGATGTGCACGATGCCCTCGAGATGGGCGAAGACCGGCACCCGCGCCTCGCGCTGGACAAGGCCCACGAGCCCCTTGCCCCCGCGCGGCACGATCACGTCGATGAGGTCGACCATGCCCAGCATCTCGCTCACCGCCGCGCGGTCACGCGTCGGCACGCGCTGGATCGCGTCCTCGGGCAGGGACGCCGCGCGCAGCCCCTCGACGAGACAGTCATGGATCGCGGCCGAGGAATGGAAGCTCTCGGAGCCGCCGCGCAGGATCACGGCATTGCCCGACTTGAGGCAGAGCGCGCCGGCATCGGCGGTCACGTTCGGGCGCGATTCGTAGATCACGCCGACGACGCCGAGGGGCGTGCGCACGCGGCGGATGTGCAGGCCCGACGGCATATCCCATTCCGCGATGGTGGCGCCGATGGGATCGTCCTGCGCGGCGACCGTGCGCAGGCCGTCGCAGATCGCGGCGATCCGGCCGGCATCGAGCGTCAGCCGGTCCATCATGGCGGGCGACAGGCCCTTGTCGCGGCCATAGGCCAGGTCCTGCGCATTCGCCTCGATGACCGCATCGGTGCGCGCGGCAAGCGCGTCGGCGGCGGCTTCCAGCGCGCGGCGCTTGGCCTCGGCCGGGGCAAAGGCGAGCTCCGCCGCGGCGGCGCGCGCCTTGCGGCCGATCTCATCCATCATCGCGGGGATGTCGGTCAGGTCTTTCATGGCTCCGCCCTTTCGGATCGGTCGGGATGTCTGGACAGCGAAACGCGACGACGCTCAGTGCGCCATGTCGTCGCGATGGACTAGCACGGCGCGTCCCGGGTAGCCCAGAACTTCCTCGATCTCGGCAGAGCGCCGCCCCGCGATCGCCCGCGCCTCTGCGGCGGTGTAGCGGGAAAGGCCCTGCCCCAGCGAGCGACCGGCGCTGTCCCGGATGGCGACCGGGTCCCCCCTGCCGAACGCGCCCTCGACCCGCGAGAGGCCCGCGGGCAAGAGCGACTTGCCCTGCCCGAGCGCCACGGCGGCCCCGTCGTCCACCACCAGCGTTCCCCGCGGCTTCATCGCCGAGATCCAGCGCTTGCGCGCCGCCTGCGGGTCGAGCCCGGGGGTGAACCACGTCGCGGGCGCGCCCCCCTCGAGCGCGCGCAGCGGATGGCTCTGCGAGCCTTCGCAGATCGCCATGGCGCAGCCGGCCGCCATCGCGGTCTTCGCGGCCATCAGCTTGGTCTTCATGCCGCCCTTCGAGAGGCCGGATCCCGCGTCGCCGGCCATCGCCTCGATCTCGGGCGTGATCTCGGCGATCTCGTCGTAGCGCCGCGCGGTCGGATCGGTCGCGGGGTTGGCGGAGTAGAAGCCGTCCACGTCCGACAGCAGCACCAGCGTGTCGGCGCCGACCGTCACCGCCACCTGCGCGGCCAGCCGGTCGTTGTCGCCGTAGCGGATCTCGTCCGTGGCCACGGTGTCGTTCTCGTTCACGATCGGCACCGTGCCGAAGGCGAGCAGCGTCTCGAGCGTCGCGCGGGAATTGAGGTATCGCCTGCGGTCGGCGCTGTCCTCGAGCGTGACCAACACCTGCGCGGTGGTGATGCCATGGGGTGCGAGGTGTTCCTCCCACGCGCGGGCGAGCCGGATCTGCCCGACCGCCGCCGCGGCCTGGCTCTGCTCGAGCGGCAGATCCGCGGGCGGAAGCCCCAGCACGCCGCGCCCGAGCGCGATCGAGCCCGAGGAGACCAGAACCACGTCGGTGCCGCGCGCCCGCAGGCGCGCCACGTCCTCGGCCATGGAGGCGAGCCAGTCGCGGCGGAGCGATCCCGTCGCGCGATCCACCAGGAGCGCCGAGCCGATCTTGGCCACGAGGCGCCGCGCCGTCGTCATGCCGGCCATGTCAGGGCGTCCAGCCGCCGGGGGCATCTCCGTCCCCGTCCTGGTCGTCGTCGCGCACGCGCAGGCGCCGCGCGTCGATGTGGCCGCGGAGCGCGCGCAGCACGTCGTCCGTGCCCTCGCCCGACACGCCCGACATGAGCATGACCGGCCCGCCCGCTTCGGCCTCGAGCTCGTCGCGCAGGAAGGCCCGTTCCTCGTCGTCGAGCGCGTCGATCTTGTTCAGCACGGTGATCCGCGGCTTGTCGAGCAGATCCGCACCGTAGGCGTCGAGCTCGTCGAGGATGGTGCGGTGGTCCTCGCGCAGCGTGCCCGAGGTGCCGTCGACGAGGTGCAGCAGGACCGCGCAGCGTTCCACATGGCCGAGGAACAGGTCGCCGAGGCCCCGCCCCTCGTGGGCGCCCTCGATGAGGCCCGGGATGTCGGCCACCACGAATTCCACGTTGTCGATCCCGACGACGCCGAGATTCGGATGCAGCGTGGTAAAGGGGTAGTCGGCGACCTTGGGCCGCGCGTTCGACGTGGCCGCGAGGAAGGTCGACTTGCCGGCATTCGGCAGTCCCACGAGGCCCACGTCGGCAATGAGCTTGAGCCGCAGCCAGATCGTGCGCTCGACGCCCGGCTGGCCCGGGTTCGCGCGCCGGGGCGCCTGGTTCGTCGCGCTCTTGAAGTGCACGTTGCCCCAGCCGCCGTTGCCGCCGCGCGCGAGTTCCACGCGCTGACCGACCTCGGTCATGTCGGCGATCACCGTCTCCTCGTCCTCGTCGAGGATCTCGGTCCCCACGGGCACGCGCAGCACGATGTCCTCGCCGTTCGCGCCGGTGCGCTGGCGACCCATGCCGTGCTGGCCGTTCCGGGCGAAGAAATGCTGCTGGTAGCGGAAGTCGATGAGGGTGTTGAGCCCGTCGACGGCCTCTACCCAGACGGATCCGCCGTCGCCGCCGTCGCCGCCGTCGGGACCGCCGAACTCGATGAACTTCTCGCGGCGGAACGACACGGCACCGCCGCCGCCCGCGCCCGAGCGGATGTAGACCTTGGCGAGGTCCAGGAATTTCATGTCGCTGCCTCGATGTCGCTGCGCCCCAGCCGATAGAGCGTTATCGCCGCGGGCTCAAGCGGCCCGCGCGGGGACGCCTGCGCGCCGCAGCCCTCAGGCCGGGTGCTGCAGCTGTTTCAGATAGGTCCATGTGGGGACCGTCGCGTTGCGCGCGGCCGAAAAGGACTCCGCGTCGCCGATATAGTCGAAGCCGCAGTTCAGCAGCACCCGCGCCGAGGCCGGGTTGTCCTGGAATACGGTGCCGAACATCGTCCGGTTCCCGAGCGGGTTCGCCTCGACCAGCGTGCGGACCGCTTCGGATGCGATGCCGTTGCCCCAGGCCTCGGGCACGATCCAGTATCCGATCTCGGACTGGTTGCGATCCATGTACTGGAGCGAGATCACCCCGAGGACCGGGCCCTCGCCGGACTTCGTGCCGTCGATCACCCAGACATCCTCGGTCCGGTCGGCGGCACGCGCGGCCGCGACGAAGGCCTCGGCGGTGCCGTCGGGGAACGGGTGCGGGATCGAACTCGTCATCCGCGCCACGCAGGAGCGCCCGGCATGGTGCGCGATCGCGGCGCAGTCCGCCTCGTCCGGAATGCGCAGGTCGAACCGCGCGCCCGCCATCACCGGCTGGCGCATCACGTGATCGAAACTCATCTCGTGTCCCTCCCCAGACACCAATCCGCGGAACGCGGCCCCCGCCGCGGCGCACCTCCGCCTCCCTTAAACGCCTGAAAGTGCATGCGGGTTTCCGCCCTCGACGCAGGTGACGCAAGGGAATCCGGTGCCCTGCGGGACGGGCGGAAAGACGAAGGGGCCGGCACGCGTGCCGCCCCCTACATGCATCCAAATCCGTGAGGGATCGGTTACTGGGCCGCGTCCGCCACCGGCAGGACCGAGATGAAGGTGCGGCCCTTCAGCCCCTTGTGGAACGTCACCGCGCCCTCGTCGGTCGCGAAGATGGTGTGATCCTTGCCCATGCCGACGCCCTGGCCCGGCCAGAACCGGGTGCCGCGCTGACGCACGATGATGTTGCCCGGGATGGCCGACTGGCCGCCGTAGAGCTTGACGCCGAGGCGACGCCCTGCGGAGTCGCGACCGTTGCGGGACGAACCGCCTGCTTTCTTGTGTGCCATCGGTTATGTCTCCTTACTTCTTCGCCAGTTCCGCGGCCTGCTCGATCCAGCCCTCGCGCTCGATCCGGCCCTTGAACGACAGCTTCTCGCCGAACTCCTCGACATCCGCCTCGGTCCACGCGGCGATCTGCGCGAAGGTGGTGATGCCGACCTCGTGCAGCTTCTTCTCGAGCGCCGGGCCAACGCCCGACAGGAGCTTCAGGTCGTCCGCGGCACCGGGCGCAACGCCCGCATCGGCGGTCGCCTTCTCGGACGCGCCCGTGTTCGCCACGCGCGCCTTCATCTCGGACTGCTCGTCGCGGTTCGTCGCGTGCGCCGACACGCCGAGACCCGATTCGCCCGCGATGCCCGCGCCGATCGCAGCCTTGACGCCCGTCGCATCGCCACCCGAGGCGAGGATGTCCGTCACGCGCACCAGCGTCAGCTGCTGGCGGTGGCCTTTCGTGCGCTGCGAGCCGTGCTTCCGGCGCCGCTTCACGAAGTGGATGACCTTGTCGCCCTTGATCTGGTCGAGCACTTCGGCCTGCACCGCCGCGCCGGACACGAACGGCGCCCCAAGCACCGTCTCGTCGCCGCCGAGCATCAGCACGTCGTTGAACTGGACCGTCTCACCGGCATCCGCCGCAAGCTTCTCGACCCGGAGCGTATCGCCCGACTGGACCTTGTACTGCTTGCCGCCGGTCTTCATCACCGCGAACATGTGTCGTCTTCCCGTCTGGTTCCGCGTCCTGCGGCCCCCGGTCCGTGGTCCCGGGCGTTGCCGGCGGCGCCACCGCGCCTGCCGCCTTCGGACTGCGCGCCCCGTCCCCGGGGCGTGGTTGCATCAATAAACGCGAAGCGGGGCCGCAGCCCCGTTTCGTGAGACCGGGCTTATGCGGGCGATCGGCCGCGAAGTCAAGCGGCCCTGCGCCCACGTTCGCGCCCCCGGAAGCGCCTCAGAGCTCGGTGCCCGACATCTGCCGCGCCACCGCGAGGCCCATGGCGTAGCTCACGTCGTCGTACATCCGGTTGAACGCCTGGAAAAGCGCGCCGTTGAGCGCGCGCCCCACCTCGCTCTCGGACATCTCGGTATAGTCGGCGAGCTCCGCGTCCGACAGCGGCTCGTAGGCCAGCATCAGGAAGCCGTGCAGCCATTCCGAGGTGTCCTCGCGCGTGCCCGCCTCCTGCGACCACACGTCGTCCAGCATCTCGTCCTCGGACATCTCGAGCGCGCCGCCGTCGGCGAGCCCGCGGTAGAACATGAGGCTCGCGTTGAGCGCGCCCTCGACGTTGCGCTCCACGAGGTCGTTCGCCGCGACGAATGCCTCGATCCGCGCGAGCTCGGGGGCGTCCGTCCCCGCGACGTCGCGGTAGGCCTCGCGCGCGGCCTCCTCAACGTCCGGATCGAGCATCGCCTCGCGCGCGTCCACCTCGAGCGTCACCACCCGCACCCCGAGCGGCGTCTCGAAGAACTCGAGCAGCGCCTCGGTCTCGGCCTCGGTGAGCGCCCCGGCGATCTCGTCGCGCACCACCGCCTCCATCTTCTCGGCGTCGTAGATGCGCGCGACATTGGCCGACCACGCCGCGTTCGGCCCCTCGCCCAGCATGTCGGCGGCGATGTCCTCGCTGTAGCGCACGCCCTCCTGCTGCATGATCCCGACGATGCGCGGGATCTGCAGCGCCTCGACGAGCTCGTCCTGGGACGCGGCCGAGAGCGTCACGGGGCTGAGGGCCACGCAGAAGGCGGCGGCGGCAAGGCGGGCGGTCATGGCATCACTCCGTTGCGGGATGGGCTCTAGGTAGTCGCGCCCCCGCCCCCTGCCAAGCCGCCCCGCCGCCGCGGCACGACCGCCACGCAATTTATCGTCATTTGCCGGTTGCGTCCCGCCGCGGGGACCGCTAAATGCGCCGGACAGACCCCCGCGGAGAGGTGCCGGAGTGGTCGAACGGGGCGGTCTCGAAAACCGTTGACCCTTCACGGGGTCCCAGGGTTCGAATCCCTGTCTCTCCGCCACTTGCTTCACGCAAACGCATCTACATTTAGCTTTTCGGTCAGTATCTTACGCGCGATGAGTATGCTCGTCGCCAGCGCTTCGCTCTTGATCTCCCAGTTTTTTGCTACACATCTTGCTACGCAGGTGGCGAGGTGGAGGGGCGCGATGCGGCTGATGATGCGGGGGAATACCTGGCACCTGCGGCGGCGGGTGCCTGCGCGGTTTGCCGCGGTCGAGTCGCGGCGTGAAGTCTGGGTTTCGCTGAAGACCGACTCGCGTCGGCAGGCGGCAAGGAAGGCGACCGCGGTCTGGGAGAGCCTGGTCGCGGCTTGGGAGGCGCAGCTCGCGGGCCGGTCCGACGATGGCACTGCCCGGCTGGACGCCGCCCGGGCGATCGCCGCGAGCCATGGCCTCACCTACAAGCCGATCCGGGATGTCGAGGACCTGCCCCTCGAAGAGCTCCTGGCGCGGGTCGAGGTGCTTCAGCGCCGGGACGGCACGGCGAACGCGGTCACGGCTCCCGCCGTGCTGGGGACGATCGAGGTGCCCTCGGTGACGGTCTCGGAGGCGCTGAGGGAGTACTGGACGCTGACCTCGGACCGGGTCCGGGACAAGAGCGCCGACCAGAAGCGCCGATGGGAGAACCCCCGCAAGAAGGCCGTCCGGAACTTCATCGACGTCGTCGGCGACAAACCCGTCGCCGAGCTGACGCGGGCGGATTTCCTGGACTTCCGGTCCTGGTGGCTGGAGCGGCTCGCGGAGGAGACGCTGACGCCCAACTCGGCCAACAAGGACCTGATCCACCTGTCGGATGTCCTGAAGACCGTGGACGAGTTGAAGGGCTTCGACCTCAACCTTCCGCTTCAGAAGCTGATGCTGAAGGAGGGCGACAAGAAGGAGCGGGTGCCATTCTCGGACGCCTGGGTCCGGGACAGGCTGCTGGCGCAGGATGCCCTCTCGGGGCTGAATCCCGAGGCGCGCGCGATCCTGGTCGGGATGATCAACACGGGCTACCTGACCTGCTCCCTTTGGAGTCC
>NZ_JAME01000032.1 GCF_000521865.1 Roseivivax isoporae LMG 25204
ACTTTTCAGGGGAGCAGGTCAGCTGGGACTTCTCCAGGGGCAGGGGATCGCCGACAATCTGATCGACCTTCTCTTCCACCCAGAGCCGCATTTCATCGAGGGCTTCGATCAGCGTGCGATCATCCCGAATAACTGCGCGGGCCAGCATGCCGGCATTGGAGGTCATCCGCGTATCGCGCTGACCTGCGGGGACGAAGTCTACCATGTTGCCACCGCCACCGGTCTTGCCGACGGCGACACCCGCTGCGAGCAACTCCTTGCGGAGGAGCTCCGGGACCCCGAGTGGCAAGTCAGGGATGTCGGACAGCACGGACAGCAAGTCGATGTTCGCGGTGTAGGGACGCTGCGTATCCGGATGGATTGAGGGAGGGAGAACGACCTGGCTGCCGGTGCTGAGAATTTCGGCGACCATCCCGTCAGCGGCCTGGAGACGCAGCGTGCGCTCGCCGTTGTACCGGTAGAGCCGCACGCTTCCCTTCGCGCCGACCCGCCTCCATGGGGACGGTGGGAGAACGCGCTCGATGATCTTCACGGCGACTGGGTCGGTGGTGTCGATGTCAACGGCGATGACGCCGGAAGCTGCACCGAGAACGAGACCGATGTTGGCGTTGGGGTAAGTCCTGAGCCATGCGGCCTTCTCCTCCTCGTCAGGGAGGCGTTCACTGTAGTTCTGCCAGCGGGCGATGGCAGGCCGCTTCTCACCCTTGATTAAGGGAATGACAGCGAGGCCGGCCGCCCAGTATGCGGGGGCCGTGTTTGCGAAAATGCTCATGTTGTTCCTAGAGGTTAGCGCGCCGAGTAGAGCGCGGGCCTCATATGGCGGCTCAAGGGATAGTTCTCTATCCGTTTTGATGCGGAGTCCGTGGGACTAGCACACATTTTGCTGCGCCGCATGGGCTAGTCAGGTAGTATTGCCAGAATGGTTCGGGCCGGATTCTAGAGTTTATCTATCTTTTAGATACCGGTAGGCTCTCTCATTCTCTTCTAAAGACTTGAGGCCAGAGCGCAACAACTGGCGCTGGACATCAGAAAGAGGAGCTTGAGGGCGCCACACTTCCGCTAAACCGAGACCCCTTACCCATACCCCGTTGTTTAGCCGATCAATGTATGGAAGGTGATGATGCCCATGAACAATTAACTTGGCGTCCAATGCGCTCGCCAATTCATCGATGAACGCGAAGCCGTTCGGATGGCAGCTGGGAGCTTCATGGCAAATCAGAACATCCGCTTTCTGCTCAGAAAGCCAGTGGACAGTAGACGGAAAAATAGTGCTGCGCTTTTTGAATGGAAGGCCTTGGCGATAAATCTCCTGAGGAGGTGTTTTCGCAAGAAGCTCGTCTGGAGATTGAATGCGAGGTTTGGATAGTCCATCCCAAATGCGTCCCCGCACGACACCGCCCAACCCAGCTACGGTAACATTGCTTTCCTTCACCTTGATAAGGCGACCATCAGCGAGTTGGTCTTTCAGTTCATAGAAGAGTAAGTCGCAAATATCTGAGGTTTCGGATTCGCGATCTCCAGAAATTGTATACCAATTGATGCCGCGATCTTTTAATGTTCCTAATGTTGCCCGAGCGTCATCAATATGTTCAGGATGTCGTTTTGCCTCGGCCAAATCCCCTAGGATGAATACAGTATGGACGCTGGGAACTAATGCCTCAAGTAGTGGTCCCCAAAGGCCATGGGGGTCGCCGTAAAATAGGACGCCTTCCAAAAGGACTGCGAGCCTAGATGGGAGCGGGTCTGCGGACATTGTATTACCTATTTTGGACCACCCTAGGGTGGCAGCTCCTGCCGGAGTGTGGTCATTCCGTATATATCGTTATCGATTGCGGCTGCTGGCTAAAATGGGACAACTCCAGAGGCGGCACAATGTCGATTTAATCACCCCCCCCACTGGCCGACCGGAACTGGGAATCCCCAAAAATAGAATTCCTGTCGATCTTCTGCTCGCCGAGCGTAGAGGCAGGATGGATACCGTCTCAGCGCCTCAGCAACCTCTTTTATGTTTGGGGATAAATATGAAGAAATATTTTTTGCTAAGAGCATTCTTCGCGATCTCCGCTTGGCCTGAGGGGACATTTCCACATTGTCATCTAGGTAATCAATCAGTGCTTGCTCTTGATTGGAGGTATCCGGGAACGATAGTATCGCAATCGACAGCAAAATAGCACCAACGTTAAGGGTGTGGGGGGTTCGATGAAGCTGGCACCTCTCAGTTCCTAATATCGCGCCCGCTATCAAAAATCTAGTAACTGGATTCTCCAAGGCCCCAACAACCGCTATAGGAAGGAGTTCTATTTTCTGCAATTCGTTAATCTCGGGCTCGCTTAGTTTGGCGTACGGGGCGTCACTAAGTGATTTTCCAAATGGACTCTCTAACGACTTCTTGCTGGCTTTTTTTCTGGCGTGTTCCCTCAAGAGGAACTCTCGTGAAAAATCAGCCTTGTTTAAATAATGGTCATAAAAGCCATCGGTTGTGAGTGTGGTGATTATTTGGGCGAGAGATGCGGGATCAACGCCGTGGAACGCACCTTTTCTTGTTATTAGCTGTCGCTCATCGCTAAATACCAAGCCCTCTGGGAGGGGCACGCTAGGTTTTGCGGCTTCCCACATGCGTGAGGATAGCGGATCGCGCAATATTGCAAGGATTGCATTGGATAATTCAACCGAGGCGTCAGTGACTTTTTGAATCGCAAGTTCCGCTGCGCCGTTTTTCTTATCGTATTTCCCCGCGTGTGCAGCCTCACCCTTTTCCTCATCACTGTACTCGTGGTCGTACGGGTCCTTACCCTTGTAGAATTGAGGGTGTGTAAGCGACTCTGGGGGTATGCTTCGAGCGGCCACGTCAAATTTATCCAGAGCGCGGCTCAAATTCCAGTATGATTCCGAGCATCTTTCAGTAATGCTCTCGACGAATGCTAGGCTTTCAAAATCAGATTGGTTTCTTGTTACTATATACGCTCGGTGAGCGATATATATTGCTACTAAAGAGCCGGCGAGGGCGACCGGTATCCCAA
Organism: Roseivivax isoporae LMG 25204; assembly: GCF_000521865.1. Classification (GTDB taxonomy): domain Bacteria; phylum Pseudomonadota; class Alphaproteobacteria; order Rhodobacterales; family Rhodobacteraceae; genus Roseivivax; species Roseivivax isoporae. Next base: position 3,021 of record NZ_JAME01000032.1, read on the forward strand.
CTACCGCTGAGAGAAAGTCCGCAATGCTCGACCAGTCGTTAATATTCTGCTTTTCCAAAATTGCATCTATAGAGTTTTCAGGATAACTTGGACCCGCCTCCGTTATCCACAGGAAGGCAGAAAGCGTAGCGAATGCCGACAATACTAGAACAGCTATAAATAGCATCGTGAAAATTATTGAGGAGTGGCGCATATTGAGGGCTCCACAAATTTTTTTCTACCATTGTTCTTTTACTTTGCAAAACTAGCTTGTGCAACACGGCTATATCGCATTACTTGACGTAAGGAGTCCTTGATTCAGGACTTAGCAGGTTGCCCGCCGCCGCGGCCGCAAGTGCGCGGTGGGCGCTGACCCGACGGGGCGCCGTCGCAGCGCCGAATGTGGCGTGATGGCACAATATTCTAGGCGGAGGCGCCGATTACTCACGCGGCATGATCTTGTGAGCTCTCGTCCGCTACCTGCCTGACCCCAGGTCTTCGAGGTCCCCTCAGGGATGTGGTTCCAATGATGTCACGCTCAGGCCTGACGCCGGCTCCGCCGAGCACGCCTATGAGTTGGATAAATCGGAATTGCTCCGAACCCGCATCTTGCTGGCGGTCTTTGCGCTGCCCAGTACCGAAGCATTCTCCCGGGGATGGTCTCGCTTGAAAAGGCGGCGTCAGCAAAGTGGCTCGAAATACACTAACGACTAGTCCCGTACCCCCGGCGGTCAATATTGTGCAGCCAAACCGCTTGACCGGAGCAGCCGCATTACTGAAGTTCTGAGCTAGTAATGGTGCCGCCGGCGTAAATGGCAGCGCCCATTTCATCTTGGTAGGTGAGCATTTAGCCGTTGTTATTCGGCAGATGAGAGGGTGAAGGTATTGGTATTGCCAGCTTTCCAACAAACGCAGGAACCAGTTTCGTCACTGACCTCCATAAGTTTGTGTTCCACATCCAACGGCAGGCCATTGACGGAGTGCGCGATGTCCCATGCTGCCGTTGCAAGCGCCTTGATCACCTGGACAGAGGATACCTTTGGAGACGATGCGAGAGCAACAAGTTCGTGAATCTCGTACACGATATTGCGGTGGATGTTACAAGGTTGTTCGACTGCGCAGTTATAATAAGCAATCATGTCCCATTTACCTTAGATGATCATGCGGCTCATGCCACGCAACGTCTATACCTCTGCGGCAACCGTGTGGAATATCACGCGTCTCTTGTAGTCCCATAGACTCAATCATTCTGATCTTATAGCTGTGCCGCGAATATTCCGTCTAGCGTCACGCCTTCAGAATACTTCATTACGGGCCCGGCAACGCACTTGATAGTGATAAGGCGCAACCTCTTCCACTGCCACCACAACCCCTGGTGAAACATTATTCATCTCGAAGAAGGGCCGGACCCAACCGCGGTCTCGGAAGAACTTCTTGGAGCCGTCCAAATCCGTAATCACCGGCATCGGTCCGCCCCAATCGACAGTCACCTTACGTTGAGCAACGCTAGCCTTATTTGACCCGCCGAGTGCGTCAGGAGGAAAGGCGTCGATGAAAGCTCTCAGATATATGTGCTTGTGAGTGATGTTGCCCTGAGTAATGCAGGTTTCTCCGATGAGGCGTGGGCCGTCGCCTTCCGTGTGGAAGCGTTCGCCTCGAAGGGGCGCTCCGTCTGTATGCTCATCCCGACTGGGCAATTCCGCTGCGGCTGCATGGGTAGTCTCCGCACGGAGCACCACCTCCGCAGCGGCGCGGGCATCCTCTCCGGCATCGTGGTGCTGAAAGTCGAGCTTCAAATGCTTCTTCAGAGATGCGAGCCCGTGGCCACCATTGCCCTTGAGTTCCGGCCAGGCTCGCCGAGCGATTTGAACGCTGTCCTGCCAGTCCCAGCTGGGCGGCACCATGCCATAGCTCGCACATGCTGCGTTCACGGCGCTCCGGTCGAACCCTGAGTGCTGATACACGGTGTGCTGTCCGAGGTGGCCGCGAAGGAACTCGATGACCTGCGGAAAAGTGGGCGATCCGGCGACGTCCTTCCCGGTGATGCCGTGGACAAAGCTGCAGGACCAGTCGTCGGTCTTGGGGTCCACGTACGTCATCCAAGTCTCGATGTTGTAGTCCTCACTCACGGCGGCGACCCCCACCTGGCAGATGCTGCCACGATCACGATTGGCGGTTTCGACATCGAGCGCGAAGAACCGAACCGCGCCATCGGGGAAGGGCGGCAAGCCGGTCTCATATGCCGTCGAGGAGGCGTGAGAAGCTGGCATCCCCGTTCTTCCGGTAAAGCGCTGCCGCTGGCGGTCGAGTGCGGCTCTCTCCGAAGCGTTCAGCCCGAGCCGCGTGATCGTCTGGTCGACGAGATCGACAGGCTCTTCGTAGGCCTCTGTGCCGCGGTAGTTCCAGGCGATCATCTCGGTTGGAGCAATACGCAGTGCGGCATGCTCCAAGGCCGCGATGTTGACCTCGTCGGGAAGTGCGACCCAAACCGCGCGACAATGCTCGGCGATGAACTCGTTGCGGAGCTTCTTCGCGATGTCGCCATCCGCCTTCGTGGCCGGGTGGTTCCGCTGCCGCCACATGCGCCCGGTATTATACATGCGAGAATAGTAGTGGCTGGAGTCCTCGGAGCCGGTGCGGTGCCGCTGATGGATGCGTTCGTACAACGTTTGGGATCGGCTGGATGTCGATCCGATGTAACGGATACGACCAAGGTGATCGATCAGGGCGTAGATGCCGCGCTGGTCTCGCGGAGCGTCCCTCGTGAAGGCAGGCGTTGCCGCAAGGAGCTGCTGGAGGATGTCTTCAGGGGTCGGATGATTGGCAAGCATACTCGTATCCATTCTACTGGTGATCACTTCTGGCGCTCGACGCGTTGCCACGCAACGCCGCTCACGATCCCCCAATGGCCCTGCTCGTTCGGCCGCCGCCAGCGGGGGATGGGCATCGCGTTCAGCGCCGCAAGTGCATCGTCGAAATTGTCGAAGTGCTGTTCTTCACCCTTGGCGCCGATCTGGTACTTGCCGCCTCTGACGAGGTCCGGATGGAAGAGCGATCCATCACGGGCGACCGGAACGAAGATCAAGCGTTCAAGGGCAACTGGGGGCAGGGGAGCTTCGGGCCCATGGTCGTCACGGTCTTCTGACGACCAGATGGAATGGAGAAAGCCCTTTCGCTTTTGCAGCCAAGTCATAGCGCTCATGGCTTTCACTCCGCCACCAGGGCCGCGCTCCAGCTGTGCCGAAGCACCGGACATGAGATTGCGGACCCTGCTTTCGGAAATCGCACCCAAGATGACCATCGAGGTGATGTCCACCTCGCCTTCGCCTCGATCCAATGCGTGCCGCGAGGCTGCGAGATAGGCGATCCGAGTAACCGCGTTGTCGCCATCTCCAAGGCTCCGAACCTCGCTTCGAGATGCAAAGCGCGAGACGTCGTCGACCAGTGTGGCGATCCACCGGGCGCGGTCCTCGACGGGGATCTTGACCGGGGTAACTCCGTAAAGTCCGTAAAGCAGAGCCGCGTCGAGCCTATCTGAGATCGGTGGCGTGGTTCCAGCTGCGAGCGTATCTTCCATGACCTCGCGCCAGTCGACGGCCCTCGGGTTATTGATCACCGCGATAGGATCGACAAGTTCACGCAGCGGCCGAGCTGCGCTAGTGGGCCCGATCAGGCCTTCAACGTGCTCCAACGCCTGTGAGAGGATTTCGGCGACAACGTCGGCGTAGTCCCAATAATGCTCGTCGTCTCCGTGACGAAAGCCAGCCTCGCGGAAGGCTTCGCGACGTTCCTCAGCATTCATGATGTGGTCGATATTCAAGCTACTGCTCCGATGCGATGAAGTCTGCGAATTGCGGCGCGGACGTTGACGAGGTTGCGGTGATCGGACGGCGTAGCCGCCGCGAAGACGTCGCCGAGCTCGAACCGCAGGCGGCAGTGCTTACGGTCCACATCAATCCCGAGGAGGTTAAAGCCTTCAGAGAGGCAGAGCCTCCGGTACTCACGAGCGACCCTTGTCATGGCATTTACGATCATACGGTAGTGTTGTTGTACCGCGTTATACATGATCGCCGAATCGTGTCAACAGAGATAAATCGGGAGTACCGAAATTCCGTGCTTGATCTATCGGGGCGGCTTGTCACTTTTGGCCTCGCCCTTGGACACCGGTATGGGAGGGAGGATACAAGTGGGACGCTTGCTGACGCGCCGCCAGGTCCACGCGCCAGACGCATGGGACCAGAGCGGTCTACGGGAGCAGGCGAAGGACGATTGTCACCACCAAGGTGATAGCCAGCGCTTGGATCACAAGCGCTAGCTTGAACTCCCTCTTGAAGGCCTTCAGTTCAGAGTTGAGTTCATGGAACGTGGCGATTTGTGCCCCGTCCCCTTCGCTGGCGCGCTTTTGATCACGCAGTTCGGTAATCACCTCAGACAGCGCCGTGGCGACGCGCGGTTCGAACCCGGCGTCTTCGAGGCGGTGCCGCAGTTTCTGAGGGCCGGTATGAATTTCGCGGCTCCTGATATGTACAAGCTACATCGTTAAGCTTGGGGCTCCAAGTAGTCAGAGCTTTCATCCCAATACCCCGAAATCATTGCGAAGTGCTCTTTGGTTCATTGAACCTTGTAGGCCCCCACCTGGTTGGTTTTCTGGTTTTCAGGTGGGGACTAAGAAGTGATCGTGTTTATATATATCAGTAGGTTGGCGATAGAGCGCTTCGTTCACATCGAAGATGTCGGGGGTTCAAATCCCTCATCACCCACCATCCTCCCCATCCTGAACGCTGCCGCGCGGACCGCGCCGGGTCCGCGACAGCCCGTCGTGGTGTCGTCCGGGCGTCGCCCACGGGCCGGGCGGGAGGGCGCGCGCCGCGCCCCCTGGGCGGGTCGCTCCCTATAAACGTATTGGTTTATTTATAACTCCCGTCGCGCCCCGCGGCGTACCCCTTTTTCCTTTTGGATCAACGCTTTCGTTTACCACTTGCGGTTGTTGCCCCGCCGCGCGCGCGAATTGACAGAAGGGGGGTCGGCTCGATTGCCTGTGAAAAAGGCGCCCGCTTACGGGTGCACGGAACGGCACGGAGGATCCCCACATGCAGGCATCGCGCAACACCCGTCCGGGGCCGGCATGACGGCGCGTTCCGTCGTTGCGGCGGATACCGTCCTGACCGGCGGCACGGTATGGTGCGGGCTGGGCCTGCCCACGGCCGAGGCGGTCGCGCTCTTCGCGGGCCGCGTGCTCGCCACCGGCACCGCCGACGAGATCGCGGCGCTGGTCGGCCCCGAGACCCGGGTGGTCGACCTGAAGGGGCGGCTCGCCACGCCCGGGCTGAACGACGCGCACATGCACCTTCTGCCCTACGGCACCGCCATGGCCGAGGTGGACCTGCGGCCCCGCGTGGCGCCCCGGCTGTCGGATGTCCTCGAGGCCGTGCGCGCGCGGGCGGAAACCCTTCCGCCCGGCGAATGGGTGATCGGCCGAGGCTACGACCATTTCCGGCTCGACGTGGGCCGCCATCCGCTGCGCGAGGAGCTGGACGAGGCGGCGCCCGACCACCCGGTCTACATCGTGCGCACCGACGGTCACCTGGCCGTCGCCAATTCCCGCGCGCTGGCGCTTGCCGGGATCGACGAGGACACCGTGCCCCCGAAGGGCGGCAGCATCGAAAAGCAGAACGGCCGCCTGACGGGCCTCCTGGCCGAGACCGCGCGCGAGCCGGTCATGGCGGTGCTGCCCGATGCGCAGGTGGGCGACCTCGTCGACGCGATCGAGCGGGCGGGTCGGGATTGCCTGTCGCGCGGCATCACGTCGGTGATGGAGGCCGCGGTCGGCATCCGCGACGGCTGGACCGAGATGCTGGCCTACCAGCAGGCGCACCGCACCGGGCGTCTGCCCCTGCGCGTCTATGCCGTGCTCATGGGCGACAAGGGCCGGTCGATCATGGCCGAGGCGCGCGCCGCGGGCATGGTGTCGGGCGGCGGCGACGACCGGCTGCGCATCGGGCCGGTCAAGATCTTCACCGACGGATCGGCCGGTGGCCGCACCGCCGCGATGACCAAGCCCTATCTCGGGGGCGACGACGCGGATCGCGGGCTGCTCTGCCTCGACGCGGAGGAACTGCGCGACATGGTGGCCGAGGGGCACCGCGACGGCTACCGCTTCGCGATCCACGCCATCGGCGACGCGGCCATCGACCAGGTGCTCGACGCCTACGAGGCGGCGCTCGACGCGGTTCCCGACGCCACGCGCCGCCACCGGATCGAGCATTGTGGCTGGCTGCGCCCCGACCAGATGGCCCGGATGGCGGACCGGCACATCCTGCCCGCGCCGCAGCCCGCCTTCCTCTACCATTTCGGGGATCTCTACCTGACGCTGCTCGACCGCGAGCGGGTCGAGGCGAGCCATCCCATGCGCACGTGGATCGAGGCGGGGCTGCACCCCTCGGCGTCGACCGACTGCCCGGTGGTGGACATCGACCCGATGGCGAACCTCTACACCATGGTCACCCGCAGGACCGAGAGCGGCACCGTGCTCGGCCCCGACCAGTGCCTGTCGATGGAGGAGGCGCTCGACGCCTATACCCGCGCCTCGGCCTACGCGTCCCACGAGGAGGACATCAAGGGCCGCCTCGTGCCGGGCCAGCTGGCCGACATCGCGGTCTTCGACACCGACCTGCTGTCCTGCGCGCCCGAGGACATCCTGACGGCGCGCTGCGACCTGACGATCCTCGGGGGCGTGGTCGCCTTCGCCCGGGAGGACGCGGCCCGATGATGACGCAGGTCCTGAACCGGCTGATCATCTCGATCCCCGTCCTCTTCGGGGTGCTGCTGCTGGGCTTCTGCCTGCTCATCCTCGTGCCGGGCGACCCGGCAATCGTGCTGGCCGGGCCCACCGCGACGCCCGAGGTGGTCGAGGCGATCCGGCAGGAGATGGGCCTCGACGAGCCGGTGCTCGTCCAGTTCCTGTCCTATCTCGGGCGCGTTCTGCAGGGCGATCTCGGCCGCTCGCTGATCTCGAACAAGACGGTGGTGTCGGAGCTTGGTGCCGCGGTGGTGCCCACGCTCGAGCTGATGGTCGCCTGCCTCATCTGGTCGATCCCGCTCGGGATCGCGCTCGGCACCCTTGCGGCGGTGTTCCGCGGCCGCATCATCGACCGCGCGATCATGGCGGTCTCGGTCGCGGGCGTGTCGCTGCCGATATTCTTCATCTGCCTGATGATGATCCATTTCGTCGGCGTGCAGTGGCGGCTCCTGCCGTTCATCGGCCGCGGCGGGCCGCTCTGGACCGTCGAGGGACTGCGCCACATCGCGCTGCCCGCCCTGTCGCTGGGCGCGATCTTCATCGGCCCGGTGGCGCGGATGACGCGGTCCTCGGTGCTCGAGGTGCTGAAGCTCGACCACGTGCGCACCGCGCGTGCCAAGGGCCTGAGCGAGACGCAGGTGATCCTGCGCCACGGCCTGCGGAACGCGCTCATCCCGGTGGTGACGCTCGTCGGCCTGCAGGCGGGCTACCTCGTCGGCGGCGCCGTCGTGACCGAAAGCATCTTCTCCTATCCGGGCCTCGGGCGGCTCGCCGTGGGCGCGATCCTGTCGTCGGACTTTCCGCTGGCGCAGGGGGCCATCCTGATCCTCGCGCTGGGCTTCATCCTCATCAACATGGTGGTCGACATCCTCTACGCGCTTCTCGATCCCCGGGTGCAGGCATGAGCGCCGCCGAGACAGACGCCGCCGACACCCCGGCGCCGACGCGCGCGTGGTACCTGCGGCTCATGCGCGACCCCTCGGCGCTGGTCGCGGCGCTGTTCCTGCTGGCCGTCTGCGTGGTGGCCGTCGCGGCGCCGGTCCTGTCGCCGCACGATCCCTTCGCGAGCTCGCGCAGCGTGATGGTCCCGCCCGTCTGGGCGGAGACCGGCAGCTGGACGCACCCGCTCGGCACCGACGGGCAGGGCAGGGACATCCTGTCGCGCATCTTCTGGGGTACGCGGCTCACGCTGGTGATCGGCCTCGTGTCGGTGGGCATCGGCGGCTTCCTCGGATCGTTGCTCGGGCTTCTGGCGGCCTTCCGGCCGGGGCTCGACCCGTGGGTGATGCGGCTCGTCGACGTGATGCTGTCCTTTCCCGCCATCCTCCTCGGCCTCGCGCTCGTGGCGGTGCTGGGCCCCGGTGCGGGCCCGGTGATCGTGGCGCTCGCCATCGCCACGGTGCCCGACTGCGCGCGCATCGCGCGGTCGATCGCGGTGTCGGTGATGAACCAGGAATACATTGAGGCCGGGCGCGCGCTGGGCCTGCCCGCGCGGCAGCTCTTCCTGCGCTACCTCCTGCGCAACTGCGTGTCCTCGATCATGATCTTCATCTCGCTCCGGTTCGGGCAGGTGATCCTGATCGGCGCCGCGCTGTCCTTCCTCGGCCTCGGCGCGCGCCCGCCCACGGCCGAGCTCGGCATGATGGCCGCGCAGGGCCGGGACTTCCTGCTCTTCGCACCGCACATCGCGGTCATCCCCTCGGTGATGATCTTCCTCATCGTGCTCACGGCGAACGTGCTGGGCGACGCGCTCCGCGACGTGCTCGATCCGCGGCTCAGGTCCTGACCCAAGACAAAGAAACCCGACAGGAGAGACGACATGAAGACAAAGGCACTGACCCTCGCGGCCCTCCTCCTGGGCACGAGCCTCGCCCAGGCGCAGGAGATCACCATCGTCCGCGAGGTCGACAGCAACAACTACGACCCGCACAAGACCACGTCGCGCGCGGCCTCCGAGGTGCTGTTCATGCTGGGCGACACGCTGGTGTCGCTCGCGCCCGACATGCAGACGATCGAGCCCGGGATCGCCGAATCCTGGGAAGTCAGCGAGGACGGCACGACCTACACCTTCCAGCTGCGCGACGACGTCGCGTTCTGCGACGGCAAGCCCATGACCGCCGACGACGTGGTCTATTCCATGAACCGCTGGACCGATCCCGAGACCAAGTCGCCCGTCGCCTGGCGCGCGGGCGAGGTCGAAAGCGTCACCGCGACCGGCCCCCACACGGTCGAGTACAAGCTCAAGGCGCCGTTCTCGGAACTGCTCTACCAGCTGACGCAGAGCTTCGGCACCATCGTGGACCAGGCCAATGTCGAGGCGCTGGGCGACGATTTCGGCGTCAGCGGGTTCAACGGCACGGGGCCCTTCTGCTGGGTCGAATGGACCCCGCGCGACAAGATGATCGTCGAGCGGCACGAGGCCTACACCTGGGGCGCGCCGTTCCACGAGAACACCGGGCCCGCCTCGATGCAGCGCGTCACCTGGCAGATCGTGCCCGAGGAGAACACCCGCACCGTGGCCGTGCTCACCGGGCAGAGCCAGATCAGCCAGTACGTGCCCTACATCGCGCTCGAACAGCTGAAGAGCGCGCCGAACGTCGAGGTGGTGCAGTCGGACCTCGCGTTCTGGACCTATTTCATGGGCTTCAAGATCGACAAGGACACGGTGTCGGACCCTGCCGTGCGCCGTGCCATCAACCTCGCCGTGGACCAGGAGGCGATGGCCGAGGACCTGTTCTTCGGTGTCGTGCAGCCGGCCTATTCCTACGTCTCGACCGAGGCGCTCGACTGGAACTCCGATCTCGACGCGCAGCTCCTGGGATACGATCCCGAGCAGGCGAACGCGCTCCTCGACGAGGCGGGCTGGACCCGCGGTGACGACGGCGTGCGCGAGAAGGACGGCGTGCGGCTCGCGCCCACGGCCTACGTCTTTGCCGGCTCGACCTGGGGCAAGATCTCGGAGGCGGTGCAGGCCTACCTGCGCGAGATCGGCGTCGACCTGCAGATCCAGGCCTTCGACGCCACGGTGGCGTGGGGCAAGCTCGCCACGCAGGAATTCGACATGTTCGGCATGTCCTATCCCTACGTGTCCTCGGGCGACGCGCTGAACCTCTATTTCCGCAGCCAGAACATGCCGACGCCGAACCGGATGAACTGGAACGACGCCCGGACCGACGAGCTGCTGCTGGCGGGATCCACCGCGATCACCGACGAGGAACGGGCCGACAGCTACGGCCAGGTGCTGGAGATCGTGCACGAGGCGGCCGTGTGGCTGCCGCTCTACCACGAGCCCATGGTCATCGCGCAGTCGACCGACCTCGAGACTGTGGTGCCGCACAACATCTACGGCGCCGGCCTCTACAAGGGGCTCGACCTGAAGTTCCGGGACTAGGCCCGATCGCGCACCGCCGTTCCCGCCCCGGCGGGGGCGGCGGCCGCACCCCTCGTCCGACCCGTGCGTCCTCTCCCTTCAACGAAAGACCGCCCATGCCCGTCACCGTCATCCGCAATGCCGCCTGGATCGTCGCCTACGATGCCGGCACCGACAGCCACACCTACCTGCGGGACGGCGACGTGGCCTTCGACGGCGACCGCATCGTGCAGGTGGGCGGCACCTGGGACGGACCGGCGGAGACCGAGATCGACGGCCGCGACCGGCTGGTGTCGCCGGGGCTCGTCAACATCCACTCCCATCCCTCCTCCGAGGCGATGAACAAGGGCATGCTCGACGAGCTGGGATCGCCCCGGCTCGGCATGTCGTCGCTCTACGAGTTCATGCCGCTCTTCCGGCCCGACGACGAGGGCCGCCAGGCCTGCGTCGAGGTCACCTATTCCGAACTGCTCAAATCCGGCGTGACCACGCTCGTCGACCTCTCGGTCGCCTGGGACGGGTGGATCGACACCTTCGCGGCCTCGGGCCTGCGCGGGGTCGTGGCGCCCATGTACCGCTCGGCGCACTGGTACACCGACAACGGCCACGTGGTGAAATACGAATGGGACGAGGCCGCCGGCCGCGCCGCCATGGACGCGGCGGTGGCAACGGTCGAGGCGGCCATCGCACATCCCTCGGGACGGCTCTCGGGCATGATCGCGCCGAGCCAGATCGACACCTGCACGCCCGAGCTCATCGCCGACAGCTTCGCGCTCGCACAGGAGCGCGGCCTGCCGTTCCAGATCCATGCCGCGCAATCGGTGGTGGAGTTCACCGAGATCACCCGCCGCCACGGGGTCACGCCGCTCGAATGGCTGCGCGATCTCGGCGTGCTGAAGCCCGGCGCGATCATCGGCCACGGCATCTTCCTCAACGATTACGGGCACGTCTTCTGGCCCGAGGCGAACGACTTCGCGCTGCTGCAGGAGTCGGGTGCGGCCGTCGCCCATTGCCCGACCGTGTTCCAGCGGCGCGGCATCGCGATGAACACCGTCGGCCGCTACATCCGCGGCGGCGTCCCCGTGGGCATCGGCACCGACACCTATCCGCACAACATGCTCGAGGAGCTGCGCACTGCGCTCTACCTCAGCCGCATCGTCTCGAAGAACCCCTACGACCTGCGGACCTCTCACGTCTTCGACGCGGCGACGATCGGCGGCGCCCGCATCCTCGGGCGCGACGACATCGGCCGGCTGGCGCCCGGGGCCAAGGCCGACCTGTTCCTCGCCGACCTGCGCGACCCCGCCATGATGCCCGTGCGCGACCCCTTGCGGTCGCTCGTCTACGTGGCGGCCGAGCGCGCGGTGCGCGACGTGTTCGTGGACGGGCGGCATGTGCTGGTGGACGGCGAGGTTCCGGCCTTCGATCTCGCCTCCGCGCTCGAGCGGCTCGAGGCGGCGCAGCGGCGCGCCGAGGAAGCGTTCACCGGCCTCGACTTCGCCAACCGGCGCCACGACGACGCCTCGCCCTTGGCCTACCCGCAGGCATGAGCACCATGACGGACACGCCCCTTCTCGAGGTCGACGACCTGGCGGTCGAGTTCCGCATCGGCGGGCGGGCGCAGCGCGCGGTGTCGGGCGTGAGCTTCACGCTCGAACGCGGGCGCACGCTCGGCGTCGTCGGCGAATCCGGCTGCGGCAAGTCGGTGACGTCGCTTGCCATCATGCGCCTCGTGCCGCAGCCGCCCGGGCACTACGCGGGCGGCGCGATCCGGTTCGGCGGGACCGACCTCCTGAGCCTGCCCGAGCGCGAGATGCGCCGCCTGCGCGGCGGGCGGATCGGCATGATCTTCCAGGAGCCCATGACCTCGCTCAACCCGGTCTACACCTGCGGCGACCAGATCGTGGAAAGCCTGCGCGTGCACTCGGGCCTCGACAGGCGCGCCGCGCGCGAGCGCGCAGTCGAGCTTCTCGACCTCGTCGGGCTGCCCTCGCCGAAATCGCGGGTCGACGACTATCCCCACCAGCTGTCGGGCGGGCAGCGGCAGCGCGTCATGATCGCCCTCGCGCTCGCCAACGATCCCGACCTCCTGATCGCGGACGAGCCCACGACCGCACTCGACGTGACGATCCAGGCGCAGATCCTCGACCTGATGGGCGACCTGCGCGACCGCACCGGGGCGGCGGTGCTGCTCGTGACCCACGACCTCGGCGTCGTGGCGCAGACCTGCGAGGACGTGGTGGTCATGTATGCCGGCCGCATCGTCGAGAAGGCGCCGACCGGCGCCCTCTTCGCCGATCCGCAGCATCCCTACACGATCGGGCTGATGGCGGCGGTGCCGCGCATCGACGCGGGCGTCGCGCGGCTGGCCACGATCCCGGGCAGCGTGCCGCCGCCCTGGGCGCGCATCGCCGGCTGCCGCTTCGCCTCGCGTTGCCCGCTCGCCTCCGAGCGCTGCCGCACCGAGGATCCGCCGCTGCGCGCGCTGGCGCCCGGCCACGCCGTCGCCTGCTGGCACGCCCCGATCGAGGAGGCGGCATGAGCGCGCTTCTCGAGGTCCGCAACCTGACCAAGCATTTCCCCGTGCGCCGGGGCGTGTTGCGCCGCACCGTCGGCCACGTGCAGGCGGTCACCGACGTCAGCTTCGACGTTCACGCGGGCGAGACCCTCGCGGTGGTGGGCGAATCGGGCTGCGGCAAGTCCACGATCGGCCGGGCGCTCCTGCGGCTCATCGCCCCCACGGCGGGCACCGTGACGCTCGACGGCACCGAGGTCACCGCGCTGCCCGACCCAGCCCTGCGCGAGATGCGGCGCCACATGCAGATCATCTTCCAGGACCCGTTCGGGTCGCTCAATCCGCGCATGTCGGTGGCCGAGACGCTGGCCGAACCGCTCCTGCTGCACGGGCTCGCGACATCCGCGAACGTGCGGCAGAAGGTGGCGGAGCTGCTCGAGACCTGCGGCCTCCAGCCCTGGCACGCGGCGCGGTTCCCGCACGAGTTCTCCGGCGGCCAGCGCCAGCGGGTGGGGGTGGCGCGCGCGCTCGCCACGCGGCCGCGGCTGATCGTCTGTGACGAGCCGGTCTCGGCGCTCGACGTGTCGGTGCAGGCGCAGATCGTGAACCTGCTGCAGGATCTGCAGGCGAGCTTCGGCATCGCCTACGTGTTCATCAGCCACGACCTGGCGGTGGTGCGGCACATGGCCGACCGCGTGGCGGTGGTCTATCTCGGCCGCGTGGTCGAGGAGGCGCCGACCGCCACGCTCTTCGCCACGCCGCGCCATCCCTACACGCGCTCGCTGATCGCGGCGGCGCCACGTCCCGACCCGGGGCTGCGCAGCGACCGCCAGCCGGTCCGCGGGGACCTGCCCTCGGCGCTGGCGCCGCCGCCGGGCTGCGCCTTCCACCCGCGCTGCCCGATGGCCGAGGCGCGCTGCCGCACCGAACGCCCCGCCCTGCGCGCGGTCGGCGGCACCAGCGTCGCCTGCCACTTCGCCGAGGCGGTGGCGGAAAGCACCACACCAGCCGAGCGTCCGCCTTCCGACAGGTTGCGGCGCAGGCTCGACATCCTCCAGGCCGCCAGAGAGTCCAGGGAAGACCCACATGCATGACACGACCCCGATGAACGGCGCCGAAAGCGTGGTGCGCTCGCTGCACGGGGCGGGGGTGCGGGTCTGCTTCGCCAATCCCGGCACGTCCGAGATGCAGTTCGTCGACGCGCTCGACCGCACGGGGCTCCTGCGCTGCGTGCTGGCGCTGTTCGAGGGCGTGGCGACCGGCGCCGCCGACGGCTACGCGCGCATGGCGCAGGGGCCCGCGGTCACGCTCCTGCACCTCGCGCCGGGGCTCGCCAATGCCGGGGCCAACATGCACAACGCGCGCAAGGCCCGCGCGCCGATGGTCAACCTGGTGGGCGATCACGCGGTGCGCCACCGCGGCCACGACGCGCCGCTGACAGCCGATGTCGAGGGCGCGGCCGCGCCGTTCTCGGACTGGGTGCGGACCGCCACCAGCGCCGCGGGCTTCGCCGCCGACGCGATGGACGCGCTTGGCGCGGCCATGTCGCGGCCGAACCGCGTGGCGACGCTCGTCGCGCCCGCGGATCTCGGCTGGGACGCGGGCGGCGTGGTGGCGCCGCCGCCGCCGCCGCCGGCCTTTGCCGCGCTCGACGCCGAGGCGGTCTCGCGGGCGGCCGAGATGCTTGGTCCCGACACCGTGATCCTGACGAGCGGGCGCGTGCTCGAGACGCCCGAGGCGGTGGCGCAGCTGCAGGGCATCGCGGTCAAGACCGGCGCGCGGATCATGGCGCCGACCTCGAACCGGCGGTTCGACCGCGGCGCGGGCAGGGCGGGGATCGCCCGCGTGCCGTACCCGATCGGCCTCGCGCTCGAGGCGCTTTCGCCCTTCCGCAAGGCCGTGCTGGTCGAGACCGTGCCGCCCGTCGCCTTCTTCGCCTATCCCGGCCGGCCGAGCCTGCTTCTGCCCGAGGGCTGCGAGGTGCTGACGCTGTCGGGCCTCGACGGCGACGGGCCCGCGGCGGTCGCCGCGCTGGCGGACCGCGCGGGCGCGGGCGCCGTCGTGGCCGAGACGGCGCGGCCCGAGGCGCCGCCACCGGGCCGCATCACCCCCGCGGCGCTCGCCGCCGCGGTCGCCCAGGCGCTGCCCGCGAACGCCATCGTCGTCGACGAGAGCATCAGCGGCGGGCGCGACGTCTGGGGCGCCACGCAGGGCGCCGCGCCGCACAGCTGGATCTCGCTGACCGGCGGCGCCATCGGCGACGGCATTCCGCTCGCGCTCGGCGCCGCCGTCGCCTGTCCCGACCGGCCCGTCCTCTGCCTGCAGGCGGACGGGTCGGCCATGTACACGATCCAGGGCCTCTGGAGCCAGGCGCGCGAGGGGACGAACGTGACCACGGTGATCCTGTCGAACGGCACCTACGAGATCCTCAAGAACGAGCTCTTCGCCGTGGGCGCCAATCCCGGCCGCTCGGCGCTCGACATGCTGGACCTCGACCGTCCGCGGCTCGACTTCGTGGCGATCGCGCGCGGCATGGGCGTGCCGGGCCGGCGGATCGAGGACGCGGCAGAGCTCTGCACTGCCATCGCCGATGCCATGGCGGAACCCGGCCCGTACCTGATCGAGGCCGTGATGTGATTCAAAGAACCGGACCCGCGCGAACGGGGCCGGACCAACCGACAGGAGAGACGACCATGAAGACACCGATCCTGGCCGCGCTCGCGGCCCTGACCATGGGCGCCGCGGAGGCGCAGGACAGCTATACCGTCGCCCTCGACGGGACCTTCGCGCCCCATGCCATGCCCTCGCTCTCGGGCGGGGTCGAGGGCTTCAACGTCGACCTTGCCGCGATCATCGGCGAACGGCTCGGCGCCGAGATGGAGATCGTCGCGACCCAGTTCTCGGGCATTCTTCCAGGCCTCGCCGCGGGCACCTACGATTTCGTCGTCGCCCCCACCACGATCACCGAGGAGCGGGCGGAAAGCGTGCTCTTCTCCGAGGGCTACCTCAACACCGACTTCCAGTTCGTGCTCGCCGCCGACGCCGAGGAGGTGGACGCGCTCGAGGGCTTCGCCGGCAAGACAATCGCGGTCAACAAGGGCTCGGTCTACGATTCCTGGGCGCGGGAGCTCGCCCCCGAGATCGGCTGGACGGTCGAAAGCTACGGCACCAACTCGGATGCCGTGCAGGCGGTCGTGTCGGGCCGCGCCTTCGCCAACGTCGCGGGCAACACCGTGTCCGCCTGGGCGGCCAAGCAGAACCCGGCGATCAAGCTCGGCTACCTGCATTCCACCGGCCTCGTCTGGGGCATGCCGTTCCGCAAGGGCGACGAGGCGCTGCGCGCCAGGGTCGAGGCAGTGATCGAGTGCCTCAAGACCGACGGGACCATGGTCGCGCTTTCCGAGAAATGGTTCGGCGTCACTCCGGCCGAGGGCTCGGCGGCCGTCACGCCGCGGCCGGGCTGGGGCGAGCCGGGCTTTGCCGGCCACGCGGAGGACGACCACGCCCCGGGCTGCGCCGGATGAGCGACGCCCGGCCCGGACATCCCGCGCTGCAGGTCCGCGCGCTCAACAAGTCCTTCGGCACCTTCAAGGTGCTGACGGACATCGACCTGTCGGTCGATCAGAGCGAGATGGTCTTCGTGCTGGGGCCGTCCGGGTCGGGCAAGTCCACGATGCTGCGCTGCTGCAACCGGCTCGAGGAGCCCGACAGCGGCGAGATCCTCGTGGGCGGCGCGCCGTTGACCGGGTCGGGCGTGAACCTCAACGCCATGCGCCAGCGCATCGGCATGGTCTTCCAGTCCTTCAACCTCTACCCGCACCTGACCGCGCTCGGGAACGTCACGCTGGCGCTGCGCCGGGTGCAGAAGTTGCCGCGCGAGACGGCCGAGGCTGCGGCGCGCGAGGCGCTCGACCGCGTCGGGCTCGCCGACCGGGCGGGTCACCATCCCGCGCAGCTCTCGGGCGGGCAACAGCAGCGCGTGGCGATCGCGCGGGCGCTGGCGCTCCGCCCCGAGGTGATGCTCTTCGACGAGCCGACCTCGGCGCTCGATCCCGAGCTCGTGGGCGACGTGCTGGCGGTGATGCGCGACGTCAAGGCGCAGGGCATGACCATGCTCGTGGTGAGCCACGAGATGAAGTTCGCCCGCGACGCCGCGGACCGGGTGATCTTCATGGACGGCGGACGCATCGTAGAGCAGGGGACGCCCGAACAGGTCTTCGGCGCCCCGCGCGAGGCGCGCACGCGGGCCTTCCTCGGCCGCCTCCACGGGTAGCTGCCATGGACGTGTTCCTCGACACCTTCCTCAATCCGGCGGTGCTTGCGAAATACGCGCCCGCGATCCTCGAGGGCGCGGTCGTCACGGTCATTCTGTCCGTGCTGATCGTCCTGAGCGGCATCGCGCTCGGCACGGCGCTCGCCTGCCTGAGAGCCTACCGGGTGCGCCCGGTCTCGGCGCTGATCGTGGTCTATGCCGACATCCTGCGGGCTCTGCCGCCGCTCGTTCTGATCCTCCTGTTCTTCTTCGGGCTGCCCAATGTCGGCGTGACGCTGTCGGCCTCGCTCGTCCTCTACGTCGTCCTGACGCTGGTCCTCGCCGCCTTCGCCGAGGAGATCGTCTGGGCCGGCATCACCGCCACGCCCAAGGGGCAGTGGGAGGCCGCGCGCTCCACCGGGCTCGGGTTCACGCAGGCCCTCGGCCACGTGGTGCTGCCGCAGGCGGTGCGCATGGTGATCCCGCCGCTCACCAACCGCGCCATCGCCATCACCAAGATGACGGCGCTCGGCATGGTGATCGGGGTGCCCGACATCCTCGGGCAGGCGACCACGGCGCAGTCCTTCAGCGCCAACGCCTCGCCGCTCACGCTCGCCGCCGCGGCCTACCTGGTGCTGTTCCTGCCCTTCGTCATCGCCTCGCGCTGGCTCGAGGCGCGGTTCTCGGGCCCGGGGGGCTGAGCCATGGACGCGATCCTCGCGCAGTTCTTCAACCTCGAGATCATGGCCAAGGCGCTGCCGCTGGTGCTGAAGGGTCTCGGCGTCACGCTCCTGATCTGCGCGGTGGTGATCCCGCTGGGGCTTGCCGGGGGCCTGCTCGCCGCGCTCGGCTCGGTGTCGCGGAACCGCGCGCTGCGCTGGGCGTCGATCGGCTTCGTCGACTTCTTCCGGGCGCTGCCGCCGCTCGTGCTGCTGATCTTCATCTACGCGGGGCTGCCCTTCGCGGGCCTGCGCCTGTCGCCCTTCGCCGCCGTCACCATCGCCTTCTTCCTCAACAACTCGGCCTATTTCGCCGAGATCCTGCGCGCCGGCCTCCTGTCGGTGCCGAGGGGGCAGGGCGAGGCCGCGCGTTCGACCGGCATGAGCGCCACGCAGACGCTCGCGTGGGTGACGCTGCCCCAGGCGGTGCGCAACGTGCTGCCGGACCTCCTGTCGAACGCGGTCGAGATCGTGAAGCTGACCTCGCTCGCCTCCGTCGTGTCCCTGGGCGAGATGCTGCACGCCGCCGGCCTCGTGCGCTCGATCACCTACAACGCCTCGCCGCTGATGCTGGCGGCGGGCCTTTACCTGGTGCTGCTCTGGCCGCTGATCCGCGTGATCGGCCGGTTCGAGCGGCGCATCGCGAGTTGAGAAAGGACCGCACCATGCGCGAAATCGTCATCGGCGGGGCCCAGATGGGCCCCATCCAGAAAGCCGAGAGCCGGACGGAGGTCGTGGCGCGGATGCTGGCGCTGCTCGACCAGGCCGCGGGCGCGGGCTGCGACCTCGTGGTCTATCCCGAGCTCGCGCTGACCACCTTCTTTCCGCGCTACTGGATGGACGACGCCTCCGAGATCGACGCCTGGTTCGAGGCCGAGATGCCGAACGACGCGACGCGGCCGCTCTTCGACCGCGCGCGGGCGCACGGCATCGCCATCACCTTCGGCTATGCCGAAAAGACGCCGGAGGGCCGGCACTTCAACACCTCGATCCTGACCGACAGGGCGGGCGCGGTCGTCGGAAAGTACCGCAAGGTGCACCTGCCGGGTCATTCCGAATACGATCCCGACCGCGCCTTCCAGCATCTCGAGAAGAGGTATTTCGAACCGGGCGACCTCGGTTTCCCGGTCTGGCGCAACCTCGACGCGTGGATGGGCATGTGCATCTGCAACGACCGCCGGTGGCCCGAGGTCTACCGCGAGATGGGGCTGCAGGGGGTCGAGCTGGTCATGCTGGGCTACAACACGCCCTCTGTGAACAGCCAGAACGGCGCCGAGGGGCTGAAGGAACGGCTCTACCACTCGGAGCTGTCGATGACCGCGGGTGCCTACCAGAACGCCACCTGGGTCGTGGGCGTGGCCAAGGCCGGCGACGAGGACGGGCATCCGCTGATGGCGGGCTCGATCATCGTCGATCCGAACGGCTACGTGGTCGCGCGCGCGCAGACCGAGGGCGACGAGCTGATCGTGCATGCCTGCGACATGGACGCCTGCACCTTCGGCAAGACCACGATCTTCGACTTCGCGCGGCATCGCCGGATCGAGCATTACGGGCGCATCACCTCGCAGACGGGCGTGGTGCTGCCGGAATGACGCTGTCGGTGGACCTCGACGCGCTCGATGCGCGCACGCGCTACAAGCTGCTGACCGCGCTCGTGGTCCCGCGCCCGGTGGCGTGGGTCACGACGCTCAACGCGGACGGTGCCACGAATGCCGCGCCCTATTCGTTCTTCAACGTCTTCGGCCAGGACCCGGCGCTCGTCGTGCTGGGCCTCGAACACCGCGCGGGGTCGCCAAAGGACACCGGCGCCAACATCCTGCGCACGGGCGAGTTCGTCGTGAACATCGCCATGCCCGAGGACGTGGACGCCATGGTGGCGACCGCCGCAGCCTATCCGCCGCACACGTCCGAGACCGAGGCGCTGGGCCTCGCGACGGAACCTTCGGCGCAGGTGGCGCCGCGGCGGCTCGCCTCGGTGCCCGTCGCCATCGAATGCGTGCGCCTCGCCGGGCTGACCTTCTCGGCCGAGCGCGAACTGCTCGTCGGACGCGCCGTGGGCATTGCCGCGCGCGACGGGCTGATCGACCCCGACACCTGGCGCATTGACTGGGGCGGCAGCTACCCGGTGGCACGTCTCTTTGCCGACCGCTACGCTCGCCTCGAGGACATCGCGCCGCGCAGCATCCCGCCCGTGCCGACAGGACCCCAGGAATGACCGCAACCATCGACCGCACCACCGACGGCGTCTACATCATCGCCGCCACCCCCTTTGCCGAGGACGGCAGCCTCGACATCGCCAGCACCGACCGCATGGTGGACTTCTACCTCGAGACCGGTGTCTCGGGCATGACCATCCTCGGGATCATGGGCGAGGCGCCCAAGATGGCCGCGGACGAGGCGCAGCGGTTTGCCCGCCACGTGCTCGACCGCGTCGCGGGCCGCGTGCCCGTGGTGGTCGGCGTGTCGGCCGCAGGGCTCGACAACATGGCGCGGCTCGCGAAGACCGTGATGGACGCGGGCGCGGGCGGTGTCATGGTCGCGCCGCAACCCGGCATGGCGACCGAGGCCAAGCTCCGAGCCTACATGGCGCAGGTCTGTGACGCGCTGGGCGACACGCCCATCTGCTTCCAGGACTATCCTCAGACCACCGGCGTGCAGGTGTCGGTCGAGACCATCCTCGGGCTTGCGCGCGACCACGACCAGGTCGTGATGCTGAAGCACGAGGACTGGCCCGGCCTGACGAAGCTCAGCCGCGTGCGGGCCGAGACCGGGACCGCCGACGTGCCGCGGCTGTCGATCCTGACCGGAAATTCCGCGCTCTTCCTGCCGCAGGAGATGCAGCGCGGGGCGGACGGCGCCATGACCGGCTTCGCCTATCCCGAGATGCTGGTGCAGGTCGTGGCCCGCCACAAGGCGGGCGACGTGGACGGCGCCGAGGATCTCTTCGACGCCTACCTGCCGCTCGTGCGCTACGAGCAGCAGCTGGGACTGGGCCTCGCCATCCGCAAGGAGGTGCTGCGCCGGCGCGGCGTGCTCGCCTCGGCGACGGTGCGCGCGCCCGGGCCCGCGATGACGTCCCGCGACCACGAGGAGCTGACGCGCCTTGTCGCGCGGCTCGAGAAACGATTGGAGGAGCTTGCCTAATGGATCTCGGACTGACTGGAAAACGGGCGCTGGTCATGGCCTCGTCGCGGGGCCTCGGGCTTGCCTGTGCCGAGGCGCTCGCGGCCGAGGGCGCGCATGTCCTTCTCTGCGGCCGCTCGACCGACCGGCTGCAGGCGGCGGCCGACGCCATCAACGGCCGCGGTGCGGGCCGCGCGGATTTCGTCACCCTCGACCTGACCGCGGCCGACGCCGCCGAGACGCTGGCAAGGCAGGGCGAGGCGGTTCTGGGCGGCGTCGACATCCTCGTGAACAACACGGGCGGGCCGCCGCCGGGCCGGATGGCCGATGCCGACCTCGCCGTCATGGCGGCGCAGTTCCAGACCATGGTCATGACGGTGGCGGACGTCACCGCGCGCCTTCTGCCCGGCATGCGCGAGCGCGGCTGGGGGCGGATCATCACCATCGGCTCGTCCGGCGTGATCCAGCCCATTCCGACTCTCGGGCTCTCGAACGCGCTGCGCTCGGCGCTCGTCGGCTGGTCAAAGTCCCTGTCGAACGACGTCGCGGCGGACGGCGTCACGGTCAACATGCTGCTGCCCGGGCGCATCCACACCGAACGGGTGGACGAGCTCGACGCCGCCGCGGCCAACCGCACGGGGCAGAGCGTCGACGAGGCGCGCGCCGCCTCGCGCGCCACCATCCCCGCCGGACGCTACGGCCGGGTCGAGGAATTCGGCGCCGTCGCGGCCTTCCTTGCCAGCGAACAGGCAAGCTACGTCACCGGCAGCCTGCTGCGCTGCGACGGCGGCGCCATCAAGTCGGTCTGAGAAAGGGGAGGGCGTCCATGTTCGATCTCGTCATCACCGGCGGCACGGTCGCCACCGCGAGCGACACGTTCCGCGCCGACATCGGCATCACCGACGGCCGCATCGCCGCGCTCGGCCACGAGCTGCAGGGCCGCGACCGGATCGACGCGAGCGGGCGGCTCGTCCTGCCGGGCGGCATCGAGGCGCATTGCCACATCGCGCAGGAATCCGCGACCGGCGGCATGACCTCGGACGACTACACCTCCGGGTCGATCTCGGCGGCGTTCGGCGGCAACGCGTGCTTCGTGCCCTTCGCCGCGCAGCACCGCGGCATGGGCGTGACCGAGACGCTCGACCTCTACGACAGCCGCGCGACCGGCGCCTCGGTGATCGACTACGGCTACCACCTGATCGTCGCCGACCCGACAGAGAAGGTGCTGACCGAGGAGCTGCCCGCCGCCTTCGCCCGCGGCGTCACCTCGTTCAAGGTCTTCATGACCTACGACCTCATGCGCATCGACGACCGGCAGTTCCTCGACATCCTGACGGTGGCCCGCACCCATGGCGCGCTGACCATGGTGCATGCCGAGAATTCCGGCATGATCTCGTGGATGTCCGACCGGCTCGTGGCAGGCGGTCATACCGCGCCGCGCTACCACGCGCCGAGCCACCCGGCGCTGGCCGAGGCCGAGGCGATCAACCGCGCCATCTCGCTCGCGCGGCTCGTCGACGCCCCGCTCTTCATCGTGCACGTCTCGACGCCCGAGGGGGCGGGGCTCGTGTCCGATGCCCGCATGGCGGGCGCCAAGGTCTTCGGCGAGACCTGCACCCAGTACCTGTTCCTGACCCGCGACGATCTCGACCGGCCGGGCATGGAAGGCGCCAAGTTCATGTGCTCGCCGCCGCTGCGCGACCGCGGCACGCAGGAGGCGCTCTGGCGGCACCTTCAGGCCGGCACGTTCAGCATCTTTTCCTCGGACCACGCGCCCTACCGCTTCGACGAGACCGGCAAGCTGTCCAAGGGGCCGGACGCGACGTTCAAGCAGATCGCGAACGGCATGCCGGGGATCGGGGCGCGGCTTCCCATGCTCTTTTCCGAGGGGGTCGCCAAGGGGCGCATCACCCTGCAGCAGTTCGTGGCACTGTCGGCGACCAATGCCGCGCGGCTCTACGGGCTGCGCGACAAGGGCAGCATCGCGATCGGGATGGATGCCGACATCGCCATCTGGGACCCCGAGGCGCGGCACGTCATCTCGGTCGAGACCCAGCACGACAACATGGACTATTCCCCCTTCGAGGGCTGGGAGGTGACGGGCAGGCCGGTCTGCGTCCTCTCGCGCGGCACGCGCGTGATAGAGGACGGCCGGCTCCTCGCCGCGCCGGGCCATGGCCGCTACGTGGCGCGTGACCGCACCGACTTGACCGGCCATCCCGGGCACCTCGCGCCCGAGCTCGATCCGGCCACCAATTTCGGCGCTCGGATCGCGCCATGACCGGACCGATCGTCGTCATCAACCCGAACTCGAACCAGGCCGTGACCGACGGGTTGTCCCGCGCGCTCGAGCCGTTCCGGCTCGGGGGCGGGCCGGCCATCGACTGCGTCACGCTGGCCGAGGGCCCGTTCGGCATCGAGAGCCAGGTCCAGTCCGACGAGGTCGTGCTGCCGCTCGTCGCGCTTGTGCGCCGCCGCGACGACGCGAGCGCCTTCGTCATCGCCTGTTATTCCGATCCCGGGATCGACGCCTGCCGGTCGGTGGCGCCGGTGCCGGTCTTCGGGATCCAGGAAAGCGGCGTGCTCGCGGCGCTCGCGCGTGCGGACCGGATCGGGATCGTCGGCATCTCCTCTCTGTCGGAGCGGCGGCACCGGCTCTACATGCGGCGGATGGGGGTTCTCGGCCGCGTGGCGGGCGAGCGCGCGCTGAACATGAGCGTGGACGAGACCGCCCGCGGCGCCGGCACCTTCGCCCGGCTGGGCGAGGTCGGCCGGGCGCTGATGGGCGACGGAGCTGAAGCCCTGGTGCTCGGCTGCGCCGGCATGGCCGTCCACCGCGCGCCGCTCGAGGAGGCGCTCGGCATCCCCGTGATCGATCCGACCCAGGCGGCGGTCGCGCAGGCCCTGGGCGCGGTGCTGGCGCGCCGCATGTGAGTGCGCTACCGATCGGGCATGAAGATCGCCCGACGCAACGACCTGTCCCTCCGCCTGCTGGAAATCTTCGGCACGCTCATGCTGCACCGCACCACCGTCGCGGCCGCCGAGGAACTCGGCATCTCACAGCCCTCGGTGTCGACCGCGATCAAGCAGCTCGAGGGGCAGCTCGGTTTCGCGCTGTTCCAGCGGGAAAAGCAGCGCATGATGCCGACCGGGGCCGCGTTCAGCCTGTTCCAGGAGGTCGAGCCGCTCTTCGAGCAGCTGCGCTGCGTCGAGACGCGGGCGCGGGACCTGCGGGGCGGGGCGGTGGGCAAGCTCCGCCTGATGGCGACGCCGCCGCTCGGCCACTCGGTCGTGCCGCGCGCGCTGTCGGAGTTCCTCGGCGCGCGGCCGGCGGTCACCGTCCAGTACGACGTGCGCCGGATGGAGCACGTGATCGGATCGGTCGCGGCCGGCGCGGTGGAACTCGGGCTCTGCCTCGGGCTCGACACCGATCCGGGCGTCGCCGTCGAGGTGATGCGCACCGACCGCATGGTGGCCCTCATGCCCGAGGACCATCCGCTGGCCGAACTCGCCGTGGTGCGCCCGCAGGACATGGCCAACCACAGGCTCGTGGGCCTCGACCGCGAATCGCGGCTCGGTCACGCGGTGCAGAACGCCTTCAACCTGACCCGGGTGCCCTACGCCCCGCGGGTCGAGGTCCGCTACTGCCACACCGCCGCGGTACTGGCGCAGGCCATCCACGGCGTCGCCGTGGTCGACCGCTACACCGCATCCTTCCTGCCCAACATGGCGCTGGCGAGCCGCCCGTTCGACCCGCCCATCGCCCTGCCGGCCTGCCTCGTCACGCGGCGGGGCCGTCCCCTGACCGGCATCGCCGCGGGCTTCCGCGAGACGGTGCTCGAGGCGCTGACCGGCTGAGCGCGCCCGCGCCCGGTCACCGTCGAGGCGGCGCGCCGCGCAGGCCCGCGAGCACCTCGGACACCACCGCGTCCTCGACGAGCCCGTGGATGCGGAGGCTGCCGCCCGCGACGATGTCGCCCGTCTCCGGCGGATCGGCGACGAAGACCGGCTGCGGCAGGTAGATCGCGCCGTCCTCGGCATAGCCCGAGCGGTCCTCGAACGCCGCCGCGGCATGGAAGCAGAGCTCGAAGAGGAGGTCGGCATCCTCCGCCCGCGGCGCGGCGAGGTCGAAGGCCACGTGCGGCGAGGCGTCGAGCATCCGCGCCATGCGCGCCACGAGCCGGCGCACGAATTGCCGTGCCAGCGCGTCGGCCAGGTCGGGGTCGTGGCGCACGGCGCCGCTCATGTGCGGCACCGGCAGGCATTGCCGCGGGGCGGCGGGGCATCATCGTCGTGGTCCATGCCGCCGAGGCTGCCCCGGGCCCGTCAGCCCACCGTGAGCGGCCCGCTACCAGTCGAAGGCGTCGGTGACGTGGCGGCGCCCCAGCGTGAAGGCGTCCGCCACGTGCACCATGGGCGAGAGGTCCACCTCGGAACCGCCCGCGGCCAGGAGCTCGGCGAAGCGCGCGTAGAGCCCGGGATATTCCCGATCGGGGCCCGCCGCGACCTCGGTCCCGTCGACGCTCAGCCGCGCGCCGCCATCGGACAGAAGCGCCGTGCTCCCGTCGGTCTCGATCCGGATGTCCCAGGTCTGCGGGCCCTCCTGCCGCCAGTCGAAGACCGCACCGACCTCGGCGCCGCCCGGATCGCGGAAGGCGAGCGTCGCCGCGATGGGCGTCTGCCGGTTCGCGGGAAAGGTCAGCTCGGCGGCGGCCAGGTGCAGGGGCCGGGGAAAGATCGCCGTCAGCACCGACAGCGCGTTGATGCCCGGATCGAAGACGCCGAGCCCGCCCGGCTCGAACACCCAGTCCTGCCCGGGATGCCAGCGGCGCACGTCCTCCTTCCACGCGATCGACAGCCGGCGGATCGTGCGTCCCGCGAGCCAGTCCCGCGCCGCGCCGACGGCGGCCGCGTGCCGCGAATGCCAGGTGGCAAAGAGCGTGAGGCCGCGTGCCGCCGCGAGCGCCTCGAGGTCGTGCACCTCGGCGAGCGTCGCGCCGGGCGGCTTTTCCAGCATCACGTGGCGGCCCGCGAGGAGCGCGCGGCGTGCGTCGTCGAACCGGGGCACCGGCGGCGTGCAGAGCGACACGCAGGGGATGTCGGGCCGCGCCTCGAGCAGCGTCGCGAGGTCGGCGAACCCCTCGACGCCCTCGACGCGCGCGTTGCGGCTCGCCGTCGCGGCAAGCGTGAAATCGGCGCTCCCGGCCAGGGCCGGGACGTGCTGGTCGCGGGCGATCTTGCCGATCCCCACGAGGGCGATCCTGTGAGCCATGGGATCCCTTCCGGTCGATGCGTTGGTCAGTGCGAATCCTTGGGCACCGCCGCGCCGCGGCACCCTTTCAGAAAGTCGAAGTCGGCGCCGGTATCGGCACCCTCCACGTGGGCGTGGAACAGCCGCGCGTAGCCGCTCTCGGGCGCGGGCGCGGGCGGCGTCCACGCCTCGAGCCGTGCCTGCAGCTCCGCGTCCGGGATGTCGAGGTGCAGCCGCCGCGCCGGCACGTCGAGCTCGATCATGTCGCCGTCGCGCACCACCGCGAGCGGCCCGCCGCGCGCGGCCTCGGGGCTCGTGTGCAGCACGACCGTGCCGTAGGCGGTGCCCGACATGCGCGCGTCGGAGATCCGCACCATGTCGGTGATCCCCTTCCGCAGCACCTTCTGCGGCAGGCCCATGTTGCCCACCTCGGCCATGCCCGGATAGCCGCGCGGCCCGCAATTCTTCAGCACCATCACGCAGGTCTCGTCGATGTCGAGCGTTTCGTCGGCGATGCGCGCCTTGTAGTGGTCGATGTCCTCGAAGACCACCGCGCGGCCGCGATGCACCATCAGCTCCGGGCTCGCCGCCGAGGGCTTCAGCACGGCGCCGCCCGGCGCGAGGTTCCCGCGCAACACCGCGATCCCGCCCGAGGCGGTCAGCGCCCGCTCGACCGGCAGGATCACGTCCTCGTTCCAGTTCCGCGCCTCGCGCACCTCGTCCCAGATCGGCCCGCCCGACACGGTCAGCGCGTCGCGGTTCAGCAGGCCCGCCTCGCCCAGACGCTTCAGCACCACCGGCAGGCCGCCGGCGTAGAAGAACTCCTCCATCAGGTACTGCCCCGAGGGCATCAGGTTCACGATGGTCGGCACGTCGCGCCCGAGCCGGTCCCAGTCGTCGAGCGTGAGGTCCACGCCGGCGCGCCCGGCGAGCGCGAGGATGTGCACCACCGCGTTCGTCGAGCCGCCGATGGCGCCGTTCGTGCGGATCGCGTTCTCGAAGGCCGCGCGCGTCAGGATGTCCGAGGGCTTCAGGTCGTCCTTGACCATCTGCACGATCCGCCGCCCCGACAGCTGCGCCATCACCCGCCGCCGCGCGTCGACCGCCGGGATCGCGGCATTGCCCGACAGCGCCATCCCCAGCGCCTCGGCCATGGAGGCCATGGTCGACGCGGTGCCCATGGTGTTGCAGGTGCCCGAGGACCGCGTGACCGCGGCCTCCGCCTCGACGAAATCCTCCTGCGTCATCTCCCCGGCCTTCACCGCTTCCGAGAACTTCCACAGATGCGTGCCCGCGCCCACGCGCTCGCCGCGGAACCAGCCGTTCAGCATGGGCCCGCCGGTCACCACGATCGACGGGATGTCGGTCGACGCGGCGCCCATCATCAGCGACGGCGTCGTCTTGTCGCAGCCCACGAGCAGCACCGCGCCGTCGATGGGCTGCGCGCGCAGGGTCTCTTCCACCGCCATCGCGGCGAGGTTGCGGTACATCATCGCCGTCGGCCGGTAGGTGTTCTCCGAGGCCGAGAACACCGGCACCTCGAGCGGGAAGCCGCCGGCCTCCCACACCCCCGCCTTCACCTTCTCGGCAAGCTCGCGCAGGTGCCCGTTGCAGGGCGTGAGCTCGGACCAGGTGTTGAGGATGCCGATCACCGGACGCCCGTCGAAGAGGTCGTGGGGGTAACCTTGCGTCTTGAGCCAGCCGCGGTGGTAGATGTGGTCGCGCGAGGTGCCGCCATACCATTCCTGCGATCGCAGGCGGCGGGGCCAGGGCGCGGGCGTGAAGCGCATTCTGTCGTCCTTCTCTCGGGGCGGTCCGTGGACGGGCACCGCGCCCCCTCTTCTTCTTGGCGGAAATATCCCGGGGAGCGCGAGGGGCTGGCCCCTCGCGGGCCGCCGCTCCCCCCCGGCGGCTACCCCTGTTTCTGCTTGTTGTAGACGTCGAAGATGACCGCGGCGAGCAGCACGAGCCCCTTGATCATCTGCTGGTAGTCGATGCCGATCCCCATGATCGACATCCCGTTGTTCATCACCCCCATGATGAAGGCGCCGACCACGGCGCCGACGATCTTGCCGACGCCCCCCGACATGGAGGCGCCGCCGATGAAGACCGCGGCGATCACGTCGAGTTCCATGCCGAAGCCCGCCTTGGGCGTCGCGGTGTTGAGCCGCGCGGCAAAGACGAGACCCGCGAGCGCGGCGAGGAAGCCCATGTTCACGAAGGTCAGGAAGGCCAGCCGCTCGGTCGCGATGCCCGAGAGCTTCGCCGCCTTCGCGTTGCCGCCGAGCGCGTAGATGCGCCGGCCGAGCACGGTCTTCTCGGTCAGGAACGCGTAGACGATCGTCAGCACGCCCATGGTGATCAGCACGTTCGGCAGGCCGCGGAAGGTCGAGAGCTTCCAGATCAGGAACAGGCAGGCGCCCGCGATGATGGCGTTGCGCAGTGCGAAGAACGCCGCCGGCTCGTCCTCGATGCCGTAGGCGCGGTTGCGCGCGCGCTTCCTGAGGCCCATCCAGAGGATCGCCATGACCGCGACCACGCCCACGGCGAGCGCGGTCACGTTCGGCCGGTCGACGCCGAAGAGGTCCGGCACGAAACCCGTCGAGAGCGCCTGGAACGACCGCGGGAAGGGGCCGACCGACTGCCCCTCGAGCAGCCACAGCGACGCGCCGCGGAACACGAGCATGCCCGCGAGCGTCACGATGAACGAGGGGATCTTCCAGTAGGCGACCCAGTAGCCCTGCGCGGCGCCGATCAGGATGCCCGCGCCGAGGCAGAGCAGGATCGTCACCCCCACCGGCAGGCCCCATTCGACGATCATCACCGCGGCGAGCGCGCCGACGAAGCCCATGACCGAGCCCACCGACAGGTCGATGTTCCCGCCCACGATGACGATCAGCATCCCGAGCGCCATGATGATGATGTAGCTGTTCTGCAGGAACAGGTTGGTGATGTTCACCGGCCGCAGGAGCGTGCCGTCCGTCACCGCCTGGAAGAACGCCATGATGGCGATCAGCGCGAACAGGAGGCCGTAATCGCGCATGTGCGTGCCGAAATAGGCGGCCCAGCCCCTGGTCGCGGCGCCGCGGGCCGCGTCGCTTGCGGTGTGCGTCATCCCCCTCACTCCCTCAATCGGTCACGATGAGCGACATGATGCGCTCCTGGCTGGCCTCGGCGGCGGTCAACTCGCCGACGAAGGCGCCCTCGTTCATGACATAGATGCGGTCGCACATGCCCAGCAGTTCGGGCATCTCCGACGAGATCATCAGCACGCCCTTTCCGTCCTTCGACAGGTCGTTGATGATGTTGTAGATTTCGAACTTGGCGCCGACGTCGATGCCGCGCGTCGGCTCGTCGAGGATCAGCACTTCGGGCCCGGCGAACAGCCATTTCGACAGCACCACCTTCTGCTGGTTGCCGCCCGATAGGTTCATCACCTGCTGGAAGACGCTCGGCGTGCGGATGTTCATCGCGCGCCGGTAGTCCTCGGCCACGCGGGTCTCGTCCTCTTGGCGCAGGACGCCGCCGGTCGCGACCTTCGGCAGGTTCGCCAGCGTGACGTTCTTCTGCACGCTCTCCTCCAGCACGAGGCCCAGTTCCTTGCGGTCCTCGGTCACGTAGGCGAGGCCCGCGCCGATCGCGCGCGCCACGCTCGAGGTGTCGACCGTCCGGCCGCCGACCGCGACCGTGCCGGTGATGTTCCGCCCGTAGCTGCGCCCGAAGACCGACATGGCGAGCTCGGTGCGGCCGGCGCCCATGAGGCCCGCGATGCCCACCACCTCGCCCCGGCGGACATGCAGCGACACGTCGCGCACCACCTGCCGCTCGGCATGGTCGGGATGGGTCACGTTCCAGTTGCGGACCTCGAACAGCACGTCGCCCGCGCGCCGCGTGCGCGCCGGGTAGCGGTTCTCCATGGACCGGCCGACCATGTCGCGCACGATCCGGTCCTCGGTCACGGGCTCGGTGCGGGCGTCGCGCGTGGCGACGGTCGCGCCGTCGCGCAGCACGGTGATCGAGTCCGCCACGCGCCGCACCTCGTTCAACTTGTGGCTGATGATGATCGACGTCACACCCTGCGCCTTGAGCTCGAGGATCAGGTCGAGAAGCGCCTGGCTGTCGCTTTCGGACAGCGCCGCCGTCGGCTCGTCGAGGATCAACAGGCGGACGTCCTTCGAGAGCGCCTTGGCGATCTCCACGAGCTGCTGCTTGCCGACGCCGATGCGGTCCACCTGGGTCTGCGGCGCCTCGCGCAGGCCCACCTTGCGCAGCAGTTCCTGCGCGCGGGCATTCGTCTCCTGCCACGAGATGACGCCGGCGGTGGCGCGCTCGTTCCCGAGGAAGATGTTCTCGGCGATCGACAGGAGCGGCACGAGCGCGAGTTCCTGATGGATGATGATGATGCCGCGGCGCTCGCTGTCGGCGATGCCGCCGAACGCCATCACCTCGCCGTCGTAGACGATGTCGCCCTCGTAGGTGCCGTGCGGGTAGACGCCCGACAGCACCTTCATCAGGGTCGACTTGCCCGCGCCGTTCTCGCCCACGAGCGCGTGGATCTCGCCCTCGCGCACCGAGAAGGTGACGTCGTCGAGCGCGCGCACGCCCGGGAACGTCTTGGTGATGCCGCGCATCTCGAGCAGCGTCGCCATGGGATCGGTCCTTCCGGGAAATCGCGCCGCCGTCTCACCCCGGGGGGGCACAGCGGCGGCGCGGGGCAGGCTCAGCGGATCTGGTCTTCGGTGTAGTAGCCGGAGCCCACGAGGATCTCCTCCCAGTTCTCCGCGTCCACCGCGACCGGCTCGAGGAGATAGGACGGCACGACCTTCACGCCGTTGTCGTAGGTGGTCGTGTCGTTGATCTCGGGCTCGCCCCCCTGCAGGAGCGCGTCGACCATGCCCACGGTCACTCGGGCCAGTTCGCGGGTGTCCTTGAAGATCGTCGAATACTGCTCGCCGGCGAGGATCGACTTGACTGACGGCACCTCGGCGTCCTGCCCGGTGACGATGGGCATGGCGAGGTCGCCCGAGCCGTAGCCCACGCCCTTGAGCGAGGACAGGATGCCGATCGAGAGGCCGTCATAGGGCGAGAGCACCCCGTGTACCACGTTCTCGGTGTAGTGCGCCGACAGCAGGTTATCCATCCGTGCCTGCGCCACCGCGCCGTCCCAGCGCAGGGTGCCGACGGTGTCCATGCCGGTCTGGCCCGACGGGATCGCGATGCGGCCCTCGTCGATCAGCGGCTGCAGGACGCTCATCGCGCCGTCGTAGAAGAAATAGGCGTTGTTGTCGTCGGGCGAGCCGCCGAACAGCTCGACATTCCACGTGCCGGCATCGGGGAAACGGCTCTCGAGCCCCTCGACCAGCGACGTCGCCTGCTGCACGCCCACCTTGAAGTTGTCGAAGGTGGCGTAATAGTCGACATGTTCGCTGTCGCGGATCAGCCGGTCGTAGGCGATGGTCTTGATGTCCGCGAAATGCGCGTTCTCGAGCGCGTTCGACAGCGTGGTGCCGTCGATGGCCGCGATCACCAGCACGTCGACGCCCTTGGTGATCATGTTCTCGATCTGGGCGAGCTGGTTCGGGATGTCGTCCTCGGCATATTGCAGGTCGGTCTCGTAGCCCGCCGCGGTGAACTGCTCGACCATGCTCTCGCCGTCCGAGATCCAGCGCGCCGACGACTTGGTGGGCATGGCGATGCCGATGGTGCCCTTGTCCTGCGCAAGGGCCGGGCCGGCCCCGAGCGCAAGCGTCATGGCGAGGGCGGTGAGCCCCGTGGTCAAAATCTTCATGCGTTCCTCCCGATGCACGGGTCCCGGCGGCCCGCGTCCCTGTTTTTCACGGTTGTCCTGCGGCTTCCCTGGAGCATGCGCCGATGCTCCCTCCGCTGGCCGCAGGATACCTGCCGCGCGACATATCGCTCAAATGATTAATCTGGCGTCCGATATGATCGGAACGGTATAATAGGCGCATGTCAGACGCGCTCGCCTCGCTCACACTGCGCCAGTTCCGGCTGATCCTCGCCATCGCCGAGGACGCGCAGCTGTCGGTCGCCGCCGAACGGCTGGCGCTGACCCAGCCGGGGGCAAGCCGGATGCTGGCCGAGATCGAGCGCCTCGTGGGGCAGCCGCTCTTCGACCGGCACGCCAAGGGGATGCGGCCGACGCCCGTGGGCGAGGTGCTCGCGCGCCATGCCGCGACGCTTCTCGGCGGGCTCGACCAGGCGGCAAGCGAGATGGCCGCGTTCCGCGCGGGCCGCACCGGCACGGTGCGGGTGGGGGCGGTGACGGGCGCCGCGGTGGCTTACGTGGTGCCGGCGATCCAGACGCTCCGGCGCGATGCCGCGGGCGTCGACATCCGGGTCGACGTGGCCCCGAGCGTCGACCTGATGGGCGGGCTGCTGGCCGGCGAGTACGATTTCGTGCTGGCCCGCGTCCCGTCCGAGACCGACACGACCGCGATCGAGGTGCTGCGCGGCCGGACCGAGGACCTGGCGCTTCTCGGGCGCGCCGGCCACCCCATGGCGGGCGACGGGCCGCTCGGGCTCGCCGGCCTCTCGTCCCTGACCTGGGTGATGCAGGCGCCGGGCATGCCGATTCGCGCCGCCGTCGACGCGGCCTATCTCGCCGAGGGGCTCGCGCCCCCTTCCGAGGTGGTCGACACCGCCTCGCTGCTCGTCACGCTCGCCTACCTGCGCGACACGAACGCCGTGGCGCCCGCGGCGCGCGAGGTCGCGGACCTGCTGATCGGGGCGGGCGCGGCGGGCATCGTGCGCCTGCCGCTCGCCCGGCCGATCACGCTCTCGCCCTACAACCTGATCCGGCGCCGCCAGCGCCCCGCGAGCCCGGTGGCCGAACGGCTGATGACCATGGTCCTCGACCGGCTCGGGCAGTGAGGGCGCTCAGGCGCCGACGACCACGTCCTGCGCGATGAGCGTCTCGACCAGCGGATGCGGAAAGCTGCGCCGCGCCGTCACCGCGTAGAAGCTCTCGACGATGTCGATCTCGACCGGCGCCCGGCCGACCATCCCCGACGCGATCTCGTCGGCGAAGACGACCGAGGGCGCGAGCGCGAGGCCCATGTCCTCGCGTGTCAGGAGGCGCACCATGGCCATGTCGTCCACCACCGCCGCGATCCGCGGCGTCACGCCCAGCCGCGCGGTCAGGCTGTCGAAGCCGGTGCGGATCGAGCTCTCGCTCGGCAGGATCATCGGTCCGGTGCTGAGAAGCGACAGGAGGTCGCCGCCGGCGACGCGCGCGGGCGTGCCGAACAGGCCCACCGGCTGTTCCGCGATCCGGTGCGCCACGAGTTCGGGAAAGGCCGCGCGCGGCGGCGGCTCCGTCAAGAGCACGATGTCGAGCGCGAGCGCGTCGAGTGCCTGCAGGAGCACCGCGCTGCTGCCCGAGGTCAGCACCAGGTCCACGTGCGGCGAGGCCAGCGCCGGCCGCAGGAAGCGCAACTGGAAGTTCCGCGACAACGTCGACAGCGCTCCGACCTTGAGCGGCGTGCGCACCTCCCGCCGCTGGCCCAGCACCGACACGAGATCCTCGCCCAGGTCGAAGATGCGGTCGGCATGGTCGAGCGCGATCCGGCCTGCCTCGGTCAGCTCCAGCCGCCGCCCCACGCGGTCGAACAGGGGATGGCCGAGCCTTTCCTCCAGCTGGCGGATCTGCGTCGAGAGCGCGGATTGCGACAGGTTCAGCCGGCCGGCCGCGCGGGTCAGGTTCCCCTCGCGGGCGACCTCGCGGAAGTACCGCAGGTGATGATAGTTCAGCCGGTCCATCCATCCATTTTATTGAACGTTTTGATGCATACAATGTATTTTTCCTCATGATCGACAGGATCTACCTCTCCCGAAATCTTCCGGGAGAGCCCTGATGACCGTCCTGCCGTTCCTCGCCCCCGTGCTTCTGCTGGCGATCGCCGCCGACCTGGCGCGCCGTCCCCCCGCGCGGGCCGCAGCGCGCCTGCGCCTGCCCGAATGTGCCGCGCTCGTCGGTCTGGCCGCGGGTGTCGCCGCCGCGGCCTGGCTCGCGGCGCACGGTCCGGCCACCAGCCCGCTTCTCGGCATCGCCGGTGCCGGGTTCTCGGCGCGCATCGACATCGTCAGCGTGGCGATGATCCTGACCGTGTCCTTCGTGGGCTGGGTCGTGCTGCGCTTCAGCCGGGTGGCGCTCGACGGCGAGCCGGGGCAGGGCGCCTTCATGGCGCGCATGTCGGCGACGCTCGCCTGCGTGCTGCTGCTCGTCTCGGCCGGCAACCTGGTGCAGCTCGTGCTGGCCTGGGTGGCGACAGGGATCGGGCTGCACCGGCTGCTCCTGACCTATCCCGACCGAGAGAAGGCCCGCCGCGCCGCACGCAAGAAGACCGTGAGCGGCATCGTCGGCAGCGTCGCGCTGGTCGCCGCCGCCCTGACGCTGGTCGTGGAATTCGGCACCGCCGACATCGCCGCGATCAACGCCGCCGCCGCCGAGGGCGGGGGACGGGGACCGCTCTGGCTCGCGGCGCTCCTTCTCGCGGTCGCCGCGATCTTCAAGTCGGCGCTCATCCCCACCCATGGCTGGCTGACCGAGGTGATGGAGGCGCCGACGCCGGTCTCGGCGCTGCTGCACGCGGGCGTGGTGAACGCGGGCGGTTTCCTCCTGATCCGCTTCGCCGACCTCCTGCTGACGGCGCCAGGCGTGCTGGCGGCGCTGGCGCTGGCCGGCGGGTTCTCGGCGCTGGCGGCGGCCGCGGTCGCGCTGACCCAGCCCGCGGTCAAGACGGCGCTTGCCTGGTCCACCTGCGCGCAGATGGGCTTCATGGTGCTGCAATGCGGGCTCGCGCTCTTCCCGCTGGCGCTCCTGCACATCGTGGCGCATTCGCTCTACAAGGCGCACGCCTTCCTCGCCTCGGGCAACGCGGTCGAGGACGTCGCGGCGATCCGCAGGCCGGGGCCCGTCGCGGTGCCCGATCTCGGCGCCGTGGCGCGGGCCTTCGCCCTGGCCATCGCGCTCTATCTCGCGGTGGGTCTCGCCTTCGGCATCGCGTCGAAGCCGCCGCAGGCGGTGGCGCTGGGCGCCATCCTGATCTTCGGCGTGGTCTACCTGATCGCGCAGGGCCTCGCCGACCTCGCGCCGCGGGCGCTGACGCTGCGGACCGTGGCCATGTCCATCGCCGCGACCGTGGCCTATTTCGCCCTGCAGGAGGGCGCGACGGTCCTCTCGGCCGCGACGCTGCCGGCCCCGCCCGCGCCAGACGGGCTGATGTGGGCGACGATCGTGCTGGCGGTCGCGAGCTTCGGCATCGCCGCGGTCGCGCAGACGACCTTTCCGCTCTGGGCCGGGCACCCGGCCGCGGCGGGCCTGCGCGTGCACCTTCTGAACGGCCTCTACATCAATGCGCTCACGGACCGGATCACCGGCCGCTGGACGCCGTCGAAAGGATGAGCGAGATGAGCATCGCCCACGTCGCCTATTCCGGCCAGACCCTCGCGCTCTTCGCCTGCGCAGACGCGGCCGCGCAGCACGTGCCGCCGGCCTTCCCCCTCTCGGCCACGGTCGCGGTGAACCCGTACCTGGGACAGGTGGCCGAGGACCGCGCCACCGCGGCGGCCCGGCTGTCCCGCGTGGGCGGCGGCCGGCTGTTCCTGCCGCGCGCGAGCGTCGCGCACCAGATCGCGGACGGCACCATCGTCGAGGCCGACCTGGCCGCGGCCGCCGCTGCGCACGGCCTCGCGCCCGCCGACCTGCGCGCCGCGGCCGCCGCGCCCGAGGCGGTCCGCGAACCGGTGCCGACACTTGCGGACCTGGCCGCGCGCGAGGACCGCATCGATTGGCCGGGCCTCGTCGAGGACCGGCTCGGCCTCTGGGCGGCCGCGCAGTTCGATCGCGGCCAGGCGTTCTGGCCTGCGCCCGAGGGTCCGGTCTTTGCCACCTGGCGCAGCTTTGCCGCGCGCGACCTGACGCCGGGGCTGGCCGGGCTCGCAGGTTTTGCCGAGCGCGCCGACACCCTGCCGGCCGATCCGCGCCACGCCTTCGCGCTGCTCTGCGGCGAGCTCGACGTGGCGCCGGACTGGGCGCCCGTCTACTTCCACCGGCTCTTGATGACGCTCGGCGGGTGGGCGCAGTACGCCCGCCACATCGACTGGACGGCCGCGCGCGACGGCGAGCGCAGCACAGTGCTCTTCGACCTCCTGACCGCGCGGCTCGCCTACGAGGCGGCCTTTCTCGCCCGCGGTGGCGCGACGCTCGCATCCGGGTGGGAAGAGACGCGTGCCGCTTGTGCCGCGCCGGTCGTCGCAGGCCCCGAGGAGCGCGCCGATGCCGCCCTTCAGGACGCTGCCGACCGGGCCGCGGAGCGCGCGCTCGCCGCGCGGCTCGTGCCCGCCGAGACCGTCACCGACCGGCCGGACCTGCAGGCCGCATTCTGCATCGACGTGCGGTCCGAACCTTTCCGCCGCGCCCTCGAGGCCGCCGATCCCGGAATGCGGACGCTGGGCTTCGCGGGCTTCTTCGGCGTGGCCGTGTCGCACCGGCCGGCCGCATCGGACCTGGTGGAGGCCCGCGCGCCCATCCTGCTGCGCCCCGGGCTCAACTCGGTCGCCGCGCTGCCGGACGGCGGCGAGGCGGCGCTGCGCATCCATCGCCGGGCGATCCGCGCCTGGGGCCGCTTCAAGCGCGCCGCGGTGTCGGCCTTCGCCTTCGTCGAGGCGGCGGGGCCGCTCTACATCGGCAAGCTCGTGCGCGAGGCGCTGGGCCTCGGGCACCGGCACGCCGACGCCCCCGCGCCGCGCATCGACATGACGCCCGAGGCGCGCAGCGCGGCCGCGGCGCAGGTGCTGCGGTCGATGTCGCTGACCGACGGCTTCGCCCGGCTCGTGCTGATCGCCGGGCATGGCGCGGGCGTGACCAACGCGCCGCATGCGAGCGCCCTGCAATGCGGCGCCTGCGGCGGACATGCGGGCGACGTCAACGCGCGGCTCCTCGCGGCGCTCCTGAACGACCCCGAGGCGCGCGCGGGTCTCGCCGCGGAGGGCATCGAGGTGCCGCGGGACACGCAGTTCGTCGCCGGGCTGCACGACACGGTCTCGGACGAGGTGCACCTCTATGCGGCCGACCTGCCGCACAGCCACCGCGAGGACCTCGCGCGGCTCCGGCGCACGCTGTCGCGGGCCGCGGCGCTCGCGCGCACCGCGCGTGCGGCCAAGCTGCCGCGCGGCGCGGCCGGATCGCTCGCCGCCCGCGGCAGGGACTGGTCGGAGCTGCGCCCCGAATGGGGCCTCGCGGGCTGCGCGGCCTTCGTCGCGGCGCCGCGCCACCGCAGCGCGGGCGGCGATCTCGGCGGCCGCGTCTTCCTGCACGACTACGACTGGCGGCAGGACCCGGACGCCGCGACGCTCGAGCTGATCCTGAGCGCACCGGTGGTGGTCGCAAGCTGGATCGCGCTGCAGTACCACGGCTCGACCGTCGCGCCGCACATGTTCGGCGCGGGCAACAAGCTCCTGCACAACGTGGTGGGCGGCGTCGGCGTGCTCGAGGGCAACGGCGGGCTCCTGCGCGCGGGCCTGCCGGTCCAGTCCGTGCATGACGGCGAGACCGCGCGGCACGACCCGGTGCGCCTGAGCGTCGCCGTCGAGGCGCCGGCAGAGATGCTGTCCCGCGTGCTCGACCGTCAGCCGGGGGTGCGCGCGCTCTTCGACAACGGCTGGCTCGCGCTTCTGGCGATGGACGACAGGGGCCGGGTCGCGCAGCGCTACGAGGGCGGTGGCTGGACCGCCTTCGGCGCGTCGCCCGACCGGGCCGCGCGCGCGGCCGCCTGAGCGCCTCGGGGCCGCGCCAATCCCCCGGACGAAAGTCCGTTCCCGGGTTGGCCGCGGCCCTGCTTATATGGCGCCATGAGTCCCAGTGCGCCGCCGGATCGCAGCCTTCGTTCCATGTCGCTCGCCAACCGCTTCGCGCTGGCGAGCGGCCTCGTCCTGGTCATCGCCTCGCTCGCGGTCGGACGCTACGTGAATGCGCGGATCGAGGACAGCGTGGTGCGCAACACCGCCATCGCGACCGCGCTCTACATGGAAAGCTTCGTCTCGCCCCTCAGCCAGCAGCTGGCCGAGGGCGACGCGCTGTCGCCGAACGGCCGCCGGGCGCTCGACGAGATCTTCACCAACACGCCGCTCGGCGAACGGGTGGTGTCCTACAAGATATGGAAACCCGGCGGCCGCGTCGTCGAGGCGTCGGACGACGCGCTGGTCGGGCAGGTGTTCGAGCCGGGGCCCGGCCTGCGCGCGGCCTGGGCCGGCACGGTCAGCGCCACCTTCGACGAGCTGGGCGACGAGGAGGACGCGGGCGAGAGCGCGCTCGGCCTGCCGCTTCTCGAGATCTACAGCCCGATCCGCGAGGTCTGGTCGGGCGAGGTGATCGCGGTCGCCGAATTCTACGAGATCAACACGCAGCTGCGCGACGATCTCGTCGACGCGCGCCGCGCCGCGTGGACGCTCACCGCCGCGGTGTTCTTCGCCGTGGGCGCGCTTCTCTATCTCATCGTACTGGGCGGCAGCCGCACCATCGAGCGGCAGCGCCGGGACCTCGATGCGCAGTACCGCGAGATGGCCGTGCTGTCGGCGCGGAACGCCGACCTCAGGCTGTCGGTGCAGCGCGCGGCGGCGCGTGCCTCGGCCTCGGCAGAGGCGTTCCTGCGCCGGATCGGGGCAGACCTGCATGACGGCCCCGCGCAGTACCTCGCCTTTGCCGCGCTGCGCCTCGACGACCTGAAGGCGCGGCAGGCCAGCGCCGAGGCGCGCAGCGAGCTCGACGGCGTGTCGGACGCGGTCGCGCAGGCCATGGCCGAGATCCGCGCGATCTCGCGCGGGGCGGGCTTGCCCGATCTGGCGCGGCTCGGCGCGGGTGAGGTGGCCGAGGCGGCGGTCGCCGCGCACCGCGAGCGCACGCAGGACGCCGTGCACTGCGACATCACCTGCACGCACGCGCCCGACCTCGGACCGGCCGAGCGGATGTGCATCTTCCGCTTCGTGCAGGAGGGGTTGAACAATGCGAGCCGCCACGCGGCGGGGCAGGGGCTGCGCGTGGTGATGCGCTGCGACGCGGCCGGGCTGACGCTGAGCGTCGCCGATGCCGGCCCCGGCCTGCCCGACGGAGGCGAGTGCTCGGGCGGGCTTGGCCTGCCGGGCCTGCGCGCGCGGGTCGAGAGCCTGGGCGGCGTGTTCGACGCCCGCAGCGGCCCCGCGGGCGGGACAGAGATCGTGATGCGGATCCCCGTGGGAGGATGAGACGATGCCAGTGAACCGCGTGGTCGTCGCCGACGATCATCCCCTCTTCCGCGAGGGCGTCAGCCGGACCCTGCAGGAAAGCGGGCGCTTCGACGTGGTGGCAACGGCCGAGACCGGGCGCCGGGCGGTGGCGCTGACCGCCGCGCACCGCCCCGACCTCGTGCTGCTCGACCTGTCGATGCCCGATGGCGGGCTCTGGGCGCTGCGCGAGATCGTGGCGTCGGGATTTGCCGGGCGGGTCGCCATGCTGACAGTGGCCGAGGACGACCGCAGCATCTTCGAGGCGCTCGAGGCAGGCGCCGCGGGCTACATCCTGAAGGGCGTGGGATCGCGCGAGCTGGTGCACATCCTGTCGGAACTGGCCGAGGGGCGCAGCTACGTCGCGCCGTCCCTGGCCGCGCGAGTGCTGGCGCGGCTGCGGGCGCCGCGGCAGGTGCCCGAGGCCTCGCCGCTCGACACGCTGACGCGGCGCGAGGAGGACATCCTGCGCCTCGTGTCCCAGGGCCAGAGCAACAAGGAGGTCGCGCGCGCGCTCGACCTCCAGGAGAAGACCGTCAAGCATTACATGACGACGATCCTGCAGAAGCT
Organism: Roseivivax isoporae LMG 25204; assembly: GCF_000521865.1. Classification (GTDB taxonomy): domain Bacteria; phylum Pseudomonadota; class Alphaproteobacteria; order Rhodobacterales; family Rhodobacteraceae; genus Roseivivax; species Roseivivax isoporae. Next base: position 42,877 of record NZ_JAME01000032.1, read on the forward strand.
GCAGGTGCGCAACCGGACCGAAGCGGCCCTGCTCGCGCGGGACCGCTGGACGGGGTGCTGACGCGGCCGGATCACCGCACGGCGCCGAAGAGGCGCGCCCGGTCGTCCTGCGTCGCGGGCCGTTCGATCACGGTGCGGTTGAAGCCGTCCTTGAGCTCGTAGCGGCCCGCCTCGATCTCCTCCTTCCAGCCGTCGGTATAGGTGACCTCGATGCCGGTGGCGCTGACCTCGAGTTCCGAGACCACGCCGCCGCCGAGGGGCCGCCCCGGGGCGCCGGCGCCGCCCGCGCGGTTGAGGAGCGCGAGATCGGCCGGTGTCGCGGGCCGCTCCTCGATGGTCGTGCCGAAGGCGTCCTTGCGCTCGAAGCGGCCGTTCTCGATCTCGATGCGGCCGCCGTCCTGCAGGCTGGCGCGGCGTCCGCCCCGGTCGTCGCCGGGGGCGTCGTCGCGGCCGCGCCCGCGCCGGTCATCGTCGCCGCGGTCGTCCTTCCCGCGTCCGCCCCGGTCGTCGTCGCCGCGATCGTCGCCCCCGCGTCCGCCGCGGTCGTCACTGCCACGGTCGTCATCGTCGTGCCCGCCGCGGTCGTCGTCGCCGCGATCGTCACCGCCGCGCCCGCCGTGGTCGTCACCGCCACGGTCGTCATCGCCGTTTCGGGCCTCGGCGGCGGCCGGGGCAAGGGACAGCGTGCCGGAGCGGTCGAAGCTCACGGAATAGGGTTGCGCGCCGACGAGGACGCCGAGGGCCAGAAGCGCCGCGCCGCGGCGGAGGGCTGAGGTCAGCGTGGGGGTCATGGTCCGTCTCCCTTGGATCGGGTGGGTGTGATGTGCGGGCGGCACAGCGCCGTCCCTGGACCCATCGAACCACGTTCCCCTCCGTGCGGGACCGGACCTAGGTCGGGCGGAAGGGGCGGCCGCGCCCGACTTCGGTCCCGGGCGGCCCTCGACGGGCGCGGCGGCGGCGCGTATCACCGGCGACCGGACGGGGTGCGCTTGGAAAGGGAACGGCGATGGCAGAGCGGATCGTTGTCGTGGGGGCCGGCATCGTCGGCGTGACCGCTGCGCTCGAACTGAGACGGCGGGGCGCCGAGGTCACCGTGATCGACCGCACGGGCGTCGCCGCGGAGGCCTCACGCGGCAATGCGGGCGCCTTCGCGTTGACCGACGTCGTGCCGCTCGCGTCGCCCGGCACGGTCGCGGCGGCGGTGCGCTGGCTGATCGACCCGCGCGGCCCGCTCGCGATCCCGCCCGCCTACGCGCCGCGTCTCGTGCCCTGGCTCTGGCGGTTCTGGCGGGCCACCGCCGCGTCGCGCGCGGACGCCGCCAGCGCCGCGCAGGCGGCGCTCATGGCGCGGTCGTCGGCGGCGCTCGAGGAGCTCGTGGCGCGTCACGCGCTCGACCACTTCCTGCGGCGGGCGGGGCAGCTCGAACTGCACGACAGCGCGCGCTCCTTCGCGCAGGGCACCGGGGCGCGCGACCGGGCGGCGGCGCACGGCGTCCGGGTCGTTCCGCTGACCTCGGCGGGCGCCATCGCCGAGATCCAGCCGGGCCTCGCGCCGCAGTTCACCCATGGCGCGTACTACCCCGACTGGATCAACGTCACCGATCCCGCGCGCTGGACGGAGCACCTGGCGCAGCTTTTCCTCGCGGCCGGCGGGCGGATCGAGCGCGCGGCGGTCGAGGCGCTCGAGCCGCAGGCGGGCGGCGTGCGGCTGCGCACCGCGTCGGGTGTCCGCGACGCGGACCGCGTGGTGGTCGCCGCAGGCGCGTGGTCCCACCATCTGGCCCGGACGGTCGGCGACCGCGTCCCGCTCGAGACCGAGCGCGGCTACAACACGACGCTGCCTGCGGGCGCGTTCGACCTGCGACTGCACCTGACCTTCGCCGATCACGGCTTCGTCGCCTCGCGCATCGGCGACGGGGTGCGGATCGGCGGCGGGGTCGAGCTGGCCGGGCTCGCGCGTCCGCCCGACATGCGCCGGGCGCGGCTCTTCCTCGACAAGGCCCGAGGCTTCCTGCCGGGGCTCGACGCGTCGGGCGGGACCGAATGGATGGGCTTCCGTCCCTCGACGCCCGACACGCTGCCGGTCATCGGGCCGTCGCCCCGCGCGCCGCGCATCCTCTACGCCTTCGGGCACGGGCATCTCGGGCTCACGCAATCGGCCGGGACTGCGGCGATCATGGCCGACCTCGCGACCGGCCGCGCGCCGGGTCTCGACCTCGCGCCCTACCGTCCGGGGCGCTTCGCCCCGGCGCGGGGCTGAGCGCCATGCCCCGCGCGCGCCGCCGCGCCGGCCGTCGTGATCGCGCGGCCCTTGTGTCCGCGGGACCGTTGGAACAGGGTGCGCGCACTCCCGGAGACAGGCCAGAATGACCCCGTCACTGCCCTTCCTGCGCCGCGCGCGCGACATGTCGACCGCCCCCTTCGCGGTGGCGGGTCTTGCCGTGGGCGCCCTGATCCTGCTGCCGCTCGTGGCGGTGCTGCTCGCCGCGCTGGGCGGCAGCCTCGAGACGCTGGGCCACCTCTGGCAAACGGTGCTGCCGCGCTACGCCGCGACCACGCTCCTGCTGCTCGTCTGCGTGGCCAGCGGCACGGGACTGATCGGCGCGGGCACGGCATGGCTCGTGACCGCGTGCAGCTTTCCGGGACGGCGTCTGCTGGAGGTGGCGCTGGTGCTGCCGCTGGCCTTCCCGGCCTACGTGCTGGCCTATGCCTATACCGACCTCCTCGACCATCCGGGGCCGGTGCAGACGCTCCTGCGCGAGGTGACGGGGTGGGGGCCGCGGGACTACTGGTTCCCCGAGATCCGCTCGCCCGGCGGTGCCGCGGCGATGCTGACGCTGGTGCTCTATCCTTACGTCTACCTCCTGGCACGGGCGGCGTTCATCGCGCAGGGCGCGCGACCCTTCAACATCGCGCGCACGCTCGGGCGGGGGCCGTGGGGCGCGTTCCTGCGGGCGGTGCTGCCCATGGCGCGGCCCTCGATCGCCGCGGGCGTGCTCCTGGCCTGCATGGAGACGCTCGCCGATTACGGCACGGTGTCCTATTTCGGCGTGCAGACCTTTGCCACCGGCATCTACCAGAGCTGGTTCAGCATGGCCGACCGCGCCGCGGCGGCGCAGCTGGCGCTGGGGCTTCTTGCGACCGCGCTATGCCTCGCCGCGCTCGAGCGGCGGACGCGCGGCAGCGCCCGCTATCACGGCGTGGCGCCGGCGCTGCCGCGGATCGAGCTCGGCGGTGCCGCGGGCCTCGGCGCGGCGCTCGCCTGCGCGCTGCCCGTCCTCCTCGGCGCCGTCGTGCCGGCGGCGGCGCTGGCCGGCATGGCGTCGGGATCGGGCCAGTCGCTACTCAGCGAGCGTTACCGCGACTTTCTCATGAACTCGGTGACCCTCGCGGCGGTCGCGGCGGGGCTGACCGTCCTCGGGGCCATCGTGCTGGGATATTACCGGCAGCTCCGGCCCGGCACGGCGTCGCGGGGCGCGATGCAGCTCGGGCGGATCGGCTACGCGGTGCCGGGCGGTGTGATCGCCGTCGGGCTGCTCGTGCCCTTCGCGGCCTTCGACAACGCGCTCGACGCGTTCATGGAGGCGCGGTTCGGGATCTCGACGGGGCTGCTCGTCACCGGGTCGATCTGGCTGATGGTGGCGGCCTACATGATCCGCTTCCTCGCCGCGGCGATCGGCGCCTACGAGGGAGGGCAGGCGGCGATGAACCCGAACTACGCCGCCGCCTCGCGGGCGCTGGGCAAGGGCCCCTATGCCACTCTCATGCGGGTGCACCTGCCCATCATGTCGCCGAGCCTGCTGACCGCGCTGCTCATCGTCTTCGTCGACGTGATGAAGGAGCTGCCGGCGACGCTGATCCTGCGCCCCTTCAACTTCGACACGCTGGCGGTGCAGGCGCACAGGCTGGCGGCGGACGAACGGCTCGACGGTGCCGCGGTCCCGAGCCTCGTGATCGCGGCCATCGGCGTCCTGCCCGTGATCCTGCTGATCCGCCGCATCCGCGCCGAGTAGCCTCCCGGAACGGAAAGGCCCCGCGACGCATCCGCCGCGGGGCCGCTCGAGGGTCGCACCCGTCAGGCGGGTGCGGGGCCGGAAATCACTCCCAGCCGACCTCGTTGAAGATGCGCTGCGCGGCCGGCAGGTTCTCGGCCACGGCCGAGAGGTCCACGTCGTCGGCCGTGAAGTCGCCGAGCTCGTCGACGGCCTCGGTCGTCTCGACGCCCTCGACCACCGGGTACTCGTTGTTGCCCGCCGCGAAGTAGACCTGCGCGCTGTCCGAGGCGAGGTATTCGAGGAACTTGAGCGCGTTCTCGCGGTTCGGCGCATGGGCCGCCATGCCGCCGCCCGACAGATTCATGTGCGCGCCGGTCGTGTCCTGGTTCGGGAACACCCAGCCGATCTGGTCGGTCGAGCCGGTCAGGCCGTCGACCTCGCTCGCGAGTGCGCGGGCGAAGTAGTAGGTGTTCGACACCGCGATGTTGCACTCGCCCGAGACGAGCGCGCGCAGCTGGTCGGTGTCACCGCCCTGCGGCGGGCGCGCCATGTTCTCGACGATGCCGGCAGCCCATTCGCGCGCGGCCTCTTCGCCGTCATGCTCGATGATCGAGGCCAGCAGCGTCTGGTTGTAGGTGTTGGTCGAGGAGCGGATGCAGATCTCGCCCTCCCAGGCGTCGTCCGCGAGGGCGGCGTAGGTCTGCGGCGGCTCGCTCACGTCTTCCTTGTCGTAGAAGATGATCCGCCCGCGCAGCGAGAAGCCGAACCACTGGTTGTCCGCGTCCTGGAACTGGCCGGGCACGCGCTCCTCGAGCGTCGCGCTCTCCACCGCCTGCAGCACGCCCGCATCCTTCGCGCGCTTCAGCCGCGAGGTGTCGACCGTCAGCAGCACGTCGGCCGGCGAATTCTCGCCCTCGGCTTCCATGCGCGCGATCAGCTCGTCCGCCTCGCCCTCGATGCGGTTGATCGTGATGCCGGTCGCTTCCTCGAACTCGGAATAGAGCCGCTCGTCGGTGTCGTAGTGGCGCGAGGAGTAGAGGTTCACCTCGCCGCCGTCCTGCGCGGCGGCCGGAAGGGCCGCGGTCAGCGCGATCGCCGAGACGAGCGTCGCCTTGTACCAGGATTGCGTCATCGGAAGGGTCCTTTCCTTGTTGACTGATTTTGTCAGCTACAGGGAAATTCCCGACGAAAAAAGGGGGTTTTTGGCGGGTGCGACGAAAAATTGCGCCGGCGGGGGCAGGGGGAAACGAAACCGCCCGCGCCGGGTGGACCGGCGCGGGCGGATCTTGTGCGTGCGGGACCGGACCGCTGGTCCGGCCGCCGGGACGTCAGAGCTTTTCGGTCAGTTCCGGCAGGATCTCGAAGAGGTCGCCCACGAGGCCGTAATCGGCGACCTGGAAGATCGGCGCCTCCTCGTCCTTGTTGATTGCGACGATGACCTTGCTGTCCTTCATGCCGGCGAGGTGCTGGATCGCGCCCGAGATGCCGACCGCGATGTAGAGGTCGGGGGCCACGACCTTGCCGGTCTGGCCGACCTGCCAGTCGTTCGGGGCAAAGCCCGAATCGACCGCCGCGCGCGAGGCGCCCACCGCCGCACCGAGCTTGTCGGCGAGCTTCTCGATCAGCGCGAAGTTCTCCTCCGAGCCGATGCCGCGGCCGCCCGACACGACGATCCCGGCCGAGGTCAGCTCGGGACGGTCGCTTTCGGCCAGCTTGTCCTCGATCCATTCCGACAGCTGCGGGTCGTCCGCCGCGTCGACCGATTCGACCGGCGCGGAATTGCCGGTACCGGCGGCCTCGAAGGTCGAGGTCCGGATGGTCATGACCTTCTTGCCATCCTTCGACTTCACCGTCTGCACGGCGTTGCCGGCGTAGATCGGCCGCTCGAAGGTGTCGGCGTCGACGATTCCGGTGACGTCCGTCAGGACCATCACGTCGAGCAGCGCCGCGACCCGCGGCAGGATGTTCTTGGCGTCGGTGGTGGCCGGCGCGCAGATGTGGTCATAGCCCTCGGCGAGCTTGGCGATCAGCGCCGCGGTGGGCTCGGCCAGGCGGTGGCCGTAGCGCGCGTCCTCGGCCACGAGCACCTTGGCGACGCCCTCGATGGTGGCGGCCTCCTTGGCGGCATCGGACACCTTGGCGCCCACGGCAAGCACAGTCACGTCGCCGAGCGCCTTGGCCGCGCTCGCGGCCTTGGCGGTGGCGTCCATCGACAGGTGCCCGTCCGAGATCTCGGCAATCAGCAGCACGGCCATCACACGATCCCCTTTTCCTTGAGTTTCGCCACGAGCGTGTCGACGTCGGGCACCATCTCGCCGGCCGCGCGCTCGGGCGGCTCGGCGGTCTTCACGACCTCGAGCCGCGGGCTCACGTCGACGCCGTACTCGTCGGGGGTCTTCTCCTCGAGCGGCTTCTTCTTGGCCTTCATGATGTTCGGCAGCGACGCGTAGCGCGGCTCGTTCAGGCGCAGGTCGGTGGTCACGATGGCGGGCAGCTTGACCTTGATGGTCTGCAGGCCGCCGTCGACCTCGCGGGTGACCACCGCGTGGTCGCCCTCGACGTCGAGCGTGTTGGCGTTGGTGGCTTGGCTCCAGCCGAGCAGCGCCGCCAGCATCTGGCCGGTGGCGTTCAGGTCGTTGTCGATCGCCTGCTTGCCGGCGATCACGAGACCGGGGGCCTCGGCGTCGATCACCGCCTTCAGCAGCTTCGCCACCGCGAGCGGTTCGATGTCCTGGTGCACGTCGTCCGCGGCGACGATCAGGATGGCCCGGTCGGCCCCCATGGCGAGCGCGGTGCGCAGGGTTTCCTGCGCCTGCTTGACGCCGATGGACACCGCGACGACCTCCTCGGCCTTGCCGGCCTCCTTGAGGCGGATGGCCTCCTCGACCGCGATCTCGTCGAACGGGTTCATGGACATCTTCACGTTGGCAAGGTCGACCCCCGTGCCGTCCGCCTTCACGCGGACCTTCACGTTGTAGTCGATCACCCGCTTCACGGGCACGAGTACCTTCATGCGCTATCGCCTCCTCTTCGGGTCTTTCACCGGACCGGCCGCGACCGGCCGGGCGCCTGCATCTTTCAGGTCGTTCGCGTGATAACGCCCCGGCCGCCAGCGAAACAGCGCAAAATCGTCACCTTGTCGCCGTCCAACGTCGCGTTCTCGCGCGATCCGCGTGTTCCTGGGTCCACATAGCGGGTTCGGGCGCGCCGTCACCCGCAGATGTCCTGCAGCGCGCGCCACTCTGCCGGGGACAGGACCGGGCGGCCGGCGAATCCCTCGGGCGTGGCCGCGCGGGCGGCCGCGATCCGGTCCCCGAGACGGGGATGGCTCATGAGATGCGCGAACGCGCCGCGCGTGTCGCCGTCAAGCTCCCGGAACCGCTCGAACATCTGCGCCAGCGCCGCGGGCGGGATGTCGGCCCGCGCGAGCAGCTCGTGCGCGTAGAGGTCCGCGGCCTCCTCGGCGTCCTGGCTGTAGCGTGCGTCGATCAGGCGCTCGGCCACGAGCAGCATGGCCGCCCCGCCGGCGAAGTCGCCGAAGACGAGCCCCAGTAGGCCGACCGACCCCGCGGTGCGCAGCGCCGCGCGGGTGGGATCGCGGCGGGCGACATGGCCGAGTTCGTGCGCAAGCACGGCCGCGACCGTCTCGGGCGACCCGGCCTCGTCGAGGAGCCCGCGCAGGATCACGACCTGGCCGCCGGGCGCGGCGAAGGCGTTGACCATCTCGTGGTCGAGCACGCGCAGGGTCACCTGCGTGTCGAGGTCCGCAGCGCCGGTCAGCCGCGCCGCCATGCGGTCGAGCGCCGCGCGTCCCGCGGGCGCCTCGCAGTCGAGCCCGCCCATGCGCTCGGCGCCGAGAACGCGCTCCATCTGCGCCACGACGGACCGGCCGAACGCCGCCTCGCGCGCCTCGGGGATCGCGCGGGCGAGGGTGTCGGCGAGCGCCGGCAGGATCACGAACAGCATGAGCCCCACCGCCGCGAGGGCGCCCGCGATCCAGAGCGCGACGCGCCGCCCGGTGCCGCGGGGCACGTCGCGGGCGTCGAGCGCGGGCCGCGTCGCGCGCAGCCAGGCCATGAAGTCGGGATCGTCGACCACGAGCCGGGCCGGGTCGCGGGCGGTTTCGTCCCGGAACTCCACATGGCGGGTGAGGACGAGCTGCCGCCGGTCGGACTGGTCGTGCAGCGCGCGCAGGTCGGCGAGCGGCCAGCGCAGCGGCTGCGGCAGCGTGTCGCCCCGGATCAGCAGCGCCATGCGGTCCGGTCCGAGCGTCACGTGCACCGGATGGCGGGTCGCGGTCTCGCCGTCGTAGAAATCCGCGAAGGCCTGCATGGTTCAGATCGCCCCGCCGAGGTCGAGCGCGTCGGCGAACCCCTCGGCATCCGCGCCACGGTCCGCCGCGCGCTGCCGGATGTCCTGCAGGGCCGCGACGTCCGAGACCGCGAGCGTCTCGGTGTAGTGCGCGAGGATCGGCTGCACGATGAGCGCGTAGGCGGCGGCCCCGGAGAAGAGCAGGATCGCGAGGTAGCCGAAGAGCGCCGCCAGCATCGGGAGCACGAACGCCATCGCGCCCGCGGCGCCGTCCGGCCGCCCGGCCTCGGCCATCTGCATCAGCCCGCCGAAGAGCACGCCGAAGAACGAGGTGAGCAGGCCGCCGACCACGCCGATCGCAAGCGCGATCAGGATCGAGCCGCCCACGTACTTGCGGATCACCGTGCCGGTGCGTGGCCGCGCGTCGAAGCCGACCGTGCCGCCGAGCGTGGTGTGGCGGGTGAGGTAGGCGAAGCTCTGCACCCGGTAGTGCACGACGCCGATCACCAGCCAGATCGCGGCGACGGGGGGCAGGATCGCCGCGAGTGCAGGACGTTCGCTGAGGATGGCGAAGGCCGTGCCGCCGACGAGCAGCGCGACCGGCACGAGGATGTGCGTCATCGCCGGGTAGAGCCCGGTCCACCGGCCTCCGAGCGTGAAGCGGGCATCGCCGAACCAGGTGCGGTCGATCATGTACCGCGACAGCCGCCATGTCGCGAGAGGCCAGAGCAGCCCGAGCGTCAGGAGGGCGAGCCCGTAATAGAGGAGCGCGCGCAGGGCATAGCCCCAGGCGGCCTTCTCCATGCCGAAGCGGATGCCGCGCCAGCGCGTCCGCCCGCACTTGTAGCGCCGCGCACGGTACTGCGCGAAGAACACGAGCGGCAGGACGGCGAGGCCGGTGAGCGAGAACGCCACCCCCTGCGCGAGGGCCGCGCCGGGGCTTTCCGGCGTGACGAAGAGCGAGAGCCCGAGAAAGGCCAGCAGGAGCTGCACGAGGCCCAGGTAGATGGCGAGGATCACCACCGCGACGAGGAAGCCCAGGAACTTCTCGAGCCCGGTGCCGGTATATTCGAACCGCGTGCCGTCGAGCTGGACCGAAGACCAGATGTAGCGGCGGATCCGCGTCTTGGCCCAGAACCGGTAGATCCCGAGCGTCAGGAGCGTCAGCACCGCCGTGCGCAGCGCGAGGCCGAAGAGCGCGCCGCCCTCGCCGGTGTAGCGGGGGGCGGCCGTGTCGGCGCCGGGTGCGGGGTCGGTCGGGGTCACGGGGGCGGTCATTCCTCTCGGCGCCCGGCCGGGTCAGGGTGCCGGCTCAGGTGAAGCGGTTGTCGCGCGGGAAGCCCCGCGGCGCCATGCGGCCCGACCCGGCGCGCTTGGCGCGCCATTCCTCGAGCTCGGGCAGGGCGACGGTGCGGGTGCGCCCGGCCGGGTCGAGCCAGGTCAGCCCCGCGGACTTGTCGAACACGATGGCGTCCGACAGCCCGCCGTCCTTGTATTTCTGCAGCCGCACGCCCTTGCCGCGGGCCATCTCGGGCAGTTCCTCGACGTCGAAGACCAGCAGCTTGCGGTTGTCGCCGACGACCGCGACCGCGTCGCCGCGCACCGGCCGGCAGATGCGGGCGCGCACGTCGTCCTTGACGTTCAGCGCCTGCTTGCCGGCGCGGGTCTGCGCCACCACCTCGTCCTCGGGCACGACGAAGCCGTCGCCGGCCGAGGACGCGATCAGGAGCTTGCGGCCCGGCTGGTGGATCAGGATGTCGACGATGTCGGCCTCGTTCGGCAGGTCCACCATCAGGCGCAGCGGTTCGCCCATGCCGCGCCCGCCGGGCAGGTTCGCCGCGGACACCGTGTAGAACCGGCCGTTGGTGCCGAAGACCAGCAGCTTGTCCGTGGTCTCGGCGTGGAAGATGAAGCGCGGGCCGTCGCCGTCCTTGAACTTCAGCTCGCGCGCCAGGTCGATGTGGCCGGTCATCGCGCGGATCCATCCGCGCTCCGAGCAGACGACGGTGATCGGCTCGCGCTCGATCATCGCCTCGATCGGCACCTCCTCGGCCTCGAGCGCCTCGGCAATCTCGGTGCGGCGCGCGCCGCCGGGCAGGTCGCGGCCGAACGCCTTGCGCGTCTCGCGCAGCTGCTCGGCGATGCGCGCCCATTGCAGGTCCTCGCTGTCGAGCAGGTCCTCGAGGCCCGCGCGTTCCTCCATCAGGCGGTCGCGCTCGGCCACGAGCTCGATCTCCTCGAGCCGGCGCAGCGAGCGCAGGCGCATGTTGAGGATCGCCTCGGCCTGCACCTCGGTCAGACCCAGCACGCCGTCCTCCCCGAGCGGCGCGGGCGGCACGTAGTCGCGTTCGGACATGGCGCGCACGTGGTCGCGGCCCCAGTCCTCGCGCATCAGCGCGGCCTTGGGATCGTCGTCGTAGCGGATGATGTCGATCACGCGGTCGAGGTTCAGGAAGGCCACGATCAGGCCCTCGAGCACCTCGAGCCGGTGGTCGATCTTCTCCATCCGGTGCTTCGAGCGGCGGATCAGCACGTCGCGGCGGAAGTCGAGGAAGGCCCGCAGCACCTCCTTGAGCGAGCAGACCTTGGGCGTCACGCCGTCGATCAGCACGTTCATGTTCAGCGAGAACCGGATCTCGAGGTCCGAGTTCTTGAACAGCATCCCCATCAGCATGTCCGGGTCGACGTTCTTGGACCGCGGCTCCAGCACCATGCGGACGTCCTCGGCGCTCTCGTCGCGGACGTCCGCGAGGATCGGCACCTTCTTGGTCTGGATGAGCTCGGCGAGCCGCTCGACCAGCTTGGACTTCTGAACCTGGTAGGGGATCTCGGTAACCACCGCCTGCCAGGTGCCGCGGCCGAGGTCCTCGAGATGCCAGCGCGCGCGCAGGCGGAACGCGCCGCGCCCCGTGCGGTAGGCCTCGGCGATCTGCTCGCGCGGCTCCACCAGCACGCCGCCGGTGGGGAAGTCCGGCCCCGGCACGTAGTTCAGCAGCGTGTCGTCGCGCGCGTCCGGCGTCTTGATGAGATGCAGGCAGGCGTCGACCAGCTCGGCGATGTTGTGGGGAGGGATGTTCGTGGCCATCCCGACCGCGATCCCGCTCGACCCGTTGGCAAGCAGGTTCGGGAACGCCGCCGGCAGCACAATCGGTTCGGTCAGCGTGCCGTCGTAATTGGCGCGGAAGTCGACCGCGTCCTCGTTCAGCCCGTCGAGCAGCGCCTCGGCCATGAGCGACAGGCGCGCCTCGGTGTAGCGCGAGGCGGCCGGGTTGTCGCCGTCGATGTTGCCGAAGTTGCCCTGTCCGTCCACCAGCGGGTAGCGGATGGTGAAGTCCTGGGCGAGCCGCGCCATCGCGTCGTAGATCGCCGCGTCCCCGTGCGGGTGGTAGTTGCCCATCACGTCGCCCGAGATCTTGGCCGACTTGCGGAAGCCGCCGGTCGAGCTGAGCCTGAGCTCGCGCATGGCGAAGAGGATGCGCCGGTGCACCGGCTTCAGCCCGTCGCGGGCATCGGGCAGGGCGCGGTTCATGATCGTCGACAGCGCGTAGGTGAGGTAGCGCTCCCCGATCGCGCGGCGCAGCGGCTCCGCGAGGTTGCGGGGGTTCATGTTGGGGTCGTCGGCGATCTCGTCCATAGATGCGGTGATAGCTGCCGGGCCGCGGGGCGTAAAGCGAGCGGACCCGCCTTTCGAAACAATTTTGCTTAGCGCGGCGTTGGAACTGGCATAGGCAGGAAGTCGCCGGCGCCGTTTGCGGCGGACACCCGGCGCTATCGGAAGGTGGCGATCATGAAACGGTTCATTTTGTTGACTTTCGCATTTCTTTTCTGGGGATATTACGAGCTTTCGGGCGGCAACGATTTCGTGCCGGGCGCGGACCCGACGGCGGTCGTCGCGGAGGCCTCCGAGGCGCCCGTCGAGGACGCGCCCGGGCAGGATACCGAGGAGGTCGTCGCGCGCGCCGACACCGGCGCGATCCTGACGCAGGTTGCGGCGCCGGCCGCGGCCGGCGAGGCCACGGCGGCGCAGGGGCAGGACGAGGTGGCGCCCGAGGCGCTGGGCCTCGTCCTGACGAGCCGCACCCCCCCGGCCGAGGACGCCTCCGGGTCGGCCGCCGCCCCCGACGCGACGCCCGCCGCGGCGGTGGCACCGGCAGAGCCCGCAGAGCCTGCCCGCGACCTGCGCGCGATCAGCGGCAACGTCGTGAACATGCGCGCGGGCCCCGGCACGGATTACGCCATCGTGACCCAGCTCGTGCGCGACGACGCCATCGAGGTCCTGCGCGATACCGGCGACGGCTGGCTCAAGATCCGCGCGGTCGAGACCAACCGCGTCGGGTGGATGGCGGATTTCCTCGTCAGCGCGGCCGCGCGCTGACGATCGCCACTTTCCATCCGCGACGCGGCGCGGCAAGGCTGGGCGCTCACCGGACCGAGACGGAGCGCCCATGCCAGACCCCCGAACGATCCTGATCACCGGCGCGTCGAGCGGCATCGGTCACGATGCCGCGCACACGCTGGCCCGCCGCGGATGGCGTGTCCTCGCCACGGTCCGGACGCAGCAGGACCGCGCCCGGCTCGCGGCCGAGGGGCTCGAGGTGCTGATCCTCGACTATGCCGACCCCGCGAGCATCGCCGCCGCCATGGACGGCGTCGCGGAGGCCACGGGCGGCCGGCTCGACGCGCTCTTCAACAACGGGGCCTACGCGATCCCGGGGCCGCTCGAGGACGTGCCGGCGGAGGCGATGCGCGCGATCTTCGAGGCGAACTTCATCGGCTGGCACGACCTGACGACGCGGGCGATCCGGCTCATGCGGGCGCGGGGGCAGGGGCGGATCGTCAACAATTCCTCGGTGCTGGGCCTTGTCGGGGCGAAGTGGCGCGGCGCCTACGTCGCGTCGAAGTTCGCGGTCGAGGGCTGGTCCGACTGCCTGCGGATGGAGATGGCGGGCACCGGCATCGACGTGGTGCTGATCGAGCCGGGGCCGATCGACACGCCGTTCCGCCAGAACGCGATCCGGCAGTTCGAACGCTGGATCGACTGGGAGCGGAGCGCGCGGGCCGACGAGTACCGGGCGCACCTGCTCGACAAGCTCTACGCCGGCAGCGGCGACAACCCGATGCAGAAACCCGCCTCGGCGGTGACCGACGTGCTGATCCGCGCGCTCGAGGCGCGCCGTCCGCGCCCGCGCTATTTCGTCACGGTCCCGACCCGCATCGCCGCGATCGCCCGGCGTGTCCTGCCTGCGCGGGCGCTTGACCGCCTGCTGGCACGGTCCTGAGGCTCGCCTTCGGGCGGGGATCGGCTAGGTTGCAGTCCAGGGAACATCCGGGCGCGACCCGGACAGGGACAGAGGGACCGAAGGACCGAAGATGCTACACGACCCGTTATTCGTCGTCATGGCGATCGTCATGCTCGCCGTCGTCGCCATCCTCATGACCGGGATCGGCGGCTTCGCGAAGGGCGGCGAGTTCAACCGCAAATACGCCAACAAGCTCATGCGCTGGCGCATCGCCGCGCAGTTCGCGGCCGTGCTGCTGATCCTTCTCTTCGTTCTCGTGCGCCGCAGCGGAGGCTGACACCATGGTGGTCCTGAACAAGATCTACACGCGCACCGGCGATGCGGGCGAAACCGCGCTCGGCGACGGCAGCCGCGTGGCCAAGCATTCGGCCCGCGTCGTGTCCTACGGCACGGTGGACGAGCTGAACGCGACGCTCGGCATCGCCCGGCTGCACGCCGAGGGCGAGATGGACGCGCAGCTCGCGCGCATCCAAAACGACCTCTTCGACCTCGGCGCCGATCTCTGCCGGCCGGGGATGGAGCGCGACGAGAGCGCCGAGTACCCGCCGCTGCGCATGGTCGCGGCGCAGACCGACCGGCTCGAGCGGGAGATCGACGCGATGAACGGCCGGCTCGAGCCGCTGCGCAGCTTCATCCTGCCAGGCGGCTCGGCGCTCGCCGCGCACCTGCACATGTGCCGCACCGTGGCGCGCCGGGCCGAGCGCTACGTCATCGAACTGTCGGCAACGGAGAGCGTGAACGCGGCCGCGATCACCTATCTCAACCGCCTGTCCGACTGGTTCTTCGTCGCCGCGCGCATCGCCAACGACGACGGCCGGGCCGACGTGCTGTGGGTTCCCGGCGCGAACCGCTGAGCGCGGCGGGGCGTCCGGGGCGGGGATCCGGTCCCTGCCGATTGCCACCGGCGGGCGCGCCCTGTATCCCGTCGGCGCGCCCAAGGACCGCCAACGGAGACCCAAGCCCATGCGCCTTCTGCCGCTTCTCGCCCTCCTGACCCTTCTCGGAGCCTGCGCCGACGGCGCCCGCGAGCTGCGCCAGCCGGTGGAACCCGTGGGTGACTTCAAGCTCGGCCACGCCATCGTCGTCGCGCCGAACCTCGTGAAGGGCCCGGCCTCGCGCGAGGCGACCAAGGAGGAGTGGATCGCGTCGGTGGATTCGGCGCTCGAGGAACGCTTCCGCCGCTACGAGGGCGACGCCTTCTACCACCTGGGCGTCAGCGTCGAGGGCTACGTCCTCGCGCAGCCCGGCATCCCGCTGGTCTTCAGCCCGAAATCGGTCCTGATCGTGCGCGTCACGGTGTTCGAGGACGCGACGGGGCGGAAGCTGAACGAGGAGGCCGAGCAGATCACCGCCCTCGAGGCGCCGTCGGGCAAGACCATCGTGGGCTCCGGCGTGACGCAGTCGGCCGAGGAGCAGATGACCAATCTTTCCAAGAACATCGCGCTCCAGATCGAGAACTGGATGCGCCGGCAGTCGCGCGCAGAGGGCTGGTTCGGCGGGCCCGCACCGGCGGAAGAGGCGACCGCGGAGACCGCCGCGCCCGCGGCCGCAGATGCCGCGCCCGCCGCGCCCGGTCTGCCCGCGCCCGCGACCCCCTGAGGTCCCCGCGTCGGGGCGGGAAAGGCTGCTTGATTTTCCCCGGACGACCCAATATGTGGCCCGCGATGTGAACCGGGTCGCTCGGACCCCCGAAACTTGAACGAAGGCGTCTTGAGAGATGGCAAAGGAAAAGTTCGAAC
>NZ_JAME01000033.1 GCF_000521865.1 Roseivivax isoporae LMG 25204
ACTCCAAAGGGAGCAGGTCAGAGATTTCGCAATTCCTCGGCCACTCCAACACCGCAATCACCGAAAGGGTCTACGCCCGTTACTCCCCGACGCACCTGCGTCGGGCTGCCGACGTCCTCGACTTCTCCACGCTCAAGAAAGGGCAAACACGATGACCAAGACCGGTCAGATCAGCGACCCTGGGTTTAACACAATCACCCATAAAAAGGGCAGCAAAGCTTACCACTTGTACGTCACGTACACAGACGACGGGCCACGATACGACGCAGTTTGCGTCGATGCCGAGCAGGACGAGTTCGAGATCGACTTCGACGATGGCTGCGCCTCATTGAACACCGCAAAGCTCTCGTACCTGATGCTCCGTCCCGAGCAGCTCCATGCCATTGCAGAGCTCGTCGAAGAGGCAGAGGCGCATTTCGAAGAGTGGTCCGAGTCCGACATGGGGCGGGACTTCAAGGCGGCAGAAGATGCCGGCGAGACCACACGATTCCACAATAAGTACAAGGATGTCATGGACATCCGGTCAGAGGTCTAGGTTCATTGAACCCAACGCCACTTCGTTAGGGTGGTCGTCGCGCGCCTAAAGTGAAGGTAAATCAGGGGGTTAATGGTGGGTGATGAGGGATTTGAACCCCCGACATCTTCGATGTGAACGAAGCGCTCTACCACTGAGCTAATCACCCGGTGGCGCGTCTCTTAGACTGCCTCGACCGGCTGTGCAAGGCCCTCTTCGGCATCGTCTTCGACGTCGGACGCGTCGTCATCCGGGCGGCGATGCGGGTCGTGATGCGCCCGCTTGACGCGGGTCAGCATCACCTGCCCCTTCTTCGTCTGGCGGCGGCGCTGCACCTTGACCCGGCCGAGCGGCGGCAGGTTCAGGGCGCGCCCCTCGGCGAGCGCCTCGCCGAGGATCTCGAGCGTCGCCTCGACCGCTTCGCGGGCGACGCCCTGCTTGAGCTCGGCGCGGTCCATCACGCGGGCGATCAGTTCCTTCTTGCGCAGATCCTCCGCAGGCGGCGGGGCGGGCACGGCATCCGCATCCTGTGGGTCTTTCGCGGACGTACCACGCGGTGCGTCGGGGGGTTCGGCAGATTTCTTGCGGCTCGACATGGCGGCTGTCCTCATGCGCGGCGCGGTGGCGGCGGCGCCGTCCGTGCGCCGATCATACCACATCGCCGTCCTCCGGGAAGCGGCGGCCGGAGGGCAAGAAAAAAGGCGGCGCGGGGTCCTTCCCCGCGCCGCCCGGTCATCGGTGCAAGCCGTCCGCGCGCCGCGCTCAGTGCGCGACGGCACCGCTTTCCTGGCCCTCGGACGGCGATTTCATCGCGTCCATGGCGGCTTCCTCGGCGGCCTCGTCCCAGTCGACAGGCTCGGGCTTGCGGACCAGCGCGTGCTCCAGCACCTCGGACACGTGCTCCACCGGGATGATCTGCAGCCCCGTCTTCACGTTGTCCGGCAGCTCGGCCAGATCCTTCTCGTTCTCCTTCGGGACGAGAACGGTCTTGATCCCGCCGCGCAGCGCCGCGAGCAGCTTTTCCTTCAGCCCGCCGATGGCGGACGCGTTCCCGCGCAGCGTCACCTCGCCGGTCATGGCGATGTCCTTGCGGACCGGGATGCCGGTCAGGACCGACACGATCGCCGTAACCATGGCGAGACCCGCGGACGGGCCGTCCTTGGGCGTCGCGCCGTCGGGCACGTGGACGTGGATGTCCCACTTCTCGAACCGGGGCGGCTTCACCCCGATCTGCGGGCTGATCGAGCGGACATAGGAGGACGCCGCGTCGATCGATTCCTTCATCACGTCACCGAGCGTGCCGGTGGTCTTCATGCGGCCCTTGCCCGGCAGGCGCAGCGCCTCGATGTGCAGGAGGTCCCCGCCGGTCGAGGTGTACGCAAGCCCGGTCACCACGCCGATCTGGTTGTCCTCCTCGGCGAGGCCGTAGCGGAACTTCCGCACGCCGAGGAAGTCGGGCAGGTTCTCTGCCGTGATGACGACCTTCGACGTCTCCTTCTTGACGATCTGGGTCACAGCCTTCCGCGCGAGCTTGGCCAGCTCCCGCTCGAGGTTCCGCACCCCCGCCTCGCGGGTGTAGTAGCGGATCGTGTCCACCAGCGCCTGGTCCTCGACCTCGAACTCGGTCTTCTTGAGTCCGTGGTTCTTGACCTGCTTGGGCAGGAGGTGACGGCGCGCGATCTCGGCCTTCTCGTCCTCGGTGTAGCCCGAGAGCGGGATGATCTCCATCCGGTCGAGCAGCGGCCCAGGCATGTTGTAGCTGTTGGCCGTGGTGAGGAACATCACGTCCGACAGGTCGTACTCGACCTCGAGATAGTGGTCGACGAAGGTCGAGTTCTGCTCGGGGTCGAGCACCTCGAGCATGGCCGAGGCCGGGTCACCGCGAAAGTCGTGGCCCATCTTGTCGATCTCGTCGAGCAGGATCAGCGGGTTCGTCGTCTTGGCCTTCTTCAGGGCCTGGATGATCTTGCCCGGCATTGAGCCGATATAGGTCCGGCGGTGGCCGCGGATCTCGCTCTCGTCACGCACGCCGCCCAGCGAGATGCGGATGAACTCGCGTCCCGTGGCCTTGGCGACCGACTGGCCGAGCGAGGTCTTGCCCACGCCCGGAGGGCCGACGAGGCACATGATCGGCCCCTTCAGCTTCTTCGAGCGCTGCTGCACCGCGAGGTATTCGACGATGCGCTCCTTGACCTTGTCGAGGCTGTAATGGTCGTCGTCGAGGATTTTCTGCGCGCGGCCGAGATCCTTCTTGACGCGGCTCTTCACGCCCCACGGGATCGACAGCATCCAGTCGAGGTAGTTGCGCACCACCGTCGCCTCTGCGGACATGGGCGACATGTTCTTGAGCTTCTTGATCTCGGCCTCGGCCTTTTCGCGGGCCTCCTTCGACAGCTTGGTCTCGGACACGCGCTTCTCGAGCTCGGCGACCTCGTTCTGGCCGTCCTCGCCGTCGCCGAGTTCCTTCTGAATGGCCTTCATCTGCTCATTCAGGTAGTACTCGCGCTGCGTGCGCTCCATCTGCGACTTGACGCGCGTCTTGATCTTCTTCTCGACCTGCAGGACCGACATCTCGCCCTGCATCAGGCCGTAGACCTTCTCCAGCCGGTCGGAGATCGCCAGCGTCTCGAGAAGCTCCTGCTTCTGCTTCACCTCGATGCCGAGATGGCCCGCCACGAGGTCGGCAAGCTTGGCCGGCTCGGTGGTCTCGCTCACCGCCGACAGCGCTTCCTCGGGGATGTTCTTCTTGATCTTGGCATAGCGTTCGAACTCGTCGGCCACCGACCGCACGAGCGCCGCGATGGCCGTGGCATCGCCCGGCATCTCGGTCAGGTATTCGGCCCGCGCCTCGAAGAACGACTCGTTCTCGAGGTACTCGGTAATGCGCACGCGCGCCTGCCCTTCCACCAGCACCTTCACGGTGCCGTCGGGAAGCTTGAGCAGTTGCAGCACGTTGGCCACCACGCCGGCCTTGTAGATGCGGTCCGCGGCCGGGTCGTCCTCGGCGGGGTCGATCTGGCTCGCAAGCAGGATCTGCTTGTCGTCCGCCATGACCTCCTCCAGCGCACGCACGGATTTCTCGCGCCCTACGAAGAGCGGCACGATCATGTGCGGGAACACGACGATGTCGCGCAGCGGAAGCACCGGATAGGACGTGTTGAGAGGCTGTTGCATAAGCTTTCCTTATCCTCGGCAAGACGGCTCGGCCCCTTGTCGGCAGCGCCCGCCGTCTCCTTCTTTCGGAGCTACAAATTGGGGTCGTGGGATGCGCTTTTCAACCTGCGTGTCCGGCGGCCAAAATCAAACATGGCGTGGCGTGACGGCCTGCGCAAGCGGCCTCTTGGACGCGGATGCCGGGACGCGGCGCACCTGCCGCGAGGCCCGCGGGAGCGGCCCGGGGCCGCCTCCCGCTGGGCGGGTGCGGGCGGGGTCACCCCGCCCGCAGCGACGTGTCTCAGCCGGCCTTGCGCGCCTCGGACCCGTCGAGGAACGGGTAGTCCGTGTAGCCCTCGCGCCCGCCGCCGTAGAACGTGTCCTTGTCGGCCTCGTTCATGGGCGCGTCGAGCTTCAGGCGGCGCGGCAGGTCGGGGTTCGAGATGAACGGCACGCCGAACGCCACGAGGTCGGCATCGCCGTTGTCGACCCGCGCGATCGCGAGGTCGCGGTCATAGCCGTTGTTGCCCATCCACGCACCGTCGTAGCGGTCGCGCAGCGCCCGCAGGTCGGCTCCCTCGGGCAGCTCGCGCGAGCCGCCGGTCTGGCCTTCGATCATGTGAAGATAGGCGAGCCCGACCCCGTTCAGGCGGTCGATCAGGTATTCGGTCAGCGCCTTCGGGTCGCTGTCGCGGGCGTCGTTCGCGGCCGAGAAGGTCGACAGCCGAAGCCCGGTGCGCCCCGCGCCCCAGACGCCGATGACCGCGTCGAGCACCTCGAAAAGAAGCCGCGCGCGGTTCTCGAGGCCGCCACCATAGGCGTCCTCGCGATGGTTCGAGCCGTCCTTCAGGAACTGGTCCAGCAGGTAGCCGTTCGCGCCGTGCACCTCGACCCCGTCGAAGCCTGCCTCCTTGGCGTTCTCGGCGGCGCGGCGGTAATCCTCGACGATGCGCGGCAGCTCGTCGAGCCGGAGCGCGCGGGGTTCCGACACGTCCACCATCTTCTCGCCGTCGAAGGTCGGCGCCTTGGCGCGGACCGCGGAGGGCGCGACCGGCTGCTGGCCGCCCGGCTGCAGCGAGGTGTGCGAGATGCGCCCCACATGCCAGAGCTGCAGCACGATCTTGCCACCCGCTTCGTGCACGGCGTCGGTGACGCGGCGCCACGCGGCGACCTGGTGGGCATCGTGGATGCCGGGCGTCCAGGCATAGCCCTTGCCCTCGGGCGAGATCTGCGTGGCCTCGGTGATGATCAGGCCTGCGCCTGCGCGCTGCGTGTAGTAGTCGACGTGCATGTCCTCGGGCGCGTCGTCGGTCTTGGCGCGGTTGCGCGTCAGCGGCGCCATCACGATGCGGTTCTCGAGCTCGATGTCGCCCGCGCGGAACGGGGTGAAGAGTTTCGCCTCTGCCATGGAATGTCTCCTTTCCGGCACTGTACGTCTCGATCGCGCCGATGCGGCGCGGCTGGGACGTGCAGATAGGTGCCGACCTGTGCTTTGCCATGCCGCGGGCGGGACGCCGCTTTGCGGCAGACCGCCGACCGGGGTTGCCGCGCGTCGCAAAACGGTCATTTTACAACAGGTGGAACGCCGAATATGACGCGGCGTCATCCGCACGGACACGACACGGACAAGGAGAGCCGCCATGCGTATCGCCATTCTCGGAGGAGACGGCTTCGTCGGTTGGCCGACCTGTCTGCACCTGTCGGCACAGGGGCACGAGGTTCACATCGTCGACAACCTGTCGCGCCGCTGGATCGACACGGAGCTGGGCGTGCAGTCGCTGACCCCCATGGATTCGATCCAGGAACGCTGCCGCATCTGGAAGCAGGTCACCGGCGAGACGCTGCATTTCCACCTGCTCGACCTCGCGAAGGAATACGAGCGGCTGAAGCAGTGGCTGGCGGAATACCGGCCCGACGCCATCGTGCACTTCGCCGAGCAGCGCGCCGCGCCCTATTCGATGAAGACAGACCGCCACAAGGTCTACACCGTCACCAACAACGTGAACGCGACCCACAACCTGCTGGCGGCGCTGGTGGAAACCGACATCGACGCGCACCTCGTGCACCTCGGCACCATGGGCGTCTACGGATATTCGAGCGTCGGCGCCCCGATCCCCGAGGGGTATCTCGACATCGAGATCGACACCCCGACCGGCAAGCGCGCGCAGGAGGTGCTCTACCCGACGAAGCCGGGCTCGGTCTATCACATGACCAAGTCGCTCGATCAGATCCTCTTCCAGTTCTACGCGCAGAACGACGGGCTCCGGATCACCGACTTGCACCAGGGGATCGTCTGGGGCACGCATACCGATCAGACCCGCCGGCACGAGCAGCTGGTGAACAGGTTCGACTATGACGGCGATTACGGCACGGTGCTGAACCGCTTCCTGATCCAGGCGGCGATCGGCTACCCGCTGACGGTGCACGGCACGGGCGGGCAGACGCGCGCCTTCATTCACATCCGCGATTCGGTGCGCTGCGTGGAGCTTGCGCTGGACGACGCGCCCGAGCGCGGAGAGCGGGTGAAGATCTTCAACCAGATGACCGAGACGCACCGCGTGCGTGACCTTGCGGAACTCGTGGCCAAGATCACCGGTGCCGAGGTCAAGTACCTGCCGAATCCGCGCAAGGAAGCGGCCGAGAACGACCTGATCGTGAAGAACGACCAGTTCCTGGCGCTGGGGCTCGAGCCCACGACGCTGGCCGAGGGGCTGCTGTCCGAGGTGGTCGAGGTGGCGAAAAAATACGCCCACCGCATCGACCGCTCGCGCGTGCCGGCAGTGTCGGCCTGGACGCGCGACATCGGCACCCGCGTCGACCGCGATCCCGAGGGCCGCGCGCTCAAATCCGTCTCGTGAGCGCGCTGATCCCGGACGGCCCGGCCCGGTCCGACCGGGCCTTCGTCACGCTTGTCACGAACGCGGACTTCGCGCGCGGGGCGGCCGCGCTCCTGACGTCGCTGGCCGCCACCGGGACGCGCGCGGACCGCGTGGTGCTGCATACCGGGGGCGTGCCGTCCGAGGCGCTGGCGCCCCTGTCGGCGCGCGGCGCGCGGCTCGTCGCGACGGATCTGCTCCCGGTCTCCGACGCCTTCGCCGCCGCGCATGCCAAGGACCAGATCCACGGCCGGAACCCCTTCACCAGGGGCGAGAAACCGCCGTTCCACACCCCGCTCGACAACTTCGCCAAGCTGCGGCTCTGGCAGCTCGACTATGACCGCGTGGTGTTCCTCGACGCCGACACGCTGGCGCTGCGGCCGATCGACGTGCTGTTCGACTACCCGGAATTCTGCGCGGCCCCGAATGTCTACGAGGGGCTCGCGGATTTTCACCGCATGAACTCGGGCGTCTTCACCGCGCGGCCGTCGCAGGCGACGTTCGAGGCGATGCTCGCGCGGCTCGACGCGCCGGGGGCGTTCTGGAAACGCACTGACCAGACCTTCCTGCAGGATTTCTTTCCCGACTGGCACGGCCTGCCGGTGACGTTCAACATGCTGCAATACGTCTGGTTCAACCTGCCCGCGCTCTGGGACTGGGACGCGGTGCGCGTGCTGCATTACCAGTACGAGAAGCCCTGGCAGGACCACGGCAAGCTCGACCGCCTGCGCCCCCTCGTCGACCTCTGGCGCAGCGTCGAGGCGGGCCGGATGCCGGACGTCTCGCGCCTGCCCGCGCCCCCCGCATGAGGATCGGCCTGACCGGCGCCACGGGGATCGCCGGGCGGTTCGTCGCGGACGACCTCGGCGCCGCGGGCCTCAGCGTGGTGACGCTCGGCCGCCGGCCCCTGCGCGACCTGCCCCATCGCGACTGGCATCTCGGGGCGGCGGCGCCGGACCTGTCGGGTCTCGACATGCTGGTGCACGCGGCCTTCGCTCACGTGCCGGGCCGCTACCGCGGCGGCGAGGGCGACGACCCCGGCGCATTCCTGCTGGCCAATCTCGACGGCACGCGGCGGCTCTTCGACGCGGCGGCGGCGCAGGGCGTGCCGGTGATCTTCCTCTCCTCGCGCGCGGTGTTCGACGCGCTGCCGGCGGGCACGGACCTGACCGAGGACATGGCCCCCGCCCCCGCGTCGCTCTATGGCCGCGTCAAGGCCGAGGCGGAGGCGCACCTCGCGGCCCTGCCCGTCCCGGGCTGGAGCCTGCGGGCGACCGGCCTCTACGGCGCGCCGCCGCTCGGCCCGGGCGATCCCGCGCCCGCATGGGAGAAGTGGCGCGCGCTCTTCGCGGATTTCCTGGCGGGCCGCGCCATCGCGCCGCGGCGGGGCACCGAGGTACACGGGAGCGACCTCGCGCAGGCGGTCCGGATCGTGATCAGCCGACGCCCCGCGGCACGCGCGCTGCATGTCTCGGACATCCTGCTCGACCACCACGACCTGCTGGCGCGGGTCGCGCGGTTGACGGGGTCCGCGTCGCCCCTGCCCGCCCGCTCGGACGCGCCGGTCAGCGTGCTCGACTGCGCGCGGCTCCGCGCGCTCGGCTGGTCCCCGGGCGGTGAGGCCGCGCTCGATGCGGCGTTGCCTGTCATCCTCGACCGTTTCGGGATGGCGTGACGGTCAGGGCGCCTTGTCGTCGGTGCGCAGCTGCGGGACGTCGAGCGTCGCCCAGGTGCCGTCCACGGGCGGCACGGGCGGCGTGTCGCAGTGCCGGCGGTGGATGTTCACCTTGGCGATGAAGTGCGCCGAGACCGGCGCCGTCACGAAGAGGAAAGCGATGACGAGGATCTCCTGCATCGACCCGCTGCGCTCGGCGAAGGCCTCGATCATCGAGGCCAGCAACAGCGCGCCGACGCCGAGCGTGCCGGCCTTGGTGGGCGCGTGCAGACGCTTGACCGGGTCGTCGAGCTTGAGCAGGCCATAGCTGCCCACCAGCGTGAAGAGGCCGCCCACGACCAGCGACAGGGCGATGGCGATATCGGCGAGTGCGGCGGTCATTCGATGATGTCTCCCCGCAGGATGAAGCGGCAATAGGCCACCGTCGACACGAAGCCGAGCATGGCGAAGATCAGCGCCGCCTCGAAGTAGAGTTCAGTGCCCTGCGCGACGCCGAGGAGCACGATCAGGCCGATGGCGTTGATCACCATGGTGTCGAGCGCGAGGACCCGGTCGCCGGGGCCCGGCCCGAGGATCAGGCGGACCATGGCGAGCGCCTGGCTGAGCCCGACGCAGACGAAGGCGAAGATGAGCGCCCAGGCGCGCAGCGTCTCGGGATCGGTCATTCGAAGATCTCCTTCAGGCGGCGTTCGTAGCGCGACTTGATCTCCTCGCGCACCGCTTCGGGGCTCTCGGCGTCGAGCGCGTGCACGAGAAGCGCGTGCCCCTCGTCCGACAGGTCCGCCGACACCGTGCCCGGGGTCAGCGTGATGGTCCCGGCGAGGATCGTGATCGCCTCGGGCGTGCGCAGATCGAGCGGAATGGTCACCCACATGGAGCGCATGGCGCGGTTCGATTTGGTCAGCACGATCCACGCCACGGCCACGTTGGCGATCAGGATGTCCCAGATCACCATGAGCACGTAGGGGATGAGCTTCAGCACCCGGACGCCGCGGGGGGCGTCGGGCCAGTAGGCGTAGGTCAGCTGCGGGATCAGGATGCCGAGGACCAGCGCCAGCAGCAGGTTGCCGAGCGAGATCGATGAGGTCAGGAGGCACCACGCGACGATCATCAGGAGCGTCAGGAACGGATGCGGCAGGATCACGCGGATGGCGCTTTTCATCACTGGCTCTCCCCTTCCCCGGTTTCGCCCTCAGCGGCCGAGGCCGCGTCGCCGCCGTCGTCGCCCTCGTCGGAATGGCCCTTCACGATCTCCTTGCCCTCGGTCTCGAGCACGGTCGAGATGTAGGGCTGCGGCGCGAAGAGCTGCGCCGAGGTGGCCGAGAGCGTCCGCATGACCGGCCCCGCGAACACCGTGTGCAGCGCGAGGAGCGCGATCAGTCCGCCGATCGAGACGAGCGCGAGGGCCGGCTGGCCGCGACCTCCGACGAGGTCCAGCGTGCTGTCGACGTTGTCCATCTCGGTCGCCGGATCGTCGTCCGCCGCAGCGCGCGCCTCGTGCGCCTTCCAGAAGACGACGCTGCCCGCACGGCTGAAGCCCACCACCGCGATCAGCGAGGTGCCGAGGATCACCGCCCAGGCCCAGACCGCGAGCGGCCCGTCCCATGCGGCGTCGAGGATCAGGAGCTTGCCGACGAAGCCCGAGAGCGGCGGCAGGCCGGTCATGGCGATGGCGGCGGCGAAGAACAGCGCGGCCACGATGCCGGTGGCCGGGATCGGCTGCGCGGCGCGCAGTTCGCCGCGGATGTTGCCACGATGCGTCTGCACGAGGTCCACGACGAGGAACAGCGCCGCCGTGGCGAGCGTCGAGTGCACGACGTAGTAGAGCGCGGCGGTGATCCCCTCCTCGGTGAAGAGCGACACCGCCACGGTCAGCATGCCCATCGAACCGATGACCGAGAACGCGACCAGCCGGTCGAGCCGGCGCGCGCCGAGCACGCCCACCATGCCGACGACGAGACCCACGAGCGCCAGCGGCATCAGCCAGAGGTCGAGCAGGCCCCGCGTGATCTCGAGCTCGGGCGGAAAGATCAGCGTGTAGACCCGGATGATGGCGTAGGCGCCGACCTTGGTCATGATGGCGAACAGCGCGGCGACCGGGCCGGGCGCTTCGGAATAGGACGCGGGCAGCCAGAAATGCACCGGGGCGATTGCCGCCTTGACCGCGAACACGATCAGCAGGAGCACGGCCGCCGTGCGGATGCCGGCGCTGTTGCCCGGATCGATCTGCGCCACGCGCTCGGCCAGGTCCGCCATGTTGAGCGTGCCGGTCTCGGCGTAGATGGCGCCCAGCGCGAACAGGAAGAGCGTGGAGCCCAGGAGGTTGAAGAGGACGTATTGCACGCCGGCCTTGGTGCGGCGGGCGCCGCCGCCGTGGATCATCAGCCCGTAGGACGCGATGAGCAGCACCTCGAAGAAGACGAACAGGTTGAACACGTCGCCGGTGAGGAAGGCGCCCATGATGCCCATGAGCTGGAACTGGAACAGCGCGTGGAAATGCCGGCCGCGCCGGTCCCAGCCCGTCCCGATCGCGTGCATCAGCACGAAGAGCGCGAGCACGGCGGTCAGGAGCACCATCAGCGTCGACAGCCGGTCGGCGACCAGCACGATGCCGAACGGCGCCTGCCAGTCGCCCAGCTGGTAGATCGTCACTGTCCCGTCCGAGGCCCCGCGGAAGAGGCCGAGCGCCACCGCGAGAAGGGCCACGGTCCCGGCGACCGAGAAGGTGCGCTGCACGGTCTCGTCGTAGCGCGCCACGAGGATCATCGTGGCGGCGAGCATCGCCGGCAGGATGACGGGAAGGCTTACCCAATGCATCATTGACGCCCCTCCCCCTTGCGGGCCGCGTCGAGCCGGCCCGCGCTGTCGTCCACGCGGTCGTCGTCGTTGCCGAGATAGGCGCCGAGCGCGATGACCACCACGACCGCGGTCATGCCGAACGAGATCACGATGGCGGTCAGCACCAGCGCCTGCGGCAGCGGATCGGTGTAGCGCGTGGCATCGTCCGTCAGGATGGGCGGCGCGCCCACCACGAGCCGACCCGAGGTGAACAGGAACACGTTCACCGCGTAGGTCAGCATGGCCGTCCCGACGATGACCGGGAAGGTGCGCAGCCGGAGCACGAGGTAGATGCCCGCGGCGGTCAGGACGCCGATGGCGCTGGCGACGAGAAGTTCCATGTCAGGCGCCCCCTTTCAGTCCGGCATCCCCGCGTCCGCGGGACGGATCGATGTCCATGGCGTGCTCCGCCGGTGTCGACTGGGAACGTCGGGCAAGCCGCGAGAAGCTCTCGAGCGACAGCATCACCGCGCCCACCACGGTCAGGAACACGCCGAGGTCGAAGGCGGCGGCCGAGGCGACCTCGAACTCCTCGATCGGCGGCAGGTGGATGTAGGTGAAGGACGAGGTCAGGAACTCGTGCCCGGTGAACCACGCCCCGATGCCGGTGAGGCCCGCGATCAGCACGCCCGCACCGATGATGCCGTGATAGGGGAAGCGCTGGCGCTCGGACGCCCAGGCATAGCCCGAGGCCATGTACTGCATCACCACCGCCACCGCGACGATGAGGCCGGCGATGAATCCGCCGCCGGGCATGTTGTGGCCGCGCAGGAAGATGAAGACCCCGACCATCAGGATCAGCGGCATGGCCACGCGCGTCAGCACCACCATCATGAGCGGGTGACGGTCGCCGGCCAGGGGCGCGTTCGGCACCCGGTCGAGCAGCCGCGCCCGGACCGGACCGGACAGGAGCGCCTCGGTCAGCGCGTAGATCACGAGCGCCGCGATGCCCAGCACGATGATCTCGCCGAAGGTGTCGAAGCCGCGGAAGTCCACGAGGATGACATTCACCACGTTGGTGCCGCCGCCGCCGTAATACGAGTTCTCGAGATGGTATTCGGAGATCGGCGCAGCGACGAAGTCCCGCATCATGAGGAACCAGGCCAGCGCGCCCGCGCCGACGCCGCCCGCGACCGCGACTAGGCCGTCGCGCAGGCGGCGGCCGGCGCCGCTTTCGCGCGGGGTCTCGGACGGCAGCAGGTTCAGGGCGAGAAGCAGCAGGACCGCCGTCACGACCTCGACCGAGATCTGGGTCATGGCGAGGTCGGGCGCGCTGAAGAAGGCGAAGCCGACCGACACGATGGTGCCGACGATGCCCATGAGGACGAGCGCCGCGAACCGCTTGCGGTGCGCGAAGACGAGGAAGCCCGACGCCGCCACCAGCATGGCCCAGCCGATGATCGCGACCACCGGCGCCGGCTGCATCGCCCGCGTCGCCCCGCCGACCGTGCCGGTGGCGTAGGCGTGCCAGGCGCCGGCGAGGATGGTCACCGACAGGATCGCGGCATAGCGGGTGAAGGCGCCGTCGTGCAGCCGGCCGGTCAGGCCGCGCGCGAAGGCCGCGACGGCCTCGACGAGCCCCTCGAAGATGGGTTTTGCCTCGGGGCGCGGCGTCACGTCCCACGCCTTCTGCAGCCAGCGGTGCAGAAGCAGCATCAGGATGCCGCCCGCGACCGCGACCGCGGACATGTAGAGCGGCGGCTTGAAGCCGTGCCAGATGGCGAGGTGGTAGTCAGGCACCGGCGCCACGCCCCCGAGGACCGCGCCGGTCACGCCCTTCACCAGCGGCTCGACCAGGAACGGCGCGAGGCCGATCACGATCACCAGCGTCGCGAGGAAGGCCGGCGGCAGCCACATGCCGGTGCCCGGATCGTGCGGCTTGGACGGGTAGTCGTCGCGCGCCTTGCCGAAGAAGGTGTGCGCGATGAAGCGGAACGAATAGGCGGCCGAGAAGAGCGCGCCGAAGGTGGCGAGCGCTGGCACCAGCCACCACGGCCCGAAGAGCTCGGTGTGCAGCGCCTCCTCGAGCATCATCTCCTTCGAGATGAAGCCGTTGAAGAGCGGGATGCCCGCCATCGACAGCCCCGCCACCAGCGCGATCGCGAAGGTCACGGGCATCAGGTGGCGCAGGCCCCCGAGCTTGCGGATGTCGCGGGTATGCGCCTCGTGGTCGACGATGCCCGCCGACATGAACAGCGCGGCCTTGAACGTGGCGTGGTTCAGGATGTGGAACACTGCCGTCATCGCCCCGAACGCGGTTCCGGTGCCGAGAAGCATGGTGATGAGACCGAGATGCGACACCGTCGAGAACGCGAGCAGCGCCTTCAGGTCGTGCTTGAAGAGCGCGATCACCGCGCCGAGGCACATGGTCACGAGGCCCGCGGTCGTCACGGTGTAGAACCAGGCCTCGGTCCCGGACATGACCGGCCAGAGGCGCGCCATCAGGAAGATGCCCGCCTTCACCATGGTGGCCGAGTGCAGGTAGGCCGAAACCGGCGTCGGCGCGGCCATGGCGTGCGGCAGCCAGAAATGGAACGGGAACTGCGCCGACTTGGTGAAGCAGCCGAGCAGGATCAGGACGAGCGCCGGCAGGTAGAGCGGGGAATCCTGGATCATCTCGCGGTTCTCGAGGATCACGGTCAGGTCGTAGCTGCCCACGATCCGGCCGAGCAGCAGCATGCCCCCGATCATGGCGAGCCCGCCCATGCCGGTGACCGTCAGCGCCATCCGCGCGCCCTGCCGCCCCTCGGGCAGGTGTTTCCAGTACCCGATGAGCAGGAAGGACGACAGCGAGGTGAGTTCCCAGAACACCAGCAGGAGCAGGACGTTGTCGGACAGCACGATGCCCACCATCGCGCCCTGGAACAGCAGCAGGTAGGTGAAGAACTCGCCCATGCTGTCGTCGCGGGACAGGTAGTAGCGTCCGTAGACGATGATGAGCGCCCCGATCCCGAGGATCAGCGACGCGAAGAAGAAGCCGAGCGGATCGAGGAACAGCGTCACGTTCAGCCCGAGCGCGGGCAGCCAGTCGATCCGCGCGGTCACGACCTCGCCCGCCATCAGCGCGGGCAGGTTCGACACGAGGCCGACGAGCGCGGTCAGCGTGACCGCCAGCGTGCCACCGGCACAGACCCTTCGGCCCGCGCTGTCGAGGATACCGGGCAGGAGCGCCCCGAGGAACGGCAGCAGGACGAGGATGAAAAGCGACACGTGATCTCCCGGGACAGCGGCGGCCTGAAGCGGAACGTGACACACTTAGTGCGAAAGTTTCGCCCGAGCCTCAAGGGGCCGCGGGGAAATTGCACGCCCGTCGGAGCGGCTGATCGTCCTGCAGGCACGGCCATCGGGCCTTTTGGCAACGTATCGCGCGTCCGGAATGCATCGGGGCGCGTCATGACGACGCGCCCCGGCAGGATGGGCCCGCGACGGGCCGCGATGTCAGCGGTGCCGGGTCAGCCGACCAGCGCGTTGTCGTCGCGCTTGACTGCGACGATGGCGGAACGCGGCAGGGCGCCCTCGCCGTCCGGGAATGGCGCGTCCGGGTGCTGGATGCCCACGAACATGGTGCGGCGGTCCGACGACCAGGTGAGGCCGGTCACTTCCGCGCCCTTGGGGCCCGTCAGGAAACGGCGGATCTCGCCGGTCACCGGGTCGCCCGCCAGCATCTGGTTGTTGCCCATGCCGGCAAAGTCGCCCTCGTTGGAATCGTCGCCGTCGGTCTGGATCCAGATGATGCCCGACGAGTCGATCTGCATGCCGTCGGGCGAGTTGAAGAGGTTGCCCTCGTTCACGTTCTCGCTGCCGGCATAGGCGTCCTCGTGCACGGTCGGGTTGCCCGCCATGACGTAGAGGTCCCAGTCGAAGCCGTCCGAGGCGTGGTTGTCCTCGTGCGGACGCCAGCGCACGATCTGGCCGTACTCGTTCGTCGCGCGCGGGTTGGGCGCGTTGGTCGCCATCTCATCGCCGCCCGCGTTGGTGCGGATCGAGCCGTCATCGGCGGTCTCGCCGCGGCGCGAGTTGTTGGTGAGGCAGCAATAGGCCTCGATCGCGGTCGGGTTGACGGCGATCCATTCCGGGCGGTCCATCGTCGTCGCGCCCACGGCCGAGGCCGCGGTACGGGTGAAGATGGCGATCTCGGCCGCGTCCATGCCGGTGGTTTCAGGCGTGAGCGCCAGCCATTCGCCGGTCATGTCGTCGTTGAACTTCGCGACGTAGAGCTGGCCTTCGCTCAGGAGCGTGGAGGTGTCGCCACCCGGCACGTAGACGTCGCGCGACAGCCACTTGTACATGAACTCGCCGCGCTCGTCGTCGCCCATGTAGACCACGACCCGGCCGTCAGGCGCGACGGTCGCCGCGGCGTTCTCGTGCTTGAAGCGGCCGAGCGCGGTGTGCTTGACCGGGGTCGAGGACGCGTCGGAGGGGTCGATCTCGACGATGTAGCCCGCGCGGTGCGGCTCGTTCGGGTTCGTCGTGACGTCGAAGCGGGCGTCGAAGGCGTGGTAGTTGTAGCCCGAGCCTTCCTCGTTGATGCCGTAGCGCTCGTAGCCGGCAGCGATCTTCTCGTCCGACGGCAGGCCGCCGGTCGCACCGAAGTAGCCGTTGAAGTTCTCCTCGCAGGTCAGGTAGGTGCCCCACGGCGTCCGGCCGGAGCCGCAATTGTTGAACGTGCCGAGCGATTCCGTGCCCGTCGGGTCGGCCTCGGTCTTGAGCAGGTCGTGACCGGCGGCGGGGCCGTCGATGCGCATCGGCGTGTTGTGGTGGATGCGGCGGTTGAACGGGCTGTCCACGACGACCGACCAGCCGTCCTCGCCCTCGGCGATCTCCATGACCGACACGCCCTGGAAGTTCTGCAGGCGCAGCACGTCCTCGGCGGAGGCGGGCGTCCCGTCCTCGGTGTTCGGCAGGTTCACGTCGTTGTTGGTGTACTCGGAGTTCACCACGAGGATCTCGCGGCCGCCGACGTTGAAGAGCTCCATGCCGTCGGTGTTCTCGCCCATCACGCGGTCCGACCCCTCGGTCGGGATGCCGTTCGCGGCGTCGAATTCAGGCGCGTCGGAGAAGAGCGGGTCGCCCCAGCGCACGAGGGTCTTCCAGCTGTAGCCCTCGGGGACGTGCACGGTGCCGTCGGTCTGGGCGGCGATGCCCTCGAACGCGAAGCGCGAAGCCTGCTGTGCCATGGCGGTCGTGCCCTTGAGGAACGACGTGCCCATGACGGCCGCGCCCGAACCGAAGGCCAGCGCGCCGCCAAGGAAGCCGCGGCGCGAGATCGCGCGCTCGACCACGCGGTCGAATTCCTGCACCTCGGGGCGCGGGAAGTTCTTCTCGTCCCACTCGTCGGCCGACATGCGTTCCACGGTCTTTTGAATGTTCATGATTCCCTCCGCTGACTGTCGGGCGCGGAATGGCGCCCGGACGTTGGCCGGATTGCGCTACCGCGCGACTGCAACGGTTCCGTGACGGCCCGCCTGCCGAAATGCCGCAGGTCCGTCGCCCCGGCCCGGACCCGCGACGCTCGGGCCGGTTGACCTCTCGCGGGCAGCCGCGTCACTTGTGGCCGGACAGGACACCGGAGGACGAACCGATGCAGGACGGGTTGCGCACCGAGGCGCTGCGCCTTTTCGACGCCGCCATCGCGGCCGCGGATCCCGCGCAGGCGCTGGCCCGCGCGTTCGCGGCCCATCCGTTGCCCGCGGCGCCGGGCCGGACGATCCTAATCGCCATCGGCAAGGCCGCGCCACGCATGCTGGCCGAGGCGCGGGCGCACGTGACGGGGCCCGTCGTCGCGCTCGCGGTGACGCATCACGAGAACGACACGGAGGTTCCGGGCGCGGAGGTGCTGCGCGCGGGCCACCCGGTGCCAGACGCGGCCGGGGCCCGGGCGGCACGGCGCATCCTCGACCTCCTCGCGGGCTGCACGGAAAGGGATCGCGTGATCGCGCTGATCTCGGGGGGCGGCTCGGCGCTCGTGCCCGCGCCGGTCGCGCCGCTGACGCTTGCGGACAAGGCGGCGGTGAACGCCGCGCTTCTCGCGGGCGGGCTCGACATCACCGAGATGAACCTCGTCCGCCAGCAGCTCTCCGAGCTCAAGGGCGGCGGGTTCCTGCGCCACGCCGCGCCCGCACCGGTGACGGCCTACATCCTGTCGGACGTGATCGGCGACGACCTGCGCGTGATCGCCTCCGGCCCGACGGTCGGCCCGGTCGGCACGGCGGCCGAGGCGATCGCGCTCCTGAAGGGGCGCGGGCTCTGGGATCGGATGCCCGAGGCGGTGCGCACGCACCTGGAGACCGCCGGCCCGCCTACGCCCCTGCCCGAGGCGCGGAACCACCTCGTCGGATCGAACCGCGTTTCGCTCGACGCCATGCGCGCGGCGGCCGAGGACGCAGACTGGCAGGCGCACATCGTCAGCGACCGCCTGACCGGCGATGTTGCGGACGCGGCGGCGCGCGTGCTGTCAGAGATGCACGTGCCCGACCGGCCGACGGCGCTCCTGTTCGGGGGCGAGACGACGGTGACGCTGCGCGGCACCGGACGCGGCGGGCGCAACCAGGAGATGGCGCTCCGCGTGGCGCTCGGCGCGCCGGACCTGGCCGGGCATTGGGTCTTCCTGTCAGGGGGGACGGACGGGCGGGACGGGCCGACGGACGCGGCGGGCGGCGTGGTCGATGCGGGAACGCGCGCCCGAATCGAGGAAACCGGCGCGGATCCCGACGCGCTCCTCGCGAACAACGACAGCCACGCGGCGCTCGAGGCGGGCGACGCGCTGGTCAGGATCCCCGCGACCGGCACCAATGTCGCCGACGTGCAGGTCCTGCTGCTGGCGCCCACCTGACCGGGGTCAGAGCTTCGACGAGATGACGCCCGTCGCGAAGCCGCCCTTGCGCAACTCGCCGAACAGCCGCTGGTACTCGATCTTGGGACAGCGGTCCTGCACCACCTCGACGCCCGCGGCGCGCGCCGTGGCGGCGGCCTCCTCGTTGATCACGCCGATCTGCATCCAGATCGTGCGCAGCGTGTCCGGGAACGCCCCGAGCGCCTCGTCGACGATGGGCGGCACCGCGTCGGACCTGCGGAAGATGTCGACCATGTCGACCGGAGCGTCGATGTCCGACAGCCGCGCCACGACGCGTTCGCCAAACAGCGTCTCGCCGTCATGGCCGGGATTGACCGGGATCACCCGGATCCCGCGCAGCGACAGGTAGCGCGCCACGTAGTACGAGGGCCGGACGGGGTTCGGCGACACCCCGACCACGGCGATCACCCGCGTCGCAGTCAGGATGCGGCGGAGGTCGGCATCGGACGGACCGGTGGGCATGTGTGCTCCTGTCAAGGACCGCTCAAGAAAAAAGCGCCCAAGCATGTGCTCGGGCGCTAGTTACGGAACGAGGGACAGTGAAGGTCTCGCGGGGGTTCCGAGCCCGCGATCCTGAGGTTAAGATGGGCGGAAAAGCCACAAGTTAAACCCCGCTAAAGAAGTCGTGAACAAAAAACTTGACCTTCGGGCTGATTTCCGGTCGGCGACGCTCATTCCGCCGCCTCGGGGAGGTCGCGCAGCATCTGCCAGACCCGTGCGGGCGTGAACGGCATGTCGGCCTGGCGCACGCCGCGGTCCCAGAGCGCGTCCTGAACGGCATTCGCCACGGCGGCGAGCGCCCCGACCGTGCCGGCCTCGCCGCAGCCCTTCATCCCGAGCTGGTTCGCGGTCGACGGCACCGGTTCGGTCGAGAAGGACACCATCGGCATGTTGTCGGCGCGCGGCATCGCGTAGTCCATGAAGCTCGCGGTCAAGAGTTGGCCGGTCTCGTCGAACACGACCCGTTCGAGCAGCGCCTGCCCGACGCCCTGCGCGACACCGCCGTGCACCTGTCCCTCGACCAGCATCGGGTTCACGAGGTTGCCGAAATCGTCCACCACCGTGTAGCGGTCGAGCGTCACCTGGCCGGTCTCGGGATCGACCTCGACCTCGGCCACGTGCGCGCCGTTCGGGAAGGACCGCGCCGGCAGCTTGGCCGAGGTCTGGTGCGTCAGGAGATCCTCGCGCCCCGCCTCTCGCGCCATGCGCGCCACGTCCAGCATGCCCGGCGTCTCGTTCGACCCCTCGATCCGGAACCTCTCGTCGTCGAAGCGCACGTCGCCCTCGGACACGCCCATGCGTTCGGCAAGGAAGGCCGAGAACGCGGTGACGATCTGCTCGACCGCGACCAGAGTCGCGTTGGCCTGCACGGTCACCGACCGCGACCCGCCGGTGCCGCCGCCCCTGGCGACGAGGTCGCTGTCGCCCTGCACCACGCGGATGCGGTCGGCGGGAATGCCTGTCTGGTCGGACAGGAACTGCGCGAACACCGTCTCGTGCCCCTGCCCGTTCGACTGGGTGCCCACGTAGATCGCGGCGCCGTCCTCCTCGAAGACGACCTTCACGTCCTCCTCGGGCGATCCGAGGATCGCCTCGATGTAGTAGCAGAGCCCCTGGCCCCGGAGCCGGCCCGCCGTCTCCGACGCGGCGCGGCGGGCGGCGAAGCCCTGCGCGTCCGCTTCCCGCGCGGCGCTGCCGAGGACGCGGGCGAACTCGCCCACGTCGTAGGTCTCGCCCGAGACGGTGGTGTAGGGAAACTTGGCCGGCGCGATGAAGTTCTTCCGCCGCAGCTCCCACGGGTCGGTGCCCAGGTCGCGCGCCGCGCGGTCCATCATCCGCTCGAGCAGGTAGTTCGCCTCGGGCCGGCCCGCGCCGCGATAGGCGTCGACCTGGGTGGTGTTGGTCAGGATGCCTTCGGACCTGAGCCACGCGGCGGGGATGTCGTAGACGCCGGTCAGCACGCGGCTGAAGAGATGCGTCTGCATGAGCGGGGCGAAGCCCGACAGGTAGGCCCCGAGGTTCGACCGCGTGTGCACCCGGTAGGCGAGGATGCGGTGGTCGGCGTCGAAGGCGAGCTCCGCGTCCGACACGAGGTCGCGGCCGGAATTGTCCGACAGCATCGCCTCGCCGCGTTCGGACATCCAGCGCACCGGGCGCCCGAGCGTGCGCGCGGCATGCGCCACGGCAAAATATTCGGGATACGGCATCGTCTTGGTGCCGAAGCCGCCGCCCACGTCGGGCGTGGTCACGCGCACCGCGTCCTCGTCGAGCGCGAAGGCCTTGGCCATCAGCGCCTTCAGGCCCCAGACGCCCTGCCCGTTGAAGGCGACGTGCAGCCGCGCGCCGTCCCATTCGGCGAAGGCCCCGCGCGGCTCCATCGGGTTCGAGATGATGCGGTTGTCCTCGACCGTCAGCCGCACCACGTGCGCGGCCCTGGCGAACGCAGCCTCGGTCGCGGCCTCGTCGCCCATTCCGTAGTCGAAGACGCGGTTGTCCGGCAGCGAGTCGTGGATCGGTGTGCCGCCGGCCGCGGTTTCGAGATGCGGTGCGCGGTCCTCGAGGTCGAGCTCGATCAGCTCGGCCGCGTCCTTTGCCTGCAGGAGCGTCTCGGCGATGACCACCGCCACCGGCTCGCCCACGAAGCGCACGCGCCCCTCGGCGAGGAGCGGCCGGCGCGGCGGCTCGGTCTTGCTGCCGTCGCGGTTCGGCACCATCACGGTGGGCAGGCCCAGCGTAAGGCCCGCCGCCGCGTAGTCCTCGGCCGTCAGGACGAGGTGCACGCCCTCGGCCTCGCGCGCCGCCGAGACGTCGAGCCGCGTGATGTCCGCGTGCGCGACCGACGAGCGGAACACGTAGGCGAAGAGCGCGTCCGCAGGCGCCACGTCGTCGATGTAGCGCCCCGCCCCGGTCAGGAAGCGCACGTCCTCGACCCGCTTGACCGGCTGGCTTTTCCCGAACTTCTCCATGGCGGCACGTCCCCTTCCGAACCTGGTCTGTCGGGGGCGAACCTTAGGCGTGCCGCCGGGAGTGTCCAGACCGTGCGATGGCTCAGGCGGCGGCGGGACCGAGGGTGACCACCTCGCGGGCGCCGTAGCCGTTGAAACGCGTCACGAGCGCGCCCGAATAGGCGCCCATGGCCGGGCAGATCAGCCAGTCGCCCTCGGCGATGTCGCCGGGCAGGTCGATCGGGTCCGGCAGACGGTCAAGGCTGTCGCAGGTCGGCCCGAACGCGAGGCGCGGCCGCGGGGCGGCGGACCGCAGGTGCCCCGCGGGCGACAGGACGCGCAGGCGCCCGCCGGGGCCCATGTCGCGCCATTCGGCGAGCGCGCCGTAGATGCCGTCGTTGAGCGTGACCGCGCGGTCGTCGGAAGCCTTGACCCGCAGCGCCAGCGTCACCGCCTCGGCCACCATGGCGCGGCCGGGCTCGCAGACGAGCGCGGGCGCGTTCGCGCCGAACGCCTCCCGCGTCGCGGCCCCGATCACGGCAAAGACCGCCTCGAGATCCGGCGCGGCGCCGGAGCGGTCCGCGGCAAACCCGCCGCCGACATTGAGCCGCGCGAGGCGGACGCCCGCCGCCGTTGCTGCCTCGGCCGAAGCCGCGATGTAGCGCGCCCAGGCGGCCGGGTCGGTGCACTGCGTGCCGGGATGGAAGGTCACGGACGGGGTAAAGCCCCGCGCCACGACCGCGCGCAGGAGCGCCGCCGCCTCCTCCGGCGCCGCGCCGAACTTCGAGCCGAAATCGTAGGCGGCGCCCGGGACCGGCAGCTTCAGCCGCACCGCGATCTCGGTGCGTGGCGCGAGGCATGCAAGCTTGTCGAGCTCGGAGAGCCGGTCGACCGACCACGAAGCCACGCCCGCCGCGCGGCCCGCCGCGATCTCGGCCGCCGAGCGCACGGGGTTGTGGTAGTGCAGGACCGCGTCCGGGGCCGCGGCGCGGGCAAGCGCCATCTCCTCGGGCGACGCCACGTCGAAGGCGCCGATCCCCGCCGCCGCGAGGTTCGCGAGCACGGCGGGGTCCGGGTTCGCCTTGACCGCGTAGGTCACGAGGCCGGGGAAGCCCGCGAGGAACCGCCGCGCCGTCGCCTGGAGGACGTCCGGCCGGAAGAACAGCACAGGCGCATCCGGCGCCTCGCGCACGAGCCAGCTTTCGGGATCTGCGGGCAACCTCGTCTGACGGACCATGTTCGGCCTCCTCTGCTCCTGTACCTCACGCTCAGGATGCGCGGCAAAGCTGTCGATTTCACGCGGCACATCTGCCATTCTGACCCCCGTTATGGGCAGAACGCCGAGGCAGACGTGCAGATCGACGAGACCGATGCGGAACTGATGCGGCTCCTGGCCGGGAACGCGCGTCTGCCGGTGGCGACGCTCGCCCGCAGGCTCGGGCTCGCGCGGACGACGGTCCAGGCCCGGATCGAGCGGCTGGAGCGCGACGGCGCGATCGCGGGCTACACGCTGCGCCGGGGCGCCGCGGCGCGCGCCGCGATCCGCGCCACGGTGCTCGTGTCCATCGAGCCGCGCGCGGCGGCGGGCGTGCTGACCCGCCTGCGCGCGCTCCGCGGCGTCGAGGCGTGCCACACGACCAGCGGGCGATTCGACATGATCCTGGAGGTGGCGGCGGACAGCACCGCGGAACTCGACCGCACGCTCGACGAGATCGGCGACGCGCAGGGGGTCCGCGGCTCGGAGAGCCTGATCCACCTGACGACCAAGATCGACCGGCGCTAGCGCGCGCCCGCCGTCAGAGCACGACGATTCCGGTATGCTTGGCCTTGTGCTCGGGCTCGACATGGATGGTGACGGTGCATTCCGGCACCGCGGACTTGAGGCTCGCCTCGACCCGGTCGCAGATGCGGTGCGCGGTCTCGACGGTCATGTCCCCCGGCACGACGAGGTGGAACTCGACGAAGGTGGCGCTGCCCGCATGGCGCGTGCGCAGGTCATGCGCCTCGACCGCGCCCTCGGCGCTCTCCGAGATGATCTCGCGCAGGCTGGCGAGATCGGGTTCGGGGATCGATTCGTCCATCAGGCCCGATACCGAGGCCGACAGGACCTTCCATCCCGACCACAGGACGTGGACGGCCACGAGCGCGGCGAGCGCCGGGTCGAGCCAGGTCCAGCCGGTCAGCACCGCCGCTGCGACCCCGATCGCCACGCCGGCCGAGGTGACGACGTCGGCCCGCAGGTGCGCGCCGTCCGCCCTGAGCGCCGGCGACCGCAGCCGCCGCCCCTGCCGGATGAGCACCGCCGCCCAGGCCGCGTTGAGGCCCGCCGCGACGAGGTTGACCGCGATGCCGGTCCACGGGGCGTTGATCTCGGGCGGCGTGCGGAAGCCCTGCCACGCCTCCTCGAGGATGAAGAGCGCGGCGACCACGATCAGCACGCCCTCGAGCACCGCCGAGAAGAACTCGGCCTTGTGGTGGCCGTAGGGATGCGTGGCGTCGGGCGGCCGCGCGGCGATGCGCACGGCCATGAGCGCGGCGAAGGCAGTCGCGATGTTCACCACGCTCTCGAGCGCGTCCGACAGGAGCGCGACGGAGCCCGTCAGCCACCAGGCGAAGGTCTTGATCCCGAGAACGGCGACGCCCACCACGAGCGACCATGCCGCGATCCTGCCAGTCTCACTCATCCGCCTCTCCGGCCGTCCGTGTCGCTCCGGGGGCCCGGATAGATCAGGCCCGCGGGACCGGCAACCGCTGCCGTGACCCGCGGGTCCCTCCGGTCAGCGGGATCTGAGCGCGTCGCGGATCTCGATCAGGATGTCGAGCTCGGACGGGCCGGTCTTGACCTCGGGCGCCACGTCGTCGGGCTTTTCCGCCGCCGAGCGGATCCGGTTCACCATCTTGACCAGCATGAACACTACGAAGGCCACGATGAAGAAGTTGATGACCGCCATCAGGAAGTTGCCGACCGCAAAGACCGCGGCGCCGGCTTCCTGCGCGGCCGCGACGCTCGCATAGCCCGCCTCGGGCTGCGCGCCCAGAACGTAGAACCACCCCGAGAAGTCGATGCCGCCCGTGAAGATGCCGATGACGGGGTTGATGATGTCGCCCACGAGCGACGTGACGATCGCGGTGAAGGCCGCGCCCACGATGATGCCGACGGCCATGTCCATGACATTGCCCTTGGCGATGAAGTCCCTGAATTCCTGAATCATGTCGCCGTTCCACCCATGTTGGCAGCGCCCTTTCCGGGCGCCCGCGGCCCGCCGCCGCGCGGGCGATGAAACACCGGATCGGCCCGGACCGGCAAGGTGCGGCTGTCCTTTCGCCGGCCGCGGCATAGGTGGGGAGGCGGAAGCGCCGCGCCGCGCGGCGTCGGAACGAGGCTCCAGACGATGACCGACCTTTCGCAGTACCCCATCACCCGCCGCTGGCCCGCCGCGCATCCCGACCGGATCCAGCTCTATGCCTTTCCCACGCCCAACGGCGTGAAGGCGTCGATCGCGCTCGAGGAGCTCGGCCTGCCCTACGAGCCGCACGTCGTGTCGCTGTCGGACACGGACGTGCGCAGCCCCGAGTTCCTGTCGCTCTCGCCCAACAACAAGATCCCCGCGATCCTCGACCCCGACGGACCCGGCGGACAGCCCCTGGGTCTCTTCGAATCGGGCGCGATCCTGATCTACCTCGCCGAGAAGGCGGGCCGCCTTCTCGGCAGCGACGCGGTCAACCGTGCGCACGTGCTGCAATGGCTCATGTGGCAGATGGGTGGCGTCGGCCCGATGTTCGGGCAGATGGGGTTCTTCGTGAAGTTCGCGGGCAGCGAGGTCGAGGATCCGCGCCCCCGCGAGCGCTATGTTGGCGAGGCGCAGCGGCTGCTGAAGGTGCTCGACTGCGAGCTCGACGACGGGCGCCAGTGGATCGCGGGCGCCTATTCCATCGCGGACATCGCCATCTGCCCATGGCTGCGCGCGCTCGACTTCTACGGGGCGAAGGACCTCGTGCAGTGGACCGAGCTCAAGAACGTGCCGGGCTACCTCGACCGCTTTCTCGAGCGGCCGGCGGTCAGGACCGGCCTCGAGGTGCCCGCGCGCGAGGGCTGACGCTCAACCCGGCAGCGTTCCCGTCAGCACGTAGCGCAGGATGTCCACGACCTGTTCGGGCGTCCGCGCGACGGCGAGCGCCGCGGCGTCGACCTCCTTGAGCGCGTGGTCGTGTTCCTCGGGCTGGAGCACCACCAGCGACTTGCCGAGGCCCGTTGCGAGGCCCGCGTCGAAGGCGGCGTTCCACTGCTTGTACTTGTCACCGAAGCGCACGACCACGACGTCGGCATCGCCGATGCCCTTGCGGGTGCGGATCGCGTTCAGCATCGCGCCCTTGTGGTCGTGCCAGTACTTGGACTGTTCGCCCCCGAGGATGGTGACGCCGCAATCGTCCGAGGCGGCATGGTCCGTCACCGGGCCCGAGAAGGTCACGTCGAGCCCCTGCGCCCCGTCGATGATCCGGTCGCGCCAGTCGGTGTGGATCTCGCCCGAGAGATAGACGTTCAGGCCCATTGCGCCGGTTCCTTTCGCTGATGTGATCCCTGCCCAACCTATGGCGGCCGGGCACGGGAACAACCGCCCTCAGCCGCGGAGCGTGCCGCCCGTGGCCTTCGCGACCTTCTCGACGATGCGCGCTGCGACCGCCTCGATGTCCTTCTCGGTCAGCGTCGCGCCCTGCGGCTGCAGGCGGACGGTGATCGCCAGCGACTTGCGGCCCTCGCCGAGGCTGCCGCCCGAGAACTCGTCGAAGACGCGCACCTCGTCGATGAGCGCCTTGTCGGCGCCCGCGGCGGCGTTCACGAGGTCGAGCGCCGCCACCTCCGCGTCGACCACGAAGGCGAAGTCGCGCTCCACGGGCTGGAGGTCGTTCAGGACGAGTGCGGGGCGCGACGCCTTGGCCGTCTTGGGCAGCGGCAAGGCGGCGGGCCAGAGGGTGAACGCGACCGCCGGTCCCTTCACGTCGAGCGCGCGCAGGACCTTGGGGTGCAGTTCGCCGAAGATGCCGAGCACGTTCTTGGGCCCGAGGCACACGACGCCGTGCCGCCCGGGATGCCACCAGGCGGGCCCGTCGCGGCGTATCTGGCTGCGCTGGGGCGCGCCCATGGCGACGAGCGCGGCCTCGGCATCGGCCTTGGCATCGAAGACGCCCACGGGCCGCGCGGCACCATGCACGTCCTTCGGGCCGGTCCGGCCCACCAGCAGGCCGCAGAGCTCGAGCCGCTGCTCGCCGGGTTCGCCGCCGTCGAAGACATAGCCCAGCTCGAAGAGCGCGAGGTCCGACATGCCGCGCGCGTGGTTGCGGGCGGCTGCCTGCAGCAGGCCCGGCAGGAGCGAGGGGCGCATGTGGCTCATCTCGGTCGAGATCGGGTTCGCGAGCATCGTCGCGTCGTCGCCGCCGCCAAAGAGCGCCGCCGCGGCCCGGTCGATGAAGCTGTATGTCACGCACTCGTTGTAGCCGAGGGACGCGGTCGTGCGCCGCGCCGCCTGTTCGCGCCGCTGGAGGGGCGACAGGACGGGTTTCGGCACCCCCGTCTGGATGCGCGGCAGGGGTTTCCCGGCAAGCTTCGTCAGCGAGGCGATGCGCGCGACCTCCTCGACGAGATCGGCCTCGCCCTGGACGTCGGGTCGCCACGACGGCACCTGCGCCATGTCGCCGTCCATCACGAAGCCCAGGGATTCGAGCGTGTTGCGCTGCGTCTCTGCCGGGATGTCCATGCCCACGAGGCGCGCGCAGCGGTCGGTGTCGAGCCGGTAGGCGCGCGCGTGGTCCGGAACCTCGCCCGCCACGATGACGTGGCTCGGCGTACCGCCGGCGATGTCGAGGATCATGCGCGTGGCCGCCTCGATCCCGAGCGGCGTCCAGGCCGGGTCGATCCCGCGCTCGAAGCGGTAGCGCGCGTCGGAGTTGATCTTGAGCGCGCGACCGGTCTCGGCGGTGCGGATCGGGTCGAAGAACGCGGCCTCGACGAAGACGTTGACGGTCTCGTCGGTGACGCCGGTTTCCTCGCCGCCCATGATGCCGCCGAGGCTTTCGGGACCGTTTGCGTCGGAGATCAGCACCATGCCCGGCGCGCAGGTATAGGTGCGCTCGTCGAGCGCCTCCAGGACCTCCCCGCCCTGCGCCAGATGCACCCGCAGGTTGCCGGAAACCTTGTCCGCGTCAAAGACATGCAGCGGGCGGTTGCGATCGAAGGTGAAGAAGTTCGTGACGTCCACGAGGAACGAGATCGGCCGCAGCCCGATCGCGCGAAGACGATCCTGCAACCACCTGGGAGACGGGCCGTTCTTCACGCCGCGGATGAGGCGGCCGTAGAAGACCGGGCAGGCCGCGCGGGCGTCGTCGTCGATGGTGACGCTCAGCGGGCTGTCGAAGGTGCCGGGCACGGCTTCGACGGTCTCTGGCTTGAGCGTGCCGAGGCCGCGGGCGGCGAGGTCGCGGGCGATTCCGCGGACGCCGAGCGCATCGGGACGGTTCGGCGTGATCGCGATCTGGATGACCGGGTCGACCTTGGCCGGGTCGTTGGCCGCGAGCCAGTCGGTGAAGCTCTGGCCCACCTCGCCCGAGGGAAGCTCGATGATGCCGTCGTGCTCTTCCGACAGCTCCATCTCGCGCTCGGAACACATCATGCCGTGGCTTTCGACGCCGCGGATGGTGCCGACCTGGATTGTCGTATCGATTCCGGGCACATAGGTGCCGGGTTTCGCCACCACGACGGTGATGCCCGCGCGCGCGTTGGGCGCCCCGCAGACGATCTGCGCCTCGCCCTCGGCGGTGGCCACGCGGCAGACGCGCAGCTTGTCGGCGTCGGGATGCTGTTCGGCGGCGATCACCTTGCCCAGCGTGAAGGACGACAGGCGGCTCGCCGGATTCTCGATCCCCTCGACCTCGAGCCCGAGATCGGTGAGCGTCTCTGCGATCTCGTCCACGCCGGCCTGCGTGTCGAGATGTTCCTTGAGCCAGGACAGGGTGAATTTCATCGCGGCACGCCTCCGGATCCGTGGGGTCGTCGTCGGGTCGCGGACGTCCTAGCGGATCGGGGCGGGAGGGGGAAGAGGCGCGCTGGCAGGCATATGGCTTGCGTATGGTCCGGGCATGGCAGCCCGGGGCGGCGGGGCAGCCCCCCGCCGCGCGGCGCCTCAGCGCGAGAGCCCGCCGTGCAGGGTCGGCACGTCGAGCGCGGCAAAGCCGTAATGCCGCAGCCAGCGCAGGTCGCTGTCGAAGAAGGCGCGCAGGTCGGGGATGCCGTATTTCAGCATCGCGATGCGGTCGATCCCCATGCCGAAGGCGAAGCCCTGCCATTCGGACGGATCGACGCCGCCGGCCTGCAGCACCTTGGGGTGCACCATGCCCGAGCCCAGGACCTCGAGCCAGCCGTCGCCCTCGCCGATCCTGAGCTGGCCGCCTTCCCACGAGCA
Source organism: Roseivivax isoporae LMG 25204 (assembly GCF_000521865.1). Lineage (GTDB taxonomy): Bacteria > Pseudomonadota > Alphaproteobacteria > Rhodobacterales > Rhodobacteraceae > Roseivivax > Roseivivax isoporae. Next base: position 28,309 of record NZ_JAME01000033.1, read on the forward strand.
CTGGATGTCGACCTCGGCGGAGGGCTCGGTGAAGGGGAAGTGCGAGGCGCGGAACCGGATCTTGAGCCCGTCCACCTCGAAGAAGGCCGAGAAGAACGCCTCGAGCACCCATTTGAGGTGCGCCATCGAGATGTCGCGGTCGATGGCGAGGCCCTCGACCTGGTGGAACATCGGCGTATGCGTCTGGTCGTAGTCGGCGCGGTAGACCCGGCCCGGCGCGATGATGCGGCAGGGCGCGCCGTGCTTTTCCATGTGCCGGATCTGCACGGGCGAGGTGTGCGTGCGCAGGACGTGCGGGGCGCGGTTGTCGCCCTCGGCACGGTGCATGTAGAAGGTGTCCATCTCGGCGCGCGCGGGATGGTGCGAGGGGATGTTCAGCGCGTCGAAATTGTACCAGTCGGTGTCGATCTGCGGCCCCTCGGCCACCGCGAAACCCATGTCGGCGAAAATCGCGGTGACCTCCTCGGTCACCTGGCTGATCGGGTGGATGCTGCCCTGCCGGCGCGTGCGGGCGGGCAGCGTGACGTCCAGCCATTCCGCGCGCAGCCGTTCGTCGAGCGCGGCATCGGCCAGCGCCTCCTTCTTGGCGGCGAGGGCGGAGTTGATCTCGTCCTTGAGCGCGTTGAGCCGCGGCCCCTCGACCTGGCGCTCCTCGGGCGTCATCCGGCCGAGTTCGCGCATCTTGAGGCTGATCTCGCCCTTCTTGCCGACCGCCTCGACGCGCAGGGCCTCGAGCGCGGCCTCGTCGCCGGCCCCGGCGATGCGGGCGAGATACTTGTCGCGAAGATCGTCCATGAAGTTGCCTCCGGGAAACCGTCGCGCCCGTCTAGCCCCGCGCGGCACGGGCTGCAAGCGGCAGCGCGCCGCGCCCTGCCCCCGTGGAACGACAAGGGGCCGCCCCGGCGGGACGGCCCCTGAACGTCGTCTGGTCGTGCCGGGCGATCAGGCCGCGAGCGCGCCCTTCGCCTTCTCGACGATGGCGCCGAACGCCTCGGGCTCGTGCACCGCGAGATCGGCGAGGACCTTGCGGTCGACCTCGATGCCGGCCAGCGACAGGCCGTTCACGAAGCGCGAATAGGTCAGCGATTCATCGTGCGCGCGGACCGCGGCGTTGATCCGCTGGATCCACAGCGCGCGGAAGTTGCGCTTGCGGTTCTTGCGGTCGCGGGTCGCGTACTGGTTGGCCTTGTCGACCGCCTGCGCCGCCACCTTGAAGGTGTTCTTGCGCCGGCCGTAATAGCCCTTCGCGGCCTTGGTGATCTTCTTGTGACGGGCGTGGGTGACGGTGCCGCCTTTGACTCGGGACATGGATCAGCTCCTTATTCGTAAGAGTTCAGCGGTCGTAGGGCATGTAGCCCTTGACGATCTTCGCGTCGGGGGCGCTGAGCGTGGTCGTGCCGCGCGCGTCGCGAATGAACTTCTTGTGGCGCTTGATCATGCCGTGGCGCTTGCCCGCCTGGGCGGTGATCACCTTGCCCGTGGCAGACATCTTGAAGCGCTTCTTGGCGCTCGACTTCGTCTTCATCTTCGGCATTTCCGTCTCCTGACTTCTGGGGTCGGTTGGTCCTGCGCGACTCGGCATGCCTTCGGGCCGGCCGCGCAGCATTGCGAAGTTGCCGCATAGCGACGTTGCTGGGACTTTGCAAGGGGTCGGGCGGAGCGGTTCAGCCAGTCAGAAGCGCGATGGTGCGGTAGATCGCGCGGGGCACGTCGTGCAGCGCGTAGCCCCCGGGCCGGGTCCGCACCGCATAGAGGACGAGAAGGCCCGCGGCCACGATCGCCAGCGCCGGGATGCGCGGCGTGCGTCCGTCCGAGAAGGCGGACACCGAGGACGGGATGGCGACGGCCGCGAGAACGAGGCCGAGGGTCAGGCTGAGATCGGGGTTCATCGGAAACCGGGCTCCACACAAGCACACGCGGCCCCCGGGGGACGCGTGCACGCCGGGCTTCCGCAGGGTCAATCTACTCCGGGTCGGTGTTGTAGATCAAACGTTCGTCGCAGGGTGCCACGCGCAGGATGTTGGTGGTGCCCGTCGTGTTGAACGGCACGCCCGCGGTGACGACGATCTGGTCCTCGGGACCCGCATAGCCCAGCGCCCGCGCCGCCCGGGCGGCGTTGACCACCGCGCTCTTGAACCGGTCGAGTTCGGCGGTCTGCACGCACTTGGTGCCCCAGGACAGGGCGAGACGGCGTGCCGTGCCCTGCTGCGAGGAGAGCGCGAGGATCGGCACCGGCGGGCGTTCGCGCGCCACGAGGAGCGCGGTCGTGCCGGTCTGGGTGTAGCAGCAGATCGCCTTGATGTCGGTGGTCTCGGTGATCTCGCGGGCGGCGGCGACGATGGCGTCGGCGACCGATTCGCGCTTGGCCGCGCGCTGCGCGTCGATGATCTGGCGGTAGAGCGGGTCGCTTTCGACCTCGATCGCCACGTTGTTCATGGTGGTGACCGCCTCGATCGGGAAGCTGCCCGCGGCGCTTTCGGCCGAGAGCATGATCGCGTCCGCGCCCTCGTAGATGGCGGTCGCCACGTCCGAGACTTCGGCGCGGGTGGGCATCGGGCTCTCGATCATCGATTCGAGCATCTGGGTGGCGACGATCACCGGCTTCGCGGCGGACCGGCACTTGCGCGTCAGCCGTTTCTGGATCGGCGGCACGTTCTGCACCGGCAGCTCGACGCCGAGGTCGCCGCGCGCCACCATGATGCCGTCCGACACCGCGAGGATGGCGTCGAAGGCCTTGACCGCGGCGGGCTTCTCGATCTTCGACAGGATCGCGGCGCGGTTCCCGGCGAGCGTGCGCGCCTCCTCCACGTCCTCGGGGCGCTGCACGAAGGACAGCGCCAGCCAGTCGATGCCGAGATCGCAGACGAAGTCGAGGTCGGTGCGGTCCTTGTCCGACAACGCGGCCACCGGCAGCACGACATCCGGAACGTTCACGCCCTTGCGGTTCGAGATGGTGCCGCCCACCGTCACGGTGCAGTTGGCGAAGTCCTCGCCGCACTCGTCGACGCGCAGACGGATCTTGCCGTCGTTCACGAGCAGCGAGGCGCCCGGTTCGAGCACCGCGAAGATCTCGGGATGCGGCAGGTTCACGCGGTTGGCGTCACCCTCGGCCGGGTCGAGGTCCATGCGGAAGGACGCGCCCTCGACGAGGTCCTCGGACCCGTTGGCGAAGGCGCCGACGCGCAGCTTCGGGCCCTGCAGGTCGGCGAGGATGGCGATCGTGGAATCGAGGTCGCGTTCCACCTGCCGGATGATGCGGTGACGCTCCGCGATCTCCTCGTGGGTGCCGTGGCTCATGTTAAGGCGGAAGACGTCCGCGCCGGCCTCGTGCAGCGCGCGGATGATCTCGTAGGTCGACGACGCGGGGCCCATCGTGGCCACGATCTTGACGTTGCGGTTCCGTCTCATGGGTGTCCCTCGTTCGATCGATCTGTCGTGGTCGCGCCGTGGTCGTGCAGCGGCGGCGTTACCGCTAACGGCATTCACGGGCCTTATCACCGATTCCGCGCCCACCCGCAACGGCCTGCCGGCCGCTCCTATGGGTGCGCGGAACGCGGCGGGCGTGCAAGCCCCGATCGGGCAGGAATCCGTCCCCGTCCGGGCGAGGCGTCCGCCCTGCCCGCGTGCGCGGCAGCGGCGGCGGGCGCGCAGGCCGAGCGGCTTGAAGCGGCGGGCGGGATGACCGACATGACAGGGGAACAGCGAAGGAGCCCAGACATGGACGACCAGACCCGCATCGAGCTCGAGGCCGCGGCGTTCCGCCGGCTGCGCCAGCACCTGATTGAGGACCGGCCCGACGTCCAGAACATCGACATGATGAACCTCGCCGGGTTCTGCCGGAACTGCCTGTCGCGCTGGTACCAGGAGGCCGCGAACGCACGCGGCATCGAGATGGGCAAGGACGAGGCGCGCGAGATCTTCTACGGCATGCCCATGGACGAGTGGAAGGCGCGCCACCAGACCGAGGCGACAGACGACCAGAAGGCGGCCTTCGACAAGAGCTTCCGCGAGAACGTGGGCCCGCGGGACTGACCGTGCGCGCGCAGGACCGGCTGGCCGGCTTCGTCGCCGAGGCGCTGCGGGCGGGACATTCGCGCGCCGAGGTGGCGGGGGCGCTCGTCGCCGCGGGCTGGAGCGCGGACGAGGCCGACAAGGCGCTCGAGGACTGGGCGGACGGGCCGTTCCCGATGCCGGTCCCGCGGCCGAGGCCTTCGGTCTCGGCGCGCGAGGCGTTCGTTTACGGGCTGATGTTCACCGCGCTCGCAGTGCTGGTGATCCAGGCGCTGTCGCTCGGCTTCGCTCTGACCGATCTCTGGCTCGGGCCCGAGGAGTCCGATCCCTTCGGGTTCGGATCCTGGCGGGTCCGCGGCGCGGTGGCGAGCCTCGTCGTGTTCGCGCCGCTCTTCGTGCTGCTCGACCGCCGGGTGGCGCGGGCGGCGCGGGCCGACCGCAGCATCGGCCGCTCGGCGGTGCGCGACTGGCTGAGCCACGTGGCGCTCTATGCCGCGGCGATCACGCTCCTGGCCGACCTCATCTCGGTGCTGACGGCCGTGCTCGGGGGCGGACTGACGCTGGTCTTCCTGGTGAAGTCGGCGCTGGTGGCGGCCGCCGCGGCGCTGGTCTTTGTCTATTTCCGGCGCTTCACGCGGCAGGGGTGAAGCGCCGGAGCGCGCGGTTCAGAGGCCGATCATCTCGGCCTGGCGCACGATCACCTCGGCCTGCTTGATCGAGGCGATGTCGACGAGGCGCCCCTTGTAGACGGTCGCGCCCTCGCCGCGCGCCTTGGCCGCGTCCATGGCGGCGAGGATCTCGCGCGCCTCGGCGACGGCGGCCTCGGTGGGCGTGAAGACCTCGTTGGCGAGCGCGACCTGGCTCGGATGGATGGCCCATTTCCCGACCATGCCGAGGGTGGCCACACGCAGCGCCTGCGCGCGGAAGCCCTCGGCGTCGGAGAAGTCGCCGAAGGGCCCGTCGACCGGCAGGACGCCGTGGGTGCGGCAGGCGGCGACGATGGCGGCGGTCGCCCAGTGCCAGGGATCGGCCCAGTAGCGCTGGCCCTCGCGGTGCATGTAGTACTGTTCCTGCGTGCCGCCGATGCCGGTCGTGGCCATGCCCATGGAAGCGGCGAAGTCCGCGGCGCCGAGGCTCATGGCCTGCAGCCGCGGCGTGGCGGCGGCGATCTCCTCCACATGCGCGATGCCTGCGGCCGATTCGATGATGACCTCGAAGCCCACGCGCTTGTCCCGGCCCTTGGCGCGCTCGACCGCGGTCACCAGCGCGTCGACCGCGTAGAGGTCGGCGGCGTTGCCGACCTTCGGGATCATGATGAGGTCGAGCCGCTCGGAGGCCAGTTCGAGCAGCTCCACCACGTCGCGGTACCAGTAGGGCGTGTCGAGCCCGTTGATGCGCACCGACAGCGTCTTCTGCCCCCAGTCGATGTCGCCGATGGCGGCGATCACGTTGGCGCGCGCGGTGTCCTTGTCGCTGGGCGCGACCGAATCCTCGAGGTCGAGGTTGATGACGTCCGCCGCCGAGGCCGCCATCTTCTCGAAGATCGCGGGCCGCGACCCCGGGCCGAAGAGCTGGCAGCGGTTCAGGCGCGCGACCGGCGCCGGCTGGATGCGGAATGACATGGGAAACCCCTCGCGCAAGATAGTTTCAAAGCGTCCTGCCCGAGGGATAGAAGCTTGCCCGGGCGGGTTCAAGCGGGTTTCTGCACCTGCATCATGGCACGGGCCCGGCACGGCAGGCCCGCCGGGCCGCACGGGGCCGCGGCGCACAAATCTTGCGCCCGGACGCCCCGGACCGGGAGGTTTTTCCGTCACGGGCTGGAAAGTGGCGCGATTTGCGACACACTCCCGCCCGGGGCGCGGCACGGTCGCGCGAAACGATCCTACCGGAGGGCGCCATGATCGAAACACCCTACCTGCTGTTCCTGGGCGACGCGCCCGACCCGCTGGCCGCCAAGGTCGCGCAGGGCATCAAGGACTGGCGCCCGGAGAACTGCGTGGGGCAGTTCCGCATGGAGGGCTGCAAGGCCGACATGAAGCTGCCGGACATGACGCTGGCCGAGGCGAAGGCGGCCGGCGCCAAGACGCTGGTGATCGGCGTCGCGAACCGCGGCGGCAAGATCTCGGCCTCGTGGAAGGAAGTGCTGCTCGACGCGCTCGACCAGGACTTCGACCTCGCCTCGGGGCTGCACAACCTGCTGCGGAACGAGACCGACCTGAGCGAGAAGGCGGCCGCGACCGGCCGCACGCTGCATGACGTGCGCGTGCCGGCGGTGGAGTATCCCATCGCCAACGGCGAGAAGCGGCGCGGCAAGCGGGTGCTGGCGATCGGCACCGACTGCTCGATCGGCAAGATGTACACGGCGCTGGCGCTCGACCGCGACATGCGCGCGGCCGGCATGAAGTCGACCTTCCGCGCCACGGGCCAGACCGGCATCCTGATCACCGGCGAGGGCGTGCCGCTCGACGCGGTGATCGCGGACTTCATGGCGGGCTCGATCGAGTGGCTGACGCCGGACAACGACGAGGACCACTGGGACGTGATCGAGGGCCAGGGCTCGCTCTACCACGTGTCGTTCTCGGGCGTGACGCTGGCGCTGATCCATGGCGGGCAGCCCGACGCGCTGATCCTGTGCCACGAGCCCACCCGCACGCACATGCGCGGGCTGCCGGGCTACGGCCTGCCGGCGCTCGAGGACCTGCGCGACCTGGGCCTGCAGATGGCGAAGATCGCCAACCCCGACTGCCAGGTGGTGGGGATCTCGGTCAACACCGCGGCACTGTCTGACGCGGAGGCCGAGGCCTATCTCGAGGAGGTGTCCGCGCGCATGGGCCTGCCGGCGGTCGACCCCTACCGGCACGGCACGCAGCCGCTGATCGCGGCGCTGCAGGCGCTCTGAGGACGCCCACGGGGGCGCGCGGCCGTCCCGGCGGCGCGCCCTGCCCCGCGGGCGGAGCCTCCGGCGGGGATATTTGACCCAAGAAGAAGGAGGGACGGCCGTGCAGATCGACGTGCAGCGAGACGTGTTCCGGCTGGCGGAGGCGTTCACCATCAGCCGCGGGTCGCGGACCGAGGCGAAGGTCCTGACCGTGACCGTGCGGGACGGCGACGCCGCGGGACGGGGCGAATGCGTGCCCTATGCCCGCTACGACGAGACGCTCGAGAGCGTCGAGGCGCAGATCGCGTCGCTGCCCGCGTCCTTCGACCGGGCGGCGCTGCAGGACCTGCTGCCCGCGGGCGCGGCGCGCAACGCCGTCGACTGCGCGCTCTGGGACCTGGAGGCGAAGCGGTCCGGCCGGCGGGCATGGGAACTGGCCGGGCTCGCCGCCGCGCCGGGGCCCGAGATCACCGCCTATACCCTGTCGCTGCAGGCGCCCGACCAAATGCGCGCGGCGGCGGCGAAACACGCCCACCGCCCGCTCCTGAAGGTGAAGCTCGGCACGCCCGACGACATGGCCCGGCTCGAGGCGGTCCGGGCGGGGGCGCCGGACGCGCGCATCATCGTCGACGCGAACGAGGGCTGGAGCGCGGAGATCTACGCCGATCTCGCGCCGCATCTCGAGCGGCTGGGCGTCGCGCTGGTGGAGCAGCCCCTGCCCGCCGGCGCGGACGAGGCGCTCGAGGGCATCGCGCGGCCGGTGCCGGTCTGCGCCGACGAGAGCTGCCATGACCGCGCCTCGCTGCCCTCGCTGAAGGGCCGGTACGACGTGGTGAACATCAAGCTCGACAAGACCGGCGGGCTGACCGAGGCGCTCGCGCTGCGGGCGGAGGCCGAGCGCGCGGGCTTCGGCATCTTCGTGGGCTGCATGGTGGGCTCGTCGCTGGCCATGGCGCCGGCGGTGCTGGTGGCGCAGGGCGCCATGGTGACCGACCTCGACGGGCCGCTCCTCTTGGCCGAGGACCGCGATCCGCCGCTCGTCTTCGACGCCGCGGGCGTGCACCCGCCGGAGGCCGCGCTCTGGGGCTGAGGCCCCGCGCGCGGCGCCGCCGCCGCTTGGCGGCGGGGGCGCGAGCGGCTAGGACGACCACACGAGACCGACAGGGCAAGCCGAGGAGATCCGCATGAGCCGCACCGTCTACGTGAACGGAGAATACCTGCCCGAGGGCGAGGCGAAGGTGTCGATCTTCGACCGCGCCTTCCTGATGGGCGACGGCGTCTACGAGGTGACGAGCGTGCTGGGCGGCAAGCTCATCGATTTCGCGGGCCATGCGAAGCGGCTGGCGCGGTCGCTCGACGAGCTCGAGATGCCGCACCCGCTGGCGGAGGCGGAGCTTCTCGAGATCCACCGCGAACTCGTGCGGGTGAACGGGATCGACGAGGGGCTCGTCTACCTGCAGATCACCCGCGGCGCGCCGGGCGACCGCGACTTCGTCTATCCCGATCCCGAGACGACGACGCCCACGGTGGTCCTGTTCACGCAGGCCAAGCCCGGGCTCGCCGACAGCCCGGCGGCGCGGCGCGGCATGCGCGTGATCTCGATCGAGGACCAGCGCTGGGGCCGGCGCGACATCAAGACGGTGCAGCTGCTCTACCCGTCCATGGGCAAGATGATGGCCAAGAAGGCCGGTGTCGACGATGCCTGGATGGTCGAGGACGGCGCGGTCACCGAGGGCACCTCGAACAACGCCTACATCGTCAAGGGCAACCGGATCGTGACGCGGGCGCTGTCGAACGACATCCTGCACGGGATCACCCGCGCGGCGGTGCTGCGCTATGCCGCCGAGGCGCAGATGGAGGTCGAGGAGCGCGATTTCACCATCGCCGAGGCGCAGGAGGCGGACGAGGCGTTCATCACCTCGGCCTCGACCTTCGTCATGCCGGTGGTGGAGATCGACGGGGTGACGCTGGGCGACGGCACGCCCGGGCCGCGCGCGAGGCGGCTGCGCGAGATCTACCTCGACGAGAGCCTCAAGGCCGCGATCTGACGCGGGCGGCGGGGCGGTCAGCCGCCGCCCCGCTCCTTCCGCAGCTTCGCGAAATAGGCGACGCGCTTGCCGAGGTCGCGCTCGAAGCCACGCTCCACGGGCGCATAGAAATCCGCCCGCTCCATGCCTTCGGGAAAGTAGTCCTGTCCAGAGAACGCCTCGTCCGCGTCGTGGTCGTAGGCGTAGCCCGCGCCGTAGCCCTGGTCCTTCATGAGCTTCGTCGGCGCGTTCAGGATGTGCTTGGGCGGCACCAGCGAGCCGGTCGACCGGGCGGCGCGGCGGGCGGCCTTGTAGGCGGTGTAGACCGCGTTCGACTTGGGAGCGAGGGCCAGGTAGACCAGCGCCTGCGCGAGGGCGAGCTCGCCCTCGGGCGAGCCCAGGCGTTCGTAGGTCGCCCAGCCCTCGAGGCAGATGGCCTGGGCCTGCGGGTCGGCGAGGCCGATATCCTCGACCGCCATGCGGGTGATGCGCCGCGCGAGGTAGCGGGGGTCCTCGCCCGCGTCGAGCATGCGCGCGAACCAGTAGAGCGCCGCGTCGGGATCGGAGCCGCGCACCGACTTGTGCAGCGCCGAGATGAGGTTGTAGTGCGCGTCCCCCGACTTGTCGTATTGCGCGGCGCGGCGGGTCAGGCGCGTGCGCAGCGCCTCGGTGTCGAGCGGTGTGTCGGTGCGCCAGGCGAAGGCCTGTTCCACGAGGTTGAGGAGCGCGCGGCCGTCGCCGTCGGCCATGCCGAGCAGCGCGCGGCGCGCGTCCGGGTCGAGCGGCAGGGCGCGGCCGGCCTCGGCCTCGGCCCGGGCGGCGAGGCGTTCGAGCTCGTCCTCGCCGAGCCGTTCCAGCACGAGGACCTGCGCGCGCGACAGGAGCGCCGCGTTCAGCTCGAAGGACGGGTTCTCGGTGGTGGCACCGACGAGGAGGATGGTGCCGTCCTCCATGTGCGGCAGGAAGCTGTCCTGCTGCGCCTTGTTGAAGCGGTGGATCTCGTCGACGAAGAGCAGCGTGCCCTGCCCCGTGCGGCGGCGCTGGCGGGCGGCCTCGAACACCTTCTTGAGGTCGGCCACGCCCGAGAAGATGGCGCTGATCTGGTGGAAATGCAGGTCGGTCTCGTCGGCGAGGAGCCGCGCGATGGTGGTCTTGCCGACGCCGGGCGGGCCCCAGAAGATCAGGCTCGAGAGCGCGCCCGAGGCGAGCATCACGCCGAGCGGGCCGTCGGGACCGATGACCGCCTGCTGGCCGATCACCTCCGACAGCCGCGCCGGCCGGAGCCGGTCCGCGAGCGGCCGCGGCGCGCGGCGCGCGGGATCGTCGCGGCCGGGTCCGGCCTCCGGGGTGTCGCGGTCGAAGAGATCGGCCATGGGCGGGCTCAGGCGCGGAAGCGCAGGAGGACGGGGCGGCCGCCGCGCTCGACCTCTATGGCGATGCGCGGCAGCGCTGCGGCAAGCGCCGGCGCCACCTGGCGCGGATGGTCGAGCGCGCGGCCGTTCACGGCCCGGATCACGTCGCCCGCGCGCAGGCCCGCGCGCGCGCCCCAGCGGCCGGGATCGAGCACGACGAGGCCCTCGGTGCCGAGGGGCAGGTCGCGCTCGGCGATCACGGCGGGGTTCACGCGGGCGACCGTGAGCCCCGGCAGGACCGCGCGCTCGTCGAGGCTGACCGCGTCGCGCGGCGGGTCCTCGGGCGCGGGCCCGAGCGCCACCTCGAGGGTCAGCGTCTGGCCGCGTCGGCGGATCTCGATCGCGGAGGTGGCGCCGATCCCCCGCACGGAGAGGCGGTAGATCATCTCGGGCGGGGTGTTCACGGCGCGGCCGTCGACCGCGACGATGACGTCCCCCACCTCGACCCCCGCCGCCGCGAAGGGCGAGGCGGGGTGCATGTCGGAGATCAGGATGCCTTCGGGCACGGTCTGGCCGAGGCTCTCGGAGAGGTCGGAATCCACGGGCTGTCCGGTGAGGCCCGCCCACGGCCGCTGGAAGCTCTCTCGCCCGGCCTCGGCCTGCGCCACGAACTGGCGCACCAGGGCCGCGGGGATGGCGAAGCCGATGCCGTTCGAGCCGCCGGAGCGGGTCAGGATCGAGGTGTTCACCCCGATGAGCCGGCCCGAGACGTCGATCAGCGCGCCGCCGGAATTGCCCGGGTTGATGGGCGCGTCGGTCTGGATGAAGTAGCCGCGCGCGTTGCCGGTGGCGGTGCCCGAGCGCGCGAGCCCCGACACGATGCCCGATGACACCGTCTGCCCCACGCCGAACGGGTTGCCGATGGCGAGGACGAGTTCGCCCACCGCGACGTCGTCGCTGTCGCGCAGCTCGAGATGCGGCAGATCCGGCGCGCCCTCGATCTTGAGGATGGCAAGGTCCGCCTCCTCGTCCCCGAGAAGCACGCGGGCCGAGTATTCGCGGCGGTCGTTCAGCACCACGCGGATGTCGGTCGCCTGCCCCACCACGTGGAAATTCGACACGACGATCCCGTCGGGCGACAGGATCACGCCCGAGCCGAGCGAGTTCTGCACCCGCGGCCGGCCCGGCGCGAAGCTGCGGAAGAAGTCGCGGAAGATCGGATCGTCCTGGAAGGGGCTGCGCGCCTCGACCACGCGGCTCGCGTAGATGTTGACCACGGCGGGCGCCGCCTCGCGCACGAGGGGGGCGAAGGTCAGGGTGATCTCGGACGCGTCCTGCGGCACGCGCTCCTGGGCCGGGGCGGCGGCCGGGGCAAGCACGAGCACCAGCGGGATCAGGACGGTGATGAACGGACGCAGCATGCGGGGCTCCTCCGACGGCGCATCGGGGGCAGGATATGTCCGCGCCGGCCCCGGATTGCAAGGCGCCGGAACGGCAAGGGGCCCCGCCGGTGCCGGCGGAGCCCCTCGTGATCGGATCGGTGCGGGCGAGGATCAGTCCTCGGCCGACGCCTCCTCGGCGGCGACGCGCTCGCGGTCGGCGCGGCCCTTCGCCTCGGGGTCACGATCGACGAATTCGATGATCGCCATGGGTGCCATGTCGCCGTAGCGGAAGCCGGCCTTCAGGACGCGGACATAGCCGCCCTGGCGCTCGGCGTAGCGGGGACCGATGACGTCGAAGAGCTTGGCGACGTGGATGTCCTGCTTGAGCTGGGCGGCCGCCTGCCGGCGGGCATGCAGGTCGCCGCGCTTGCCGAGGGTGACGAGCTTCTCGATCACCCGGCGCAGTTCCTTGGCCTTGGGCAGCGTGGTCTTGATCTGCTCGTGCTCGATGAGCGAGCCCGCCATGTTCGCCCAGAGCGCCTTGCGGTGTTCGTGGGTGCGGTTGAGCTTGCGGTAGCCGTGCGAGTGACGCATGTGAAATCTCCTAGCGCGTGTTTTGCTTTGTCCGGCGGTCCCTCACATTCGGGTCCGCTCTCCTTGGGGCAGTCATGCCCGGGTCGTGACGGTGCGGCGGGACGTGCCCGCCGCAACCGGGATCAGAACGAGTCTTCCATCTTCTTGGACAGGTCCTCGATGTTGTCGGGCGGCCAGTCCTCGACGTCCATGCCGAGATGCAGGCCCATGCCCGAGAGCACTTCCTTGATCTCGTTCAGCGACTTGCGGCCGAAGTTCGGGGTGCGGAGCATCTCGGCTTCGGTCTTCTGGATGAGGTCGCCGATATAGACGATGTTGTCGTTCTTGAGGCAGTTGGCCGAGCGGACCGACAGTTCGAGCTCGTCGACCTTCTTGAGCAGGAGCGGGTTGAACTCCAGCCCGTCGTCGCCGTCGTCGCGCGATGCGCTCTCGGGCTCCTCGAAGTTGACGAAGATCGACAGCTGGTCCTGCAGGATGCGCGCCGCGTAGGCGATGGCGTCCTCGGGCGTGACCGCGCCGTTCGTCTCGACCTTCATGGTCAGCTTGTCATAGTCGAGCACCTGGCCCTCGCGGGTCGGCTGCACGTCGTAGGCGACCTTCTTGACCGGCGAGTAGATGGCGTCGATCGGGATCATGCCGATGGGCGCGTCCTCGGGCTTGTTCTTGTCCGCGGAGACGTAGCCCTTGCCGGTGTTCACGGTCAGCTCCATGAACAGGTCGGCGCCCTCGTCGAGGTGGCAGATCACGTGGTCCTTGTTCAGGACCTCGATGCCGTTCGATTCCGAGATGTCGCCTGCGGTCACGACGCCCGGGCCCTTGGCCGAGATCGACAGCCGCTTCGGTCCCTCGACCTCCATGCGGAGCGACACGCCCTTGAGGTTCAGGACGATGTCGGTGACGTCCTCGCGGACGCCCGCGACCGAGGAGAACTCGTGCAGGACGTTGTCGATCTGCACCGAAGTGATCGCCCCGCCCTGCAGCGAGGAAAGCAGCACGCGGCGCAGCGCGTTCCCGAGCGTCAGGCCGAAGCCCCGCTCGAGCGGTTCGGCGATGACCGTGGCCATGCGCGTCGGATCGTTGCCGGGCTTGATCTCCAGCTGTGTCGGCTTGATCAGTTCGGCCCAGTTCTTGTGGATCATGTGGTGACCTCCATTCCTGTCCCGGCTCCATGTCCGTAAGGCCGGAGACGCCCGAGGTTGTGACGGCATGCCGGGGCCGCACCCGCGTGCGGCCCCGGCACAAAGACATGTCCGATCAGACGCGGCGACGCTTGGGCGGGCGGCAGCCGTTGTGGGCGATCGGCGTGACGTCGCGGATCGCGGTGATGTTGAAGCCCACTGCGGCCAGCGCGCGCAGCGCCGACTCGCGGCCCGAACCCGGGCCCTGGACCTCGACCTCGAGGGTCTTCACACCGTGTTCCTGCGCCTTCTTGCCGGCGTCCTCAGCGGCGAGCTGGGCGGCGTAGGGCGTCGACTTGCGCGAGCCCTTGAAGCCCATCGTGCCGGCCGACGACCACGAGATCGCGTTGCCCTGCACGTCCGAGATCAGGATCTTGGTGTTGTTGAAGCTGGAATTCACATGCGCGACGCCAGCTGCGATGTTCTTGGAGACCTTCTTCTTGCCTCCACGACGGGGATCACGTGCCATTGGTCCTGCCCTCCCTTACTTCTTCTTGCCGGCGATCGGCTTTGCCGGGCCCTTGCGGGTGCGGGCATTGGTGTGGGTGCGCTGACCGCGCACGGGCAGGTTGCGACGATGGCGCAGGCCGCGGTAGCAGCCGAGGTCCATCAGGCGCTTGACGTTGATCTGCACTTCCCGGCGGAGGTCGCCCTCGACGGTGAAGTTCGCGTCGATATGCTCGCGCATCGCGACGAGTTCGGCATCGCTGAGTTCGTTCACGCGACGCGATTCGTCGATGTTCACCGCGGCGCAGATGTCGCGCGCGGCGGAGTGGCCGATACCGTGGATGTAGGTCAGGGCGATCGGCACCCGTTTGTTGGTCGGGATGTTGACGCCGGCAATACGTGCCAAGTCGGTATTCCTCTTCGTTGCGGTTCCGTAGCTCCAGAACCTTTTTTCACAACATATGGCCCTTGGGCGGCGGCGCCCTCGGACCCTAGGTCGCTCAGGTGATCTGCCGGCGGGCACGCCGCGCGGCAAACGCGATTCTCCGGTGGAGATGGCGGTGGTTAGTGCGATTCCATACCAGCGTCAAGCGCCGGACCGGATAAGTGTTGCGGAAGTCTGAAGGGGCGGCTCCAGGGGTCCGCCCCGGCCCGGCTCAGAGGTCGAGGGCGCCCACGATCTGGCTGCCGACCTCGTCGATCTCGGCCAGCCCGTCGACGGTCGTGTGCACGCCCTTGACGTAATAGTAGCCCACGAGCGGCGAGGTCTGCTTGTAATATGCCAGGAGCCGCGTGCGCAGGCTTTCCGCGTTGTCGTCGGAGCGCCGCTTGAACTCGGTGCCGCCGCACTTCTCGCACTTGCCGTCCGCCGGGATCGGCTTGGTGTGGTCGTTGTACACCTCGCCGCAGGAGGCGCAGGTCGAGCGCGCGGTGATGCGGGCGACGAGCGCGTCGTCGTCCACGCGCAGCTCGATCACGCGGTCGAGGTCCTGCCCCATCTCGTGCAGCAGTTCGCCGAGCGCGTCGGCCTGCTTCAGCGTGCGGGGGAACCCGTCGAAGATGAAGCCCGACGGGTTCGGGTCCTGCAGCTGCTCGCGGATCAGCCCGATGACGATGTCGTCCGTCACGAGCTCTCCGCGTGCCATCACCTCGGCCACGCGCTGGCCCATCTCGGTGCCCGAGTCCTTGGCCGCGCGGAGCATGTCGCCCGTCGAGAGCTGTTTCATGCCGCGGGTCTCTTCGAGCCGGCGGGCCTGGGTTCCCTTGCCGGCGCCGGGCGGTCCGAGAAGTATGATGTTCATCTGCGCGCTGGTCCCTTCGTCTTGCCGCGGGCCCTACCCTTGCCGCGCAGCTGCGACTTCTGAATAAGACCTTCGTATTGGTGCGCCAGGAGGTGGCTCTGCACCTGCTGGATCGTGTCCATGGTCACGCTGACCACGATCAGCACCGACGTGCCGCCGAAGTAGAACGGGATGGCGAACTGGTTGCGCAGGATCTCCGGCAGGAGACAGACCAGCGCGAGGTAGGCGGAGCCCAGCACCAGCACGCGGTTCACCACGTATTCGAGGTATTCCGCGGTCCGCTTGCCCGGACGGATGCCGGGCACGAAGCCGTTCTGGTTCTTCAGGTTGTCGGCGACCTCGTCCGGCTTGAACGAGACGTTGAACGTGTAGAAGTACGCGAAGAACACGATCATGGCCGCGAAGAACAGCAGGTAGAGCGGCTGTCCGGGGCCGAAATAGGCGAGGATCGTGGACATGACCGGGCCGGTCTGCTGGCCCGAGAAGGTCGAGATCGTCACCGGCAGCAGCAGGAGCGACGAGGCGAAGATCGCCGGGATCACGCCCGCGGGGTTCACCTTGACCGGCAGGTGGCTGTTCTGCGCCTCGGTCATCTTCATGCCGACCTGGCGGCGCGGGTACTGGATCGTGATCTTCCGGAGCGCGCGCTCCATGAAGACCACGAACATGATGACCGCCACGACCATCAGGATCACGCCGATGATGACCGCCGGCGAAATCGCGCCAGAGCGGCCCGAGGCGAAGAACTGCGCCAGCGCCGCGGGAACCTCGGCGATGATGCCGACGAAGATGATGAGCGAGATGCCGTTGCCGACGCCGCGCTGGGTGATCTGCTCGCCCAGCCACATCAGGAACATGGTGCCGCCCACGAGCGTGATGACGGTGGAGGCGCGGAAGTACCAGCCCGGATCGGTCACGAGGTCGCCCGCCTCGAGCGACACGGCAAGCCCGTAGGCCTGGAACGTCGCGAGCAGAACGGTGCCGTAGCGGGTGTACTGGTTGATCTTCTTGCGGCCCTGCTCGCCCTCCTTCTTGAGCTGCTCAAGCGAGGGGACCATCGAGGCGAGGAGCTGCACGATGATCGAGGCCGAGATGTAGGGCATGATGCCCAGGGCGAAGATGCCCATGCGGCCCAGGGCGCCGCCCGTGAACATGGTCAGGATGCCGCCGATGCCGGCCGCGGCACCTTCCATGAACTCCCGCAGCGCGACGCCGTCGATGCCCGGAACCGGGATGAAGGTGCCGAGCCGGAAAATGCACAAGAGCGCCAGCGTGTAGAAGATGCGTCGGCGGAGGTCGGTGGCCTTGCCCAGTGCCGCCCAACTGGTATTGGCGGCCATCTGTTCGACTGCGGAAGCCATGTGACGCCTCTCTCTTTCAGACGAACGCCGCCCGGAGCGTTTCCTCGCTCACGGGCGGCGCCGGAAAACCCGTGGTGACATGTAATGGGCGGCGGAGCCGCCCACAACACCTCATTCAGCCGGCTGAACCGCCGTCACCTTGAGCGCGCCGCCTGCCTTCTCGACGGCCTCGACGGCCGACTTGGAGGCACCGGTGACCTCGATGGTCAGGGCGCGGGTGAGCTCGCCCTTGGCGAGGACGCGGACGCCGTCCTTCTTGCGCCGCACGAGACCCGAGGCCACGAGCGCGTCCTCGGTGATGGTCTGGCCGGCGTCGATCTTGCCCGCCTCGACGAACTTCTCGATCAGGCCGAGGTTCACGACGGCGTAGGACTTGCGGTTGGGCTTGTTGAAGCCGCGCTTGGGCAGCCGCTGGTAGAGCGGCATCTGGCCGCCCTCGTAGCCGTTGATGGCCACGCCCGAGCGGGATTTCTGACCCTTGATGCCCCGTCCGCCGGTCTTGCCCTTGCCGGAGCCGGCGCCGCGGCCGATGCGCTTGGCCTTCTTGGCCGCGCCGTCATTGTCGCGCAGTTCGTTCAGTTTCATTGTCGCTACTCCTTGCCGGATGTGGCCCCCCAGCGACGGAGCGGGCCAAACACGGCGTGTGGTGGTCGGATGGATACGGACCCCCCGGATCGGGGCGCCACCGGGGGCGTATAGACGAGGGCGGCGGGCGGGATCAAGTCCCGCCCGCCGCAAATTCCGCACCGCCGGTACGACGTGTCGCGCCCCGCCCCTCAGGCGGCCGATGCCGGCCAGGAGAAGTCGGGGCGCAGGCCCTCGTAGACGGGACGCCCGTCCGACGGCTTGTCGTAGCCCTTCGTCTCGTCCCAGAAGGCGTGGTAGCTCGCGCCCGGGAAGGCCGCGTCGTCGTAGCCCATGACGTTCGGCACGGCGACGCGGATGCGCTTCTGCTTGTCGTCGAGCATGAGCGGCGCGCCGCACTCGGTGCAGGTGCAGAGCTCGAGCGGACCGCCGGGATTGTCCGCGTTGAACGGCTGGCGCTTCATCTTCTCGGGATGGTCCACGGCGAGGTCGCCGTAGTTGAAGAACGCCACGTGGGTCGTGTGCTGCCCGGTCACGGACTTGCAGACGTTGCAGTGGCATTCGTGGTTGTCGATCGGCTCGGCCTTGGCGGTGACGTGCACGTGCTCGCACCCGCCCTTGTAGGGACTGGACATCTCTCGCTCCTCCCGTTCGTGGCGCGCGGCATTCTCTGGTCCGCGCCCGCCCATGAGGCCAGAGCGGGGCGCGCTTGGCGAGACACACTTTCGGATGCACGCGCGCGCGTGCCGTCGGAACGCAAAACGCCCCGGCCGTTGCGGGCCGGGGCGTCCGAAATCGCTGTCCTCGCGGAGGCGCGGGCTCAGCCGCGCTCCTCGATGATCTGCACGAGGTGCGGGATCTTGTTGATCATGCCGCGCACCGAGGGGGTGTCCTCGAGCTCGCGCGTCTTGTGCATCTTGTTCAGCCCCAGACCGATCAGCGTGCGGCGCTGGACGTCCGGGCGGCGGATCGGCGAGCCGATCTGCTTGACGACGATGGTCTTAGCCATGGATCAGGCCTCCTCGGCGAGCTGGGTCTGCGGGTCGCCGTGGGTCGGCGCCTCTTCGCGCTTGGGCAGGATGTCCGACACCTTCTTGCCGCGGCGCTGGGCCACGTGGCGCGGGGACTGTTCCTTGCCGAGACCCTCGAGGGTGGCGCGGATCATGTTGTAGGGGTTCTGCGAGCCGAGCGACTTGGCGACCACGTCGTGCACGCCCAGCATCTCGAACACGGCGCGCATCGGGCCGCCCGCGATGATCCCGGTACCCTGCGGCGCCGCGCGCATCACGACCCGGCCGGCACCGTGGCGCCCCTCGATGTCGTGGTGCAGCGTCCGGCCTTCGCGCAGCGGCACGCGCATCATGCGGCGCTTCGCCTGCTCGGTCGCCTTGCGGATGGCCTCGGGGACCTCCTTGGCCTTGCCCTTGCCGAAACCGACGCGGCCCTTCTGGTCACCCACGACCACGAGCGCCGCGAAGCCGAAGCGCTTGCCGCCCTTGACCGTCTTGGAGACGCGGTTGATCGCGACCAGGCGGTCGGCGAATTCGGGGGCCTCGTCGCGGTCGCGGCGGCCGCCCCGTCTGTTGTCACGTTCTGCCATCAAGGCATCCTTTCCGTCATGGGCGCCAGGGCCCGTTGTCCGATCGCAGTGGGCGCACGCGCCCCCCGATCATCGAGGCAGGCCGGTGGCCCGCCTGCGCCGCAGGGAACCGGGCACGCGATGGTCCGCGTCCGCCGGTCCCGGCAACACGTGCGGCGGGACGCGCCCGCCGCACGAGGGATCACGGTCCGGGGACCCGATCAGATCTTCAGGCCGGCCTCGCGGGCCGCGTCCGCCACGGCCTTGACCCGGCCGTGGAACAGGAAACCGCCGCGGTCGAAGTAGGCTTCCTCGATGCCCGCCTTCTTCGCCCGCTCGGCGATCGCGGCGCCGATCTTCTGCGCCGCCTCGATCGTGTTCTTGCCGACGACGCCCAGATCCTTCTCGAGGGTCGAGGCGGAAGCCAGCGTGCGGCCGGCCACGTCGTCGATCAGCTGAACGCTGATGTTCTTGTTCGAGCGGTGGACCGTGAGGCGCACGCGCCCCGCGTTGACCGCCCGCAGCTTGTTCCGGACGCGCAGACGGCGCTTCAGGAACTGCACTCTCTTGCTGTATGCCATGTTCGCCGTCCTTACTTCTTCTTGCCTTCCTTCTGGAAGATGTACTCATCCTTGTAGCGGATTCCCTTGCCCTTGTAGGGCTCGGGGCGCCGCCAGTCGCGGATGTTCGAAGCCACCTGGCCCACCTGCTGAAGGTCGTGACCTTCAACAGAGAGTTCGGTGGGCTTCGCCGCGGTGATGGTAATCCCTTCCGGAATGGCGAATTCGACCTCGTGGCTGTAGCCCAGGTTCAGCTTCAGGACGTTGCCCTGAACCTGACCCCGGTAACCGACGCCGCGGATTTCGAGGTCCTTCTTGAAGGTCTGCTGCACGCCGTGGACCATGTTCGCGATCATCGTCCGCGTCATGCCCCATTGCTGGCGCGCGCGCTTGGACTTGCCGCGCGGGTCAACCTTGACCGCGCCCTCGTCGATCGTGATCGTCACGTCGTCGGTGGCGGTGAAGCTCTGGGTGCCCTTCGGCCCCTTCACCTCGATGGTCTGGCCCGACACGGTGGCGCTGGTCCCCGAGGGGAGCGCGACCGGCTTCTTACCAATACGAGACATCTCGCCCTCCTCAGAATACGGTGCAGAGCACTTCGCCGCCCACGTTCTGGGCACGGGCGCTCGCATCCGACATCACGCCACGCGACGTGGAGACGATGGAAACGCCCAGACCCTGGCGGACCTGCGGAATGGACTCGACGCCGAGATAGACGCGGCGGCCGGGCTTCGAGACGCGCTTGAGCTCGCGGATCACCGGCTCGCCCTCGTAGTACTTGAGGGAGATCACGAGCGTCGGGTGGCCGCGCTCGTCGGTGCCCTTCTCGTAGCCGCGGATGTAGCCCTCGTCCGCGAGGACGTCGAGCACCCAGGCGCGCAGCTTGGAGGCCGGCGTCGACACGGTGGACTTGCCACGCATGCCGGCGTTGCGGATGCGGGTCAGCATATCGCCGATAGGATCGTTCATGTGCCTGCCCTCCTTACCAGCTCGACTTGACCATGCCGGGCAGCATGCCCTTCGAGCCGAGCTCGCGGAGCATGATCCGGCTGATCTTCAGCTTGCGGTAATAGGCGTGCGGACGCCCCGTCAGCTGGCAGCGGTTGTTCAGCCTGGTCGGCGAGGAGTTGCGCGGAAGCTGCGCGAGCTTCAGGCGTGCCTTGAAGCGCTCCTCCATCGGCTTCGATTCGTCGATTGCGATCTCTTTCAGAGAAGCGCGCTTGGCCGCGTATTTCGCCACGAGCCGCTCACGCTTTTTCTGACGTTCGACCATGGATTTCTTTGCCATGATATCTTTCCCTTCAGCCCGTGAACGGCATGTTGAAGTGCTTCAGAAGCGCCTTCGCCTCGGCATCGCTCGCGGCCGTCGTGGTCACGATGATGTCCATGCCCCAGACCTCGTCGACCTTGTCGAAGTCGATCTCGGGGAAGACGATGTGCTCCTTGAGGCCCATCGCGAAGTTGCCGCGGCCGTCGAAGCTGGGCTTCACGCCGCGGAAGTCGCGGATGCGCGGCATCGCGATGGTGATGAGCCGGTCGAGGAAGTCGTACATGCGGTCGCCGCGGAGCGTCACCTTGGCGCCGAGCGGCATTTCCTCACGCACGCGGAAACCCGCGATCGACTTCTTCGCCTTGGTCACGACCGCTTTCTGGCCGGCGATGCGGGACAGGTCTTCCTGTGCCGACTTGGCCTTCTTGCTGTCGCGGACCGCCTCGGCACCGCAGCCGATGTTCAGCACGATCTTGTCGAGCCGGGGGATCTGCATGTCGTTCTTGTAGCCGAACTCTTCCTTCAGCTTGCCGCGGATCTCGTCGCGGAAGAGCTGGCGAAGGCGCGGGGTGTAGGTCGCGGTATCAAGCATCGATCACGTCCCCCGTGGTCTTGGCGAAACGCACCTTCTTGTCGCCGTCCATGCGGAAGCCGACGCGGGTGGCCTTGCCGTTCTTGTCGAGCAGAGCGAGGTTCGACAGGTCGATCGGCATCGCCTTCGGCTGGCGGCCGCCCTGGGCGTTCTGGGTCTGGCGCTGGTGACGGATCGCCATGTTGATGCCGTCGACGACGGCCTTGCCGTCCTTCGGCATCACCTGCGCGATGGTCCCCTGCTTGCCCTTGTCCTTGCCGGCGAGCACGACGACCTTGTCACCCTTGCGGAGTTTCGCAGCCATCACAGCACCTCCGGAGCGAGCGAGATGATCTTCATGAAGTTCTTCGCGCGCAGCTCGCGCACCACGGGTCCGAAGATCCGGGTGCCGACGGGCTCGCCCGCGTTGTTGAGGATCACCGCGGCGTTGCGGTCGAAACGGATGGCGGTCCCGTCTTCGCGACGGACCTCCTTGGCGGTGCGCACGACGACGGCCTTGCGGACGTCGCCCTTCTTCACGCGGCCGCGCGGGATGGCTTCCTTGACCGAGACGACGATGATGTCGCCCACGGACGCATACTTGCGCTTGGAACCACCCAGAACCTTGATGCACTGAACTCTCCGGGCACCGGAGTTGTCAGCGACATCCAGATTGGTCTGCATCTGGATCATGTGGTTTCTCCCGACCTTCCGGGGCTGTTCTGGTTAAGTCCCCGGGGTTTCGATCTAACCGAAAGGTGGCTCGCCTACTCGGCGATCACCTCCCAGCGCTTCGTCTTGGATTTCGGCGCGCATTCGATGATGCGGACGGAATCTCCGACCTTGAAGGTCTCGGCCTCGTCGTGGGCGCGATACTTCTTGGACTTCCGGATCGTCTTTTGCAGGACCGGATGCTTGAAGCGGCGCTCGACCGAAACGGTGACGGTCTGGGCGTTCGCCGTGGAGGTCACGGTGCCTGAAAGGATACGCTTGGGCATGTGTCCGCTCCCCCTTATTCAGCCGAGGCCGCGGCAGCGGCCTTCTGGTTCAGCACGGTCTTCACCCGCGCGATGTCGCGGCGCACGGTCCGCATGCGCGCGGTGTTCTCGAGCTGGCCGGTGGCCTGCTGGAAGCGCAGGTTGAAGGCCTCTTTCTTGAGCTGGACAAGGCTGTCCCGGAGTTCGTCCGGCGTCTTGTCACGGAGTTCGCTGGCGTTCATGTCGCCCCTTTCTCTCAACATCACCGGAGGGCCCCCGCCCGCATGCGCAGGGTCACCCTGATTCCGGTGGAGTCCGTGGATGAGGCGCCCGCATAGACGGGATCCACCCGCATTGCAAGCGCGAACCTGGGATGGTCGACGGACCGGCGGTCGCGGACCTATTCCCACCTGTAGTTGAAGCTGACCGAGATGCGTTCGTCCTCGGACATGTTCATGGGGACCTCGTGGCGCAGCCAGCTTTCCCACAGCAGGACCTCGCCGGCCTCGGGGGCGAGGTACACGAAGGTCTTGAGCTCTTCCGGGCAGTCCTTGAGGCGCGTCGGTGCGGCCATCATCATCGGCAGGCGCGGGTCCTCGAGGCGCAGCGCCGACGTCCCCTCGGGCATCTGCACGTAGGTCGTCCCCGAGATCACCGAGTGGGGATGGATGTGGCTGCCATGTGCGCCGCCCTCGGGCAGGATGTTGATCCAGATGTCCTCGAGCACGAGGCCCTTGTCACCGAGGTCGAAGGCCAGGTCCCGCGCGAAGGACGCGACATGGGCATCCAGCGCCTTGACCACGTCGGCGAAGATCGGGAAGCGCCAGGGCAGGTCCGTCAGCGAGGCATAGGAGGTGTAGCCCGGGTAGCCTTCGCGCTCGCACCAGTCCTGCCCCGCCTCGTCGTCCTCTGCGATGGAATAGCACGATGCGGCCAGCTCGCCGGTGTCCACGGCGGGGCCGTGGTCGGAGAGGCGGGCGCGGTAGAGGCGGGTCGCGAAAAGCGAGGAGATCTTCGGCATGGCGCCGTCATAGCCGAGGCGCGCGGCTTAGACGAGGGGGTTCGGTGCCCCCTGCCCCGAACATCGGCCGGACGCGAAAAGGCCCCCGCCGGGTCGCCGGCGGGGGCCTCGATGCCTTGCGCGGGGCGCGGACGGACTTACCAGTCCTCGCGTACCACGATGCGGGTCTTGATCGGCAGCTTCATCGAGGCGAGACGCAGCGCTTCGGTCGCGATCTCCTCGCTGACGCCGTCGATCTCGAACATGACGCGGCCCGGCTTGACCTTGCAGGCCCAGCGGTCGACCGAACCCTTACCTTTACCCATCCGGACCTCGATCGGCTTTGCCGACACGGGCACATCCGGGAAGATGCGGATCCAGACACGGCCCTGACGCTTCATGTGGCGCGTCATGGCCCGGCGGGCAGCCTCGATCTGGCGCGCGGTGACGCGCTCGGGCTGGGTCGCCTTCAGTCCGTAGGTACCGAAGTTCAGGTCGGAGCCACCCTTGGCCTCGCCCTTGATCCGGCCCTTGAACTGCTTGCGGAACTTCGTGCGTTTGGGTTGCAGCATGTCTCAGCCCTCCTCAGCGACGGCCGCCGGGGCCGCGCGGCGCCGGTCCGTCCTGCAGTTCCTGCGTGCGGCGGTCGCGTGCCTGGGGATCGTGCTCGAGGATCTCGCCTTTGAAGATCCAGACCTTGATCCCGATGATGCCGTAGGGCGTGACCGCCTCCACGTTGGCGTGGTCGATGTCCGCGCGCAGCGTGTGCAGCGGAACCCGGCCCTCGCGGTACCATTCGGTCCGCGCGATCTCGGCGCCGCCGAGACGGCCCGAAACGTTCACCCGGATGCCCTGGGCGCCCATGCGCATCGCGTTCTGCACCGCGCGCTTCATGGCACGGCGGAACGACACCCGGCGCTCGAGCTGCTGGGCGATCGATTCACCCACCAGACGTGCGTCGAGCTCGGGCTTGCGCACCTCGACGATGTTGAGGTGAAGTTCGGACGCGGTCATGCGGCCGAGCTTCTTGCGCAGCGCCTCGATGTCGGCGCCCTTCTTGCCGATGATGACACCGGGACGGGCGGCGTGGATCGTCACCCGGCACTTCTTGTGCGGGCGCTCGATGATCACGCGGGACACGCCCGCCTGCTTGGCTTCCTTGTGGATGAACTCGCGGATCGCGATGTCCTCGAGCAGCAGGTTGCCGTAGTCCTTGGTGTCGGCGTACCAGCGGCTGTCCCAGGTGCGGTTCACCTGCAGACGCATGCCGATCGGATTGGTCTTGTTGCCCATCAGGCTTGCTCCTCGATCTGACGCACCTTGATGGTGATTTCCGAGAACGGCTTCATGATGCGGCCGAACCGGCCACGCGCCCGCGGACGGCCGCGCTTCATCACGAGGTTCTTGCCGACCCAGGCCTCGGCCACGACCAGTTCGTCGACGTCGAGACCATGGTTGTTCTCGGCGTTGGCGATGGCGGACTGAAGGCACTTCTTCACGTCGATCGCGATGCGCTTCTTCGAGAAGGTCAGGTCGGTCAGCGCCCGGTCCACCTTCTTGCCGCGGATCATGGCAGCGACGAGGTTCAGCTTCTGCGGGCTCGTGCGCAGCATGCGCAGCTTGGCCATCGCCTCGTTGTCCGCCACGCGGCGGGGATTCTTATCCTTGCCCATGGCTTACTTCCTCTTCGCTTTCTTGTCGGCCGCGTGACCGTAATAGGTGCGGGTCGGCGAGTATTCACCGAACTTCTGCCCGATCATGTCCTCGGAGACGTTCACCGGCACGTGCTTGTGGCCGTTGTAGACGCCGAAGGTGAGACCCACGAACTGCGGCAGGATGGTCGAACGGCGCGACCAGATCTTGATGACTTCGTTGCGGCCCGATTCGCGCGCGGCCTCGGCCTTCTTCAGGACGTAGGCGTCGACGAAGGGGCCCTTCCAGACGGAGCGTGTCATGTATTAGCGCCCTTTCTTACGTGCGTGACGCGAGCGGATGATGAGCTTGGACGACGCCTTGTTCGGGTCGCGCGTCTTTGCCCCCTTGGTGGGCTTGCCCCAGGGCGTGACCGGGTGACGGCCGCCCGAGGTGCGGCCCTCGCCGCCGCCATGCGGGTGATCGATCGGGTTCATGACGACGCCGCGGACGCTCGGGCGCTTGCCCATGTGCCGCGTGCGGCCGGCCTTGCCGATGTTCTGGTTCGAGTTGTCGGGGTTCGACACCGCGCCCACGGTGGCCATGCATTCCTGGCGCACCATGCGCAGTTCGCCCGACGACAGCCGGATCTGCGCGTAGCCACCGTCACGGCCGACGAACTGGGCGTAGGTGCCCGCCGCACGGGCGATCTGGCCGCCCTTGCCCGGCTTCAGCTCGATGTTGTGGACGATCGTGCCGATCGGCATGCCCGAGAACGGCATCGCGTTGCCCGGCTTGATGTCCGCCCGCGCGCTCGAGATCACGCGGTCGCCGATGGCGAGGCGCTGGGGCGCGAGGATGTAGGCCTGCTCGCCGTCGTCGTACTGGATCAGCGCGATGAAGGCGGTGCGGTTCGGGTCGTATTCGATCCGGGCGACGATGCCCTGGATGTCGAATTTCGTCCGCTTGAAGTCGACGATGCGGTAGAGGCGCTTCGCCCCGCCGCCGCGCCGCCGCGCGGTGATCCGTCCGGTGTTGTTGCGGCCGCCCTTCTTCGTCAGACCCTCGGTGAGTGCCTTGACGGGACGTCCCTTCCACAGCTCCGAACGGTCGATCAGCACCAGCCCGCGCTGGCCCGGCGTCGTCGGCTTGTACGACTTGAGTGCCATGCTTCCTGTCTTCCGTTTTCAGATGGCGGCCTGCGTGCCCTCGGGCCCGCCTGTCCGCCTGGTGTCGGCCGGAGCGATCCGGCCATCGGATGTAGGGCCCCGAAGGTCCCCGGTGGTGGGGTGCGGACCCGCGCCGAGCGCGCGTTCCGCGTCATCGCCGGGCCCCCACTCCGCCGGATAGCGGCAGGCAGACCCCCGATGAAAAGACGTGGCCCCGGATCAGCCCCGGGGCCACGCCAGTGAGTCGCGGCTCTCTATCAGAGGCCGGTGGTCACGTCGATGGTGTTTCCCTCGACCAGGGTGACGTAGGCCTTCTTCGTGTCCTTGCGCCGGCCCTTGAGCCCGCGGAACCGCTTGACCTTGCCCTTGGTGATCGAGGTGTTCACCGCCTTGACCTTGACGCCGAACAGCGCCTCGACCGCGTCGCGGATCTGCGGCTTGGTCGAGTCCATCGCCACCTCGAACACGACGGCGTTGTTCTCGGACGCCATGGTGCTCTTCTCGGTGATGATCGGCTTGCGGATCACGTCGTAATGTTCAGCCTTCGCGCTCATTTCAGCCGTGCCTCCAGAGCTTCGATCCCCGCCTTCGTGATCACCAGGGTGTCACGCTTGAGGATGTCGTAGACGTTCGCGCCCATCGAGGGCAGGATGTCCAGGCCCTCGATGTTGGCAGCGGCGCGGAGGAAGTCCTCGTTGACGCTGGCGCCGTCGATGATGAGCGCGCGCTTCCAGCCGAGGTTCTTCACGGCCGCCGCGAGCGACTTGGTCTTGCCGTCCGATTCCGCGGCGTCGAGGATCACGAGGTTGCCCTCGCGCGCCTTGGCGCTCAGCGCGTGCTTGAGGCCCAGCTGGCGCACCTTCTTGGGCAGTTCGTGCGCGTGGCTGCGCGGAACCGGGCCCTTGTAGATGCCGCCCTTGCGGAAGATCGGAGCCTTGCGCGAGCCGTGGCGTGCGCCGCCCGTGCCCTTCTGGCGGTAGATCTTCTTGGTCGAGTAGCTGACCTCGGACCGGCCGAGCGTCGAGTGCGTGCCGGCCATCGCCTTGTTGCGCTGCCAGCGGACGACGCGGTGCAGGATGTCGGCGCGCGGCTCGAGACCGAAGATCTCGTCGCCCAGGTCGACCGAACCCGCGGTCTCGCCGTCGAGCTTGATCACGTCGAGTTTCATTCCTCACCGTCCTTCTTCTGGGCGTCGCCGCCATCCTCGGACTGGTCCGACTTGATGTCGGCCTCGGCTTCCTTCAGCGCCTCTTCCTGCGCCGCGGCTTCCTCGGCCAGACGTGCCTCCTCGGCAGCGCGGGCCTCTTCCTCGGCAGCCTTCGCGGCTTCCTCGGCAAGACGCTTCGCCTCGTCGGCGGCGGACTTCAGCGCGGCGGGCAGGATGATGCCCTCGGGCGTCGGCTTCTTGACCGCGTCCTTCACGGTGACCCAGCCGCCCTTGGCGCCGGGAACCGCACCCTTGATCATGATCAGGCCGCGCTCGGCATCCGTGCGCACCACCTGCAGGTTCTGCGTGGTGACGCGGACGGCGCCCATGTGACCCGCCATCTTCTTGCCCTTGAACACCTTGCCGGGGTCCTGGCACTGGCCGGTCGAACCGTGCGAGCGGTGGCTGATCGACACGCCGTGCGAGGCGCGCAGGCCGCCGAAATTGTGCCGCTTCATGGCACCGGCGAAGCCCTTACCGATCGAGGTGCCCGAGACGTCGACGAACTGGCCCGCGAAGTAGTGGTCCGCGGTGATCTCCTCGCCCACGCCGATCAGGTTCTCCGGCGCGACGCGGAATTCCGCGACCTTGCGCTTCGGTTCGACCTTGGCCACGGCGAAATGGCCGCGCATCGGTTTCGAGACGTTCTTCGCCTTGATCGTGCCGGTGCCGAGCTGGACGGCCGAATAGCCGTGGCTGTCGACGGTCCGCTGGGCGACGACCTGCAGCTTGTCGAGCTGGAGGACGGTCACGGGAACCTGCTTCCCGTCCTCCATGAAGAGCCGGGTCATGCCGACCTTCTTCGCGATGATTCCAGAGCGCATGCGCTTGCCCTCCTTACACCTTGATCTCGACGTCGACGCCGGCAGCGAGGTCGAGCTTCATGAGCGCGTCCACGGTCTGCGGCGTCGGGTCGACGATGTCGAGCAGACGCTTGTGGGTCCGGATCTCCCACTGGTCGCGCGACTTCTTGTTCACGTGCGGGCCGCGCAGGACGGTGAACCGCTCGATCTTGTTCGGCAGCGGGATCGGTCCGCGCACGTCGGCACCGGTCCGCTTGGCGGTGTTCACGATCTCCTGCGTGCTGGCGTCCAGCACGCGGTAGTCGAACGCCTTGAGCCGGATGCGAATGTTCTGGCTTTGCATGTATCTGGCCTTCAATCGGTCAGGTGAGAGTTGAGAGGAGGAAGCAGGACCACCCCGCCCCCTCGTCGAACCCGCGTCGGGCCGGCCGGACCGACGCGGCCCCGGAAACGATCCGGGGCCCGCCGGGCCATGGGCCCTCGTGTCTCGTGGTCCCGGCGGCCAGGCCGCCGGGTTCGCCCTGTGGGGCTTACTCGATGATCTTCGAG
>NZ_JAME01000034.1 GCF_000521865.1 Roseivivax isoporae LMG 25204
AAAACCGCATGAACAAGGGGTGATCGCCCCGGCGCCCGGCCCGTCACGGCCGGACGCCCGTGCACCGGGCGCGCGTTAACCATCGCGCCCGAATCCGCTCCGGGACCCCGCGCGCGACATGCTATCGTGAACGGGTCGATTCCAGCCATGGAGCCACGCGATGCAGATCACCCTGCCTGCGCATCCGGCTGCGCCGCTCGTCACGGGTCATCCGATGGGTCTGCCCGCAAGTCCCGGCGCACCGGACCCGCGACGTGTCGCCTCCGCCGCGCCGAGCCAGAATGGCGATCACGCCCCCGGCCGCCGCGCCGCGGCCGACGCGCACGCGGATCTCGAGCGCGCGCTCGAGAATCCGGACGACCATGTCGCCCCACCGTCGATCATGCAGCTGCGCATCGCCGCGCTGCGCGACACCTCCCCGACGCCGCGCGCGGACCTCGCTACCTCGGCCGCGGAAGGGTACGGACAGGCGATCCGCTCCGACTGAGACGCGATGCGCCCGACCGGCCGGGTCCGCGCCCCGCCCGGCCGGGCGCAGCCTCCCTTGTCATCCCCGCGCAAACGCGGCATGTCCGGTCTGGGCGCCGCGCTTTTCATGCGCCGGACCATCGCCTATAAGCCGCGAAACACGCGACACGCCCCGGAAGGAACGGGCCGACCTGGTCGAGGATGACATGGCAGACAAGACACACGATGGCGACGTGGCGTTCATTCGGGCGCTGGCCGAATTGCTGCGCGAGAACGACCTGACCGAACTGCAGGTCAAGCGCGAATACGCCGACAACGACAGCCTGAACGTCCGTGTCAGCCGGATGCAGCCGCAGGCGGCCCAGCCGGTGTCGGTGTCGGTGCCGCAGGCGGCCCCGCAGGCCGCGTCCGGCCACGCGGCCCCGGCCGCCGCGGCAGAGCCGAGCGACGATCCCGCGAGCCATCCGGGCGCGGTGACCTCGCCGATGGTCGGCACGGTCTACCTGCAGCCCGAACCGGGAGCCGGGGCGTTCATCAAGGTGGGCGCGCAGGTCGCCGAGGGCGACACGCTGCTGATCGTCGAGGCGATGAAGACCATGAACCACATCCCCGCCCCGCGCGCCGGGACGGTGACGCGCATCCTCGTCGACGACGGGACGCCGGTGGAATACGGCGCCCCGCTCGTGATCCTCGAGTGAGGCCATGTTCGACAAGCTCCTGATCGCCAACCGGGGCGAGATCGCCCTCCGCGTCATCCGCGCCTGCCGCGAGATGGGCATCGCCTCCGTCGCGGTGCACTCGACCGCCGACGCCGACGCCATGCACGTGCGCATGGCCGACGAGACCATCTGCATCGGCCCCGCCTCGTCGGCGCAGTCCTACCTGTCGATCCCGGCCATCATCTCGGCCTGCGAGGTGACGGGCGCGCAGGCGATCCACCCGGGCTACGGCTTCCTGTCCGAGAATGCGCGCTTCGTGCAGATCGTCGAGGATCACGGCCTGACCTTCATCGGCCCCTCCGCGGAGCATATCCGCGTCATGGGCGACAAGATCACCGCCAAGGAGACGATGAAGGCGCTGGGCGTGCCCTGCGTTCCAGGCTCCGAGGGCGGAGTACCCGACGTCGAGACCGCCAGGACGCTTGCGGGCGAGATGGGCTACCCGGTCATCGTCAAGGCCACCGCCGGCGGCGGCGGGCGCGGCATGAAGGTCGCGCACAGCGAGGACGCGCTCGAGCGCGCCTTCCAGACCGCGCGGTCAGAGGCCAAGGCGGCCTTCGGCAACGACGAGGTCTACATCGAGAAGTACCTCACGACCCCGCGCCACATCGAGATCCAGATCTTCGGCGACGGCAAGGGCGGCGCGGTGCATCTCGGGGAACGCGACTGCTCGCTGCAGCGCCGGCACCAGAAGGTGCTGGAAGAGGCGCCGGGCCCGGCGATCAACGCCGAGGAACGCGCGCGGATCGGCAAGATCTGCGCCGACGCGGTGGCCGAGATCGGCTATTCCGGCGCGGGCACGATCGAGTTCCTCTACGAGGACGGCGCGTTCTACTTCATCGAGATGAACACGCGCCTGCAGGTCGAGCACCCGGTGACCGAGGCGATCTTCGGCGTCGACCTCGTGCGAGAACAGATCCGCGTGGCGGCAGGCCTGCCCATGTCGTTCGGCCAGGACGACCTCAGGATCAACGGCCACGCCATCGAGGCGCGGATCAACGCCGAGAAGCTGCCGAGCTTCGCGCCCTCCCCGGGCCGGATCACGCAGTACCACGCGCCGGGCGGGCTCGGTGTCCGGATCGACAGCGCGCTCTACGACGGCTACCGGATCCCGCCCTATTACGACAGCCTGATCGGCAAGCTGATCGTGCACGGCCGCGACCGCGAGGAAGCGCTCGCGCGCATGAACCGCGCGCTGGGCGAGCTGATCGTGGACGGCGTGGACACGACGATCCCGCTCTTCCGCGCGCTGCTCGAGGAGCCCGACATCCGCGCGGGCGCCTACAACATCCACTGGCTCGAACACTGGCTGTCACGGGCGCTCGAGGCGGACTAGGCGTGAGCGTCTCGCCCGAGCTTCTCCTGCAGGCCTATCGGGTGGGCGTCTTTCCCATGGCGGAACACCGCGACGACCCGGAGATCTTCTGGGTCGACCCGCGGTTCCGCGGCATCATCCCGCTCGACGGATTCCACGTGTCGCGGAGCCTTGCCCGCCGGCTCAGGCGCGACGATTACCGCGTGACGCTGGACCGCGCCTTCCACGCGGTGATGCTGGGCTGTGCCGACCGCGCTGAGACCTGGATCAACGACGAGATCCTCGCGCTCTATGCCGCGCTGCACGAGTCGGGCGATGCCCATTCGCTGGAGGTCTGGCGCGGCGAGGATCTGGTGGGCGGCGTGTACGGCGTCGCGCTCGGCGCGGCCTTCTGCGGCGAGAGCATGTTCTCGCGCATGCGCGACGCGTCGAAGATCGCGCTCGCCTGGCTTGTGCACCACCTGCGCGATACGGGCTTCACGCTTTTCGACACGCAGTTCCTGACCCCGCACCTGGCCTCGCTCGGCGGGGTCGAGATCCCGCGGTCGGAATACCAGGCGCTGCTGCGGCGGGCGCTCGGGCAGCAGGCGCGCTTTGGTGCGACGCCCCTGCCCGCACACGGTCACGAGGTCGTGCAGCGCAGCACCCACACGTCGTAGCGCGGGTGGTCCATGGGGTTGAGGGCGGGCGCCGTGGCGATCATCCAGCCGCGAAAGACGGGGTCCGCCACGCCGGTCTCGCGCACCGTGAGGAAGGCGTAGGCGTCGCCGGCCGGGTCGTCCTGCGGATAGCGGCATTCGTTCACGGCAACCTCGATCCGGCCCACGCGCTCGGACCCGCGGGCGGGCACGCTCAGGTCGGTCACCCGGCCGGTGAGCTTGTCGAGGGCGCGCAGTTCGGCGCCAGCGCCGTTCGCCGTCGCTTCCTGCGAGGCGGCGGGGCCTGCGGCGCAGGAAAGGCAGAGCGCGAGGACCGCGCCGGCCCGTGCGGTCACGGGGCTCACTCGGGGCTCCATGCCTCGTAGTCGCTGCGCTCGGCGGGCTTCGACTGGCGGATCGAGCCTTTCGGCGCATAGGCGAGCGCGGTGCCCGTCAGGTTCTCGATGTGCGGCTTTTCCCATGCGCGGTGCCGCAGCGGGCGCTCGGTCGGGGGCTCCTTCCAGGTGTGGTGCAACCAGCCGTGCCAGTCCGCGTCCACGCGCGACGCCTCGGCCTCGCCGTTGAAGATCACCCAGCGCCGCTTGCCGTCCTTCGTCTGGTAGAAGGTGTTGCCCTGCGCGTCTTCGCCCACCTTCTGGCCGTTGCGCCAGGTGTGGATCATCGTGTTCAGCGTACCGCCGTTCCACCAGGTCACGGCTTGCAGGACGCGGTTGAGGATGCCCATGGACGACTCCTGTCTCGGTTGGACCCGTGTATGCCGCAGAGCGGCGGACGCGTCCAGTGCGCGCCCCGCCCTGTCACGCCGCCGCGATGGCAGGGCGCACCGCATCGATCCCCGGCGCGATCCGGATGGCGGTGTCGAGCCGCAGCGGGTGGTCGCGCCCGATCAGCGTGGCGGGCCGCGTCGTCGCCGCGCGCAGCGCCTCGGCGAGCGGCAGGCCCGCCTGCCCGACGCAGGTCCGGATCGCGGTCGTGAGGTCGAGGTCGGCGCCCGCGAGCGTGCCGTCGGCAAGGGTCAGCCGCCCGTCCGCGCGCGTGATCGGCCGGCCGTTCAGGGTGAACGCGGCGAGGTCGGTGCCGGCGGGCGCCATGGCGTCGCTCACCAAGAAGATGCCGCCCGGGCCCGTCTTCGCGTCCCACGCCGCGCGCAGGGTCGCGGGGTGGACGTGGATGCCGTCGGCGATCAGCCCCGCCGACAGCGCGCCCGATGCGAGCGCCGCGCCGACAAGGCCCGGCGCGCGGTTGCCGAGCTGGCTCATCGCGTTGAAGAGGTGCGTGACGGCGCGCGCCCCGGCCGCCGCGTGGGCCATGCAGGTTTCGTACGCCGCGTCGCTGTGCCCGAGCGAGACGACAACGCCGGCCCCGGCCAGCGTCGCCACCTGCGCGGGTGTCACGGATTCGGGGGCCACCGTCACCAGGAGCGCCGGCAGCCGCCCCGCCGCGTCGCAGAGCGCCGCGAGGTCGTCCCCGGTCATGGGCCGGATCAGGGCGGGATCGTGCGCGCCCTTGCGCGCCACCGACAGATGCGGCCCCTCGAGATGCAGCCCGGCGATGCCCGGCACGCCCTCATCCACCGCGCGGACGGCGGCGGCGATCGCCGCGCGCGTGATCTCGGGCGTGTCGGTGATGAGCGTCGGCAGGATCCCCGCGACCCCGAGCCCGCGATGGGCCTCGGCGATACGCCGCAGCGTCGCGGGTTCGGGCGCGTCGTTGAACATCACGCCGCCGCCGCCGTTCACCTGCAGGTCGATGTAGCCGGGCGACAGGATGTCGCCGCCGAGATCCAGCGCCACGCCCTCGTCCGGCAGGTCCGCTTCGGGCGCGAGCGCGGCGAGGCGGCCGTGCTCGAACCGCGCGGCCACCCCGTCCCTCAGGTCGGTGCCATCGAAGATGCGGCCGTTCCGCGCGGTCAGCAGGTCGGGGATCATACCGTCTCCGTCACCTTGTTGAGGTGGCGCGGCGTGTCGGGATCGATGCCGCGGCGGACCGCGACCGCCTCGACCATGCCGTAGAACGACACGATGACGGCGATCGGGTCGGTCAGCCAGTGGTCGGTGCGCACATGCGGCAGGCTCTGCGCCTGCACCACGCGGTCCGTCGTCGCGAAGACCCGCGCGCCCTTGGCCGCGAGCGCGTCGGCGGTGCCCGCGGCGCTGTCCTCGGCGGCGTCGGCGGCGGCGAAGACGATCACCGGGAAATCCCGCTCGACGATCGAGACCGGACCGTGCAGCACCTCGGCCGAGGAATAGCTTTCGGCGTGGATCAGGCACGTCTCCTTGAACTTGAGCGCCGCCTCGTTCGACATGGCCCAGGACGGCCCGCGCCCGAGGGTGAAGAGCGACCGCCCGTCGATCGCATCCGCCGCGGCCTGCCAGTCGCTGCGCGTCGCGGCCTCGAGATGTGCGGGCAGCGCGCGGATCGCGGCGACCAGATCCGCATCGCCCTTCATCTCGGCGAGGAACCAGAGGCCCGCCACCAGCGAGGTGACGAAGGTCTTGGTCGCCGCGACGCTGAGCTCGGGCCCCGCGTGGATCGGCAGCGTCGCCCCCGCGACGCGCGCCAGCCGCGAGGCGGGATCGTTGGTGATGGCGATGGTCAGCGCCCCCGAGGCCGCGAGCCCCTCGGTCATGCGCACGATGTCAGGGCTCTGCCCCGATTGCGACACCGCGAGGCAGAGCGCGCCGCGCGCCTCGAGATCGACCCCGTAGATCGACGCGACCGAGGGGCCGACCGACGCCATCGGGCGGCGCAGGATGAGCTCGCTCGCGTATTTGAGGTAGCTGCAGGCATGGTCGGACGACCCGCGCGCCACCGACATCAGGAACCGGGGATCGGCCTCGCGCGCGGCCGAGGCGGCGGCCGCGACGGCCGGGCCGCCCTCGGTCAGCAGGCGGTCGACGGCGGCGGGGATCTCGAGGATCTCCTGCCGCATCCTTGTAGGCTCGGTCGGCATCGGGGCGGTCCTTTCGGGGTCAGAGACGCAGTTCGGCGACGAAGTCGTAGGCATCGCCGCGGTAGAGCGAGCGGGTCAGTTCGGCCACGCGGCCGGAGGGCAGGAACGAGGTGCGCTCGATCCGGAGACCCGCCGCGCCTTCGGCCACGCCGAGAAGGTCGGCCTCGGGCGCAGCGACGTTGATGGCCGAGATCTTCTGGATCGCGCGCACGGGACGGTGCCCGGCGCGGTCGAGCACGGCGTAGAGCGAGGTCACGACCTCGATCGGGTTCGGCAGGATGTCGAGCGGCAGGGTGGCGCGTTCGAGCGCCATGGGCCGCCCGCCCGCCTCGCGCAGGCGGTGGATGCGGGCGACCTGGTCGCCATCGGCGAGCCCCAGGGCGGCCACCTCCTCCGGCGCCGCGAGGAACACGCCGCGTTCGAGCCAGCGCGACGTGGTTTCCATCCCGCGGCTCGCCATGTCCTCGGTGAACGAGGTCAGCCGCGACAGCGACTGCTCGACCCGCGTGACCGGGTCGCGCACGAAGGATCCCGAGCCCTGCCGCTGCTCCACCAGCCCGTCGCGGACGAGTTCCTGGATGGCGCGGCGCACCGTGACCCGCGAGAGGTCGGTGATTTCGGCGATCTCGCGTTCGGGCGGCAGCGAGGATTCGGGCGGCAGCAGGCCTGCCGCGATGCCTTCCTCGAGCCGGCGGCGCAGCTGCACGTAGCGCGGGCCGCCCCCCTCGCCGAGCCAGCCCTCGGGGCGCAGGAAGTCAGTCACGCTCATGGGCGATCTCCCGGGCGAAGTCGCGCGCGAGGGACAGCGCGCCGTCGAGCGGCTGGCCCTCCGGCGGCACGATGGCGGCCTCCATGTCGGCCGGCAGGAACGGCGCGAAATGGGGCCCGATGCCGCCGGTCAGGCAGAGCGCACGGCCGGGCGTCCACCCGAGCGTGGCAAGCGTCTCGGCGACGTGCCGGGCGCCCGCCTGCATGACGGCGCGGGCGAGCGCGTCGCCCTGCCCCGCGCGGTCGGTGACGCGGGGCGCGAGCGCGCCGAAGGCGGCAGGCGTCGCGGTGGCCGCGAAGGCCACGATGCCGGCGGTGCCGCCGAACTCCGACAGGAGCGCATCGGAGAGCGGCGACGGCGCGGCCAGCCCGTCGGCGCGGTCGAGCGCCCCGGCGAGCGCGCGCCGGCCGATCCACTGCGCCGACGCCTCGTCGCCGAGCACCGAGCCCCAGCCGCCGACGATGCGCATGCCGCCCCCCGCCTGCAGGGCAAAGAACGAGCCGGTGCCGCAATGGGCAAGCGCGCCGTCGCGCCGCCCGAGCACGCCGCGCAGCGCCGCGGGGCGGTCGTCGTCGATGCGCGCGTGAACGAGCGGCAGCGCGGCGCGCAGCGCCTCGGCGATGGCGGGCCCGGTGACGCCCGCAAGCCCGACGAAGGCCGGCAGCCGCACCAGGTCGTCCACGGCCCATCCGGCCGCCTGGCCGAGCGCGGCCAGTCCTTCCGCCACCTGCCGTACCGTGCCCGCGAGGTCGGTCGAGGCATTGGCAGACCCGGTCTCGACCACGTGGCGCCCGCGCCCGTCGTCGAGCGCCACCCGGCAGCGCGTGCCGCCGCCGTCGATGCCGATCACCGGGATATGTCGCGAGTCATCCATGACAATACCTTTACAATACCTCTTGTCACTCAGGAAGCACAAAAACAGACCAAATGGATGGAATCTCCGCCATTGGTCCACATGACCCTCGAAATTCTGCGGGTTCTGAGCGAAACACGCCGCGGAGAAACTTCAGGATGGACAAATGGTATCTAAAAGGTATTGTGGCTGAAAGCAGAGGGGGAATCACGTGGACAGGACGACGGAACGGCTGCACCCGGACGCCGCGAATCTCGACCGCCGGCCGCCCCGCGAGGCGGCGGCGCTCCTGGCCGAGGGGCAGATCGCCGCCGCGACGGCGCTGCGCGGCGCGCTCGACGCCTTCCCGCCGGCCGCCGCCGCCATGGCCGCGACGATCCGCGCGGGCGGCGTCCTGCACTACGTGGCGGCCGGATCGTCCGGGCTGATGGCCGCGGCCGACGCGCAGGAACTGGGCGGCACGTTCTCGATCCCCGCCGCGCAGCTGCGCATCCACATGGCGGGCGGACTGCCCCGGGGCGTCGAGATGCCGGGCGGCACCGAGGACGACACCGGGGGGCTCGCCGACGCGCTCGCCACGCTCGGCCCAGAGGACACCGTGATCGCCGTGTCGGCCAGCGGGACCACGCCCTACACGCTCGCCGCCGCCGACATCGCCCGCGCCCGCGGCGCCACGATCATCGCCATCGCCAACAACCCGGGCGCACCGCTCCTCGCCGGCGCGGACCACGCGATCCTGCTCGAGACGCCGCCCGAGGTCCTGTCGGGATCGACCCGCATGGGCGCGGGCACGGCGCAGAAGATCGCCCTCAACATGCTGTCCACGCTGATGGCGCTCGATCTCGGTCACGTGCACGACGGCATGATGGTCAACCTGCGCGCCGACAACACCAAGCTGCGCGCCCGCGCCGCCGGCATCGTGGCACGCGTGGCCGCGGTGGACGAGGCCGCCGCGCGCCGCGCGCTCGAGGCCACCCGCGGCGAGGTGAAGGCCGCGGTGCTCGTCGCCGCGCGGGGACTGGCCCCGGCCGAGGCGCGCGCGGCACTCGACGCGGCGGACGGACACCTGCGCGCGGCGCTCGCGCGCCCCCGCTGACCACACGACGACAACCACCAAAGGGGAGGAAACCCGATGACACGACGGACCCTGAAACTGGCGCTCCTGAGCACCGCGCTCGTCGCCACGGGCGCGCAGGCGCAGGACGTGACGCTGACCATCGAAAGCTGGCGCAACGACGACCTCGCGCTCTGGCAGGACCAGATCATCCCCGCCTTCGAGGCCGAGCATCCCGGGATCAAGCTGCGCTTCTCGCCCTCCGCGCCCCCGGAATACAACGCCGTCCTGAACTCCAAGCTCGACGCGGGCTCGGCCGGCGACCTCATCACCTGCCGGCCCTTCGACGCCTCGCTCGCGCTCTACGAGGCCGGGCACCTGACCGACCTCTCCGACCTCGACGCGATGGACAACTTCTCGGACGTGGCGAAATCCGCATGGCAGACAGATGACGGGTCGGCCACGTTCTGCGTGCCGATGGCGAGCGTGATCCACGGCTTCATCTACAACAAGGAAGCGTTCGCGGAGCTCGGCCTCGAGGTGCCTGAGACGGAGGAGGAGTTCTTCGCGGTGCTCGAGGCGTTCAAGGAGGACGGCACCTACATCCCGATGGCCATGGGCACCAACGACCAGTGGGAAGCCGCGACCATGGGCTACAACAACATCGGCCCGACCTACTGGAAGGGCGAGGAAGGCCGCCAGGCGCTGATCGCGGGCGAGCAGAAGCTGACCGATCCGCAATGGACCGCGCCCTTCGCAACGCTTGCGCGCTGGGCGGAGTACCTCGGCGACGGCTACGAGGCGCAGACCTATCCCGACAGCCAGAACCTGTTCACGCTGGGCCGTGCGGCCATCTATCCCGCCGGATCGTGGGAGATCGCGGGCTTCAACACGCAGGCGATCTTCGAGATGGGCGCGTTCAAGCCGCCGGTGCAGGCCGAGGGCGACACCTGCTACATCTCGGACCACACCGACATCGGCATCGGGATGAACGCCGCCACCGAGCACCCCGAGGCCGCGCGCGCCTTCCTCGCATGGGTGGCGAGCCCGGAATTTGCCGAGATCTTCGGCAACGCCCTGCCCGGCTTCTTCCCGCTCTCGGACACGCCGGTGACGCTCGAGGATCCGCTGGCGCAGGAGTTCGCAAGCTGGCGCGAGGAATGCGAGTCGACCATCCGCTCGACCTACCAGATCCTGTCGCGCGGCACGCCGAACCTCGAGAACGAGACCTGGGGCGCGTCGGTCGCGGCCATCAAGGGCACCTCGACCCCCGAGGAGCTGGGCCAGGAGCTGCAGGACGGCCTCGCGAGCTGGTACGAACCCCAGCAATGACCCCGGACGGGCGGCGCGCGCCGCGGCTCGCGCGCGCCGCCCGCCCTTCATGCCGGATGTCTCCGGCGGGGACCTGATCCGACCGACAACGCGGGGGCCTTCCGCCCCGTTCCCTGCCGCGCCCGCCCGGCGCGACGCGTGGCGCGTCCTTGGTCCGCGACCTTCCCCGCCGAAGGCGGCGCACCCCTCAACCGGAGCGGCGTTCATGATTTCTCATCCAAGACTGCGCCTCGATCGCACTACGGTACTGGCGGGCAAGCCAAGGACCGGGGCCCACGCCGGCTCTCGCCCGCGGACCCCTGGACGCGGCCGTGCCGGAGGGATCGGCCAATGACCCGCATCCGCTGGCACATCGTGGTGTTCCTGGCGCCCGCCGTGATCGTCTACACGGCCGTCATGGTTTTTCCGCTCTTCAACACGTTGCGGCTCGCGCTCTACGCGCGAGCCGAGGAAGGCCGCGTGTTCGTCGGGCTCGACAACTTCCGCACGCTGTTCTTCGATCCCGTCTGGGCCGACCAGTTCTGGAACGCGCTCGGCAACAACTTCTGGTTCTTCCTGGTGCACATGCTGGTGCAGAACCCCATCGGCATCGCGCTCGCGGCGCTTCTCAGCCATCCGCGCCTGCGCTTCGCCGCGCTCTACCGCTCGGCGATCTTCATCCCGACGATCCTGAGCTTCGTGATCGTGGGCTTCGCGTGGAAGCTCATCCTGTCGCCGATCTGGGGCATCGCGCCGTCCATGCTGGACGCGGTCGGCCTGAAGGCGCTCTTCGCGCCGTGGCTCGGACGCGAGGAATACGCCCTGACGACGCTCGCGCTGATCTCGGTCTGGCAGTTCGTCGGCATCCCGATGATGCTGATCTATGCCGCGCTCCTGTCGATTCCCGACGAGATCCTCGAGGCCGGAGAGGTCGACGGCATCACCGGCCTGGCCGCCTTCTGGAAGATCAAGCTCCCGCTGATCCTGCCCTCGATCGGGATCATCTCGATCCTGACCTTCGTGGGCAACTTCAACGCCTTCGACCTGATCTACGCGGCGCAGGGCGCTCTGGCGGGGCCGGATTTCTCGACCGACATCCTCGGCACCTTCATGTACCGCACCTTCTTCGGCTTCCAGCTGCAGCTCGGCGATCCGCACATGGGGTCGGCCATCGCGGGGGCCATGTTCGCGATCATCCTCGTGGGCGTCTGCCTCTACCTCTTCGGCATCCAGTCCCGGATGCGCCGCTACCAGCTGTGAGGACCCGGCCATGAGCTCCGCCCGCCGCAACCCGCTGAATGCCGCCGCCATGCACGGCGCGCTGATCCTCTACACGCTGATCGCGCTGTTCCCGGTCTTCGTGATCCTCATCAACAGCTTCAAGGAACGGCGCGCGATCTTCCGCGAACCGCTGGCGCTGCCCGACGGCGAGAGCTTCTCGCTCATCGGCTACCAGACGGTGCTGAAGCAGGGCGATTTCCTGCTCTACTTCCAGAACTCGATGATCGTGACCGTGGGATCGCTGTTCTTCATCCTGCTCTTCGGGGCGATGGCAGCCTACGCGCTGTCGGAATACCGCTTCCGCGGCAGCCTGCTCATGGGGCTCTACCTGGCGCTCGGGATCATGATCCCGATCCGCATCGGCACGGTCGCGATCCTCGAGATGATGGTGGCGACGGGGCTCGTGAACACGCTCTGGGCGCTGATCCTCGTCTACACCGCGCAGGGCCTGCCGCTCGCCGTGTTCATCCTGTCGGAGTTCATGCGCCAGGTGTCGGACGACCTGAAGAATGCGGGCCGCATCGACGGGCTGTCGGAATACACGATCTTCTTCCGGCTGGTGCTGCCGCTGGTGCGCCCCGCCATGGCGACGGTCGCGGTCTTCAACATGATCCCGATCTGGAACGACCTCTGGTTCCCGCTGATCCTCGCCCCCTCGGAAGAGACGAAGACGCTGACGCTCGGCAGCCAGGTGTTCATCGGCCAGTTCGTCACCGACTGGAACGCGGTCCTGTCGGCGCTCAGCATGGCGATCCTGCCGGTCCTCGTGCTCTACGTCATCTTCTCGCGCCAGCTCATCCGCGGGATCACGTCGGGAGCGGTGAAATGACCCGGGTGCTTATCGCCGGCCTCGGCACCATGGGGCAAAGCCACGCGCTGGCCCACCACGTCCACCCGGACGCCGAGATCGTGGGGCTCGTCAACCGCTCGGCGGTCGACCTGCCGGAGGCGCTGTCGGACTATCCGCTCTACGACGATTTCGGCGCGGCGCTAGAGGCGACGGCGCCCGACCTCGTGGTGGTCGCCACCTATTCCGACAGCCATGCCGACTATGCCTGCGCGGCGATGGAACGCGGCGCGCACGTCTTCGTCGAGAAGCCGCTCGCCACGAACGTCGCCGATGCCGCGCGCGTGGTCGAGACGGCGCGCGCCACGGGCCGCAAGCTGGTCGTGGGCTACATCCTGCGCCATCACCCGAGCTGGCAGCGCCTCATCGCCGAGGCCCGCGCGCTGGGCGGTCCCTACGTGTTCCGGCTGAACCTCAACCAGCAATCGTCGGGCGCGGAATGGGAGACGCACAAGGCGCTCATGCGCACGACCTCACCCATTGTCGATTGCGGCGTGCACTATGTGGACGTGATGTGCCAGATCACCGATGCCGAGCCGCTGCGCGTGCACGGCATCGGGCTCAGGCTCTCGGACGAGATCGCGCCCGACATGTACAATTACGGGCAATTCCAGGTCGTCTTTTCGGACGGGTCGGTCGGCTGGTACGAGGCCGGCTGGGGTCCGATGATGTCCGAGACCGCGTTCTTCGTGAAGGACGTGGTCAGCCCGAACGGCGCGGTGTCGATCTCGGACGGGAACAAGGGCGCGTCGGCCGATGTCGACGGCCACACCCGGGTGGGCGCGCTGAAGGTGCACCGCCCGGACGGCGACACCGACATCGCCCTGCCCGACGAACCCGGCCACCAGGCGCTCTGCGACGCCGAGCAGGCCTATGTCCTGCGCGCCATCGCCGAGGACATCGACCTGTCCCGCCACATGACCGACGCGGTGCAATCGCTCGCCATCTGCCTTGCGGCGGACCAAAGCATCCGCACCGGCGCCCCCGTATCGCTCAAGGAGACCTCCGCATGACCGCCCTGACGCTCGCCTCCGTGAACAAGAGCTTCGGCAAGACACATGTGCTCAAGGACATCGACCTCGAGGTGCAGGACGGCGAGTTCGTCGTCTTCGTGGGCCCCTCGGGCTGCGGCAAGTCCACGCTGCTGCGGGTCATCGCGGGGCTCGAGGACGCGAGTTCGGGCGACATCGTGATCGGCGGCGCGCGGGTGAACGAGACGCCGCCGTCGAAGCGCGGCATCGCCATGGTGTTCCAGTCCTACGCGCTCTACCCGCACCTGAACGTGCGCGGCAACATGGCGCTGGCGCTGCGGCAGGAGGGGCGGCCCAAGGCCGAGATCGCCCAGCGGATCGACCGCGCCGCGGGCATGCTGAACCTCAAGGCCTATCTCGACCGCTACCCGTCGGAACTGTCGGGCGGCCAGCGCCAGCGGGTGGCGATCGGGCGCGCCATCGTGCGCGAGCCCAAGCTCTTCCTTTTCGACGAGCCCTTGTCGAACCTCGACGCGGCGCTCCGGATGAACACGCGGCTCGAGATCGCCAACCTGCACCGGCAGCTCGGGGCGTCGATGGTCTATGTCACCCACGACCAGACCGAGGCGATGACCCTCGCCGACAAGATCGTGGTGCTGCGCGACGGGCGCGTGGAGCAGATCGGCAGCCCGATGGCGCTCTACAACGACCCCGCGAACCGTTTCGTCGCGGGCTTCCTCGGTGCGCCCTCCATGAACTTCTTCCCCGAGGATCTCGTGGCGGGCGGCACGCACCGGACGCTCGGCGTGCGGCCCGAGGACCTGTTCCTGTCGGAGGACGGCGCGCTCGCCGCGCGGGTACGCCACGTGGAGCAGCTTGGCGGTGACACCAACGTGATCGCGGACGTGAGCGGGCACCAGATCACCGCGCGGCTGTTCGGCCAGCACGCGATCGACCCGGGCCAGGAGGTGCGCTTCGGCTTCGAGCCGCGCAGGGTCTACCGCTTCGACGCCGAGGGCGCTCGCCTGCACTGACGCCCCCTCCGAAACGCGAAAGGGGCGCGGTCCTCGACCACGCCCCTTCGGACGTTCCTGCAGGCGCTGCGGATCAGCCCGCGGTCGCCGGTTCCTTCTTCTGGTCGGCGTAGATCATCAGCGGCTTGGCGTCGGAGGTCACGGCCTCCTCGTTCACCACCACCTCGACCACGTCGTCCATGCCCGGCAGCTCGAACATGGTGTCGAGCAGGATGTCCTCGAGGATCGACCGCAGGCCGCGCGCGCCGGTCTTGCGCGCGATCGCGCGCTTGGCGATCGCGGTCAGCGCGTCGTCGGTGAAGGTCAGCGTCGTGTCCTCGAGCTCGAACAGGCGCTGGTACTGCTTGACCAGCGCGTTCTTCGGCTGGGTCAGGATGGTGACCAGCGCGTCCTCGTCGAGATCCTCGAGCGTCGCCAGAACCGGCAGACGGCCGACGAATTCCGGGATGAGGCCGAACTTCAGCAGGTCCTCGGGCTCGAGGTCCTTGAAGATCTCGCCCACGCCGCGGTCGTCGATGTTGCGCACGTCGGCCCCGAAGCCCATGGCGGACCCCTTGCCGCGCGCCGCGATGATCCGGTCGAGGCCCGCGAAGGCGCCGCCGCAGATGAACAGGATGTTCGTCGTGTCCACCTGCAGGAATTCCTGCTGCGGATGCTTGCGCCCGCCCTGCGGCGGCACCGACGCGACGGTGCCCTCCATCAGCTTCAGCAGCGCCTGCTGCACGCCCTCGCCCGACACGTCGCGCGTGATCGACGGGTTCTCG
The DNA here is from genome assembly GCF_000521865.1 of Roseivivax isoporae LMG 25204. Taxonomy (GTDB): domain Bacteria; phylum Pseudomonadota; class Alphaproteobacteria; order Rhodobacterales; family Rhodobacteraceae; genus Roseivivax; species Roseivivax isoporae. The sequence continues at coordinate 14,999 of NZ_JAME01000034.1, forward strand.
GACTTGCGGGTGATCTTGTCGACCTCGTCGATGTAGACGATGCCGCGCTGCGCCCGCTCGACGTTGTACTCGGACGATTGCAGGAGCTTGAGGATGATGTTCTCGACATCCTCGCCCACATACCCCGCCTCGGTCAGGGTGGTCGCGTCGGCCATGGTGAACGGCACATCGAGGATGCGCGCCAGCGTCTGCGCGAGCAGCGTCTTGCCGCACCCCGTGGGACCGATCAGCAGGATGTTCGACTTGGACAGCTCGATGTCCGAGGATTTCTGCGAGTGGTTCAGCCGCTTGTAGTGGTTGTGCACCGCGACCGACAGCACGCGCTTGGCCGTGATCTGGCCGATCACGTAATCGTCGAGCACCTTGCAGATTTCCTGCGGCGTCGGGACGCCGTCGTGGCTTTTCAGCCCCGAGCCCTTCGTTTCCTCGCGGATGATGTCCATGCACAGCTCGACGCACTCGTCGCAGATGAACACCGTCGGGCCGGCGATCAGCTTACGAACCTCGTGCTGGCTCTTGCCGCAGAAGCTGCAATAGAGCGTGTTCTTGCTGTCGCCGCCTGAGTTCGTCGCCATATCAAACCTTTCCCGGCCCTCGCGTCGACCGGCCTTCGTCTTGCGCTCACCCTGCGCTTCCCGCGTGCGGCCGTCCTGGCGACCGCCTGTCGGGAAACCTTAGGACAGGCCATGCCCCGTCACAATCGCAAATTATGTCACCGGAGCGTACGCTCCGGGCCGTTGCCTAACCGTTAGGAGGTCTTGGACTCCGCCGCCTTGCGGTCCTCGACGATCTCGTCGATCAGGCCCCATTCCTTGGCGTCCTCGGGCGACATGAAATGGTCACGCTCGAGCGCCTGTTCAACCTTCTTGAGCGTCTGGCCGGTGTGACGCACGTAGATCTCGTTCAGGCGACGCTTGAGCTTCAGCGTCTCCTCGGCGTGGATCATGATGTCCGTCGCCTGGCCCTGGTAGCCGCCCGAGGGCTGGTGCACCATGATCCGGCTGTTGGGCAGCGAGAAGCGCATGCCCGGCGCGCCGGCGGTCAGCAGCAGCGAGCCCATGGACGCCGCCTGCCCGATCACGAGCGTCGAGACCTTGGGCCGGATGTACTGCATCGTGTCGTAGATCGACAGGCCCGAGGTCACCACGCCGCCCGGCGAGTTGATGTACATCGAGATGTCCTTGGACGGGTTCTCGGCCTCGAGGTGCAGCAGCTGCGCGACGATCAGGCTCGACATGCCGTCGTGCACCGGGCCCGACACGAAGATGATCCGCTCCTTCAGGAGGCGCGAGAAGATGTCGTAGGCGCGCTCGCCCCGGCTGGTCTGCTCGACCACCATAGGAACAAGGGTGTTCATGTAGGTTTCATACGGATCGTGCATCTGCGGCCTGCCTGCTCTGTCTCGGGAATGTCTGTCCGTCTCGCGTCGATGGAGTCTTAGTGACCGCCCCGCACGGGTGCAAGGGGCGCACCCCAGATCACGCACCGCGCGCCCGCCGTTGAAGCCGCGCAACGCCCCGCTACAATCGCCCCGAACGACGAGGGGAGAGGACGGGAATGCAGGCGCTCGAGACGTTTCCACCCGACCGCGACAGCGCGTGCGCGCGGCTCGAGGCGTGGATCCCGCAGGCCGGCCGGCACTACGCGACGCGGCGCAACCACGACACCGGCCCGGGCACCCGGGACGGCGTGTCGCAGCTCTCGCCCTACCTGCGCCACCGCATCCTGACCGAGGAGGAGGTGCTGGCGGCGGTACTCGCCCGCCATTCCCGCGCCGGCGCGCAGAAGTTCATCGACGAGATGTTCTGGCGCACGTACTTCAAGGGCTTCCTCGAGATGCGCCCGACGCTCTGGGGCGCCTACTGGGGCGAGCTGGCCCTGGCCTGGGACCAGGTCCAGACCGAGGCGGGCCTGCGCGCGCGGTGGGAGGCCGCCTGCAGGGGAGAGACGGGCATCGACTGCTTCGACGCCTGGGCGCACGCACTGGTCGAGACCGGCTACCTGCACAACCACGCGCGGATGTGGTTCGCCTCGATCTGGTTGTTCACGCTGAAGCTGCCGCTGGCGCTCGGCGCGGATTTCTTCCTGCGCCATCTCTGCGACGGGGACCCGGCGTCGAACACGCTGTCCTGGCGCTGGGTGGGCGGCCTGCACACCCCCGGCAAGACCTATCTCGCGCGGGTGTCCAACATCTCGAAATACACCGAGGGCCGGTTCCGCCCGCTGCACCAGCTCGCGTCCGAGGCGCCGGCGGTCCAGGGCGCGCCCAACCCCGAACGGATGGCTGCGCCCGGGAGCGACCGGCTCGACCCCGCGCGCCGGTCGGTGCTGCTCCTGCACGAGGACGACCTCAGCCCGGGCTGGATGTTCGACGCGGGCCTCGCCCCCCTCGCAAGCGCGACGCTCGACGCCACGCGCCGGCTGTCGATCCTCGAGCCCGCGCCCCATGTGGGCGCGTTCAAGCGGGCGGCGCTGTCGGACTGCGTGGCACGCGCTGCATCGCGGCTCGGCCAGGTGACCGAGGGCCTGAAGGACGCCGAATCCATCGTCGCCTGGGCCCGCGCGGCGGGGGCCGAGCAGATCGTCACCTCGCACCCGCCCGTGGGGCCGGTCGCCGACCTCCTCAAGGGCGTGACCGGCCTGCCGGTGGTGCGGCTCCTGCGCCCGTTCGACGCGCGGGCCTGGCCGCACGCCACGGCGGGCTTCTTCAAGTTCAAGGACCGCATCCCCGCGCTCCTCGGAGAGATGTCGGGCATCCGCGCCGCCTGACGGGCCGCGGGGCGGCCGGGGCTTTCCCCGGCCCGCGCCGGGTGGCATGAGGGACCGCAAGCCACGCGGAGCCCGTCCCATGCACGCGACCCTCACCGTCCTGGCCCTCTGGGCCGCCGGCCTCGGCGCCGCGGCGCAGTTCGCGAAGCTTGCCGTGGGATTCGAGGCGCTTGGCGCCGCCTACCCCGAGGCGGGCGCGGCCCTCGGGCTCGCGGTCTCGTCCCTGAGCGTGATGGGCCTGATCTTCGGGCTCTCGGGCGGCGTCGCGGTGGCGCGGCTCGGCGCGCGGCGGGCCTTGGTGACGGGCCTGCTCCTCGGGGCGGCGATGTCGGCGCTGCAGGCGCTGTCGCCGGCGCTGCCGCTCTTCCTCGCCACGCGGGTGGTCGAGGGCGCCTCGCACATCGCCATCGCCATCGCCGCGCCGACCATGATGGCCGAGCTCGCGGGCGCGCGCCTGCGCCCCGCCGCGATGACGCTCTGGAGCACGTTCTTCGGCGTGGCCTTCGCGCTCGCGGCGCTCGGGGGACCCGCGCTCATCGCCCGCTACGGCCTGCCCGGCCTCTTCGGGCTGCACGCGGCCTACATGGCCGCGATGGCGGGAGTCCTGGCGGCGCTCCTGCCCGCGATCCCCCGCGCGCCCGCGGCCGCGACCGGCTCCGGTCAGGGCTGGATCGGCCAGCACGTGGCGCTCTACCGCGCGCCGCACCTGTCGGCACCGGCGCTCGGCTGGCTGTTCTACACGCTGACCTTCGTCGCGCTCCTGACGCTCCTGCCGCGGGTGATGGGCCCCGAGATGCCACGCTGGCTGCCCGCGGCGCTGCCGCTCGCCTCGATCGGCGCAGCTCTGACGGTCGGCACGCTCCTGCTCTCGACGCTGTCCGCAGTCAGCGTGGTGATGGTGAGCTTCGCGCTCTCGGCCGCGGCCGCCCTCGCCTGGATCGTGACCGGCGGGGCCCCGCCCGTGGCGCTCGCGCTCTTCCTCTGCCTCGGGCTGGTGCAGGCGGCGAGCTTCGCCGCGGTGCCGGAACTCGCGCGGAGCCCGGCGGAGCGCGCGCTCTCGAACGGCGCCGTGGCGCAGATGGGCAATCTCGGGAACCTGGCGGGAACGCCGCTCATGCTGGCGGCACTCGGTGCGGGCGGCGGCACCGCGGCACTGGGCCTCGTGCTCGCCGCCTATCTCGCGGGCCTCGCGGTCCATGCCGCGCTGGCCCGCGTGCGGGCTCAGCCCATCTCGGACAGGCGCGCGACGTAGCGGGCGAGCGTGTCGATCTCGAGGTTGACGAGGTCGCCCTCCTCGACCGCGCCCCAGGTGGTGACCTGCTTGGTGTGCGGGATGAAGTTGATGCCGAAGGTCGTGCCGTCGACCTCGTTCACCGTCAGCGACGTGCCGTTCAGCGCCACCGACCCCTTGGGCGCGATGAACCGCGCCAGCGCCTCGGGCGCGCGCAGCGTCACGCGGGTGCTGTCGCCCTCGTCGCGGATGCCCACGACCTCGGCGGTGCCGTCCACGTGGCCCGACACGATGTGCCCGCCCAGCTCGTCGCCCACCTTCAGGGCGCGCTCGAGATTCACTCGGTAGCCCACGCTCCACGCGCCGAGATTGCTCTTCGACACGGTCTCGGCGCTGATCTCGACGTCGAACCAGTCGGCGCCGGTGCGCACCACGGTCAGGCAGACTCCGTCGCAGGCGATCGACGCGCCCAGATCGACCGTGCGGGTGTCGTAGGCGGTCTGGATGCGCGCGCGCAGGTCGCCCCGCTGCTCCAGCTCGCGGATCTCTCCCACGTCGGTCACAATTCCGGTAAACATGTTCTGCAGCCCTTTCCGCATCCTGAACCGGTGCCGGCCCGCGGCTCGTCCCGGCCGGTCCGAAGGCCCTGCATCGGACCGCCGCGCCGGGCCTTAATTTGGTCGAACTCCGCCGCTAGGCTGCCCCCTCGGACGCCACGGGAGATAGACGGGTCGCATGGGCAAGGCAACCGGAGAGAGACGGGTTTTTCTGTTCCTCCAGGGACCGCACGGCCCGTTCTTCAACCGCCTTGGCGCCATGCTGCGCAAGACCGGCGCCGAGGTCTGGCGCGTGGGCTTCAACGCCGGCGACCGCGCCTTCTGGTTCCATCCGCAAAGCTACATTCCCTATCACGGACCTGCCGAAGACTGGCCCGCGGCGCTCGAGGAGCTGCTCGAGACGCGGGGCGTCACCGATCTGGTGCTCTACGGCGACACCCGGCCCGTGCACGGCGCGGCGGTCGAGGCCGCCCGCGCCCGCGGCCTCCGGGTGCACGTCTTCGAGGAAGGCTACATGCGGCCCTACTGGGTCACCTACGAGCGCGGCGGCGCGAACGGGCATTCGCGGCTCATGCACATGTCCGTGACCGAGATGCAGGAGGCGCTGCGGCTCTCCGACATGGAGGCGCCGCTGCCGCCCGGCCACTGGGGCGACATGCGCCACCACATCTTCTACGGCGCGCTCTACCATTTCTTCGTGCTGTTCCGGAACGGCGCCTATCGCAACTTCCGGCCGCACCGGTCGCTGAGCGTGCTCGACGAGTTCCGCCTCTACCTCAAGCGGCTCCTCCTCATGCCGGCGACGGCCCTCGAGCGCATGGCCGCGACGCTGCGCATCCGCCTCGGCGGCTTTCCCTACCACCTCGTGCTCCTGCAGCTCGAACACGACGCGAGCTTCCAGAAGCATTCGCCCTTCGCGCGGATCGCCGATTTCCTCGAGGTGGTGATCGAGGGCTTCGCCAGCGGCGCCCCCGGGCACCACCACCTCGTCGTCAAGGCGCATCCGCTCGAGGATGGCCGCGCCCCCGTGCGCCGCACGATCCGCGCGCTCGCCCGCGCCCACGGCGTGGCCGACCGCGTGCATTTCGTCCGCGGCGGCAAGCTCGCGCAGCTTCTGAACGACGCGCGCACCGCGGTCACGGTGAACTCGACCGCCGGGCAGCAGGTGCTCTGGCGCGGCATCCCGCTCCGCGTCTTCGGCCAGGCGGTCTACGCCAAGCCGGAATTCGTCTCGACCCAGGCCCTGCCCGAGTTCTTCGCCGAACCCGCGCGCCCCGACAACCGCGCCTACAAGGACTACCGCCGCTACCTGCTCGAGACGAGCCAGCTTCCCGGCGGCTTCTACTCGGCGCGCGGCCGCCGGCAGCTCCTGCGGCAGGTCGTGGACATGATGCTCGCCGCCGACGATCCCTACGACGCGCTGCGCCGCGGCACCGCCGCGCCGCGCCAGCAGCTGCGCGTGGTGACCTGAGCCGCCCCCTCCGCAGGGTCAAAGCGAATACCGACACTCCTTTGCCGATCGCGGGTCGAATCGCGGCGCGCCGGCAACACTCGGGGCCGGGCGCCGTGGCGCAAGACGCGCCGAACCTTCCGCGCGAGCCTTTTCTTGGTAGAGTGTCGAAAAAAGCACCGAGGCAGACAAGAACAGGTCGAGGAGACCGAGCAGTGAAACGTTCCCCCTCCAAATGGACGCGGGGCATCGCGCTTCTGGTCGCGACGTCCCTTCTGGCGTCCTGCGGCCTGCCGCGCGTGGGCCCCAACAAGCGCGAGATCTATGCAGGTTCGGTGCAGCGGCAGGGCGACGCCTTCATCGTGTCGGTGAACGACCGCGTGACCCGAGCCACCGCGGTGGTGCCGGCGCTCGGATTCAGCGACGCCTTCATCAATGCGGGCCAGGTCGGCTCGGACACGATCAGCCCCGGCGACTCGCTGGGCCTGACGATCTGGGAAAACGTGGATGACGGCCTGCTCGCCGGCGAGGGCGTGAACGCCACCGTGCTCGAGGAGGTGCAGGTCGACGGCGCGGGCTTCATCTTCGTGCCCTATGCCGGGCGCATCCGCGCCGCGGGCAACTCGACCGAGGCGGTGCGCCGCATCATCACCGAACGCCTGGGCGACCAGACCCCCGATCCGCAGGTGCAGGTGCGCCGTCTCGCGGGCGACGGGCAGACCGTGTCCGTGGTGGGCGCGGTGTCGGGCCAAGGCGTCTACCCGATCGAGCGGCCGACGCGCACGCTCGCCTCCATGCTCGCCAATGCGGGCGGGCTCGCCATCGAGCCCGAGATCGCGCAGATCAAGGTGCAGCGCGGCGGCCAGACCGGCACGATCTGGTTCCAGGACCTCTACGAGAACCCGCATTACGACATCGCGCTCCGCGGCGGCGACAAGATCCTCGTCGAGGAGGACACGCGGTCCTTCACGGCGCTCGGCGCAACCGGCACGCAGGCGCGGGTGCCGTTTGAGAGCCAGACGATCTCGGCCGTCGAGGCGATCGCGCAGGTGGGCGGGCTCGTTCCGACCGCCTCGGATCCCACGGGCGTCTTCGTCTTCCGCAACGAACCCGCCGACATCGCCAACCAGGTGCTCGGGCGGAGCGACCTCGTCGGCGCGCAGCGGCTCGTCTACGTGCTGGACCTGACGCGGCCGAACGGGCTCTTCCATGCCCGAGACTTCGTGATCCGCGACCAGGATCTCGTCTACATCACCGAGGCGCCGTTCACCCAGTTCTCGAAGGTGATCTCCTCGGTGACGGGCACGCTCGGCACCGTGTCGACGCTGGCGACGACAGCCAACACCGTGTCCGGCAGCGGAAGCTGACCACCTTGGTCCGGCCTTGGGGTGCGGACGGCGCCGGGGAGGACCCTCCCCGGCGTCTTCGCGTCTTCACCGCGCGCCTTGCGACCGATCCGCGGCTGAAGCGCATCCTCGCACATGACGGCTGGCAGGTCGCGCCGGGCTGGCCACGCGCCGGGGACGCGGTGGGCGTGTGGGGCGCCTCGCCCCATGCCTGGCGCGGCCTCGCCGTCGCGCGGCGCACGGGCGCGCCGGTCGTGCGCATCGAGGACGCGTGGCTGCGCTCGCTCCGTCCGGGCCGCGCGGGCGAGCCGCCGCTCGGGCTGCTCGTCGACCGCACGGGCGTGCATTTCGACGCGCGCAAGCCCTCGGACCTCGAGACGCTGCTGGCGACGCATCCCCTCGACGACGCGGCGCTCCTCGACCGGGCGCGGGGAGCCATGGCGTGGATGCGCCGGGCGCACCTGTCGAAGTACAGCGCGACCGATCCGGACCTGCCCTGCCCCGCGCCGGGCTACGTGCTGGTGATCGACCAGACCCGCGGCGACGCCTCTGTCTCGGCCTCGCTGACCGCGCCCGAGGCCGCCCGCGCGCGGTTCCGCGAGATGCTGTTCATGGCCCGGGACGAGCATCCCGGCGCCCGCATCGTGATCAAGACCCACCCCGAGACGCGGGACGGTCACCGGCCCGGCCACTTCACGCCGGAGGACCTGTCGGATCGCGTGAGCTTCTGCACCGATCCCGTGTCGCCCTGGGCGCTGCTCGAAGGCGCCGCGGCGGTCTACACGCTGTCGTCGCAGATGGGGTTCGAGGCGATCCTCGCGGGCCACAAGCCGCGCGTCTTCGGCACGCCGTTCTACGCGGGCTGGGGGCTCAGCACCGACGAGGACGTGCTGCCGCGCCGGGGCCGCGCGCTCACCCGGGCGCAGCTCTTTGCCGCGGCGGTCCTGCTCTACCCGGTCTGGCATGATCCCTACCGGAACCGGCGCGCCGCGCTCGAGGACGTGCTTGGCGCGCTCGACGCGCAGGTGCGGGCCTGGCGCGAGGACCGCGCGGGCTGGGTCGCGCGCGGCATGCGGCTCTGGAAGCGGCGGCCGCTGCAGCGCTTCTACGGCAGCGGCCGCGGCGTCGTCTTCGAGGACGACCCCGCCCGCGCGGCCGCGCGGGCCGCACGCGACGGACGGCGCCTGATGGTCTGGGCCGGGCGCGCGGAGCCGGGCGAGACGGCGGTGCGGGTCGAGGACGGGTTCCTGCGCTCGCGCGGGCTCGGCGCCGAGCTGGTGCCGCCGCTGTCGCTCGCGGCCGACGACATGGGTATCTACTACGACCCGCGCACGCCCTCGCGGCTGGAGCGGCTGATCGCGGAGGCGGCGGACCTGCCCGACGACCGGCGCCAACGGGCGCGCCGCCTGATCCGGACCCTCGTCGCCTCGGGCGTGTCGAAGTACAACCTCGCCGGCGCCGTGCCGGACCTGCCCGAGGGGCGGCGCATCCTCGTGCCCGGCCAGGTCGAGGACGACGCCTCGATCCTCTGCGGTACCGATGCCGTGGCGACGAATGCCGCGCTGCTCGCCCGCGTGCGCGACGAGAACCCGCATGCCGTGATCGTGTGGAAACCGCATCCCGACGTGATCGCAGGTCTGCGGCAGGGCCATGTGGCCGACCCGCTGCGCTGGGCCGACGTGGAGGTCGGCACCTGTGACATGGCCGCGCTCCTGAAGGAGATCGACGAGGTCTGGACCATGACCTCGCTGACCGGGTTCGAGGCGCTCCTGCGCGGGCGGCGGGTGGTCGCGCTCGGCGCGCCGTTCTACGCGGGCTGGGGCCTGACACGGGATCTCGGGACGGTGCCCGCACGCCGGCTGGGCGGACGACGGCCGGATCTCGAGGCGCTCGTCCACGCCGCGCTCGTCGACTACCCGCGCTACCGCGACCCGGTGACCGGCCTGCCCTGCCCCGTCGAGGTCGCGGCCGAACGCCTCGCGCGGGGCGAGGTCGCCCATCCTGGAATCGCGAACCGCGCGCTGTCGAAACTGCAAGGCCTCTTGGCGAGCCGCGCGCATCTCTGGCGCGGACGCCGCCCCGGCTAGCGGCGCACCCAGCGGTGCAGCACGTCGCCGCCCGCGGGCCGCGTGTCCACGAGCCGGAAGCGCGGCGCGGCGTCGAGCCGGTCGAGCCCTAGCGCACCGATCGCCGGCTGCCCCTCGGCGCCGATCGCGAGCCCTGCGGTGAAGCCCACCAGTTCGTCCACGAGGTCGGCCGCAAGCAGCGTCGCGGCAAGCGTGCCGCCACCCTCGCAGAAGACGCGCGTCAGGCCCGCGCCCCCGAGGGCCGCCAGCAGCGCGGCCGGATCGAGCTGCCGCCCCTGCAGCGGGCACGGGATCAGCCGCGCGCCGAGCCCCTCCCACGCGCGGCGCGTCTCGGGATGGGCCTCGGGCCCGTGCACCATCCAGACCGGGACGTCGCGCGCGGTGCGCGCGAGCCGGCCCATGAGCGGCACGTCGAGGAGCCGCGAGGCGACGATGCGCACCGGCTGCATCACCGCGCCGCGGCCCCGCACGGTCAGGTCGGGATCGTCCGCGCGCGCCGTGCCCGCCCCCACCATCACCGCGTCGTGGCTCGCCCGCAGGCCGTGCACGACCGCGCGCGCGGCGGGCCCGGTGATCCAGCGGCTCTCGCCGGTCGCGGTGGCGATGCGCCCGTCGAAGCTCGTGGCGAGCTTGAGCGTGACCCGCGGGCGGCCGGTCTCGATCCGCATGAAGAAGCCCGCATGATCGCGGGCGGCCTCATCGGCGCCGATGCCGGTGACCACCTCGAGCCCCGCGGCCCGCAACCGGGCAAAGCCGCGCCCCGACACCCGCGCGTCGGTGTCCTGCATGGGGGCCACGACCCGCGCGATGCCCGCCGCGATCAGCGCATCGGCACAGGGCGGCGTGCGGCCGTGATGCGCGCAGGGTTCGAGGGAGACGTAGGCCGTGGCGCCCCGCGCCGCGGCGCCCGCGCGTTCGAGCGCCAGCGCCTCGGCGTGCGGACGTCCGCCCGGCTGGGTCCAGCCGCGGCCGACCACGTGGCCGTCGCGCACGATCACGCAACCCACGGCCGGATTGGGCCAGGTGCGCCCCGCGCCCCGTCGGCCCAGGCGCAGCGCGTGGGCCATGTGGCGCTGGTCGTCGGCGCTCACTTCTCGGCGGCGGCGTCGGGACGCAGTTCGCTGACGAACCGGTCGAAATCGTCGGCGGCCTGGAAGTTCTTGTAGACGCTCGCGAACCGCACGTAGGCGACGGTGTCGATCCGGGCCAGCGCCTCCATCACGATCTCGCCGATCTGCTTGGACGGGATGTCGGTCTCGCCCATGGATTCGAGGCGCCGCACGATCCCCGAGATCATCTGGTCGATTCGCTCGGGATCCACCGGGCGTTTCTGCATGGCGATGCGGATCGAGCGCTCGAGCTTGTCGCGGTCGAAATCCTCGCGCCGGCCGTTCGACTTGATGACGACGAGGTCCCGGAGCTGCACGCGTTCATAGGTGGTGAAGCGGCCGCCGCAGGCCGGGCAGAACCGCCGGCGGCGGATCGACACGTGGTCCTCCGCGGGTCGCGAATCCTTCACCTGCGTGTCGATGTTTCCGCAAAACGGGCAGCGCATCTGGCCTGTCTCCCCCTCGTCTGGTCGTGGCCGCGGACCGCGCGTCCTGACGGCGATGGGGTGCCGCCCCATTTATCCACAGCCACTATAGGGGGTCTGCCAGAAATTGGGTAGGGGTCAAATCCTGTCGCAAGATGCGGGGCATGCGGAGAAAAGGTCAGGCAGCGAGGTGCGCCACCACCTCGCGCCGGTGCCGCGCGTCACGATGTTCGAAGAGGTAGATGCCCTGCCAGGTGCCGAGCGCCATGCGCCCGCCCGTCACCGGGATCGACAGCGACACCGGCAGGAGCGCGGCCTTGATGTGGCCCGGCATGTCGTCCGGCCCCTCGTAGGTGTGGGTGAGGTAGGACATGGACGGATCCGTGGTCGGCGGCACCAGCCGGCCGAGCCATGCGAGGAGATCCGCGCGCACCTCGGGATCGGCGTTCTCCTGGATCAGGAGGCTCGCCGAGGTGTGGCGCAGGAACAGCGTCAGGAGGCCCTCGCCCGTGCCTGACCCGCGGACCCAGCCCGCGATCTCGCCGGTGATCTCGGTCAGCCCCTGCCCGCGGGTCTCGAACGTGAAGGTGGTCTGCATGGCGTGCTCCTTTCCCCCGACCGAAACGCGGTGACGCGCCCGGGTCAAGCGCGACGCATCACAGCTGCGCCATCACGCCGGACCGTCACGCCGCGCGTGCTACCCTTCGCCAGGGCGCGCGGCGGGCGCGCCACCGGGAAAAGGGAGCGACAGATGAACGACATGACCCCCAAGCGGCGCATGACCGCGGCGGATTTCCATCCCGAGCTGCTCGAGCTCTACGACTTCTACGCCCATGGCCACATCTCCAAGCGGCAGTTCCTCGAACGTGCCGGCAAGTTCGCGGTGGGCACCGTCACCGCGGCGGCGCTTCTCGACATGCTGCTGCCGAACTACGCGCTGGCGGAACAGGTGTCGTTCAACGATCCCGACATCGTGCCCGAATACATCACCTATCCCTCGCCCGACGGGCATGGCGAGGTGCGCGGCTACCTCGTGATGCCGGCGAACGCCTCGGGACCGCTGCCCGGCGTCGTCGTGGTGCACGAGAACCGCGGGCTCAATCCCTACATCGAGGACGTGGCGCGCCGGCTGGCCAAGGACGGGTTCGTGGCGCTTGCGCCCGACGGCCTGACGAGCGTTGGAGGCTATCCGGGCAACGACGCCGAGGGCCGCGCGCTGCAGCAGAGCGTCGATCCGGAGAAGCTGATGAACGACTTCTTCGCCGCCTACGAGTTCCTGAGCGGACACGCGGCGACGACGGGCCGCATCGGCTGCACCGGGTTCTGCTATGGTGGCGGCGTGTGCAACGCGATGGCGGTGGCCTATCCCGAGCTCGGCGCGTCGGTGCCGTTCTATGGACGGCAGGCGGCGGCGGAGGACGTGCCGAATATCGAGGCGCCGCTCCTCCTGCACTACGCAGAGCTCGACGAGCGGATCAACGAGGGCTGGCCGGCCTATGAGGCGGCGCTGCAGGAGCACGGTAAGGCCTACACCGCCCACATCTATCCCGGCGTGAACCACGGCTTCCACAACGACTCGACCCCGCGCTACGACGAGGACGCGGCGACGCTCGCGTGGGACCGCACGATCGCGTTCTTCCGCGAGCACCTCGGCTGAGAAGCGGGCCGGTCAGGCGTCGCTGACGGCCACGCACTGGACCTGCGGCAGATCGGACGCCCGGTCGAAGAAGAGCGGCGAGCCATTGTCGGCAACGGCAGGGGTCGCCGCCACCTGCGCGAGCGTCTCGCGGCATTCGGCCAGTTCATGGGGCGCCACCTCGATTGTGACGATGCCGGGCTCGGCGGGACCAAGGACATCGGTCGCGGCGAGCGATGCGGCGGCGGCGCAGATCAGTGCGGCAGAGGCCAGTGCGACGCGGCGCAGGGAGGAAGTTTTCTGTGTCATGTCAACATGCAAACTGCGGGAGCGGCAAAAAGGTTTCCCGCATTGTTGCAAAGCCGCGTGAACGATCCGTTGACGGCACCGCGATTTCCCCTGCAACCGCGCGCGCTCGCGGGGCGTTGGGCGCAGACCATCGAAACGATCAGGGGAAGGAAACCAAATGTCCCGAACACTCTTCATCACCGGCGCGTCCTCCGGCATCGGCGCGGCGACAGCCCGCGCGGCGGTCGAGGCCGGCTGGAAGGTCGGGCTCTTCGCGCGATCCGAGGACAAGCTCTCGGCGCTCGTGGACGAGCTGGGCAGCGACAACGCCGTGGCGATCCCGGGCGACGCGTCGGATTACAATGCGCAGGCCAAGGCGGTGGCGAACCTCGCCGAGGTCTGGGGCGGCATCGATGCGGCCTTCGCGAACGCGGGCACCGGCCTGTCCGCGGCAGGCACCGAAGCCGGCGACCCCGAGGAATGGGAGCGCATGATCCGCCTCAACGTCATGGGCGTCCTCTGGACCGCCAAGGCCGCCATGCCGCACCTGCGCGAACGCAAGGGGCACCTCGTGCTCACCGGCTCGGCCGCCGGGCGCACGCATATCAAGGGTTCGGTCTATTCCGCGTCCAAGTGGTTCGTGCACGGCTACGGCGGCAACCTCGCCGAGGAGATGCGGGAATGGGGCGGGCGCTGCACCGTCGTCGCGCCCGGCATGGTCGACACGCCGTTCTTCGAGGAGGCCAAGCCCGACAAGCTGCAGCCCGAGGACATCGCGCGGTCGGTCGTCTTCGCGCTCGAGGCCGACCCGCGGTCGAACGTGCAGGAAATCTTCGTGATGCCGACGCGCTGAACGTCGGTACCGCGCGCGCCGGGACACCCAGCGCACCTCGCGCGCCGCATGAAGCGGCGCGCGCAATCGCCTGACAGGATTGGGGAACGGCCGTCAGCCGAAGATGCCGTCGCCCTGCTCGTCGATCATCTGGCGCGCCTTGCGCACCGATGCCTCGACGGCCTGGTCGCGGTCGTCTAGCGTGTCCGCGCGGATCAGGCGGTGCACCTTTGCCTCGCCGTCCACCACGCGCTCGATCCGGGCCGCGATCCGCCAGCGACTGCCCTCGGGCATCGGGTCCGGGTGGATGGCGTAGCCCTTGTGATCCACGGGCTCCGCCTCGGTCGCAGCGGCATGCGAGGCCCCGCCGCCCTTGCCGAAGAGGCGTCCGAACAGCGACATGGCACGCTCTCCTACTGGTCGAGGAACGACCGCAGCTTGCGCGACCGCGAGGGATGCTTGAGCTTGCGCAGCGCCTTGGCCTCGATCTGGCGGATCCGCTCGCGCGTCACGCTGAACTGCTGACCCACCTCCTCGAGCGTGTGGTCGGTGTTCATGCCGATACCGAAGCGCATGCGCAGGACACGCTCCTCGCGCGGCGTGAGCGAGGACAGGACCCGCGTGGTCGTCTCCTTGAGGTTTTCCTGGATCGCGCTGTCGAGCGGCAGGATCGCGTTCTTGTCCTCGATGAAGTCGCCGAGCTGGCTGTCCTCCTCGTCGCCGATGGGCGTCTCGAGGCTGATCGGCTCCTTGGCGATCTTCATCACCTTGCGGACCTTCTCGAGCGGCATCTGCAGCTTCTCGGCCAGCTCCTCCGGCGTCGGCTCGCGGCCGATCTCGTGCAGCATCTGCCGGCCCGTGCGCACCAGCTTGTTGATCGTCTCGATCATGTGCACCGGGATTCGGATCGTCCGCGCCTGGTCGGCGATCGAGCGGGTGATCGCCTGCCGGATCCACCACGTCGCGTAGGTCGAGAACTTGTAGCCGCGGCGGTACTCGAACTTGTCCACGGCCTTCATCAGGCCGATGTTGCCCTCCTGGATCAGGTCGAGGAACTGCAGGCCGCGGTTCGTGTACTTCTTGGCGATCGAGATCACGAGGCGCAGGTTCGCCTCGACCATCTCCTTCTTGGCCTGCCGGGCCTCCTTCTCGCCCTTCTGGACCTGGGCCACGATGCGGCGGAACTCGCTGATGTCGAGGCCCACGTACTGGCCGACCTGCGCCATGTCTGCCCGCAGCTCCTCGACCTTGTCGGACGAGCGTTCGATGAACATCTGCCAGCCACGGCCGGACTTCTCGGCCATGCGCTCCATCCAGTTCGGATCGAGCTCGTGGCCGCGGTACTCGTCGACGAATTCGCGCCGGTTGATGCGGGCCTGGTCGGCGAGCTTCACCATCGCGCTGTCGATGGACATGATGCGCTTGTTGATGCCGTAGAGCTGGTCGATCAGCGCCTCGATGCGGTTGGTGTGCAGGTGCAGCCCGTTCACCAGTTCGACGATCTCGCCGCGCAGCTTCTGGTAGCGCGCCTCGTCCGCGTCCGAGAACGACCCGTCCTCGTTCAGCGTGGCCGAGATGCGGCTGTCCTGCATGGCCGCGAGTTCCTCGTAGTCGCGTGCCACCCGGTCGAGGGTCTCGAGCACCCGCGGCTTGAGCGCGGTCTCCATCGCGGCGAGCGACATGTTCGCCTGCTCGTCATCCTCGTCGTCGTCCTCGCGGCGGATCGGGTTGCCGTCGGCATCGTATTCCGGCTGCTCGGACTTCTGGGTCGGCGCCTCGGAGGTGTCGACGACCGGCTCGTCGAGTTCCGCCTCGTCGCCCATCTGGGTGCCGAAGGTCGTCTCGAGGTCGATCACGTCGCGCAGGAGGATGTCCTCGGACAGAAGTTCCTCGCGCCAGATCGTGATGGCCTGGAAGGTCAACGGGCTCTCGCAAAGCCCGAGGATCATGGTGTTGCGGCCGGCCTCGATGCGCTTGGCGATGGCGATCTCGCCCTCGCGGCTCAGCAGTTCGACCGACCCCATCTCGCGCAGGTACATGCGCACCGGGTCGTCGGTGCGGTCGAGCTTCTCCTGCCCGCCGGAGGACAGCGCGACGTCGCGGTTCGACGACGCCTGAACGAGGTCGGTCGACCCTTTCTGGTCGTCGTCCTCGGCCTCCTCGTCTTCCTCGGTGACCTGGATGCCCATCTCCGACAGCATGGACATGACGTCCTCGATCTGGTCGGAGGACACCTGGTCGGGCGGCAGGACCTGGTTCAGCTGGTCGTAGGTGATGTAGCCGCGCTCGCGGGCCTCGGCGATCATCTTCTTGACCGCCGCCTGGCTCATGTCGAGCGAGACCTCGTCTTCCTGCACCTCGGGCTTGGCGTCGTCGTTGTCCTTGGCTGCCATGCGATGCTCCTCTGAAGCGCGGTGCCGGTCGCGGCGATTCGATTAGCGCGAATCAATAGCGCGCTGGAACGATTCGGACACCCGGCCTTCCCGATTCTTTTTACTTGCGTTGCCGATTCGAATCGCCTGGCCTAGCGGCGCGGCTTCTCGAACCGGATTGTCTCCATCAGCGCGGCGAACGATTCCCGTTCTCCGCGATCAATTCGTGCGCCGTTCGCGCCAGTATCGTACTGCCTGTCGTCCTCCCGCGCGGCCCGCAGGGCCCGCGTCCGCGCCTCCGCGGCTTCGCGCAGACGCCATGTCACAGCCTCGTCCCCAAGGGCGTCGATGTCCTCGACCGCCTCCGCGATCTCGGCCTCGAGCCCCCGCGCCGCGGCAAGCTTCGCGAGCTCCTCGGCGATGGTGAGGCGCGCGAGTTCGGCATCGCCGGCGTTGCGGATGCAGGGCGTCACCGCCACATGGCGCGCCGAGAGCAGCGTTTCAAGGGCCTCCGCGCCAATCGCCGCCTCCGCGGCATGTCGGATCGCCTCGGCGCCGAGGCCCTCGGCCGCGGCCGACAGCAGGGCGTCGCGCAGCGCGGCATGCACCGGGTCGCGGCACGGCATCGCGTCGAGCGCGCCCTCGAAACGCTCGACCACGGCGGGCGTCGTCAGGCAGGTGGCGAGGATCACCGCCTCGCGCAGGCGGATCTCGCCCGCCTCGTCCGAGCCGAGGAGCGACGCCTTGGTCTGGGGCGCGGGCGGCTGCGGCACCGCCGCCCCGTTCCGCCAGGCGCGCCCGCCAGCCGTGCCGCCCGCCGCCTGTCCCCCGCGTCCGCGGCCGCGGAAGAGCGCCCAGCGCAGGTCCTTCAGCGCCTCGTCGTAGTGGTGGCGCAGATTCGGGTCGCGAATCGCCCCGGTCACCCCGCGCAGGCGGCGGTCGAGCGCCGCGCGCCGCTCGGGGCTGTCGAAGACCCGGGCCTCGGTCTCGCGCCGCCACAGCAGCTGCACCATGGGCAGCGCCGCGTCGAGGACCGCCTGCACCGCCGCCGGCCCCTCGCCCCGGATGAGGTCGTCGGGATCCTTGCCCTCGGGCATGAGCGCGAAGCGCAGCGAACGCCCCGCCTCCATCAGCGGCAGGGCGAGGTCGATCACCCGGTAGGCCGCGCGCAGGCCAGCCGCGTCGCCGTCGAGCGCGACCACCGGCTCCTCGGCGATGCGCCACAAAAGATCGAGCTGCCGGTCGGTGACCGCGGTGCCGAGCGGCGCCACCGCCGCCGGGAATCCGCCCTCGGACAGCGCGATCACGTCCATGTAGCCCTCCGCCACGATCAGCGGCGCGCCCCGCCCCGCCGCCTCACGCGCGGGGCCCACGTTGTAGAGGTTCATGCCCTTGTCGAAGAGCGGCGTCTCGGGCGAGTTGAGATACTTGGCCTTGTCCGCCGGATCCATGGCGCGGGCCCCGAAGGCCACCGCGCGCCCCCGCCCGTCGCGGATCGGGAACATGATGCGGTTGCGGAACACGTCGTAGGGCCGCCCGCCCCGGTCCGAGGCGCGGGCGAGCCCGGCCTCGAGGATCAGCTCGGCCGGGACGCCCTTGCCGGTCAGGTGGTCCCAAAGCGTCTGCCACCCGGCGGGCGCGAACCCGATCTCGAACCGGTCGAGCGCGTCCTGCGTCAGCTTCCGCCCCTCGAGATAGCGCCGGGCATCCGCCGCCGCGCCGGTCTGCAACTGCAGGCGGTAGAACTTCACCGCCTGCTCCATCACCTCGACGAGCTGCGTGCGGCGGTCGGCCTTTTCCTGCGCGCGGGGATCGCGGGCGGGCATCTGCATGCCCGCGGACGCGGCCAGCATCTCGACCGCCTCCATGAACCCGAGGTTCTCGCTCTCGCGCACGAAGGAAATCAGGTCGCCCTTCGCGTGGCAGCCGAAGCAGTAGTAGAAGCCCTTGCGGTCATCGACGTGGAACGACGCGCTCTTTTCCTGGTGGAACGGGCACGGGGCCCACATGTCGCCCTTGGCCTGGTTCGACTTCCGGCGGTCCCACGACACCTTGCGGCCGACCACGTCGGACAGCCGCGTTCGCTGACGCAGTTCATCCATGAAACCAGGGGGCAGACTCATGGCGCGAAATATGAGGCCGCCGCGCGCCGGAGTCGAGACGTCGCGGGCGCTCCGCGCGGCTCACCTCGCGGCCGGACGCCTGCGGCGCGCAGCGGGCCCGCTTGGTCATGCAAAAGCATCGCGGCGGGCGCCACCGCCCGCCGCGACAGCATCACTGGGCGAGGCAGGCTTCGGTCCAGCTCGCGCCCACGCTCTCGTCGAGCTTGTCCTCGGGCAGGGTGTAGACCCATTCCACGACTGCCGGCACGACCGAGGCGTATTTCGCCTCCTCGCCGCTCAGCGCGCCCTGCACGCTCGAGGTCGTGGTCGGGGCGTCGCGCCCCTCCGCGCGGCTTTCGACCACGCGCATCACCATGTCGGCCTGCACGGCGCATTCCGCCTGCTTGTCCTGCGCCGGTGCCATCGTCGCGCCGAGCGCGCCTGCCGCCACAAGGGCGGCCGTCGCGATCCGTCGTCTCATGTCGTCTCTCCCGTACTCGCATGCGCGTCCCGCGCTTGCGCGGAACGCGACCCTTGATCGACATCTAATGCCGCCGCCGCGGCATCGCCACTCACCGCACGGTGACCGGCGGGGTTCCGCCCCCGGATGCGCCTCAGAGCCCCTTGGCGCGGTAGCTCGCGGCGACCTTCTGGATGGCCACCACGTAGGCGGCGGTGCGCAGGTCGGTCACCTCTTCGCGGTTGTGCCAGACCTCGCGCATGGACTGGTAGGCGATCCGCATGGTGTCGTCGAGGCCCGAGCGCACCAGCTCCAGCTCGTCCGCGCCGCGCAGGTACTTCGCCTTGAAGTCCGGCGAGATCGACCACGCCTCGCCGAGGTAGTGGTCGAGCCGTTCCAGCTCGTCCACGATCAGCTGGTGGCGCGCCTCCTCCTGCCGGCGCTGCATCCGGCCGAAGCGGATGTGCGACAGGTTCTTGACCCACTCGAAATACGACACGGTCACGCCGCCGGCATTGGCGTACATGTCGGGAATGATGACCGTCCCCTTGGTACGCAGGATGTCGTCGGCGCCCGCCGTGATCGGACCGTTCGCCGCCTCGACGACGAGCGGCGCCTTGATGCGGTGCGCGTTGCCGAGGTTGATGACGCCCTCGAGCGCCGCCGGGATCAGGATGTCGCACTCGTGCTCGAGCACGGCGCGCCCGGTCTCGGTGTAGTCGGCGTTCGGGCAGCCCGCGACACCGCCCGTCTCGGCCAGGTGCGCATGCACCTTCTCCACGTCGAGCCCGTTCGGGTCCATCACCGCGCCGTCGCGCTCGATGATCGCCACGATCTTGCAGCCGTCCTCCTGGCTGAGGAACTTGGCGGCGTGGTAGCCCACGTTGCCGAGGCCCTGCACGATCACCTTCTTGCCGTCGAGCCGTCCGGAAAGGCCGGTCTTGGCCACGTCCTCGGGGTGGCGGAAGAACTCGCGCAGCGCGTACTGCACGCCGCGGCCGGTCGCCTCGACCCGGCCCGCGATGCCGCCCGCGTTCAGCGGCTTGCCGGTCACGCAGGCGCGCGCGTTGATGTCGGTGGTGTGCATCCTCGCGTACTGGTCGGCGATCCACGCCATCTCGCGCTCGCCGGTGCCCATGTCGGGCGCGGGCACGTTCTGGCTCGGATTGATGAGGTCGCGCTTGATCAGCTCGTAGGCGAAACGGCGGGTGATCTGCTCGAGCTCGTGCGGCTCCCAGGCGCGCGGATCGCAGCGCAGGCCGCCCTTCGAGCCGCCGAACGGGGCCTCGACCAGGGCACACTTGTAGGTCATGAGCGCCGCCAGCGCCTCGACCTCGTCCTGGTGCACGGCGAGCGAGTAGCGGATGCCGCCCTTGACCGGTTCCATGTGCTCGGAATGGACCGACCGGTAGCCGGTGAAGGTGTGGATCGCGCCGCGCAGGCGCACGCCGAAGCGCACCGTGTAGGTGGCATTGCAGACGCGGATCTTCTCCTCGAGCCCCGGCGAGAGGTCGAGCAGCTTCACCGCCCTGTTGAACATCAGATCGACGCTTTCGCGGAAGCTCGGCTCGTTGAGCGGTATCTCGGCCATGACCTCTCCTTCCTAGCGGACCCCCGCCGCGGCGGCCGGTCCCGGTCCTCGTCCCTCGGCCCGCGCGCCCCGGTCGGGGGCGGCGGTCACGGGACCGACCCTAGCGCAGGTCACACGTCGCTGCAGTGACAATCTCGCCCGGCGCGAGTCGCACGGGACGGGGCGCAGGGGGCCCGCATGCCGCCGCTGTCGCGCCCTGCCCGACAGAGCGGCCGCCGCACCCGGCTTTGTCGCTCTGGCGGAAATTGTGGCGGCAGGATTCACCGGCACGCGCCCAAATTCCGCCCCGTTGGTCGGGCACTACGTTCGATCAGTCAAAGACGCCACAGCTCCGTTTTTCCCGGCGTCTTAACCATAAAGAGTCAGTGTGTGTCCCCGCGTCGCGGCGCGGGGGGAAAGGTACAGCATGAGAGAGCACGAGCCTTCGGCCCGGCGCGCCCCAGGGGCGACCGGCGTCCGTGCGGTGCTGGGACGTCTGCGGACCGGGACCTGCGGTTTCATCGGGGACGAGGACGGCGCGATGTCGTGGGTCGCGATCGCCGCGTCCGTGGTTCTCATCGCCTTCGGCGGCATCGGGATCGACCTGATGCACACGGAGGTCAAGCGCAACAAGATCCAGAACACCCTCGACCGCGCGGTGCTCGCCGCGGCGGACCTCGAGCAGATCATCGAACCCGAGGTGGTCGTGCGCGACTACTTCGAGAAGATGTCGATGCCGGACGCGCTGACCGACGTCACCGTCGACCAGGGCATCAACTTCAAGCAGGTCAGCGGGACGGCGTCCATGACGATGCCGTCGAACTTCACCGAACTGCTGGGCGTGACCTCGCTCCGCGCCGAGGGGTCCGCGACCGCCGAGGAGCGCATCGCGAACGTCGAGATCTCCATGGTCCTCGACATCTCGGGGTCCATGAAGGACAACAACAAGATGGCGAACCTCCGCACCGCGGCGGAGACGTTCATCGACACCGTCCTCGTGCCCGAGAACGACGGCCTCGTCTCGGTGTCGATCGTGCCCTATTCCGAACACGTCAACGCCGGCCCCGCCATCACCGGCCAGCTCAACGTGAACTGGCGCCACGGCTATTCCTACTGCCTCGAATTCCCGGATTCGGCGTTCGGCTCGACCGAGCTCGACACGCGGCTGACCTACCAGCAGGTGCAGCACTTCCAGTGGAACTTCTTCGGCCAGAACACGCTGCGCGACACCATCTGCCCGCGCTACCAGTACGAGCAGATCCAGGCGTTCAGCCAGGACCCCGCCGACCTCAAGGCGCAGATCAACAGCCTGCAGCCGCGCGCCGGGACGTCGATCTTCCTCGGGATGAAGTGGGGCGCGGCGCTGCTCGACCCCTCGACCCGGGGCATCGTGAGCGCGCTCGCCTCGGACGGCGATGCCGACGCGGCCTTCGTCGGGCGGCCCGCCAACTACAACGATGTCAACACGCTCAAGACCGTGGTGCTGATGACCGACGGCCAGCACGACCGGTCCTACCGGCTGTCGGACTGGGCCTACGACACGCAGTCCGAGGTCGCGCACTGGGCCAGCTACAACCTCTGGTACTACCTGCAGCGCAGTGTGAACTCGTATTACTGGAACTCGTTCTACTACCAGAAATACAACGCGACGCTCGGGGACAGCCTGCTCGGCAACATCTGCGACGCGGCGAAGGAGAACGGGATCGTCATCTGGTCGATCGGCTTCGAGGTCACCGACCATGGTGCCGACGTGATGAAGCGCTGCGCGTCCTCGCCGGCCCACTTCTACCGGGTCGAGGGCATCGAGATCGAGAACGCCTTCTACTCCATCGCCCGCGCCATCAACCAGCTGAGGCTCACCCAATGATCCGCTGCGTCACATCCGCGTTCCGGCGGTTCCGGGACGACGAGGACGGCTCGATGGTCGTTCCCTTCGCCCTCTGGCTGCCGGTGTTCACCGCGCTCATGATCTCGGGCATCGAGCTCGGCGCCGTCTCTGCCCGCTCGACGGCGCTCGAACGGGCGCTCGACCAGACGGTGCGCGACATCCGACTCGGCACCGGCACGGTCTACGACCACGATTCGATCAAGGCCGCGATCTGCGACCGCGCCGAGATCCTGCCCGACTGCAGCCAGACCCTGCGGCTCGAGATGGTGCGGCTCAACATCCGCGACTGGTCGGACCCGGACCCTGTCATCCAGTGCATCGACACCGCGGAAGAGGTGCAGCCCGTCGTCTCGTTCGAATACGGCCGGGAGAACGAGCTGATGATGCTGCGCGCCTGCTTCAAGTACCAGCCGATCTCGCCCGCGACGGGCCTCGGCTCGGCGCTGTCCACGGACGCCGCCGGCTACAGCGTGCTCGTCGCCAAGGCGGCGTTCGTCCAGGAACCGATCTGAGGAGCATGAGAGCGATGAGGAAGACATCCCTGCCGCCCCGCCTCGCGCGCTTCGGTCGCGACGAGGACGGATACATCACCACCGAGGCGATGATCGTGCTGCCGGTCCTCCTGTGGCTGCTCGGCGCCGTGTGGGTCTGGTTCGACGTCAGCCGCGAGCAGTCGATCGACCAGAAGGTGAACTACACCATCGGCGACATGATCTCGCGCGAGACCGATCCGATCGACGACGCGTATATCGACAACACCTACCGGCTCGCGCTCGAGATGATCGGCAAGCCGGCCAGCAAGGTCGACCTGCGCATCACGGTCGTCCAGTTCCTGTCGAACCGCAACGGCGGCAACGCCCGCTACGAGGTCGTGTGGTCCGAGGCGCGCGGCGCGTTCCAGCCGTTGTCCGGCACCATCGATCCCGAGGTGATGCCGCTGCCGCTGATGGCGCGCAACGACGAGGTGATCCTCGTGCAGACCTGGTCCGACCACGAGCCGGTGTTCAAGGCGGGACTCTCGCCCTTCGACATCCGCACCTATTCGTTCACGCGGCCCCGCTTCGCCCCGCAGATCCTGTTCGAGGGAGCCGACGGCACCTCGGGCAGCAACCAGAACAACGGCTGGGGCAACGGCGACCAGGACGCGCCCGGCAATTCGCTGTGCAACAACAACGCCGAGAACTACGACGAGGGCCAATCCTCGCAGAGCTGCCAGGACAACGTCGACGGCGGCGCCAATGTCGAGCCGGGCAATTCCGGCGGCGCCTGACGGGCCAGCGCAGGATCAGGGAAACGGGCCGCACGGCGCAAGCCGGCGCGGCCCGTGCCGTTCTGCGGGCCGCGTCAGTCCCTCTCGGCGATCAGGAGCGCGATGGCGTCCGCCATGGGACGCGACTGCGAGCCGGGCGTCACCCCGCCGATGGCCACCCGCCGCCCGAGCCGCCACCAGAGGCCCGGCCGCCACGCCCGCCGGCCGGGGGCCGAGAGCGTCAGCAGGAACCCGTTCGACGGCTTTATCGCGAACATCGAGCGGTCGACCCGGACGACCTCGTCGAGGCGCGCGATGATGTCGCCGTCCCGCTCTCGCAGCTCGCGCGGCGTCAGCTCCAGCACGCCGCGCGTGGCACCCTCCATCCGTGCGGCGGCCCAGAGCACGAGCCCGCCCGCGGCCAGGAAGACGACCCGCCAGCCCGCCGCCATGGGGGTGCCGGCCGCGAGCGCCAGCAACATGCCCCCGAGCGTCAGCAGTGCGCCGACCCCGAGCCAGCGCCGTGCCGCCGAGGCCGACAGCGTGGCGATCACCGTGTCCCCGTCCGGGCCCTCCCGCCCGTGCGCGCCGTCCTGCATCCCTGCCTCCCGCCTCTCTGCCGTGACCCTGCCGTAGCGCGCTTCGGCCGCGGGGGGAACAGCGCGCGACGCCCGCATCGCGGCTTTTCCTCGGCCGCGCCGCGTGCCAGTGTCGACCCGGTCACCCCACGCCGGAACGGACATCCATGGCCATCACCACCTGCGTCTTCGACGCCTACGGAACGCTCTTCGACGTGGCCGCGGCCGCGCGCCGCGCCGCCGCCGAACCGGGCCGCGAGGCCCTTGCCGCCACCTGGCCGGCACTCGCCGCGGACTGGCGCGACCGGCAGCTGCAATACACGTGGCTGCGCGCCGTGACCGGCGAGCACACGACGTTCTGGACCGTGACCATGGACGCGCTCGACTGGGCGATGGAACGGCACCACCTCGACGGCGACGCGGAGCTGCGCGAGCGCCTGCTCGCGCTCTACTGGCAGCTCGACGCCTATCCCGAGGTGCCGGACATGCTCGCGGCCCTGCGCGCGGCCGGCAAGGCCACCGCCATCCTGTCGAACGGCAATCCCGAGATGCTCGACGGCGCGGTCCGCGCCGCGGGGATCGGCGAGGCGCTCGACGCGGTCCTGTCGGTCGAAAGCGTCGGCATCTTCAAGCCTGCCCGCGCGGTCTACGACCTCGTGGGCCAGCGCTTCGGCTGCACGCCCTCCGAGGTGCTCTTCGTGTCCTCGAACGGCTGGGATGCCGCCGCGGCGGCGGGCTACGGCTTCGTCACGGTCTGGGCCAACCGGGCGGGCCAGCCGGTCGAACGCCTGCCGCACCGTCCCGCCCATGTGCTGGCCGACCTCTCGACCCTGCCGGAGCTTGCCGCCTGATGCCGCACTTCACCGCGTCCGACGGAACCCGCCTGCATTACGCGGACGAGGGCGAGGGCCTGCCGCTTCTCTGCCTGGCCGGGCTCACGCGCGACCACCACGATTTCGACTACGCCATGCCGCACCTCGCGGGCCTGCGTCTGATCCGCCCCGATTACCGCGGTCGCGGGCAGTCCGACTGGGCCGACCCGGCGACCTACACCATCCCTGTCGAGGCGCGCGACGCGGTCGTACTGCTCGACCATCTGGGCCTCGCGCAGGCCGCGATCCTCGGCACCTCGCGCGGGGGGCTCATCGCGATGATGCTCGCCGCAACCGCTCGCGACCGGCTCATGGGCGTGGCACTGAACGACATCGGCCCCGAGATCGCCGAGGACGGGCTCGAGGTGATCCGCGGCTATCTCGGCCGGAACCCGGTCTGGAAGACCTACGAGGAGGCCGCGGCCGCGCGCCCCTCGGTCATGGCGGGCTTTGACAACGTGCCGCCCGAACGATGGGCGGCCGAGGTGCGCACGCTCTACCGCGAGGGGCCCGAAGGGCTGACCATCCCCTACGACCCGCGGCTGCGCGACGCCGTCCTGGGCGCGGGCGCGCAGCCCGCGGCCGACCTCTGGCCGCTCTTCGACGCGCTGAAGGGCCTGCCGCTCTGCGCGATCCGCGGCGCGAACTCGAACCTTCTGTCGGCGGCCACCTTCGCCGAGATGCGGGCCCGCCGCCCGGACATGATCGCCGCCGTGGTCCCCGACCGCGGCCATATCCCCTTCCTCGACGAGCCCGAGGCGGTCGACGCGCTCGACCGCTGGCTCGCGATGCTGCGCTGAGGCTTTCCCCTTGGACATCGACCGCATCCGCGCCGCCGCCGCGCGCCTGAACGGAACGCTGCGCGCCACGCCGCTCCTGTCCTCGCCCTTCCTCGACGAGATCGCGGGCCGGCGCGTGCTGGTGAAACCGGAATGCCTGCAGCATACGGGCAGCTTCAAGTATCGCGGGGCGAGCGCGGCTCTGAGCGCGCTCGCGCCCGAGATGCGCGCGCGCGGCGTGCTGGCCTATTCGTCCGGGAACCACGCCCAGGGCGTCGCGCTCGCCGCACGCGAGGCCGGCGTGCCCGCGGTGATCGTGATGCCGCGCGACGCGCCCGAGGTGA
The DNA here is from genome assembly GCF_000521865.1 of Roseivivax isoporae LMG 25204. Taxonomy (GTDB): domain Bacteria; phylum Pseudomonadota; class Alphaproteobacteria; order Rhodobacterales; family Rhodobacteraceae; genus Roseivivax; species Roseivivax isoporae. The sequence continues at coordinate 40,943 of NZ_JAME01000034.1, forward strand.
AGATCGAGAACACCCGCGGGCTCGGCGCCGAGGTCATCCTCTACGACCGCGCGACCGACGACCGCGACGCGATCGGCGCCGAGCTCGCGACGTCGCGCGCGCTGACGCTCGTGCGCCCGTTCGACGACCCCGAGGTGATCGCGGGCCAGGGCACCACCGGGCTCGAGATCGCCGCCGAGGCGCGCGCGCTCGGGATCGACGAGGCCGAGGTGATCGTCTGCTGCGGCGGCGGCGGGCTCGCAGCGGGCATCGCGCTCGCGCTCGAGGCCGACGCGCCGCGCTACCGGGTGCGCACGGCCGAGCCCACGGCCTTCGACGACGTGCGCCGCTCGCTCGCGGCCGGGCGCATCACGGGCCACGGCGCGACCGGCACGGGCCTCTGCGACGCGATCCTGACGCCGCAGCCGGGTGACCTGACTTTCCCGGTGCTGCAGCGGCTCGCGGGTCCGGGGCTCGCGGTGGACGACGACGAGGTGTTGCGCGCGATGGCGGTGGCCTGGGACCGGCTCAAGGTGGTGGCGGAACCCGGCGGCGCGGTGGCGCTCGCCGCGGCGCTCTTCCGAGCCGACGAGATCGCGGCCGAGACGGTGATCGTGACGATCTCGGGCGGCAATGTCGATCCGGGCGTCTTCGCCCGCGCGCTCGACTTCGCCGGAAGCTGAGCGCGGCCTAGCCGCCCAGTTCGGCCGCCGTCTCGTCGCGCAGCGCCCGCAGTTCGTCCATGGCGCGGTCCAGCTGGCGGCGCTGCTCGTCGAGCTCGGCCAGCTGGCGGTCGGCCAGCGCCACCCACGCGCGCATCTGCGCCTCGGTGCCTTCCTTCTCGTAGATCAGCAGCCATTGCCGGATGTCCTCGAGCTGGAACCCGAAGCGGCGGCCGCGCAGGATCAGCGTCATGCGCGCGACCTCGCGCGGGCCGTAATACCGCGCGCGGCCCTCGCGCTCTGGCTGCAGAAGCTCGATGTACTCGTAATACCGCAAGGTCCGCGGCGTCACGTCGAACTTCGCGCACATCTCCTTGAAGCTGAGGCGGTTTTCCTGCATCGCACTTCCCGCGTGTGACTGCGCGAGGAATAGGCGTTCCCGTCCGCGGGGGCAACCGTCCTGAGCGGAGCACCGCCGCTCCTTGCCCTCGCGCGGCCCCCGTGCACATAAAGGCCCGACCCGAGCGCCACAGGTTTCACCCATGACTGCCGACAAGGCCCGCATCGCCCGCCAGTTCATCGACGCGATCCCGCATGCGCGGGCGCTCGACATGAAGATCACCGAGATCGGCGACGGATTCGCGCGCATCGAGATGCCCTACGCACCCCACCTCGTCGGCGATCCGCAGACCGGCGTGATCCATGGCGGCGCGGTCTCGGCACTCATGGACACCTGCGGCGGCGCGGCGGTGATGTCGCATCCCGCGAGCCCCGCGGCGACCGCGACGATCGACCTGCGGATCGAGTACATGCGCGGTGCGACACCCGGCCAGACCATCGTCGCCGAGGCGACCTGCCACCACATCACGCGCGCCGTGGCCTTCGTGCGCGCGGTCGCCATGGACGACGACCGCGACCGCCCGGTCGCCACCGCAACCGGCGCCTTCACCGTCGAGCAGACGTCATGACCCGCCGTCCGCCCGAACCCGTGCAGGTGGTCAAGCAGCGGCGCGACGCGGCGCTGACGGCGCTCGCCGACCGCGTGCCCTACATCGCCTTCCTCGGCATCCGCTTCGACCGGCGGGGCGACGAGCTGACCGCCCTCCTGCCCTTCCGAGACGAGCTCATCGGCAACCCGTTCCTGCCCGCGATCCACGGCGGGGTGACCGCCGCCTTCCTCGAGGTCACGGCGATCATCTCGCTGTCCTACGTGTGGCTCTGGGAGGACGTGGAATCGGGCGCGCTGAAACTCGAGGACCTCGAGGCCGGCACGCTGCCCCGCCTGCCCAAGACCATCGACTTCACCGTGGACTACCTGCGCTCGGGCCTGCCGCGCGACGCCTATGCCCGCGCCCGCGTCACCCGGTCGGGCCGGCGCTATGCCAGCGTGCAGGCCGAGGCGTGGCAGGACAACCGCGACCGCCCGATGGCGCAGGCGACGGCGCATTTCCTGATGCCGCGGCCCGATGGCTGAGACCGCCGCACCACTGGCCGCGCCGCGCGACGTCACGCACCGCCGCGTGCTGGCGATCGCGCTGCCGATCGTGCTGTCGAACGCCACGGTGCCGATCCTCGGCGCCGTCGACACCGGCGTCGTCGGCCAGATCGGCGAGGCCGCGCCCATCGGCGCCGTCGGCGTCGGCGCGGTCATGATCACCGCGATCTACTGGATCTTCTCCTTCCTGCGGATGGGCACGACGGGCCTCGCCGCGCAGGCCGGCGGCGAGGGCAACCGCGCCGAGGTGGCGGCGATCCTGACCCGCGTGCTGATGATCGGCCTCGCGGCGGGCGTGGCGCTCATCGTGCTGAAGCCCCTGATCTTCGCCCTTGCCTTCCGCGTCTCGCCCGCATCGGCCGAGGTCGAGACGCTGGCGCGGTCCTACATGTCGATCCGCATCTGGTCGGCGCCCGCGGCGATCGCGATCTTCGGCCTTCTCGGCTGGCTCATCGCGCAGGAACGCACCGGCGCGGTCCTGGCGCTGCAGGTCTGGATGAACGGCGTCAACATCGTGCTCGACCTCTGGTTCGTCCTCGGGCTCGGCTGGGGCGTGGAGGGCGTGGCGGTCGCCACCTTCATCGCGGAATGGTCGGGCCTCGCGGTCGGCCTCTGGCTCTGCCGGACGGCGTTCCGCGTGCCGGCCTGGCGCGACTGGCCGCGGGTCTTCGACCGGGTGAAACTCGTGCGCATGGCGCAGGTCAACGGCGACATCCTCGTGCGGTCGCTGCTGCTGCAGTCGATCTTCCTGTCCTTCCTGCTGTTCGCGTCGGATTTCGGCGACGTGACCCTCGCCGCGACGCAGGTGCTGGTGCAGTTCCTGCAGATCACCGCCTACGCGCTCGACGGCTTCGCCTTCGCCGCAGAGGCGATGGTGGGCCAGGCGCTGGGGGCGCGGGCGGTGGCGACGCTCCGCCGCGCCTCGGTGCTCTCGAGCCTCTGGGCCGGGGTCGTCTGCGTGCTGCTTGCGGCGTTCTTCTGGTTCGCCGGGCCCTGGATGATCGACCTCATGGCCGACGTGCCCCCGGTACAGGAGGCCGCGCGCCAGTACCTGCCCTGGGTCGCGGCGGCGCCGGTGCTGGGCCTCGCCGCCTGGATGCTCGACGGCATCTTCATCGGCGCGACGCGCACCGCCGACATGCGCAACATGATGGCCGTGGCGACCGCCGCCTATTTCGCGGCCCTCCTCGTCCTCGTGCCCGCCTTCGGCATGCACGGTCTCTGGGCGGCGATGCTCCTGAGCTTCGTCTTCCGCGCCGCGACTCTCGCCGTGCGCTATCCCGCGCTCGAGCGCGCGGCCGCCTGACGCGGGCCCGGTCAGGGCGCCCCGAAACGGCCACAATCGCCTGACGCCACGGAAAGAAAATTGCCCCCGCGGGCGGTCTTCGGCGATGATCTTACGTCAGCGAAAAAGTGACGTGACGTTGAACTTACGTCAACGTCATCAGCCATTGTAAGACGTGCCGGAGTTCATCATCTCGTCGCCGTTCAACCCGACGAGACAAAGGCCCGACACGATGACCGACGACGCGACCATGACGATCCGCCAGATGTGCGACGCCTTCGAGGTGACGCCGCGGACGCTTCGTTTCTACGAGTCGAAGGAACTGCTGTTTCCGATCCGCGAAGGCCAGAAGCGCCTTTTCACCAAGCGCGACCGCGCCCGCCTCAAGCTGATCCTGCGCGGCAAGCGCTTCGGCTTCAGCCTCGAGGAAATCCGCCAGCTGCTCGACCTCTACGACGTGGGCGACGCGCAGGCGACGCAGCTGTCGCGCACCTACGAGATCGCCCGTCAGCGCCTCGGCGAGATGATCGCCCAGCGCGACGAGCTGAACGACGCCATCGCCGAGCTCGAGGAGCAGATGCGGTGGGGCGAGAAGATGCTGTCCTCGCTCTCCGAGCCGAAGAAGGCCGCAGAGTGACCTGAACCGACGACCGCAGACCCCGGAGGAGACACCCACATGCCGATCTACCGCGCGCCGACCAAGGACATGGGCTTCGTGCTGCACGAGGTCCTGAAGGTGCACGAGCAGGACATTCCCGGCTACGAGGAGATGGACGCCGACACGACCGGCGCCATCCTGGACGAGGCCGCGAAGCTCGCCGAGAACGTCCTGGCGCCGCTCAACCCCGTGGGCGACACCGAGGGCTGCGTGCTCGAGAACGGCGTGGTGCGGACGCCCAAGGGGTTCCGCGAGGCGTTCGACCAGATGCGCGAGGGTGGCTGGACCGCCCTCGACTGCGATCCCGACTATGGCGGCCAGGGCCTGCCCTACGTGATCGCCACCGCGGTGGGCGAACAGTTCTCGGCGGCGAACATGGCGTTCAACATGTATCCGGGCCTGACCCACGGCGCCTACTCGGCGATCCACACCCACGGCACCGACGCCCAGAAGGCGACCTACCTGCCGAACATGGTGACCTGCGCCTGGACCGGCACCATGAACCTGACCGAACCCCATTGCGGCACCGATCTCGGGCTCATGCGCACCAAGGCCGAACCGCAGGAGGACGGCAGCTACCGCATCACCGGGCAAAAGATCTTCATCTCGGCGGGCGACCACGACATGTCCGACAACGTCATCCACCTCGTGCTCGCCAAGATCCCCGGCGGGCCCGACGGCATCAAGGGCGTGTCGCTCTTCATCGTGCCCAAGTTCCTGGTGAACGAGGACGGCAGCCTCGGCGACCGCAACGGCGTCTCGGTGGGCAAGATCGAGGAGAAGATGGGCATCCACGGCAACTCCACCTGCGTCATGAACTACGACGGCGCGACGGGGTACCTGCTGGGCGAGGCCCACAAGGGCATGCGCGCGATGTTCACCATGATGAACGAGGCGCGGCTCGGCGTGGGGCTGCAGGGCTACGCGCAGGCCGAGGTGGCGTTCCAGAACGCGCTCGACTACGCCCGCGACCGGCTGCAGGGCCGGGACGTGACCGGCGCCAAGAACCCCGACGGCCCGGCCGATCCGCTGATCGTGCATCCCGACATCCGCCGCAACCTCATGGACCAGAAGAGCTTCGTCGAGGGCGCGCGCGCCTTCGTCTTCTGGGGCGCACAGATGATCGACCGCGCGCACCGCAACGAGGACGCCGCTGCCGAGGGGCTGATCTCGCTGCTCACCCCGGTCATCAAGGGCTTCCTCACCGACAAGGGCTTCGAGTTCGCCACCCAGGCGCAGCAGGTCTATGGCGGTCACGGCTACATCGAGGAATGGGGCATGTCGCAATTCGCCCGCGACGCCCGGATCGCGATGATCTACGAGGGCGCGAACGGCGTGCAGGCGCTCGACCTCGTGGGCCGCAAGCTCGCCCAGGACGGCGGCAAGCACGTCATGGCCTTCTTCGACATGGTCAAGTCCTTCGTGGCCGACCACAAAGGCCGCGACGAGAGCCTCGACCGCGACTTCCTCGAGCCGCTCAAGGCCGCGTCGAAGGACCTGCAGGCGGCCGGCATGTTCTTCATGCAGAACGGCATGAAGAACCCGAACGCGGCGCTCGCGGGCTCCTACGACTTCATGCACCTCTTCGGGCATGTCTGCCTCGGGCTCATGTGGGCACGGATGGCGGTCGCGGCCCGCGCGGCGCTCGACGCCGGCGCGAGCGACAAGGACTTCTACGCCGCCAAGCTCGCCACCGGGCGCTACTACATGGCGCGCCAGCTGCCCGCGACGGGCATGCACCTCAAGCGCATCGAGAGCGGTGCGGCGCCGGTGATGGAACTGGACGCGGCGCATTTCTGAGACGAGTGTGGCCCCGCGGCGGCCCGACGCCGCGGGACCCCGATCGACAGGAGCGAGCCGATGCCCAAGCGCTTCCGCCTGACCCGCCGCTTTCCCGTGGCCATGACGGAGGACGCGCACCGCAGGCTGCGCCGGTTCGCCCAGGAGGCGGGGCTCGACGAGGGCGAGGCGCTGTCCTTCCTCTTCGAGCATTTCGACAGCGTGACCGACCACGAGGCGCTCACGCACCGGCTGCGGCTCTTCAATGCCGGGCTCGACGCACGCAAGCGGTAGGGAGGCCGCGACGATGAACCCAACCGGACGCCCCCTCCGGACGCCGCGCCGGGCCGTGGTGTCGGGCCGCCTCGGGCGGGGATATTTTCACCAAGAAGAAGACGGACCGTTCATCGGACCCTCAAGCGACAGCGCGGGCAGCAGCCGGTCCACCCCGCCGACCGGCCCGACCGCTCGGCGGAACGCAGGCGGATCGGCGGGGCTTCTCCTTGGGCGGTCATCGGCTTCCCAGCCTGTACCGCGACCGCAGCCTAGCGCCGTTAACCTTAACGGCCGGTTAGCCGGGCCGCGTCGCCGCTTCTTCTTGGCAGAAATATCCCCGCCGGAGGCATCCGCACGCTCCGCCCGTGACAGCGAAAGGGACATCGCATGACGATCAAGCTGCACTGCTTCGGCGAATCCGGACATTCCTACAAGGCGGCGCTCGCGCTCGAGCTTTCCGGGCTCGACTGGGAGCCCGTCCTCGTCGACTTCTTCGCCGGCGCGACACGAGAGGCCGCCTACCGCGAGGGCGTGAACGCCATGGGCGAGGCGCCGGTGCTCGAGGACGGCGACACGCGGCTCACCCAGTCGGCGGTGATCCAGGGCTATGTCAGCGACCGGACCGGCCGGTTCGGCGGCGCCGACGCGGCCGAGGCGCGCGAGATCCTGCGCTGGCAGTTCTGGGACAATCACAAGCTGTCCTCGCAGGCAGGCATGCTGCGGTTCCTGATGAACTTCCTGCCCGAGGACAAGCGCCCGGCCGAGGTCATCGACTTCACGGCGAACCGGTTGCGCAGCGCCTACCAGGTGCTCGACGCGCATCTCGCTGGGCGCGACTGGATCGTGGGGGACGGCGTCACCAATGCGGACCTCACCTGCTGCGGCTATCTCTTCTATCCCGAGCCCTTCGGCTTCGCGCGGGCCGAGTGGCCCGCGATCGACGCCTGGCTCGACCGCCTGTCCGGCCTGCCGGGCTGGAAACATCCCTACGACCTGATGCCGCGCGCCTACCGCGCGTCGCAAGACTGACCAAGGAGGCCACCGATGACCGATGCCTACATCTACGACGCCATCCGCACCCCGCGCGGCAAGGGCCGCGCCGACGGCGCGCTGCACGAGGTCACCGCGGCGCGGCTCTCGGCCGAGGTGCTGAACGGGCTCAAGGCGCGCAACGGGCTCGAGGGCCCCGTGGTCGAGGACGTGATCTGGGGCAATGCCACGCAGGTGGCCGAGCAGGGCGGCTGCCTCGCGCGGACGGCTGTGCTGGCCTCGGATCTCGACGAGGCCATCCCGGGCCTCTCGATCAACCGCTTCTGCGCGAGCGGGATGGAGGCCGTGAACCTCGCCGCGAACCAGGTGCGCGGCGGCGCGGGCGGCGCCTACATCGCGGGCGGCGTCGAGATGATGAGCCGCGTGCCCATGGGTTCGGACGGCGCCGCGATCGCGGTCGACCCCTCGATCGCCATGCGCAGCTATTTCGTGCCGCAGGGCATCTCGGCGGACATCATCGCCACCGAATACGGCATCACCCGCGACGAGGCCGACGCCTTCGCCGTCGAGAGCCAGAAGCGAGCGGCGGCGGCCTGGGAGGCCGGCCGCTTCGCCAGGTCGATCCACGTGGTGCGCGACGTGAACGGCCTGCCGATCCTCGAGCGCGACGAGTACATGCGCCCCGGCACCGACATGCAGGCGCTGGGTGCGCTCAAGCCCTCGTTCAAGGACATGGGCGAGACCATGCCGGGCTTCGACAAGGTGGCGCTGCTCAAGTATCCGCATCTCGAGCGGATCGAGCACATCCACCATGCCGGCAACTCGTCGGGCATCGTGGACGGCGCCGCGGGCGTGCTCGTGGCCTCGAAGGACTGGGGCGAGGCGCACGGGCTGAAGCCGCGCGCGCGCATCCGCGCCACCGCGAAGATCGGCACCGATCCCACGATCATGCTGACGGGCCCGGTCCCGGTCACCGAGAAGATCCTGCGCGAGAGCGGCATGGCGGTCGGCGACATCGACCTCTTCGAGGTGAACGAGGCGTTCTCGTCGGTGGTGCTGCGCTTCATGCAGGCCTTCGACGTCGACCACGGCAGGCTGAACGTGAACGGCGGCGCCATCGCCATGGGCCACCCGCTCGGCGCGAGCGGCGCCATCATCATCGGCACGCTCCTCGACGAGATGGAGCGGTCGGACCGGGAGACCGGGCTCGCCACGCTCTGCGTCGCCTCGGGCATGGGCGCCGCGACGATCCTCGAGCGGGTGTGAGCGGGCAGACAGGAACGGGAGAGCGACAATGACCGACTTCACCATGGAAAAGGGCGCCGACGGCGTCGCGCTCATCACCTGGGACTGCCCGGGCAAGAGCATGAACGTGCTGTCGATGGAGGCCGCGCGCCACCTCGACACGCTGATCGACGACGCGCTCGGCGACGACGCCGTGAAGGGCATCGTCATCACCAGCGGCAAGGACAGCTTCGCCGCGGGCATGGACCTCAACGCCATCGCGGCCATGCGCGACGGCGCGGGCGACGACCCGGCGGGCGCGCTCTTCGAGGGCGTGATGGGCCTGCACCGCGCCCTGCGCAAGATCGAGCGCGCCGGCATGGACCCGAAGACCCTGAAGGGCGGAAAGCCGGTCGCGGCCGCCCTGCCCGGCACCGCGCTCGGCATCGGGCTCGAACTGCCGCTCGCCTGCCACCGCATCTTCGTCACGCCCGATCCCAAGGCCAAGATCGGCCTGCCCGAGATCATGGTCGGGATCTTCCCCGGCGGCGGCGGCACCACGCGCCTCGTGCGCAAGATGGGCGCCATGGCCGCCTCGCCCTTCCTGCTCGAGGGCAAGCTCTCGGACCCGATCCGGGCGCAGAAGGCAGGGCTCGTGGACGAGGTCGCGGCCGACCCGGTCGCGGCGGCGCGGGCCTGGGTGCTCGCGGCGACCGACGCGGACATCGTCAAGCCCTGGGACCAGAAGGGCTACAAGATGCCGGGCGGCGCGCCCTACCACCCGGCGGGCTTCATGACCTATGTCGGCGCCTCGGCGATGGTGAACGGCAAGACGCAGGGCGTCTATCCGGCGGCCAAGGCGCTGCTCTCGGCGGTCTACGAGGGCGCGCTCGTGCCCTTCGACACGGCGCTGAGGATCGAGGCGCGCTGGTTCACGCACGTGCTGATGAACCCGTCCTCGTCGGCGATGATCCGGTCGCTCTTCATCAACAAGGCCGCGCTCGAGAAGGGCGCGGTCCGGCCCGACGTGGCCGACGAGCGGGTCACCCGGGTCGGCATCCTCGGCGCGGGCATGATGGGGGCGGGCATCGCGCTCGTCTCGGCGCAGGCCGGGATCGAGGTGGTGCTGCTCGACCGCGACAGGGAGGCGGCCGAGAAGGGCCGGACCTATACCGAGGCCTACATGGACCAGGGCATCGCCAAGAAGAAGGCGACGCCCGAGAAGAAGGAGCAGGTCCTCGGCCGCATCACCCCCACCGACACCGTCGAGGATCTGAGGGGCTGCGACCTGATCGTCGAGGCGGTCTTCGAGGACCCGACGGTCAAGGCCGAGATGACGCGGAAGGTCGAGGCGGTGATCGGCGAGGACGCGATCTTCGCCACCAACACCTCGACCCTGCCGATCACCGAGCTCGCCAAGGCGAGCGTGCGGCCCGGGCAGTTCATCGGCATCCACTTCTTCTCACCGGTGGAGAAGATGGCGCTCGTCGAGATCATCCGGGGCCGCGAGACCGGCGACCGGGCGGTGGCCAAGGCGCTCGACTTCGTGCGCCAGATCCGCAAGACGCCGATCGTCGTGAACGACGCGCGGTTCTTCTACGCCAACCGCTGCATCATCCCCTACATCAACGAGGGGATCCGGATGCTGGCCGAGGGCGTGGCGCCCGCGCTGATCGAGAACGCGGCCAAGCAGGTCGGCATGCCGCTCGGGCCGCTGCAGCTCGTCGACGAGACCTCGATCGACCTCGGTGCCAAGATCGCGCGGGCGACCAAGGCCGCCATGGGCGATGCCTATCCCGACGGCGCCGTGGATCCGGTGATCTTCTGGATGGAGGGCGAGGGCCGGCTCGGCCGCAAGGCGAAGGCCGGGTTCTACGCCTACGACGAGAAGGGCAAGCGGCAGGGCCTCTGGCAGGGGCTCGCCGCGAAGTTCCCGGTGGCGGACGACCAGCCCGCGGTGACCGAGGTGCAGGAGCGGCTGCTCTTCGTGCAGGCGCTCGAGGCGGTGCGCGCGCTCGAGGAGGGCGTGCTCATGGACATCCGCGAGGGCGACGTGGGCGCGATCCTCGGCTGGGGCTTCGCGCCCTGGTCCGGCGGGCCGCTCTCCTGGCTCGACATCGTCGGCGCGCCCTACGCGGCCGAGCGCTGCGACGCGCTGGCCGCGGCGCACGGCGACCGCTTCGCCTGCCCCGCGCTCCTGCGGGATCTGGCCGAGAAGGGGCAGAGCTTCTATGGGCGTTTCGCGCCGGCCGACGCGGCGGCCTGACCGGCCCGTGGGGATGCGAGGGCGCTGCCCTCGCGCTCCCGGGATATTTCGGCCAAGAAGAAGACGGGAGGGGTCGCCTGCGGGCGGCCCCTTCGCGTGTCAGAAGAGCGAGCCCTGCTCGGGCTTGCGCGCGCGCGGCGCGGGCTTCGGCGCGGTGCCACCGAGGCGCAGGCGGCCGTCGCGGAACTGGATCTCGAGCCCGGACGCGGCGGCGGCGGCAGCGCGGGTGGTGACCACCTGCCCGTCGCCGCGCACCACCGCGAAGCCGCGCTCGAGCGTCGCCTCGTATCCGAGCGAGACGCGGATCCGCTCGAGCGCGTCGAGCGTGCTGCGCCGCGCGGCGGTGCCGTCGCGGAAGCAGGCGTCGAGCCGGCGCCCCAGATCCGAGAGCCGCTCGCCGCGCCGCGCGAGGCGGTCGGCGAGCGGGCCCGGCGCGATCCGGTCCGAGAGCCGCGCGAGGCGGTCGCGGCGCGCCTCCGCGAGCC
>NZ_JAME01000035.1 GCF_000521865.1 Roseivivax isoporae LMG 25204
CGGTCGAAACCGGGGCCAGTTCAAAGAGGCAAAAGCTTCGTTGGTCAGAATTTGTTGGAGTTTGCGAAGCCGTACAAGCGTACGTAAACCACACCATCCAAGAAATCCCCGCTGGTATGGACTTCTTTGCGAGAGTCTCGGCAAAACTCGCAGTGGATGAAATAGTGTCATCAGTGATAGGAGTGGATCAACTTGACGCGCTGTCGAGATGCATTTACGCCTGCAGTCGCCATTTTGTCTTTGCCTTGGACGGATTTGATCAACGGTTTGAGGACTTTCGGTCTTCGAATTCCATCATGAGCAGTATGGATGGCGAGGAGAAGGACAATCGGATCCAATTTGAGATTGGTTGGCTCAAGGGATTACTACGAAGCGTTCTCGAACTTCGGTCGAGCGACGAGGTGGTGCAAGATAAAATAGCTTTTTGCATCACAATACCTCAAGATCGTTATCTTGAGGTCAGAAGTACCGAGCGTGATGATTATCGATATCGAGCGCTGGCTGCAAATTTGCAATGGTCCGCGTTGGAACTTTCGATCCTGATTAGAAAGCGCTTGGAGGGGCTTACCACTATTTCTTCGGACAAACAGTTGTCTCCCTTGGATCGTCTTGAGGAGGTTCTTATGGCGAAGGAACTCAGCATTCCTCGATCCATCGAAATGAGGGTTGGTGGCAATGTTATTACTCTCTCCTTCTTCAAGTACCTTCTGCGCCATACCTTCTGGCGCCCACGAGACTTTATATTTTACGTAGCTGCAATTCTCACGAATATGAAGTACAGCAGAAAGCACTCAAAAGTCTTAGATGCGGATTTGGTTAAGGATATCATTTCTCGTACGACATATGATGTTATTGGTACAGAGTTCATCAAGGAGTTTCAGAGCAGTATTACAAACATCAAAAAGATAATCGGAGCTTTTGATAAATCTCCAATTACGTTGTCGTTTGAGGACTTTAAGATGAGAGTATCCCGGACACCGTTTCTTACAAGCGGTGGGCTAATTCGGCTAGACGATCCAATTGAAAAGCTGTCTCTTTTGTACGAAATTGGATTCATTGGGGTTGAACTCACTAGCGCGCAGATGAGAGGTGGAGGAAAGTCAAAGGATGTCTTCGTCTTTTCGGATGGAATGCGTGTATTTGAGTCGCTTTCGGATGAGGCTAAGATGGAAGCTAGTTACGTGATCCATCCGATCTTCTGTGAATACCTTTCATTGGATTCGGATGTTGGGCGCGTGGTCTGCGCATACAGCGACGAGTACATCGAAAGAAATGACGTTATTCATGAGTGATCGGCCCAAGGATCGAAGGGTACAATTGAGTGTGGTCTTCGGCGTCCTTGGGTATCGCTGGGGTAGCAGGAGCGGCGTGCTTGAATGCTCCGGCGCGAGACGGGTCGAGACGATCTGCCGAGCGCAAAGACCAAGGTTTTCAACCGGCTACGTTATGGGTTGAGCGATCCTGAGACAGCGTGCGCGGATCAACAGACCAATTGAAAATCCTCGTGTCGGTGGTTCGATTCCGCCCCCGGGCACCACTTCAGCAGCCAAGCCACCAAGTCACCGCCAGCGTTGCCTTCGGGCTTCCCGTCGGGCGCGTCCTGTGGAAAGGTCTCGGGGCGCGAAGCGAAAAGTGATTTTCACCGGGTTCCATGGCCGAGCCATCCTTCCTGTCGCGGGTGCGTCGGCATCTCGACGACCTGCACCCCGCCGAGCGCCGGCTCGGGGAGCTCGTGTCGGATTTCCCGGGCGAGCTCGCGAGCTATTCCGCGTCCGAACTGGCGGACCTCGCGGGCGTGTCGAACGCGACCGTGAGCCGGTTCGTGCGGCGGCTGGGCTACGGCTCCTACGAGGAGGCGCGGCGGCATGCGCGCGAGGAGCAGGCGAGCGGCTCGCGGCTCTATCTCGGGGACGTGCGCGCGCCGGCCTCGGATGATCCGCGCGCCTATGCCGAAAGCGACATCCGCAACCTGCACCAGACGCTCGACGGGCTCGAGCAGGGCGCGGTTGAACGGCTGGCGGCGGCACTTCTCGCCGCGCGCAAGGTGTGGATCGTGGGGTTCCGCGCGGCGGCTCCCCTCGCCCATTACCTCAACTGGCAGCTCGTGCAGGTGCTCGAGACGACGGCGGCGATCCCGCGGAGCGGCGAGACGCTGGGAGAACACCTCGCGAGCATCCGCCGGGACGACGTGGTGATCCTCTTCGGGCTGCGGCGGCGCGTGGCGCAGACCGAGGCGATCCTCGCGGCGGCGCTCGGGGCGGGCGCGCGTGTCGCCTACATCACCGACGAGAGCGTCGGCCCGCGGGCCGACGTGGACTGGCACATCCGCTGCCGCACCGGGTCTCCCGGTCCGCTCTTCAGCCACGTCTCGGTCATGGGCGTGCTGAACCTCGTGGCGAACCGGACCATCGCGGCCGCCGGAGAGACCGGCCGCCGACGGCTCGCCGCGATCGAATCCGCCAACGATTCGCTCGGCGAGCTCTGAACGATCCCTGAACATTCCGCTGCGGAAGCGGGCAGACGGCGCGAAAACGCGCCGTCTTTCCGTGCAGCGACGGGTGCTTGAGAGAAAACCGCGTTTCGCGGATACGCGACGCTTCCTTTATGAAGAAAATGTGTTTTCATGTGACGCACGGACAACAAGAACCACATCCCGCGCGTCCCCCGCGGCGCGCCTCCGACAGAGAGGACTTCGCCCATGACCAGACTTCTCGCCTCCGCCGCAGCCTTCTGCCTTGCCGGCGCCGTGGCCGCCCCGGCCGACACCGTCACCCTGCGCGTGCTGGGCCAGCCCGTCGGATCGGGCCTGATCCAGCAGCAGAAGGAGCAGCCCTTCTTCGAGCGCTTCGCCGAGACCTCGGGCATGGACGTGGCGGTGGAATACCTGCCCGTCGATGTCGCGGGCATCCCCGACACCGACGGGATGCGGGTGCTGCGCACCGGGCTCTTCGACATCGTGTCGGTGCGCGGGCCCCAGGTCAGCCGCGACGAGCCCGCGATGCTGGGCCTCGACCTCGTGGGCCTGAACCCGGATTTCGAGAGCGGCCGCGCGAATGCCGAGGCCTTCCTGCCCGTGGTCGACGCCGCCGTGCAGAAGCGGTTCAACGCCAAGCTTCTCGGCGTCTGGCCGGCGGGCCCTCAGGTCGTGTTCTGCAAGCCCGAGATCGGCTCGCTCGCCGATCTCGAGGGGCTGAAGGTGCGCGTGGGCGACCAGTCGGCCGCGGCCTTCGTCGGGCAGTTCGGCGCGACCGGCGTGCCCCTGCCCTTCGGCGAGGTGCAGCAATCGCTCGCGCGCGGCGTGGTCGACTGCGCCATCACCGGGCCGTCCTCGGCCAATTCCGGCGGCTGGCCTGAGGTCACGACCACGGTCCTGCCGATCGCGCTGCAGCTCGCCATGAACGGCTACGCCATCAACCTCGACACGTGGAACGCGCTCGAGCCCGCGCAGCAGGACCAGCTGCAGGCGGCCATGGACACACTCGTCTCGGACATCTGGACCTATTCCGAGGAACTCTACACCGACGCGATGAACTGCAATACCGGGCAGGAGCCCTGCACCCACGGGACACCCTACGCGCTGACGGCCGCGCCGGTGTCCGACGCCGACCTCGCCGCGGTGTCGCAGGCGCTGGTGGGCTCGTCCCTGCCCGCCTGGACCGCGCAGTGCAACGCCGTGACCCCGAGCTGCGAGGCGGACTGGATGGCCACCGTCGGCGCCAAGCTCGGGCTCTGAGCGCCGGACCCGGAGGGAGGACCGAGATGCAGTCCTATTCCCGCCTCTGCGCGGTGGTCTTCGGCCTTATGATGACGGCGCTCTGCGTCGTCATCGCGGTCGAGACCGTCCTGCGCAAGCTCTTCAACCACTCGCTCGCCGGCGTCGACGAGCTGTCGGGCTATGCCATCGCCGTCGGCGCGCCGCTCTGCTTCGCCGTCGCCGCGGCGGAACAGAGCCATATCCGCATTAACCTCCTTCACATGCGGATGCCGCGCGGGATGAAGGCGGCGATGAATCTCGTGGCGGCGCTGACGCTCGCGCTCCTCGCGCTCTACCTGCTGACCTTCACCTACCGCACCGTTCAGGAGACCCGGCTCTTCGGATCGGTGGCGCAGACGCCGTGGATGACGCCGCTCATCTGGCCGCAGGCCGCGTGGCTTGCCGGCATGGCGGTCTTCACCCTCGGCACCGTCGTCCTTGCCGGGCGCGCGCTGCTCGCGGCGCTCACGGGGGACACCGCGACGCTGGTGCGCGATTTCGGCCCGGATTCCGTCGAGGAGGAACTGGCGCAGGAACTCTCCGACCTGGAGGCACGCGCATGAGCATCACCGTGATCGGCGGCGGCTTCCTCGTGATGCTGCTCCTCATGTTCCTGTCGATGCCTGTCGCCGTGGCGATCCTGTCGGTGGGCGGCGTCGGCGGGTACCTCGCCTACGGCATGCCGCTCGTCGAGACCATGGGCGGCGTCGTCTGGGGCACGCTCAACAACCCGGTGATGACCGCCATCCCGCTCTTCATGCTCCTCGGAGAGCTGCTGCTGCGCGGCGGGATCGCGGACAAGATGTTCGACGCGCTCGCCGTGTGGCTCGGCCGGCTGCCGGGCGGTCTTCTGCATACCAACATCGGGACCTGCGCGCTCTTCTCCGCGACCTCCGGGTCCTCGGTCGCCACGGCGGCGACGGTCGGCACCATCGCGTTGCCGGCGCTTGACGCGCGCGACTACCCGGTGCGCCCGGCGCTCGGCACGCTCGCCGCGGGCGGCACGCTCGGCATCCTGATCCCGCCCTCGGTCAACCTGCTGGTCTACGGCTCGCTCGCCAACGTGTCGGTGGGCCAGCTCTTCATCGCGGGGCTGCTGCCGGGGCTGATCCTGACGGGGCTCTTCATGGCCTACGTGGCCGTGGCCTACCCGGATGCCGGCCGCAGCGGCGCCGCGGCCGAGGTGTCCCCGGCCGAGAAGCGCCGGCTCCTGCGCCACCTCGTGCCGCCCGCGGTCATCTTCGGGATCGTCATGGGGTCGATCTATGGCGGGCTCGCCACGCCGACCGAAAGCGCGGCCCTGGGCGTGATGGCGGCCTTCTGGTTCGTCTGGCGCAACGGCCGGCTCAACTGGGCACTGCTCGAGAGCTGCTTCGTGCAGTCCGCGAAGACGAGCGGCATGGTGATCCTCGTGATCGTCTGCGCGCTCCTTCTCAACGTGACGCTGTCGATGACCGGCGGCACGCAGGCGGTCACCCGCTGGGTGACGGGCCTCGGGCTCAGCCCGACGACGCTCCTGCTGCTGTTCGTGCTGTTCTACGTCATCCTCGGCATGTTCATGGACGCCATGTCGATGCTGGTGCTCACGGTGCCGATCGCGGTGCCCATGGTCACGGCGCTCGGCGTCGACCCGATCTGGTTCGGCGTGTTCGTGGTGGTCATGTGCGAGATCGGCCTCATCACGCCGCCCGTGGGCATGAACCTCTTCGTGGTGCAGGGCGTCCGCAAGGGCGGGGGCGACTTCAACGACGTGATCCGCGGGGCGCTGCCCTTCGTGGGGATCATGATCGTGTTCGCGGGGCTCCTGATCCTCGTGCCGGGGATCGCGCTCTTCCTGCCCGACATGGCGGCGGGGCGCTGAGATGGACGCGACCGCCCGTTCCGGGCCCGCGCCCCGCCGGCTCCTCGTGGTGAACCCCAACGCCAACCCGCGCGTCACCGCGCGGGTGCAGGCCAGCGCCGACCGCGTGCTCGGTCCCGATTGCGTGGCGCTCGCGGTCCAGCCCAGCGAGGGCCCCGAGGCCATCGAGACGCTGGCCGACCGCCGCCGGGCCGAACCGCACGCCCTCGACCTCTTGTCGCGGCACCGCGGCTACGACGGCTACGTCATGGCCTGCTTCGACGACATCGCGGTCGGCGCGGCGCGGCGCTTCCTGCGCGCGCCGGTCGTCGACGCGGTCGAGGCCTCCCTGGCGGTCGCGCGCCTCTTCGCGCCGCGCTTCGGCATCGTCACCACGGTCGAGACCATGGTCCCGGGCATCCGCGCGCTGGTCGAGGCCATGGGCGTCGCCGGGCAGTGCAGCGTGCGCGCCGCGGGCATCGGCGTGTCCTCCGCCGCCGCGGGAGGCGACGAGACCGACGCGCGGCTCGACGCGACCATCGAGACGGCGCGCAACATGGACGGCGCGGGCGCCATCGTGCTGGGCTCGGGCGGGCTCACCGGCCGCGCGGCGGCGCTCTCGGCCCGGCACGGCCTGCCGGTCATCGACTGCATCGAGGCGGCGGTGCTTCTGGCCGATGCCGCCGCGCGCCAGGACCGCCGCCCATCGGCCCGCGCCGGGCACGGCACGGGCCGACGGGCCTCCGCTCTCGCCCGCGACTGACCACGCCCCGCGCACGCGCGGGGCGTTTCGCCCTTGCGGACCGCCGCGTCTCCGGGATGATGCCGCGAACATCGACCCTCGGCGGGAGACCTGCGTGGCGGGCATCATCACGGCAATCCTCGGCATCGTGCTCGTCTCGGCGGCGGCCTACTGCGTGTGGAGCGCGCTGACCACCGCGCGCACCCCGCAGGGCGCCGTTGCCTGGACGATCTTCCTCGTCGCCGCGCCCTGGGCGGCGGTCCCGGCCTTCTTCGTCTTCGGCCAGCACAAGATGCGCACCGACCGGCTGTCCTACCGCCGGACGCTCGCGGCGACCGAAAGCATCGGCCTGCCCGGCGCCGCGGCGGACTGCCCGCCGAAGGCGGCGGAACGGCTCGGCATCTTCTCGACGCTGGGCGGCCTTCCCGTCGTGCCCGGCAACGCGACCGAGATCCTCGTCGACGGCACCGCGACCTTCGATGCCATCTTCGCCGCCATCGACGGGGCCGAGACCTACGTGCTGGCGCAGTTCTACACCATCGAGGACGACGCGCTCGGCACGGCCTTCGCAGACCGGCTGATCGCGGCCGCCGCCCGCGGCGTCCGGGTCATGCTCCTCTGCGACCGGGTGGGCAGCTACGGGCTTCCCTCGAGCTACCGGCACCGGCTCGTGCAGGCGGGCGTCGAGTTTCCCGATCCGCACGCGGGCGTGCACCGGACATCGCGCAGCCGCATCAACTTTCGCAACCATCGCAAGACCGTGGTGGTCGACGGACGCTGGGCAACCCTCGGCGGACACAACGTCGCCGACACCTATCTCGGCCTCGACCCCGAGCTCGGGCACTGGCGCGACACCCACCTCGCGCTCAGGGGGCCGGTCGTGGCCCAACTGCAGCTCGGCTTCGTGCAGGACTGGCACTGGCACACCGGGACCTTCCTCTACGACGCGCTCGACTGGACCGCCGGGCCGGTGCCCGGCGGTGTCGACGCGGTCACCGTGCCGATGGGGCCGACGGACCTGCACGACACCGGGGCGCTCTTCTTCTTCGCCGCGATCACGCGGGCGCGCCGGCGGGTCTGGATCGCCTCGCCCTACGTGGTGCCGGATGTCGACACGCTGTCGGCGCTCAAGTGCGCGGCGCTCGCGGGGTGCGACGTGTGCATCCTGATGCCGGCACGGATCGACCACTACCTGCCCTGGCTCGCCGCGTTCGCCTATTTCGACGAGATGCGCGCGGCGGGCGTGCGGATCTTCCGCTACGAGGACGGTTTCATGCACCAGAAGGTGGTGCTGGTCGACGACGACCTCGCCGCGATCGGCACGGCGAACCTCGACAACCGTTCGTTCCGGCTCAACTTCGAGACCATGGTCACGATCGCGGACGAAGGGTTCGCGTCGGAGGTCGCGGAGATGCTGCGCGCCGACATGGCGCACGCGACGCTGCTCGACCGCCGGCTCGAGGAACAGCGCCTCTCCATGCGGGTGGGTGCGCGGCTCGCGCGGCTCCTGGCGCCGGTGCTCTGATGACGCTGCACGTGGTGAGCTACAACATCCGCAAGGCGGTCGGGCTCGACTGGCGCCGCCGTCCCGGACGGGTGCTGAGCGTGCTCGACCGGCTCGACCCGGACATCGCGGTGCTGCAGGAGGCGGACAAGCGGCTCGGCGCGCGGCCGACCGCCCTGCCCCGCGACCTGATCGAGGGCGACACCTCGCTGCAGGTCGTCGAGTTCGAGACCGGCGCGCGCGGGATCGGCTGGCACGGCAACGCGATCCTCGTCCGGCGCGGGCTGCAGGTGGACGAGGCGATCCGCCTCGACCTGCCGGGGCTCGAGCCGCGCGGCGCGGTGATGGTGCGCGTCGGCAACCTCTGGGTCGTCGGAACGCATCTCGGTCTGCTGCGGCGCTGGCGCCAACTGCAGATGGCGGCGATCCTGCGCCATCTGGGACCTCGCGCCGACAGCGCGCTCGTCGCGGGCGACTTCAACGAATGGTCGCCGGTGCGCGGGTTCGAGCCGTGGCGCAGCACGCTGCGCGTCGTGGTGCCCGGGCCGTCCTTCCACGCGGCGCGCCCCGTCGCGGCGCTCGACCGCTTCGCGCATGGCCGCGCGGTGCGCGTGCTCGACCACGGCGTGGCCGAACGCGGGCTCGCGGGCCTCGCCTCGGACCACCTGCCGGTCTGGGCCCGGGTCGAGGCCGGCCCGCAGACCTGACCCCGCGAACGGAAAGCGGCCGCGCTTGGGGCGCGGCCGCTCTGTCCGGTCCGGGGACCGGTGTCAGACGAAGTCGACGAAGTCGAAGACCTGCGTGTTGAGCAGCCGGATCGTGCCGAACGTGTCCTCGGCGTCGACGGTGATCAGCAGGTCGCGGCCGTCCCGCGACAGCGTCACGTCCGCGTCCGTCGCCCCCTCGATCACGATGTCGTCCTGCCGGCGCTCGAAGAGGTGGATCGAGTCGTCGCCGAAATCGCCCACGAAGCGGAACGTGTCGCGCCCGAGCGAGCCCGACATCCAGTCGTCGCCGCCGCCGCCGGTGATGTCGTCGCGGCCGAGTCCGCCGAGGATGACATCGTCGCCGTCGCCACCCACGATCGTGTCGTTGGCGTCGCCGCCCCAGAGCGTGTCGTTACCCGCGCCGCCCGACACGAGGTCGCGCCCGCCGCCGCCGATCACCCGGTCGTCGCCGTCGCCGCCCTCGAGCGAGTCGCGCCCGTCGAAGCCGACGATCCGGTCGTCGCCGCGTCCACCGGTCAGGACGTCCCGGCCCTTGGTCCCGGAGAGGAACAGGTCCTCGGGGCCCTCGATGCGGAACGCCGCGACCAGCGGATCATGGTCGGAGGCGAAGTTCACGAAGTCGGTGTTCACGTGCACGTAGTCGACCTGCGCCCCGGCCGTCAGGCCCGCCGTGGCGAAGATGTGGTCGAGCGCCTGCGAATTGCCCTGGAAGTTGAAGCTGTAGGCCTCGTCCCCCTCGGCGATGTCGGCAAGGTTCGTCAGCACCTTGTCGGCACCCGCTCCCGGCAGGTCCTCGGCCAGCTCGTCGGTGAACTCGAAGGTGTTCAGGTCCCCGAGGACCACCACGTTCGCGTCCGCGTCGTCCGCGAGGATCGCGTCGACCACCTGGTTGATCGCCAGCGCCTGCTGTTCGCGCGAGTCCTCGCCGTTCTGGAAGAACGGCTGCGGCCCCCCGAAGATCGGCTCGGACCCCGAGCGCGATTCCCAGTGGTTGTTGATGAGCGTGACCTGTTCGCCGTTGAACTCGAACACGCCGAGCAGCGGATCGCGGGAGAACGCGTCGTTGAACGCCTCCGTGTTGGTCACGCCGTAGGCGGCAAGCTCTGCCGTCTCGAGCGTCA
The DNA here is from genome assembly GCF_000521865.1 of Roseivivax isoporae LMG 25204. Classification (GTDB taxonomy): domain Bacteria; phylum Pseudomonadota; class Alphaproteobacteria; order Rhodobacterales; family Rhodobacteraceae; genus Roseivivax; species Roseivivax isoporae. The sequence goes on from NZ_JAME01000035.1 coordinate 9,690, forward strand.
CCGCCTCGACCAGCGAGACCCGGTCGGGGTTGTAGAGATAGGCGTTGCGGATGTTGCCGCCCGGAACGCCCCCCGTCTCGCCCTCGACGTCGACCAGGCTGTCGACGAACTCGTAGCGCGGGCCACCGGCCGCGACGATCGCCTCGATGAGCGCGGAGAGCGTCTCGTCGGCCGAGGTGACGCCGTCCTCGAGGTTGAAGTTCACGCCCGAATTGTCCTGGATTTCCTGCAGGCCGATGATGTCCGGCGCGCCCAGGTTCTGCGCGATCTGCTGACCGAGGAGCGCCATCTGCGCGGCATCCGCGTCCTCGTCGTCACCCGAGGCGAAGTTCGAGGTCAGGTTCAGGACGTTGTAGGTCGCGACCGTCAGCACGTCGTCGCCGGCGGCAACCGTCGTGGTCTCCGCGGCATTGGCGCTCGGGGTCTCGACCGAGAAGGCGTCCGTCACGTTGATCTCGAAGTTGCCGAAGGCGTAGCCCACGACACCCGTCACGTCGCCGAGCGCATCGCCCGTGTTGATGTCGGGCGGCGTGAAGCCGTCGGGCAGCAGGTCGAAGAACGAGTCGTACTGCAGCTGGATCCGCTCGGGGTTGAGGTCGCCGTAGCCGTCGGCTCCCGCGTTGATGTTGAGCCCGCCCCGGTCGTTGAGACCCGGGGTGGCGTTGGCGCCCCCATTGGCGAGCACCCACGTCTCGTCGAAGTTGTTGGTGGGCGAGATCGCCACCGCGTCCTCGACCGTGACGCGCATCCCCTCGAGGCTTTCGTAGAAGTCGATGCCGTCGGTCTCGGGGTTGAACGTGCCGGCCTCCTCCTGGAGGTTCACCGGAAGCTCGTCCTCCGAGATGATGACCTCGGTCGGGATCGCCCGGCCGCCGTCGCCGAGGACCGTCGCCGCGGGCAGCGCGTTGCCCGAGGACAGAATCTCGGTCGCCGCGGCGCCGGTGTCGGTGATCTGCGTGGTCGAGAGGTTGCCGGAGGACGCGCCGCCGGGAATGAACTCGCTGACCGCGCCCCGCACGCGGACCTCGTCACCGACCGAGATGCCGGACGTGCCGCCGTTCCCGGTGAAGACGAAGATCGCGTCGGACGTGGCGGCGTCGCCGTCGCCGGTCGCATCCTGCAGGTAGTAGCCGTTGAAGTCGACGGCGGTGACGATCCCGCCGGTGATGACCTCGGACCCCGCAAAGCGCGACACGTGCCCCGCCCCCTGGATGTCCATGATGGTCACCGGTGTCACGAGGTCGAAGACCGCCGTCGATCCGGAGACCTCGTAGGACACCGCGATCTGCGCGTAGGGCGAGGTGCTTTCCGCCTGCGGGATGAAGGTGACGATCTCGGGCGACTGATAGGCGGTCTGGCCCGGTGCTGCCGCGCCGGTGAAGAGCGGCGGGATGTAGGTCGTGAACGACGCGTTCGCCGGATCGGTCACGTCGTAGACCATGATGCCGCTGTCGCGCTCGAGACCGATGAAGGCGAGGATGCGCCCGTCGACCTCTCCCACTGTGATCGCCTCGGGCTCGGGGCCCTTGGCGTCGGAGCGGTTGTCGTCCTCGGTCGCGATGTTCTCGCCGTCGTCGTTGTTGAACCGCTCCGGCGCGACTTCGGCGATGATGCGCTCGAAATCGTCGCCCGAGTCGAAGACGAGGTTGCCGTCCGCGTCGAAGATCGAGAACGACCGCGCCGAGAACGTGGTCAGCACGTCGATGTCGCCATCGCCGTCGGTGTCGCCATCGACCACGGAGACGAGCAGCCGCTCGAGGCCGGTGGTGTCGACCGACGGATCGATCGAGACGCCGGGGACGTCGCCGTCGAGGATGTCGCCCACCCGCACCTCGTCGGCGCGGCCCGGGAACGGCACGTCGTCGAGATCGTCGGTCGGATCGCCGCGGCTGTCGCCCTCGTTCGCGGTCGCGATGTAGGTCACGCCGCCCACCTCGAAGCTCGCGATGCCGTCGGCCATGCGCAGGCCCTGGAGGTTCGGGAAGGTGCCGATGCCGATGACGCCGTCATCGTTCGGGTCGATCCCCACGGTCGAGAAGTCCTGCGTGCCGAGGGAGAAGATCTCGGTCACCGTCAGCGACGCGAGGTCGACCCGCGCGATCGCGTTGTTCTCCTGCAGCGACACGAAGGCGGTCGTGCCGTCGGGGCTGAGCGCGATGTACTCGGGCTCGAAGTCGAGCGAGGCGGAGATGCCCTCGCGGATGCGGATGCCCGCATCGCGCAGCGCGTCCTCGAGACCGTTGAAGTCGTCGAAGCCGAGCGTGGACACGGTCGGCTGCGTCGCGTCGGTCGTGTCGATCACCGACACGGTGCCGGCGGGGTTGTTGGAATGGCTGTCCTCGCCGTTCGACTGCCCCTCGTTGGCGACGAGCAGCGACGTGCCGTCGGCCGAGAACACGATCTGGTCGGGCAGTGTGCCGACCGTCACCTGGCTGAGGAGCTCGAGGGTCGTGGCATCGAAGAACGCGACCGAGCCCGGCTGCGTCACCTCGAACGTGGTACCCGCGATGGTGCGCTCGAGGTTCGGCGCGGCGATGGCGACAGCGACGACGCCGTTGCGGACTGCGACCGACTGCACGCCGTCGAAGCCCGGCAGCCCGGTCAGGTCGATCGTGCGCGGGGCCTCGGCGCCCGTCAGGTCGAACACGTCGATGCGGCCGAGATTGCCGTTCGTGACGTAGAGCGTGCCGTCCTCGTGCGCGACCACCTCGGACGCACCCTCCGCATCGTCCGGATCGCTGCTCTGGCCCTGGAAGACGGTGACGAGGGACGCCTCGAGCACGAGCGGCTCCGGCGCCGGCGCGTCGCCCAGAACCGTGTCGGCCCGCAGGTCGAGATTCTGGATGCGCTCGTCGAGATCGCCCGCGGTGTCCTCGTCGCCATAGGCGACGCCGCCGTTGGCCGGGTTGAAGGTGTCGTCGAGATATTCGGCCAGCGCGTCCTGCTCGGTGCCGTCGGCGGCGAAGGTCGCGTCGCCGGACAGCGTGCCGTCCGCCGTGCCGTCGGCATCGAGGTCGAAGAGGTCGACGCGGTCGACCGCATCTCCGGTCGGGAACGGGTAGCCGTCACCGCCGCCCGCGAGGAAGTTCAGCGTCACCACCCGGAACGTCGCCGAGGGATCGCCCGCGATCTCGCCGTCCTCCACGAGGACCGACAGGATCTCGCCCGCCTCGTCGACCACGGCCGCGCTCTGGATGCGGTCGCCGGCCGGCAGGTCGGGATCGAACGAGAACCGCACGCCCGAGATCTGCGGGAACTGCCCCGCGACGCCCGGCAGCGCGCTCACCCCGTGCTCGAGGATCGCCACCAGCTCGGCCTTGGTCAGGGTCACGAGCGTCAGCCCGTTGTTGAAGGCCAGCGCGGTCTGGATGTCGTTCTGGCTGATGCCGCCCGCAGGCTTGACGATGTTGCCGTCGCCGTCGCGCAGCTCTGCCGTCGGCAGGCGCACGGCCTCGGTGCCGCCCGGGGGAACCACCGTCTCGCCGATCGAGGCGCGGATGCCGCCGCCGTTCTTGATCGACACGACCACCGTCGGGTCCGTCTCCTTGGCGATGGCGAGGTTGGCATCGGCGGTCAGGTTGCCGAGGTTGGTTTCCTGCGTGCGGACGCCGTCGGTCGGCCCGCCCGAGCGGTTGCCGTTCAGGAACACGTCCGACACGCCGAACACGTTCGATTCGTTCGCGATGATCTCGGCCTCGATCGCGTCGACGATCGCCTCGATCTCGGGGTCGACCAGGGCTTCCGCGCCCAGCGCCGCAACGCCCGCATCGTCGGTCGCGTAGGCGCCGGACACGTCGGCGTCGTAGCTTGCCGGGATGATGTTGCCGTCCGCGTCGAAGTCGATGACCAGCCGGCCCACATACTTGTAGCTGCCGTCGGTGTTCACGACCGCGGTCGTGGTGCCGCCGGCATTGGTGACGAAGAGCGGGTACGTGCCCTGGTCGCTGTCACCCGACCGCGGCACGTCGTTCTCGTCGAAGAGCCGCGTGTTCGAGCCGCCGGCGACGATGATGTCGACGTTCTCGAGCCGCTCGGCGAGGGACAGCTCTATGTCGATGCGCTGCATGTGCGCGAGCAGGATGATCTTGTCGAGGGTCGGGTCTGCCGCAAGGAGCGCGTCGACCTCGGCCTGGATCTCGGCCGCGAGCGCGTCGAGCTGTTCGGCCGTGGGCGTGGCGCCGAAGGGCGCGGGCGCGATGCCGACGGTGCCGGGGCTCGAGATGCTGGCAAGCGTGGGCGTGGTCGCGCCGACGATGCCGATGCGCTCGCCGTTCACCTCGGCCACGGTCGAGGACGTGACCGTGTTGCCAAGCGAGGCATCAAGCGTCTGGCCGCCCGCGACGGCCAGCGGCGCGAGGTTCGGATCGGTCGAGAAGTCGAGGTTCGTGGACAGGTAGGGGAACAGCGTGCCCGCGAAATCGCTGCCGATCAGCGCGTTCAGCGTGCCGTTGTCGGCGGCGGTGCCGTCGATCAGGCCGGCCAGCGTCCCGGTGCCGAGGTCGAACTCGTGGTTGCCGAGGGCGATCGCCTGGAGGCCCAGCTCGTTCTGGATCTGCACGTCCGCGATGCCCGGCGCGCCGAAGACCGCCGCACCCGCATCGAAGAAGACGCCCGGGATGAACGCGTCGCCGGAGGACAGGAACAGCGTGTTGTCGTCCGCGCTGCCGTCGCCGTCGGCATCCTGCGCGCGCAGCGCAGCCACCACGGCCGACAGGTTCGGCGCGTCCGAGATGGCGCCGGCCGACGCTTCCTGGTCGGCGATGTGCAGCAGTTCGAGCACGAAATCGGTCTCGGGCACGCCGCCATCGTCGAGAAGAGCGGGGTTGATCGCTCCGAAGGTGGTGCCGGCCTGCGGGTCGGCGTCGAACAGTGTGCCGTCGACCGCCATGCCGTCCGCGTCGAAGACCTGGTCGCCAATTCCCGAGATCTGGCGCACCTGGAAGAAGGCGCCGGTCGATCCCGCGCGGAACACCACCTCGGGCTCGAACCCGATCGAGGCGAGATCGGTCCCGCCCAGTGCCGCGCCGTAGAGCCGCGCCTCGTCCGCGATCTCGTCGGCGATGCCCACGGCGTCGAACACCTGGGTGATGCCGAACGCCGCGAGGTCCACGTCGGGCGTACCGTCGTCGTCACTGTCGAAATCGGTGCCGGTCGTGCCGGTGAAGCCGTCCACGAGAACCAGCGTGAAGCTCGGGTTCTCGAGATCAGCGATCGAGGCCGTCAGCAGGCCCTGCGCGTCGAACGTGCCCTCGATCGTCGCCACATCGTTGATGCTGCCCGCGTTGGCGGTGCCCGCGTCGCTCTCGATCGACAGCAGCACGCCGCTGAACGAGGCACCCGGCGTGCCGACCAGTTCTATCGACTGGAAGGCCGGATCCGCGCCCGGCGGGTTCGACTGGAATTCGCTGATCTTTGCGTTCATGGAAATGTCCCCCAGGAAAATTCCGCATCGCCCCCGCAGGAAGCGGCCCGATGCGCCCGGGCGATACCGTGCGTCGGGGTCCGTGACAGACGGCAAACGGAATCGTAACGATTTTGTATAACTCTCCGCACTCACATCCTGAGGTTGAAATCGCTCCGCGTGAAGCGTCTTGAATCGACGCGCATGGGCAATGATCCGCCGATACCGACCGCGCCGCCCGACGGGACGGGGCGCCGGACCGGCCCTTGCGTCCTCCGCGCGACGGGTGTCTCTAGGACCGGCGGGCCGTGCCCCTGCCGCACGGGACGTCCCGCCCGCGCTCCGACGGAGGGACCATGCCCCACGATCACGGCCACGTTCACATCGACCCCGAATCCGGCGACCGGCGGGTGTCGATCGCCATCTGGGCCAACGCGCTCCTGACCCTCGCGCAGATCGTCGGGGGGCTCCTGTCGGGCTCTCTCGCGCTGGTGGCGGACGCGCTGCACAACTTCTCGGACATGGCGTCGCTGGTGATCGCCTTCGCCGCGCGCAAGATCGCGCGCCGACCGGCGGACAAGCGCATGACCTTCGGCTATGCCCGGATCGAGATCGTCGCGGCGCTGATCAACTACACAACGCTCATCCTCGTGGGCGTCTACCTCGTCTACGAGGGCGGCATGCGGCTCGTCGATCCGCCGCAGGTGCAGGGCTGGACGGTGGTGATCCTCGGCGCCGTCGCCCTGGTGGTGGACACGCTGACCGCGGTGCTGACCTATTCCATGCAGAAGGGCAGCGTGAACATCCGCGCGCTGTTCCTGCACAACCTGTCGGACGCGCTCGCCTCGGTCGCGGTGATCCTCGGCGGCACGCTGATCCTCCTCTACGACCTGCGCTGGGTCGACCCGGCGATCACGATCCTGATCGCGCTCTACATCCTCTGGCTTGCCGGGTCCGAAATCGGCGGCCCGGTCCGCACCCTCATGCTCGGCAGCCCCCCCGACATCGACGGCGACGGCGTGGTGCGCGCGATGCAGGACGTGCCCGGCGTCTGCGGCGTGCACCACGTGCACCTCTGGCAGATGCAGGAACACGAGGCGGCGCTCGACTGCCACGTGGTGGTCGCGGCCGAGGACTGGTCGCGGATCGAGGCCATCAAGCGCGAGATCAAGCACCGCCTGCACGACCGCTTCGGCATCCGCCATTCGAGCCTAGAGTTCGAACATGCCGATCACGCCCATTGCGACGCGGTCCTCTACGGGCACGGGCAGCAGGCCTGAGGGCCACGGTCCGGCCCGCCATTGCGCGTCCGACTGCATTATCTTGCATTTTCCCCTTCCCCGGCCCTGACGGCTTTGCCAGAGTGGCGAATGCGGGAGAGAACGCAGCGACATGCAGGCGGCAGGCATGAGGAGCACCGGGTCATGCGCAATTCCATCCTGTCAGCGCTCGGGGCGCTCGCGCTGATGGCGGCCGGCCCGGCCGACGCGGAGGAGCCCGTCACGCTCGTCGCCGCGGGCAGCCTCAAGACGGCGCTGCAGGAAGTGGCCGACACGTTCGCGGCCGCGACGGGCGTCGAGGTGACAACGCGGTTCGGCCCCTCCGGCCTCATGCGGGAAGAGATCGAGGGCGGCGCCCCCGCCCATGTCTTCGCCTCGGCGAACCTGGACCATCCGCGGGCGCTGGCCGAGGCCGGGCATGGCGGCCCCGTGGTCCTCTTCGCGCGCAACCGGCTCTGCGCGCTGGCGCGACCCGGGCTTGCGGTGAGGCCCGACACGCTACTCGACGTGATGCTGGACGACGCGACGCGGCTCGGCACCTCGACGCCCGGGGCCGATCCTTCGGGAGACTATGCCTGGCAGCTCTTCGAACGGGCCGACGCGCTGCGGCCCGGCGCGGGCGCCGCGCTCGATGGCAAGGCGCGGCAGCTGACCGGCGGGCCCGACAGCCCCGCCGCGCCAGAGGGCCGCAACACCTACGCCTGGGTGATGGAAAGCGACCGTGCCGATCTCTTCCTGACCTACTGCACCAATGCCGTGCTGGCGGCGCGCGAGGTGCCGGACCTGCAGATCGTGGCGATCCCGGACGCCCTGTCCGTCGGCGCCGATTACGGCCTCCTCGTGCGCGACGGCGCGCCCGGGGCGGCGACGCGGCTGGCCCTGCACATCCTGTCGCCCGAGGGGCAGGCCGTGCTCGCCGCCCACGGCTTCGACGCCCCCGCCCTGCCCAAGGAGTGATGCGCCATGTTCCTGCGTCTCCTGGCCGTGGCCCTGGTGGCCGCCCTGCCCGCGACGGCGCGCACCGTGACCGACAGCGCCGGCCGCGTGGTCGAGGTGCCGGACGACATCGCGCGCGTCTTCGCCGCGGGTCCGCCCGCGTCGATCCTTCTCTACGTGGTGGCGCCCGAGACGCTGACCGGCTGGCCGCGTGCCCTGCGGCCCGAGGAGCGCGACTACATCGCGCCGCCCTACCGCGACCTGCCGGAGACCGGGCGGCTCACCGGGCGCGGCGGCGAGGCGAATCTCGAGCGGGTGCTCGAGGTCGCGCCGGACCTGATCCTCGATTTCGGATCGGTGCGCGACACCTATGCCGACCTCGCCGACCGGGTTCAGGCGCAGACCGGCATCCCCTACATCCTGATCGACGGCCGGTTCGAGAACACGCCCGAGGCATTGCGCCTTCTCGGCGAGGTGCTGGGCCGGCCGGAGCGCGGCGAGATGCTGGCGCAGGAGGCCGAGGCGATCTTTGCCCGCCTCGACGCGATCCTCGCCGACGTGCCGCAGGAGGCGCGGCCGCGCACCTACCTCGCCCGCGGGCCGGACGGGCTCGAGACCGGGATGACGGGGTCGATCAACACCGAGATCATCGAGCGCGCGGGCGGCGTGAACGTGGCCGACGACGGCGGACGCACCCGCGGCCTCGTGCGCGCCTCGCCCGAGCAGCTGATCGTCGCGGATCCCGAGGTGATCGTGACGTGGGACCGCACCTTCCACGACCGCGTGTGGACCGATCCGCTATGGGCCGGTATCGAGGCGGTGGAGAACGGCCGCGTCTACCTGTCGCCCACCGCGCCCTTCGGTTGGATCGACAGGCCGCCCTCGCTCAACCGCATGATGGGGCTGATCTGGATGGCGCGACTCTTCTATCCGGACCGCTGGGAAGGGGACCTGCGTGACGAGACGGCCGAGTTCTACAGGACATGGTACCAGGTCGATCTCGGCGACGCCGAGCTCGACCGCCTGCTCGAATGGGCAGAGGGCCGGCCGCCGGAGTGACGCGGGCCCGCGCGGCATCGGCCTGAACGCGGCCCTCGCGTCGGTCCTCGCGATCCTCGCCTTCGCGGCGCTCATGGTCGGACCCTACGCGATCGGGCCCCTGCAGACGGTCGCGGCGCTGATCGGCCTCGGCGATCCGCAGGCCGACATCGTGGTGAACCGGATCCGCCTGCCCCGCGTCGCGGGTGCCTGCCTTGTCGGGGCGGCGCTCGCCGCGGCGGGTGCGAGCTACCAGGCGCTCTTCCGCAACCCGCTCGTCTCGCCCGACATCCTCGGCGTGTCGGCGGGCGCGGGGCTCGGCGCCGTCGCGGGGATCTTCCTCGCGCTGCCGGTCGCGCTGATCCAGCTCTCGGCCTTCGCGGGCGGACTGGTGGCGGTCGCCGTGGTGATGGCGGTCGCGGCCGCGGTCCGGGGCGGAGACCGGGTCCTGACGCTGGTGCTGACGGGCGTCGTCATCGGCGCGCTCGCGGGCGCGGCGACCTCGCTCCTCAAGGTGCTGGCCGATCCCTACGACCAGCTGCCGGCGATCACCTTCTGGCTCCTCGGTTCGCTCGCCTCCGTCACTTCGGACGACATCCTGCCCGCGCTGCCCGCGGTGGCCCTGGGGCTCGTGCCGCTCGTCCTCCTGCGCTGGCGGATCAACGTGCTGTCCATGGGCGACGAGGAGGCGCGCGCGCTCGGGATCGAGGCCGCGCGCGTCCGGCTCCTCGTGATCGCGGCGGCGACGCTGGTGACCGCCTCGGTCACCGCGGTCGCGGGCGTCGTGGGCTGGGTGGGGCTCGTCATTCCGCACATCGCGCGGATGCTGGTCGGCCCGGCCTTCGCGCGGCTCCTGCCCGCCTCGGCGCTGATCGGCGCGGGCTACCTCCTGGTCGTCGACACTGCCGCGCGCACGCTCGCCGCGATCGAGGTGCCGCTCGGCATCCTGACCGCGGTGATCGGCGCGCCGGTTTTCGTCTGGCTCCTCGCCTCGGGTCGGCGGGGCTGGACGTGAGGATCGCCGCCCGCGACCTCGCCATCGGCCACGGCCGCGTCGCGATCGGCAGCGGCCTGTCGCTGGACCTCGGCCCGGACGAGATCGTCTGCCTGCTCGGGCCGAATGGCTGCGGCAAGACGACCCTCTTCCGCACGCTGCTCGGGCTCCTGCCCCGGCTCGGGGGGCGCCTGACGCTCGACGGCCACGACATCGCACGGCTGTCCCGGCGGCAGGTGGCGCGGTCGGTGGCCTACGTCCCGCAGGCGCACACGCCCCCCTTCCCGTTCGACGCGCTCGATGTCGTGCTCATGGGGCGGACCGCGCGCATCGGCGCCTTTGCCCAGCCCTCGGCCGCCGATCGCGGCATGGCGCTGCAGGCGCTGGACGCGCTCGGCATCGCCGACCTCGCCGGGCGCGACTATGCGCGCCTTTCGGGCGGACAGCGCCAGCTGGTCCTGATCGCGCGGGCGCTGGCGCAGGAGGCGCCGCTCATCGTCATGGACGAACCGACGGCGAGCCTCGACTTCGGCAATCGGCTGGCGGTGCTCGACCGCATCGCGGCGCTGGCGCGTCCCGGCGCGGGGCGCGGCGTGATCCTGTCGACCCACGACCCCGACCAGGCGCTGGCGCTCGGCGCGCGCGTGCTGGCGTTGTCGGGCGGGCGAATCGTCGCGGCCGGCCCCGCGGATACGGTGCTGACGGCCGAGCGGCTGACCGCGATCTACGGCGTGCCGCTGACCGTCGAGCGTACCGCGTCCGGGCGCCGGGTCTGCCTGCCGGCGCTTCAGTCCTCGGCCGCCACCATCACGTGAGACGCCTTGATCACGGCATAGGCGGTCTTGCCCTCGGCGAGGCCCAGTTCCTCGACCGCCTCGTTGGTGATCATCGAGGTGATGACCGTGCCGCCGCCCACGTCGATCCGCACGGTGGCGTTCACCGCGCCCTTGTCGACGCCGACGACGGTGCCCTTGAGGGTGTTGCGTGCACTGAGTTTCATCCGATGGTCCTTCCGCCTTGGGTCAGGGGAGAAGGTCATGCGCGACGGGCGGATTTCAACCCCCGTCGCGCCCCGAGGCCCCGAGCGTGACCGGCGCGCCGTGCGGCGTGGCGAGATAGGCCTCGCGCCAGGCCGCGCGCATCGCGCGGCGTTCGGCCCCGGGCGCGGTGCCCGCCTGTTCCAGCAGCGTCTCGAGCGCGTCGAGCCAGGCAAGGTAATAGTCGTCGCCGCCGTCGAGGGGTGCCCCCGACGCGGCGCGCGCCCGCGCGAGGCTCTCGCCCAGGGCCGCGGTCCAGTCGGACCAGCTGAAGGCGCCCTGCTTGTTCAGATGCACGGTCATCGCGAAGAGCTCGGCATGCCACGGCGCCTCGAACCGCGGGGCGTCGGCGGGCGTCACGGCTCGGGCTCCAGGTAGCTTTCCCAGAGGTCGAGCATCACCTCGTCCCCCGGCCGTTCCGCCACGCCCCAGAGTGCCTCGGCGTCGAAGGCGACGGTGTAGAGCGGCTCCGGCCGCTCGCCCAGGAAATGCGCGTTGGTGTCGGGCAGCACGTGGCAGCCGCGGCAGGCGACGATCCGCCCCGCATGCCCCGCCGCGTAGTCCGGCAGGCGCGTGTGGCCGCCCGGCACCCACATGTTGCGCGCGGGCAGCCGCGTGCGCACCCGCGCTCCGTCGGCAAAGCGCGGCGCCGGACCCTCCCGCAGGCTCGGGCTGCCGCGGGACAGCGCGCCTGCCACGGCCTCCGCCCGCAGCGCGCGGGGCGACAGCGGCTCCTGCGGCAGGTCGACCGTCACCAGGTCGTCCCGGGTGGCGAGGCCGCGCTCGACCAGCAGGTCGGCCAGGGCCGCGATCCATTTCTCGTAATATCCGAGGCGGTTGTAGTCGGCGGCGGGCAGGCTCTCGCGCGCACGGCGCGAGGCGTCGATGCTCCACGCGCCGAGGGCGCCCGTGGCGAGCGTCAGGCCCAGCGCCGCGCGATGCCAGTCGCGGGCAAAAGGCAGGTCGTCCTCTGACGGGTCGATCGGGCCGTCGCCGTAGCGCCCGCCCATGTCGTGGACCCGGCTCATGCGGACGGCCGCACCGGCAGCCCGGTGCCGATCATCGCGTCGCGGGTGACCCAGCGCGCGAGCTCGTCCGCCGAAAGCCCCTCGGTGCCCGCCGGCCGCATGGGGATCACGAGGTAGCGGATCTCGGCCGTCGAATCCCACACGCGGATGCGGGTCTCCTCGGGCAGGACGAGGCCGAATTCGGCCAGCACGCGGCGCGGCTCGCGCACGGTCCGCGCGCGGTAGGCATCCGACTTGTACCACGCGGGCGGGATTCCGAGGAGCGGCCACGGGTAGCAGCTGCAGAGCGTGCAGACGACGACGTTATGCACGGTCGGGGTGTTCTCGACCGCGACCACGTGTTCGCCCTGCCGCCCGCCGAACCCCATGACGGCAATCGCGGCGCTCGCGTCCTGCCGCAGCGCGCCGAGAAACCCCGGGTCGGTCCAGGCCCGCGCGACCACCGCCGCGCCGTTCTGCGGCCCGATGTCCCGCGCGTAGGTGTCGATGATCGCGTCGACCGCGGCGGGATCGATCAGCCCCTTGCGCGTCAGGATGGTCTCCAGCGCGCGCACCCGGAGCGCCGGGTCCGGCGGCAGGAGCGCGTGGGGGGCGTCGTGGTCGTGGTGATCGTGTGGCACGCCCCGACCCTAGCGCCTCGCGGGATCCGCACGCAAGCGCCGCGTGCGGCGACCGCCCCGCCGGCCGGCGGGGCAGAGCGGCCCCGGCGGTCAGGCATAGGCTCCGGCGGAATACGTCAGCTCGTAGCTGTGGCTGTAGAGCTCGAACACGATGCCGAACGGGTCCTCGACATAGACCATCCGGTAGGGCTTCTCGCCCGGGTAGTATTCGCGCACCGGCATCCGCTGCCGGCCGCCCGCCGCGACGATGCGCTCCGCGAGCCCCTCGACGTCCGGGTCCTGCACCGCGAAGTGGAACACGCCGTGGCGCCGGTGCTCGAGCTTTTCCGCCGGGGCGTGGTTCCCCGGGAACTCGAAGAGCTCGATGCCGATGCCGTCGGCGGTGGCGAGGTGCGCGATCCGCAGCGATCCCCAGCCCGGACCGAACACGTCGGTGCACATCACGCCGATGGCGCTGCCGTCCTCGACGGCCTCGGTCGGGCGCATCACCACGTAGAACCCGAGGACGCGGGAATAGAAGTCCACGGCCGCGTCGAGGTCGGGCACCGACAGGCCGATATGGGAAAAGGTGCGGGGGGTGGGGGTCGTCACGGTCGTCTCCGTCTCTGTCCGTTGCGCAGGAGGTAGACATCCGAACGGTCCATGTGAAATTATCGTTTCTCATGTAAATCATAACGCCAAGTTCTTGAACGTGCTCAACGCTACCTGGCTCGAGACATTCACCACGCTCTGCGAGACCGGGCACTTCACCCGCGCCGCGGAGCGGCTCAACATGACACAACCCGGCGTGTCCCAGCACCTGCGCAAGCTCGAGGAGGCGCTCGGCGAGCGGCTGATCGCGCGGCAGGGCAAGAGCTTTGTCCTGACCCCGGCGGGCGAGGCGGTGTTCGACCTCGGCCGCGCGCGCCGGGAGGAGGAGGCGCAGCTGCGCGCGGGCATCCGTGCCGACGACCGTGACGCGGGCGCGGTACACATCGCCTGCTCGGGCAGCTTCGCCAACCTGCTTCTGCCGGCGCTGCAGCCCTGGATGCAGGACGCCCCGCAGCTCTCGGTCCACCTCGAGGCGGCACCGCAGGCGAGCGTCCTCGCGGGGCTCCTCGACGGGCGGTTCGACCTGGGCGTGCTGGGCGCAGACCCGGGCCATGCCCGGCTCGAGGCACGCGCCCTCGGCCGCGAGGAGCTCTGCCTCGTCCTGCCGGCGGACGCGCCCGCCGCCGCGCCGGCCTTCGCGGATCTCGAGGCGCGGGGCTTCATCGCGCATCCCGACGGCTATGCCTATGCCGACGACCTCCTGCACCTGAACTTTCCCGGCGCGTATCCGGGCGCCGACCGCCTGCGCGTGCGCGCCTTCGTTAACCAGATTGGCCAGATCCCCGCGCCGGTGGCGCAGGGCACGGGCTACACGCTCTTGCCGCGCAGCGGGGTCGAGGCCTACGCGCGCAAGGACCTGCTGCGCATTGCGCCCCTGCCCCGGCGGCGCTGGCACGAGTTGTGGCTGGCCGCGCGGCGGGGGCGCCCGCTGCCGGCCCGGCTGACGCACGCCGCCGGCCTGATCGAGACCGTCGCCCGGCGCCTGCGCTGAGGGTCGCACGAAGAAAGGGGCGCCCCATGGCGCCCCCAGTGTCTCCGATCAGGCTCATCGTTCGTACCGCCCGAGGTATTCTGCCTGCGGCCCGATCAGGCCACGAAGCGGGTGCACCCGCTCCGATCCGCGGAGGGCGTGCGGGCGGCGCGATGGCCGCCCGCGCCCGTGGTCGTCAGCTGCAGCCCGAGGTGCCGCCGCAGGTGTTGCACTTCATGCAGGTGCCGTTGCGCACCAGCGTGTAGTTGCCGCACTCCCCGCAGGGATCGCCCTCGTAGCCCTGCATGCGGGCCTTCACCGACGCGTCCATGGGCTTCGCGCCGCCGCCGCCGCCGCTCGACCGGGTCGCCACCGCGACATCCGCCTCGCCGACAAGCGCGGTCAGCGCTGCCGAGGACCGATCGGGCCCGGCGAAGCCGATGGTCTGGCCGCCCTGCAGGACCACCAGTTCCTGCGGCACGCGCTTGCGCAGGTAGCCGGTGGAGCTGATCTGCTTCAGCACCTCGAGCGACCGGGACGCGGCGCTCTCGCTGATCTCCTTGACGTTCGAGACGCCCTCCTCCTCGCCGCGGCCGATGTCGTCGAAGGTCGCGCCCTCGGGCTTGACGTGCGCGAGGTCGGTCCGGTCGAGATAGGATACCGCCAGTTCGCGGAAGATGTAGTCGAGGATCGAGGTGGCATTCTTGATCGAGTCGTTGCCCTGCACCATGCCCGCGGGCTCGAACTTGGTGAAGGTGAAGGCGTCGACGAACTCCTCGAGCGGCACGCCGTATTGCAGGCCGACCGACACCGCGATGGCGAAGTTGTTCATCATCGCGCGGAAGCCCGCGCCTTCCTTGTGCATGTCGATGAAGATCTCGCCCAGCGTGCCGTCCGCGTATTCGCCGGTGCGCAGGTAGACCTTGTGCCCGCCGACGATGGCCTTCTGGGTGTAGCCCTTGCGGCGCTCGGGCATCTTGGCCCGCGCGGTGGCCCGCTCGACCTCCTTCACGATGATCTTCTCGACCACCTTCTCGGCCAGCACGGCCGCCTTTTCCTGCGGCGTGCCGGTCTCGAGGATCTCGGCCGCCTCGTCGTCGTCCTCGACCAGTGCGGACGCGAGCGGCTGCGACAGCTTCGATCCGTCACGGTAGAGCGCGTTCGCCTTGACGCCCAGCGACCAGGACAGCTCGTATGCCTTCTGGCAGTCCTCGATGCTGGCCGAGTTCGGCATGTTGATCGTCTTCGAGATCGCGCCCGAGATGAACGACTGCGCCGCGGCCATCATGTGGATGTGGCTGTTCACCGACAGGTAGCGCTTGCCCTTCTTGCCGCAGGCATTGGCGCAATCGAAGATCGCGTAATGCTCCTGCTTGAGGTGCGGCGCGCCCTCGAGCGTCATCGTCCCGCAGACATGGTCGTTCGCGGCCTCGATGTCTCCCCGCGTGAAGCCCAGATGCTTCAGCAGGTCGAAGGTCGGATCGTTCAGCCTGGCCGCCGGGATCCCGAGGACACCGGTGCAGAACTCCTCGCCCAGCGTCCACTGGTTGAACACGAAGCGGATGTCGAAGGCCGAGGCGAGCGCGCTTTCCACCTTCTCGATCTGCGCCGGACCGAAGCCGTGGCCGATGAGCGCGGTGTGGTTGATGCCGGGCGCGTTGCCGAGCGTCCCGTGGCCCACGGCGTAGGACACGATCTCCTCGATCTGGCTCGAGCTGTAGCCGAGCTTTTCCAGCGCGGCAGGAACCGAGCGGTTGATGATCTTGAAGTAGCCGCCGCCCGCGAGCTTCTTGAACTTCACCAGTGCGAAATCGGGCTCGATGCCGGTCGTGTCGCAGTCCATCACGAGGCCGATCGTGCCGGTCGGCGCGATCACCGTGGCCTGCGCGTTGCGGTAGCCGTGCTTCTCGCCGAGGGACAGCGCCTCGTCCCAGGCCGACATGGCGAGGTCGACGAGCCGGCGGTCCGGGCAGTTGGCATGGTCGAGCGGTACCGGCTTGACCGCCAGAGCCTCGTAGCCCTCCGTCGCGCCCCGCGCCGCGGTGCGGTGGTTGCGGATGACCCGCAGCATGTGGGCGCGGTTGCGCTCGAAGCCGGCGAAGGCGCCGAGCTCGCCCGCGATCTCGGCCGAGGTGGCGTAGGCCACGCCGGTCATGATCGCGCTCAGCGCGCCGCAAAGCGCCCGGCCCTCGTCCGAGTCGTAGCCGAAGCCCATGTTCATGAGCAGACCGCCGATATTGGCGTAGCCGAGACCCAGCGTCCGGAACTCGTAGGAGAGCTGCGCGATCTCCTTCGACGGGAACTGCGCCATGGTCACGGAGATCTCGAGGGTCAGCGTCCAGAGGCGCGTGGCGTGCATGTAGGCGTCCGCGTCGAACAGGCCGTCCCTGAGGAAGGTCAGCAGGTTCATGGACGCGAGGTTGCAAGCCGTGTCGTCGAGGAACATGTATTCCGAGCACGGGTTCGAGCCGCGGATCGCCCCGTCCTCGGGGCAGGTATGCCAGGCATTGACCGTGTCGTGGAACTGGATGCCGGGATCGGCGCAGGCCCAGGCGGCGTGGCCCACCTGTTCCCAGAGGTCGCGCGCCTTGATGGTCTTGGCGACCTTGCCGTCGGTGCGGCGGATCAGTTCCCAGTCGGCATCGTCACGCACCGCCTGGAGGAAGGCGTCGGTCACGCGGATCGAGTTGTTCGAGTTCTGGCCCGAGACCGAGGCATAGGCCTCGCTGTCCCAGTCGGTGTTGTAGGTCGGGAACTCGATCGAGGCATAGCCCTGCCGCGCGTAGTCGAGCACGCGCTTGACGTAGGTCTCGGGGATCTGGACGCGCTTGGCATCGCGGATCGCGGTCTTGAGCGCGGCGTTCACGGCCGGGTCGCAGGCATCAGCCTCGGCGCCGTCCCACGACCGGATCGCGGCGAAGATGCCATTCAGCATCTTCTCGTGCATCTTGGAGCCCGCGACGATGGACGCGACCTTCTGCTCCTCGCGCACCTTCCAGTTCACGAAGTCCTCGATGTCGGGGTGGTCGGCGTCGCAGATCACCATCTTGGCCGCGCGCCGCGTGGTGCCGCCCGACTTGATCGCGCCCGCCGCGCGGTCGCCGATCTTGAGGAAGCCCATCAGGCCGGAGGATCGGCCTCCGCCTGACAGGGCTTCCCCTTCGGCACGGAGGGAGGAGAAGTTCGTGCCCGTGCCGGATCCGTACTTGAACAGGCGCGCCTCGCGCACCCACAGGTCCATGATGCCACCTTCGTTCACGAGGTCATCGGCCACGGACTGGATAAAGCACGCATGGGGCTGCGGATGCTCGTATGCCGACTTGGATTTCGTGAGCTTGCCCGTTTTGTAGTCGACGTAGTAATGGCCCTGGCCCGGGCCGTCGATGCCGTAGGCCCAGTGCAGGCCGGTGTTGAACCACTGGGGCGAGTTCGGCGCGGCGGTCTGAGTCGCCAGCATGTGGCGCATCTCGTCATAATAGGCCTGGGCGTCGGCCTCGGTGGTGAAGTAGCCGCCCTTCCAGCCCCAGTAGGCCCAGGCGCCGGCCAGCCGGTCGAAGACCTGCTTGGCCGAAGTCTCGCCGGTACGGGGGGTGTCGGCGCTCTCGGGGACCGAACGCCACAGGAATTCGGGCACGTCCTTCTCGGGCACGCGCTTCAGCGCGACCGGGACACCGGCCTTGCGGAAGTACTTCTGCGCGATGACGTCCGACGCCACCTGGCTCCAGCGCGCGGGGACCTCGACATCGTCGAGGCGGAACACGATGGTGCCGTCCGGATTGCGGATCTCCGACGCGGTAGTGACGAAATCGATGCCGTCATAGGCATCGCGTCCGGCCGCGGTGTAGTGTCGCTCGATCTTCATGTGCTGCCCCGTGCTTCCCGTGTCGCGAACCGGCCCGATCGCGCGGCCGCGGACGCACCGCGGGCGCAAAGCCTCCCCTCCCCCGGCGCCCAATGACGATCGGGTGGATTGGCGTGCGGACCGAACCCTGATGTTATGCCGTCAGCGCCAGACACCATATGTAGTGTTCGCTTGACCGGCCCACACAAAGTGACGCGACTCGGGGTCGATGGTCAACACCTTTTTAACCACATTTGGGGGGTTTATGCTGTCCCGACACAATCCCTGCGCTTGTCCCACGAACCATCCACAGAGGCACGCCGCCACGGCATGATCCTGTGGACCAAACCGGGGATAAGCCACCGTCCGGGAGGCCCCTCCGACAGACGCAGCCGAGCCGCGCCGCCCATGCCGGGCACGATGCGGCGACTGCGGACGGAATCACCCGGCCCCCGATCACCCCGAAAGATCGGGGGCCGGGCCTTGCGCATCCGCGACGAACATCCATATACCATCCAGACGGATGGAGAATGGATTATGGCCGAGATACGACAGCTCAGGGACAAGCAGCCCGACAGCGAGAAGATCACCATCAATCTCGGCTTCGTCGATCTCGGGCGGATCGACCTCCTCGTGCAGGAGGGTTTCTACTCGAATCGCAGCGATTTCATCCGCACCGCGATCCGGCGGCAGCTCGACACGCATGGCGACGCGGTCGACCGGTCCCTGGAGCGCCACACCATGGAACTCGGCCTGCGCGACTTCGGCCGCGCGGAACTCGAACAGGTCCGCGCTGCCGGCGAGGTCCTGCACATCAAGGTCGTGGGCCTTGCCCGCATCGGGTCGGACGTGACCCCCGACCTCGCCCGGGCCACCATCGGCTCGATCACCGTCCTGGGCAGCCTCCAGGCTCCCGCGGACATCAAGAAGGCCCTGGCCGACCGCATCCGCTGACGGCAGCGCAGACAAGGACACACACATGATCGATTTCACCGCCGGCGCATGGCGCCCGGCGACCGGGCAGACGCGCGCCGCGCCGCTCGGGTCCGCCAACGACCTCGTGACCCGCACGCTCGCGCGGCACGGCCTCGCCCCGGGCACCCTGCCCGGCGGACCGGCGACCGGTCCGCAGGTCATGCCTGCCGGCCTGTCCGCGATGCTGGCGCGCCTCCCGGCCCCCGGCCATCAGGGCGCGGCACAGCCGGACCTGCCGGACGGCGCGCGTTTCGACGCGGACAGCTTCGCCTGCGCCGCCGGGACGCGCGGCTACCGAACCTACGTGCCCGCCTCCGCCCGGGACGGGGTCACGGGTCTCGTCGTGATGCTGCACGGCTGCACGCAGACGCCGGAGGATTTCGCCGCCGGGACCGGCATGAACGAACTGGCCGAAACGCACCGGTTCGTCGTGGTCTACCCGCAGCAATCCCGCGGCGACAACGCGCAGTCCTGCTGGAACTGGTTCAGCCGCGGCGACCAGCGCCGGGACCGCGGCGAGCCCGCGATCCTCGCAGGTCTCACGCGCGAGGTCATGGCCCGCCACGCGGTGCCGGAAGACGCGGTCTTCGTCGCGGGTCTCTCGGCCGGGGCCGCCATGGCGGTGATCCTCGGGGGCACCTATCCCGACCTCTTCCGGGCGGTGGGCGCCCATTCCGGCCTGCCCGCCGGGGCAGCGAACGACGTGCCCTCGGCCTTCGCGGCCATGGCGGGCAGCGAGGCGCCCGGAGCGCCCCGCACCAGGGCCACGCGCACCATCGTGTTCCACGGCAGCGCCGACAGCACGGTCCACCCCTCGAACGGCGACCGCATCGTGCGGCAGGCGCTCGAGGGCGGTCCGCGGCAAAGCCTCGAGACGCAGGACACAGGTGCGGTGAACGGCCGGTCCTTCCGCCGGCTCACGACCTGCGACGCCGACGGCACGCAGGCGGTGGAACACTGGATCGTCGAGGGCATGGGCCATGCCTGGTCCGGCGGCCGGCCCGCGGGCAGCTACACCGATCCGACAGGGCCGGATGCGAGCGCCGAGATGGTCCGCTTCTTCTTCGAGGGCACGACCGGGCGGGAAAGCGTCCGCCGCTCCGCCGCCGGCTGACCGCGCCCTACCGGTAGGCGACCTCGCGCCAGAAGGCCGGCACCAGCAGGACGTAGACGGTCAGCATCTCGAGGCGGCCGGCATACATCCCGAACGACAGGAGCCACTTGGCCCCGTCCGGCAGCGACGCGAAGTTGCCGGCGGGGCCGATGGTCGCGCCGATCCCGGGCCCGACGTTGGCCACCGCCGTCAGCGCGCCGCTGAGCGAGGTCGTGGTGTCGAGGCCGTACATGGTGAGCGCGATCGCGAGCCCCATCACCGTGGCGGCGTAGAAGGCGAAGAAGGTCATGACGCCGCTCATCACGTCCGCGTCGAAGGGGCGGCCCTCGTAGCGCACGGGAAAGATGCCGTGCGGCGCGCGGATCCGCTTCATCTGCGCGCGGACGCTGCGCATGAGCACGATCCACCGCATCATCTTGCCGCCGCCCGAGGTCGACCCGGTGCAGCCGCCCATGGCGGTCAGGCAGAGGAAGGCCACCGCGGCAAAGGGCCCCCAGGTGGTGTAGTCCGTGGTCGCGTAGCCGGTGGTGGTCACCACCGAGACGACGTTGAAGGCGACGAGGCGCAGGGTCTCGAGCACCGGCGTGCCGCCCGTGGCAACGCGCCAGGCGGTCAGCCCGAGGATCACGAGCGCGAGCGTCACGATCAGCGCGCGGACCTGTTCGGAGCGGACCCCGCGCCCGCTCAGCACGCGGATGTACCACGCGAAGGGCAGCGCGCCCGCAAGCATGAACAGCGTTCCCGCCCATTGCAGGTAGGCGCTTTCGAAGAGGCCGAAGGAGGAATCCGAGGTCGAGTAGCCGCCGGTCGACAGGGTCGTGAGCGCATGCGCGATGGCCTCGAACGCCGTCATGCCGCCGGAGATGTAGACGAGCGCGCAGAGCTGGGTGAGCGCGAGGTAGATCCAGATGGTCGCCGCCGCGAAACGCGCGGCGCTTGCAAGTTCCTTGTCCCCCTTCTCGGAGCTTTCCGTCTGGAAGAGCTGCATGCCGCCCACCCGCATGATCGGCAGGAGCGCGATGCCCGCGACGATGAAGCCCACGCCCCCGATCCACTGCAGGAGCGCGCGCCACATGAGGATGCCGCGCGGCGTCCCGTCGAGGCCGGTCATCACGGTGGACCCCGTGGTGGTGATCCCCGACATCGCCTCGAAGAAGGCGTCGGTGAACGACAGGTCCCAGAGCCACAGCGGCAGCGCCCCTGCCGCCGCCGCGGTGATCCAGGTGCTGCCGGTCAGGAGGAAGGAATGCAGCCGGTTGAGGCCGGCCCGCGGGGTCAGGGTGCTGAGGCAGACGCAGCCGCCGACGGTGAGCACCGGCAGCGCCGCCTCGAGGAACACGCCGCGCGTCGCCGGAAAGACGAGCGCGTTGAGCGCCATGAGGGCACCCAGTCCGACGAGCAGGAGGCCGTTGATGAAGGCGACGAAGGTCACGGACGTCCCGATGTCCCGAGGAACGATGCTCACGCGCGGGCGGCTTCGGGGGCCGGCGCGGCGCCGCGCCGGCACGTTGCGGCGTCTGCCCGGATATCCGCCGGCAGACCGTAAGGATGCCATTCGGAAATGCGCGCTCCGCGTAAGGATCCCGTAAGGACCGGGCAGCGCCGCCTGTCGCGCGGCGAACCGCGACAGGCCTGCGGCCATGGCCATCGATGTCACCGGCGGCGCCGACACCGCCGTCGGTCGCGGCATGACCCGGTCGCCACCGGAACGCCAGCGACATGGCGCACATCGGCCTAGAGCACGGCAGCGACGACCCCGACCGGCGCCAGCCCGCCCGGGCCATCCTCTTCGGCGCAGGACGCCGAGAGCGCCGCGCGTGGCGGGAACGTTCGAGGTCCGGGATTTATATATTGGTGGTCGGGGCGGCGAGATTCGAACTCACGACCTACGGTACCCAAAACCGTCGCGCTACCAGGCTGCGCTACGCCCCGATGCGCTCCCTCTACCCCTCGTCCGCGGGTTTGAAAAGGCCCGCCGGACCGAAGGCGCGATCAATCAGCCCGCCGCCGCGTCCTCGCAGGGCCACGCGGCGGCCTCGCCGGGGATCGCCGGGTGCTGCAGCTCCACGCCGGGCGCGATGCCGAGGCTTTCGGACATGCCGCCGTTCACCTCGAGCACGTACTGGATGCCGTCACCGCCCGGGATCGCCGTCAGGTCGCCCGGCACCGCGTCGGGGTGCACGCGCTGCACCGTGCCCGAGGCGTCGGCAAAGATGATGTCGAGCGGGATCAGCGTGTTCTTCATCCAGAACGAGACCGGCTGCGGGCGCTCGTAGACGAAGAGCATCCCGGTGAAGCGCGGCATCTCCTCGACGAACATCAGCCCCCGGGCGCGCTCCTCGGGCGTGTCGGCCACGTCGACCGCGAACCGGGCAGTCCCGAAATCCCCGCGGAGCGACAGGGCGTCGGGGGCGCAGGCCGCGCCCGCGACACCCGGCGCGATCATCAGAGCGGCGGCCAGGGCCTGCGCGTGACGGCGGTTTCCCATGCATTCACCTCGATGGCCATCAGGCCGCGTTTGCCTTCCACGGTGCGGATCGCCAGCGCCTCGCCCGGCTGCAGCTCGGCCAGACCGGAGCGCCGCAGCACCTCGATGTGGATGAACACGTCTTCCTGGCGGCCGAAGATGTTGGCGAACCCGAACCCCTTGCCCTTATCGAACCATTTCACCCGGGCGGGTTCAAGCGGCGCGTCCCGCAGCACCTGCGGGTCCATCTCCTCGAAATCGGACAGCGGCGCGGTGCCGGTCGCCTCGGGCGGCTCGATGTGGAACACCTCGACCGCCTGCACGCCGCGCGGGGTGTGCTGGATCGCGATGTCCACGCGCGCCCCGTCCGCCACCGAGCTCTGGCCGAAATTGCGCAGGACGTTCGCATGCAGAAGGATGTCGGGACCGCCCTGGTCCGCGACGACGAAGCCGAACCCGCGTCCGGGATCGAACCACTTCACCTTTCCTTCCACGCGATCGCTCGCGAACTCCTCGTGTATCACAGACGGCCTGCCAATCGTTGCTCGCGGTGAGCCGCCCGGAAACACGAGGCGACCCTAACATGCAAGTCCAAGTATATTTAATGGTGCCAAAACTAGCCAGTGTCGGGAACGGCCTCAAGGATTCAGGCGAATGGCAGCCCATTGTTGCGTGTCACGATCGAGATTCCAGCGAAAACGGTCGTGCAACCTATGCGGTCCGTCTGCCCAGAATTCTATCTCGACAGGCGTGATTCGGAAACCGCCCCAGAAAGGCGGGCGTTCCGGGCTCGTCCCCTGCCTGAGCGTCACCTTGGCCACCTCGGCCATCAGCGACGCCCGGCTCGACAGCGGTTCGGACTGGCGCGACGCCCAGGCGCCGAGCCGGCTCTTGAGCGAGCGGCTGGCATAATAGGCATCGGCCTGCGGCCCGTCCTCGCGGGTCACGTGGCCGCGCACGCGGATCTGGCGGCGCAGCGACTTCCAGTGCATCACGAAGGCGGCGGTGCCCGAGGCCGCGATCTCGCGCGCCTTCACGCTCTCGTAATTGGTGTAGAACACGAAGGCCGCGTCCTCGATCTCCTTCAGGAGCACCATGCGCACGTTGGGCATCCCGCCGCCGTCAACGGTGGCGAGCGCGATGGCGTTCGGGTCGTTGACCTCGTGCGCCTCGGCCTCCGCCAGCCAGGCGCGGGCGATCTCGAACGGGTCGTCGCCGGCGAAGATCCCGGTGCGGTCGGTCATGATGCGCGTCTCCTCTACAACACCCCGGCATCCGGTCGCCGTGCCGGGCGCGCCCGGCGGCGGCACCCTTGATGGCCCCCCGGGCTTCGCCTAAACGTCTCGGGCAGCAATGTCGGTCGGAGGTAGGGCATGTCAAACGATCTGATGGCGGGCAAGCGTGGCCTCGTGATGGGACTTGCGAACGACAAGTCGATCGCCTGGGGCATCGCGCGCGCCTGTGCGGATGCCGGGGCGGAGCTCGCCTTCTCCTACCAGGGCGAGGCGCTGAAGAAGCGTGTCGACCCGCTCGCGGCGAGCCTCGGCAGCGACATCGTCCTGCCCTGCGACGTGAGCCAGGAGGACAGCATCGACGCGCTCTTCGACGCGCTCGGACAGCGCTGGGACGGGCTCGACTTCGTGGTGCACGCCATCGGCTTCTCGGACAAGTCCGAGCTGCGCGGCCGCTACGTCGACACGAGCCGGCAGAACTTCCTCACCTCGATGGACATCTCGGTCTATTCCTTCACCTCGGTGGTGCGCCGCGCCTCGGCGATGATGGGCGCCGGCGGCTCCTGCCTCACGCTCACCTATTACGGCGCCGAGCGCGTGATGCCGCACTACAACGTCATGGGTGTTGCCAAGGCCGCGCTCGAGGCCAGCGTGCGCTACATGGCCGAGGACCTGGGCCGCGACGGCATCCGCGTGAACGCGATCTCGGCCGGCCCCATCAAGACGCTCGCCGCCTCGGGCATCGGCGACTTCCGCTACATCATGAAGTGGAACGAGCTGAACTCGCCCCTGCGCCGCAACGTCACCATCGAGGACGTGGGCCGCTCGGCGCTCTACCTGCTCAGTGATCTCGGCTCCGGCACCACCGGCGAGGTCCTGCACGTGGACGCGGGCTACCACGTGGTCGGCATGAAGGCGCCCGACGCCCCCGACATCGCCAAGGCCTGACCGTCATGGACTGGCCGCATGTCCTCGCCTTCAACCTGACGCTGCTCGCCGCGATGGCGAGCCCCGGGCCGGCGCTCCTCCTTGCGCTGCGCACATCGATCGTCGCGGGCCCCCGCGCCGGCATCGCCACCGGCCTCGGGCTCGGGCTCATGGCCGCGGCCTGGACGGCGGCCGCACTGATGGGGCTCGAGATCGTCTTCACCCTCTTCCCCGTCGCCTATCTCGCGCTCAAGATCGCGGGCGCGCTCTACCTGCTGTGGCTCGCCTGGGGCATGTGGCGCGACGCCGCCCGGCCGCTCGATCCCGCCGGGCCCGCCGCCACCCGGCGCGCCTTCCGGACCGGGCTCCTCGTCAATCTCGGGAACCCCAAGTCGATGCTCTTCGCCTCGGCGGTGCTGCTCGTGATCTTCCCGCGCGGCCTCGCGTTCTGGGAAAAGGCCGCGATCGTGGCGAACCGCCTCCTGGTGGAATGGCTGGTCTACGCGGCCGTCGCCCTCCTCTTCGCCACGCGCCCCGCGCGCGACGGCTACCTCGCGCTGAAGCCCCTGCTCGACCGCGTGGCGGCGGCGGTGCTCGGCGCGCTGGGGCTCAAACTCTTGATCGACAGGTGATTGCGATGGACCGTCTGCCGCACGAAAAGGGCTTCCACGTGAGCTGGGACCAGCTCCACCGCGACGCGCGCGCGCTCGCCTGGCGCCTGCAGGGCCACGGACCCGAGGACGGCGGCTGGCGCGCGGTGGTGGCGATCACCCGCGGCGGCATGGCCCCCGCCATGATCGTCGCCCGCGAGCTCGACATCCGCACCGTCGACACGATCAGCGTCAAGAGCTACGACCACCAGTCGCAGAGCGCGCCGCGCATCCTGAAATCCCCCGATGCCGCGCTCGTGGGCGACGGCACCGGCGTGCTCATCGTCGACGACCTCGTCGATACCGGCCGCACGCTCGAGGTGGTGCGCGCGGCGATGCCCAGGGCCCACGTCGCCACGATCTACGCCAAGCCGCAGGGCCGTGCCCAGGTCGACACCTTCGTCACCGAGGTCAGCCAGGACACCTGGATCTTCTTCCCCTGGGACATGGCGCTGCAATACGTCGAGCCCTATCGCGGGCGCGACTGACGCGCCCCACCCGCCGCCGACCGGCCGGGCGGGGCATCCCGAGCGCGCCCCGCCCCGTCTTCTTCTTGGCAGAAATATCCCGGGGGTCCGGGGGCTGGCCCCCGGTCCGACCCGCCGAACCGGAGCCCGTGCACGCATGTCGAGCCGCACTGAGACGACCTTCGCCCCGCCCGTGATGGAGGCCCGCCGCTGGCTCGAGGGCGCGGTCTTCCCGCCCGACCGCCCGCTCCTGAACGTGAGCCAGGCCGCGCCGGTCGACCCGCCGCCCGCGCCGCTGCGCGCGGCCATGGCCGAGGCGCTCGACGATCCCGCGACCCATCTCTACGGCCCCGTGCTGGGACTGCCCGATCTCCGCGCGGAACTCGCCCGCTCCTGGGCGCGGCATTACGGCGGGCCGGTCGACGCGGCCGAGATCGCCATCACCGCCGGCTGCAACCAGGCCTTCGCCGCGGTGATCGCGGCGCTCTGCACCGAGGGCGACGAGGTCATCCTGCCGACGCCCTGGTACTTCAACCACAAGATGTGGCTCGACATGGCGGGCGTGACGGCCGTGCCGCTCGCGACGGGGCCGGACCTCGTGCCCGACGCGGACGCCGCGGCGGCGCTCGTGACGCCCCGCACCCGCGCCATCGCGCTCGTGACGCCCAACAATCCGGGCGGCGTCGAGTACCCGGCCGGGACGCTCCGCGCCTTCCGCGACCTCGCGGCACGCCACGGCCTCCGGCTCATCGTCGACGAGACCTACCGCGATTTCGACAGCCGCACCGGCGCGCCGCACGACCTGCGCGGGAACGGCCCCGACCCGCACCTCGTGCAGCTCTATTCCTTCTCCAAGGCGTACCGCCTGACCGGTCACCGCGTGGGCGCCGTCATCGCCGACCCGGGCCTTCTCGCCGAGGTCGAGAAGTTCCTCGACACGGTGGCGATCTGCGCGCCGCAGCTCGGCCAGCGCGCGGCGCTCTGGGGACTGCGCCACCTCGACCAGTGGGTCGCGGGCGAACGGGCCGAGATCCTCGATCGCCGCGCCGCGATCGAAGAGAACATGCCGCGCCTTGCCGAGCGCGGCTGGCGGCTCATGGGCCTCGGCGCCTACTTCGCCTATCTCGAGCATCCCTTCGCCGAGCCCTCGGACGCGCTCGCCCGGCGCCTCGTGCACGAGGCGGGCATCCTCGCCCTGCCCGGCACCATGTTCATGCCCGCGGACGATCCCGCCGGCGCCCGGCAGGTCCGCATCGCCTTCGCCAACGTGGACCGGGCGGCGATCGCCGATCTCTTCGCCCGGCTCGCGGGCTTCGACGCCGCGCTCGCGAGCCCCCTTGCGACCCGGGGGGCCAGCAACTAGACAGCGGCTCCATCGGCGCACGCGACAGCGAAAGGGCGAGAAACACATGGCATTGAAGGCCAAGGGCCTGTCGAAGGTCTTCGTCTGGATCCTGATGGGGTTGCTGTTCCTGGGGCTGATCGGCTTCGGCGCGACGAACATCACGGGCAACGTGCGCAGCGTGGGCTCGGTCGGCGACGAACCGATCCCGGTCGACGCCTATTCGCGCGCGCTCCAGCAGGAGATCTCGACCATCCAGCAGCAAGCGGGACAGGCGGTGAGCTTCGCCGACCTGCAGGCCGCGGGCGTCGACCGGCAGGTGCTGTCGCGGATCGTCGTGAACACCGCCCTCGACTGGGAAGCGCGCCGCATCGGGCTCTCGGTGGGCGACGAGGTGCTCGCGGGCGAGCTGGCGCGCATCTCCGCCTTCCAGGGACCCGACGGTGCCTTCGACCGTGACGCCTACCGCTTCGCGCTGCAGAATGCCGGGCTCAGCGAGCAGGAATTCGAGACCGATCTGAGGCAGGAAACCGCGCGCTCGCTGCTGCAGGGCGCGATCCTGTCGGCGACCGCGATGCCCGACACCTATGTCGACACGCTGGTCGCCTGGGCGAACGAGACGCGCGATTTCAGCTGGGCCATCCTCGACGAGGGCGCGCTGTCGACCGGGGTCGCGGTGCCCACCGAGGAACAGCTGCGCGCCTATTACGACGAGAACATCGACCGCTACACCCGGCCAGAGACCAAGGTCGTGAGCTATGCCTGGGTCACGCCGGACATGCTGGTCGACAGCGTCGAGATCGACGAGGAGACGCTGCGCCGCGCCTACGAGGAGCGCGAGGCGGAGTTCAACATGCCCGAGCGGCGGCTGGTCGAGCGGCTGGTCTTCGGCTCCGAGGAGGAGGCGCAGGCAGCGGCCGAGGCCCTCGCCGCGGGCGAGACCGATTTCGACACGCTGGTCGCCGATCGCGGGCTCACGCTCGCGGACGTCGACCTGGGCGTGGTGGACCGCGGCGACCTGGGCGAGGCCGCGAGCGCGGTGTTCGGCACCTCCGCGGGTGACGTGGCGGGCCCTGCGCCCTCTCCGCTCGGGCCCGCGCTCTTCCGCGTGAACGCCGAGCTCGCGGCACAGAGCACGCCCTTCGAGGAAGCCGTACCGGTCCTGCGCGACAGTCTCGTGCTCGACCGCGCGCGCCGCGTCATCGACGATCAGGCCGAGGATTTCGACGACCGCCTCGTGGGCGGCGCGACGCTCGAGGATCTCGCGGCCGAGACCGACATGGTGTTCGACACGGTCGACTATGCCGGCCAGTCGGGCGACGGCATCACCTCCTACCCCGCCTTCCGCGAGGCAGTGGCCGACATGGCCCCGGGCGACTACCCCGAGATTCTCGAGACCGGCGATGGCGGGCTCTTCGCCGCGCGGGTGGACGAAATCCAGCCCGAGGCGCCGCGTCCCTTCGAGGAGGTCCGCGACCAGGTCGAGACCGGCTGGGAACGCCAACAGATCACCGAGGCGCTGACCGGCCAGGCCGAGGCGCTGGCAACGCGCATCGCGGAGGGCGAGAGCTTCGAGGCCGCGGGTCTCGAGCCGCGCTCGCTCGATGCGGTGACGCGGAACGAGGGCGTGGACGGCCTGCCCGAGGGCGCGATCGCGCGCATCTTCGCGCTCGAGGAAGGCGAGGCGGTCGCGGTGCCGGGCCAGGGCCGCGTGGCAATCCTGCGGCTCGACGCGGTGGTTCCCGCCGACACCGACGGGCCCGAGGCCACGGCGCTCGCCGAGCGGCTGCGCGACCAGGCGAGCGGGTCGCTGGCCAACGACCTCTTCAGCGCCTACGCGACCGACATCCAGAACCGCGCCGGCGTGCAGGTGGACCAGCAGGCGCTGAACGCCGTCCACAGCAACCTGCAATAGGACCGGCCATGGCGGCGCTTGTTCCGGACTTCGACACCTTCGCCCGCGCCTGGGAGGCCGGGCAAAGCCAGGTGGTCTACGCCCGGCTCGCCGCGGACCTCGACACGCCCGTGTCTCTGATGCTGAAGCTGACGGGCGGTGCGCCCGACGCGTTCATGCTGGAATCGGTGACCGGCGGCGAGGTGCGCGGACGCTATTCGATCATCGGGATGAAGCCCGATCTCGTCTGGCAGTGCCATGGGGCCACGAGCCGCATCAACCGGCAGGCGCGGTTCGACCCGGGCGCATGGGAAACGCAGGAGGCGCCCCCCCTCGACGCGCTGCGCGCCCTCATCGCCGAAAGCCGGATCGACCTTCCGGCGGACCTGCCGCAATCGGCGGCCGGCCTCTTCGGCTACCTCGGCTACGACATGATCCGGCTGGTCGAGCGCCTGCCCGACCCCAATCCCGACCCGCTCGGCCTGCCCGACGCGGTCATGCTGCGCCCCTCGGTCGTCGCCGTGCTCGACGGCGTGAAGGGCGAGGTGACGGTCGTCGCGCCCGCCTGGGCGACCGGCGGCCTGTCGGCGCGGGCGGCCTACGCGCAGGCGGCGGAACGGGTGATGGACGCGGTGCGGGACCTCGAACGCGCGCTGCCGCAGGCGAGCCGCGATCTCGGCGAGGCGCGCGAGGCCGGCGAGCCCGTGTCGAACTTCACCCCCGAGGGCTACAAGCAGGCGGTCGAGAAGGCCAAGGAGTACATCCGCGCCGGCGACATCTTCCAGGTGGTGCCCTCGCAGCGCTGGACGCAGGACTTTCCCCTGCCGCCCTTCGCGCTCTACCGCTCGCTCCGGCGCACGAACCCCTCGCCCTTCATGTTCTACTTCGATTTCGGCGGCTTCCACGTGATCGGCGCCAGCCCCGAGATCCTCGTGCGCGTCTTCGGCCGCGAGGTGACGATCCGGCCCATCGCCGGGACCCGCCCGCGCGGCGCGACGCCGGAGGAGGACCGCGCGAACGAGGCCGACCTGCTCGCGGACCACAAGGAACTGGCCGAGCACCTGATGCTGCTCGACCTCGGGCGCAACGATACGGGCCGGGTGTCGAAGATCGGCACCGTGCGCCCCACCGAACGCTTCGTGATCGAGCGCTACAGCCACGTCATGCACATCGTGTCGAACGTTGTGGGCGAGCTGGCCGAGGACCAGGACGCACTGTCGGCGCTGCTCGCCGGCCTGCCCGCGGGCACGGTCTCGGGTGCGCCCAAGGTCCGCGCGATGGAGATCATCGACGAGCTCGAGCCGGAAAAGCGGGGCGTCTACGGCGGCGGGCTCGGCTATTTCAGCGCGGGCGGCGACATGGACATGTGCATCGCGCTGCGCACTGCCATCGTGAAGGATGGAAAGCTCTACATCCAGGCGGGCGGCGGCGTTGTCTACGACAGCGACCCCGACGCCGAGTACCAGGAAACCGTGCACAAGTCGAACGCCATACGGCGCGCCGCGGCGGACGCCGCGCGCTTCACCGGACAGGGGAATTCCTGAGAGGGGCCCGCCGTCAGGCGGCCTCGGCCGCCAAGAGGCGAATGCGCTGGATCATCGCCCTGAGGCCGTTCGACCGCTGCGCCGACAGGTTCTCCTCGAGCCCGAGCCGCGCCAGTTCCGCCTTGGCGTCGACCGCCGGAACCTCGGCCACGGGGAGACCGTCGTAGAGCCGGTGCAGCACCGCAATCAGCCCGCGCACGATCATCGCGTCGCTGTCGCCGTCGAAGTGGAAATGCCCGCCCTCGATGCGCGGATGCAGCCAGACCTGGCTCGCGCAGCCGTCGACCTTGGTCGCGGGCACGCGCAGCGCCTCGGGCAAGGGATCCATCGCCTTGCCCATCTCGATCACCATGCGGTAGCGGTCTTCCCAGTCCTCGAGGAACTCGAAATCCTCGACCACGTCCTCGAACGCCGCCTGCGCCATGCGGGTGCCTCCGTTGCGGTTCGACCCGCCTGACCTAAGCGGCGTCCGGCCCGAGGTCCACCCCCGCTAGACGCTTTTCAAGCGGGGCCTGATCGGCTAGTCGAAAGGAACAGGCAAGGGCAGGTGCGGACGCGATGACCACGGGCACGAAGACGAAGACGCGGATGGGCATCCTTCTCGTGGCGACGCTTGCGGTGGCAAGCTGCGGCACGGTGCGGGACTCGCGGCTCAACCCGTTCAACTGGTTCGGCCGCGCGCAGTCGCAGCCGGTCGCCGCGAACGCATCCGCCACGAACCCCCTGCTGCCCCAGCGCAGCCCGACCGCGTCGCTGTTCCGCCGCTCGCAGCCAGATGCCTATGCCGGCCAGCCGGTGGCGCAGCTGCGCGAGATGGCGCTGGAACGGCGCCCGGGCGGGGCGATCCTGCGGGTCGAGGGCGTCGCCGACCGCGTCGGCCCCTTCGACGTGCGGCTGACACCCGACGAGAGCGCCGATCCGACCGTGCTGAGCTTCACCCTGAACGCGCTCCAGCGCCCCGGGCCGCGCAATGCGGGCCCCAATGCGCGCGCGGTGACCGCGGCGGTCTGGCTCAGCGACAACGACCTCGCGGGCGTGCGCAGCGTGTCGGTCCGCGGCCGCGACAACGCCCTCGTCTCCCGCCGTTGACCGGCGCTACTATCTTTTAGGATCAGGAACTTGCGCCGCGATCCTGCCGCGGCGCACGAACCATCGCCGTGTCAGAGCGCGATCACCTGGATGGTGCGCCCCTTGGCCGAGAGCGCGATGCGCCCGTCGCAGAGCTTGAGCGCCTCCTCCCCGAAGACCTCGCGCCGCCAGCCCTTCAGCGCCGGCACGTCCCGTTCGCCCGCCGCGATCGCGTCGAGATCGGCGGCCGAGGCGATGAGCTTGGGCGCGACCCCGCTGCTTTCGGTCCGCGCCTTCAGGAGCACGCGCAGAAGGTCCGCGAGCGCCGGGTTGACCTGCATGCGGTCGCGGCTCGTGTCGGGTTCGGGCAGCTCTTCCTTGGGCTTCTCGAGACCGCGCGCCACCGCGGCAAGGATGCCGTCCGCGATCTCGCCCTTCCGCGCCTCGCGCAGCAGCAGCCGCGAGCGGCCGAGATCGGCCAGCGATTGCGGCTTGGTCGAGGCGAGCTCGGACAGCGCGTCGTCCTTGAACACCCGGTTGCGCGGCACGTTGCGCTCCTGCGCGAACGTCTCGCGGAAGGTCGCAAGCTCCTGAACCAGCGCGAGGAAGCGCGCCGAGGACGACCGCGTCTTGATCCGCTTCCACGCGTCCTCGGGCTTGACCACGTAGGTCGCGGGGTCCGTCAGCACCGCGATCTCCTCGGCGACCCAGCGATGCCGCCCGCTGTCGCGCAGACGCCGGTCGAGATATTCGTAGATCTCGCGCAGATGCGTCACGTCGGCCAGCGCGTAGGTCTTCTGCGCCTCCGACAATGGCCGCCGCGACCAGTCGGTAAAGCGCGAGGACTTGTCGAGCTGCGCCTTGGCGATGCGCTTGACCAGCGTCTCGTAGCCCACCTGCTCGCCGAAGCCGCAGACCATCGCGGCCACCTGCGTGTCGAAGAGCGGATCGGGAATCACGCCCTCGTCGATGTAGAAGATCTCGAGATCCTGCCGCGCCGCGTGGAACACCTTGACCACCGACGTGTTGCGGAAGAGCTCCATCAGCGGCGCCAGCGACAGGGCGTCGCCCCCCTCGATCGGGTCGACGAGCACGGCGTCGTCGTCGTCCGTGCCGGGCAGCGCCAGCTGGATCAGGCACAGCTTGGAATAGTAGGTGCGTTCCCTCAGGAACTCCGTATCGACGGTGACATAAGGCGCCGAACGCGCCCGCTCGCAGAACGCCGCGAGCGCGTCCGTGGTCGTAATGGTCTGCATCTAACCCCGCAGGAAATGAAGCGGCAATTTTCCAAAGTTAACGGAAGGTTGTGCTGCGGGAAAGCGCGGCCGCGCGGTTGCGGCGCCGGAAACCATTCCGTTGCGTGATGGCTTCCCGCAAAAACATTCATTTCAAACATCCTGCGTGCCCCCTTATCTCCGGCGCATCGGACCCTGTCCCACCCGGAGACCCGCCATGACCCTTGCAGACCTCACCCTGCCCGCCCGCCGCGCCGAGCGCGCGGTGTCCCTGTCCGACCTCCTCGCCGGACTGACAGCCGTCGTGCTGCTGGCCGGCGGCCTCGCGCTCGCCGCCTCCGCGCCCGAGCGCACGGTGACCGGCGCCGACCTCGACTGGCACGGCAATTCCGCGACGCTGATCCGCCGCTAGGGCGTGAGGATCGGCCTGCGGTCGCCGGATGCGAACCGCCGCAGCACTGCCGGGTAGAGGCGGTGCTCCTCGACCAACACCCGCGCCGCCAGGTCCGCGGGGCTGTCGCCGGGCAGCACCGGGACCCGCGCCTGCCCGAGGATGGGCCCGTCGTCGAGCGCGGGCGTGACCTCGTGCACCGTGCATCCATGCTCGGCATCCCCCGCCGCGAGCGCCCGCGCATGGGTGTCGAGCCCGCGATACTTGGGCAGGAGCGAGGGGTGGATGTTCAGCATCCGCCCCTGCCAGCGCGCGACGAAACCCTCGGTCAGCACGCGCATGAAGCCGGCGAGGCAAAGGATGTCGGGTGCCGCCTCCTGGAGCCGCGCCATCAGCGCCGCCTCGAACGCGGCACGGTCGCCGCGGAACGGGCGGTGATCCACCGCCGCGGCGTCGATGCCCATGTCGCGCGCGCGCGCGAGTCCTGCGGCCGCGGGGTCATTGGCCATCACGAGGACCGGCCGCGCCGGGTGGTCGCCCGCCATGTCCCGCGCCAGCGCGACCATGTTGGACCCGCCCCCGGAGATGAGGATCGCCACGCGCTTCTTCATGCCCTGCGATCCGGTCAGAGGAGCGAACCCGTGTAGCGCACGCCGGCTCCCGCGCGCACGGCGCCGATGACGCTCACCCGCTCGCCCGCCTGCGCGAGATGCGCGGCCAGCGCCTCGGCGCGGTCCTGCGCCACCACGAGCACCATGCCGATTCCGCAATTGAAGGTCTTGAGGCATTCGGCGGGCTTCATCCCGCCCACCGACGCGAGCCAGCCGAAGACCGGCGGCAGCGTCCACGCGTCGAGGTCGATCTCGGCGCCGAGCCCCTCGGGCAGGACCCGCGGCAGGTTCTCGGTCAGCCCGCCGCCGGTGATGTGCGCGGCCGCGTGCACGCCGCCCTCCGCCATCGCCGACAGGACCGGCCGGACGTAGAGCCGCGTGGGCGTCAGCAGCGCCGCGCCGAGCCTCGTGCCCGCGTCCCACGGGCAGTCCGCGTCCCAGCTGTCCCCGGAGATATCCACGATTCTGCGCACAAGGCTGTAGCCGTTCGAATGCACCCCGTCTGAACCGAGCCCGAGGAGCACGTCGCCCTCGGCCACGCCCTGCGGCAGGTGCGTGCCGCGCTCCATGGCGCCCACGGCAAAGCCCGCGAGGTCGAAATCGCCGGCGGGGTACATGCCCGGCATCTCGGCGGTCTCGCCGCCGATGAGCGCTGCGCCCGAACGCGCGCAGCCCTCGGCGATGCCCTCGATCACCCGCGCCGCGCTGTCGGTGTCGAGCTTGCCGGTCGCGAAATAGTCGAGAAAGAACAAGGGCTCGGCGCCCTGGCAGACCAGGTCGTTGACGCACATCGCGACGAGGTCGATCCCGACGCCGTCCACATGGCCCGTGTCGATCGCGATGCGCAGCTTGGTGCCCACGCCGTCGGTCGCCGCAACCAGCACCGGGTCGGTGAAGCCCGCGGCCTTCAGGTCGAAGAGCGCGCCGAAGCCGCCGAGCCCCGACATGGTCCCTGCCCGGTCGGTGCGCGCCGCGGCAGGCTTGATCCGCTCCACCAGCGCGTTGCCCGCATCGATATCCACACCCGCCTCGGCGTAGGTGATGCCGTTCTTGCCCTCGGTCATGCGCTGCCCCGTCGCCTGCTGTCGCCGCGCGCGGGATAGCCCAAGCCCCCCCGACTGTCCATGCCGCCGCTTGACCGTGGCGGACCGGCTGGTATTGACTGCCCGGCGGGGGCCTGTAGCTCAATTGGTTAGAGCAGAGCGCTCATAACGCTTTGGTTGCGGGTTCAAGTCCTGCCGGGCCTACCAAAAACCCCAATTTTTTCAATGAATTCAACGACTACATGTCCCGCATGCGTCGCCCGGTTGGCCCATAACTTTCAATGGGTTGCGGATCATGTGTCCCATGTATTTGCGGGATCTCCGCTTGCGGTTGGTGGCACCGCGAGCACCTGGTGCGTGCTCAGGTCCCGCACCCGGTCGCCCTCCGGCACCTGCACGCGCCCAAAATGCTCATCCGGTTGAACGAACTCGGCGTCGAGCTAGCGCGCTAGAGTGCGACGTAGCAAGAACGCGCGCGACGGCGTGGCAGTTCGTAGGGGGCTACGCCGATTACTGCAATATCAACACGTTAGGTGGCACAGTTGGCAACAAATGGCCGGCTGAAAATCAATGGGTTAGGATCCGAGGTGACAACCGTTTTGGTACCGGCCGAGAGAAAACGGGGACGCAGCAGGATCCGAACCTGCCGACTGCCCCTTAGGAGAGGGTGGCACCCAGCGCAGAGCAACGGGATTCACGGAAAAACGCCACGTTTAGAACACCGATGTTTCCGGTTTGTGCAGCTGAAATCCGTCTACGCAGGTTCAACGAACCAAAGAGCATTCCCGTTGACGAGATCACGGCTATCACCTTGACTGCTGTCGCGGCCTAAAATCAAGCGCATAGGATGGTGGGTGGGTTCAAACGGTTCAGCGTTACCACGGATGAAAGCGTCCGAACATTCGAGGCAGAGCAAGTTATCACACGGCAACTCAGAACGCCGCGGGCTAGACGCCGCATAAGGGCGCTCATAAACAAGAAAGCTGAGGCTGGTCCGACGTGCTCTATTGGCGTTTCTGCGAAAGGCGTCACGCTTCGTAAGGTGCGAACGGGGACTGGCGGTCATGCTAAGCAGCGAAACTATGTGCCGTGCGCCCCCGCAAGCCGATCGAATTAGGAGGAAGCGTGACGGACCAACCCGATCTGACTCCTGACATCAATGTGCTGGCCTTAGTGCCGTTGCTCCGAAGCCGTGCACGACATTACGTGGATGACCAGGACGCCGCTGACCGTCTTGTGGAGACGGTCCTTAAAGACGCTATCGCAAACCCTCGTCGTTGCACCTCACAGGCGGACGTGAAGAGCTGGCTGCTTGATCGACTTCTCGCGCATGCCAAGCTGAAGATCGCCATAAAAAACTGGGTGATGTGGCACTGACTGTTTCCGCCCGGAACCGCGAGGAAGTCAGGCGGCGGACTCGGTCCCACGCTCTCGAGGCAGCCTGTATCGAATACGAAGCACCGGGCTCACGTCACGATCGACATCCTGAAGCACAACGTCGCCATCCCGAAGCTCGAGAAACATGGCAGAGCGCGCGACTTCCATCTTCAAGTCAGCTGCGCCACTCCAGTCAGCTGCGCCACTCCAGTCAAGTCTCCTGCACAGCTCGTCTGAGGAGACCTCAATGGCGACGAATTTAGCAGCCTCCAGCCGTCTAAAAATCTTGTGGAGTTCCTGCTCCAACATTTTGTGGAGTTGCTGCTCCGGTCCCATGATATATGCCTTGTCGCCAATATCTGGCTAGGCTGCCATATCGTATCGGTCAACCAAAGGCCGAGCCCCCGCAATTGTCAAATGTGAACCGCTTCGTGCAGTTTCTTGCCGTCTGAGAGCAAAGCCTACCTTTCTCGCCGGAGTAAGTAACCCTGGAAGCAACGTGACTTCAGTAGTTCCGATCGCCTTGTGCGTATTGACCTTCTGCTTCGTCGCGTGGGTCATAACGATGCTGATCGAGTTCGCGATCGAGAACTGCGGCGATCCGTCGACCCGCCGCAGGAATATCGAGAAGTGGCAGCGTCACCCATTCCGCAACCTCTTCACGTTGAGCCTTCTGTTATCGGCCGCGGCAAGTCTTATCGCACTCATCCTTGACGCCCTTCAGAACAGCACCGGCATCGACGTTCCGCTTCTGCCGATCTTCGCAAGCGTCGCGGTATTCATGGTGCTGAGCCTCGGCTCGGGCTCGAGGGACTGAGGTAACGCCTCACCGCCACTGCCGCCGGTCATCAGGCCAAAGTGGCACAGTGGCGCGCCGCAAGACGTCCGCCACCGCCTCTGTTTTCCCAATGCTCAGGTAATCCCGCCAAAAGCCGCCCAAACGCCGCTTCTCCGGTGGTCGGGAACATTGCGTTTCGTCAGTTGTCAGATGCTCTCAAGGGCTTAGTGTCCCGCTCGAATGACGGACGATATCTTTCCGATGCTCGACGCCACCGACTGTGCATGCCGGTCTGAACAGCAGATCGCTGCCCTGCCTCTTCGGCTGTCGAGGAAGCGGGGCCTCGAGGTGCTGATGATCACGTCGCGCGATACCGGGCGCTGGGTGATGCCAAAGGGCTGGCCCATGGACGGCAAGAAGCCGTGGACCGCGGTCGAGATCGAGGCGCTTGAGGAAGCCGGGGCCAGGGGGTTTGTCTCCAAAGATCCGATCGGCACCTACCATTACCTCAAGCGGATGGCCGAGGAGGCCGACATCCCGTGTCACGTCACGGTCTACCCCATGGTGGTCGACCACCTGAAGAAGGTCTGGAAGGAGCGTCGCGAGCGCAAGCGCCGCTGGTTCACGGTGAAAAGTGCTGCCAAGCGCGTCCACGAGCCCGAACTCGCGGACCTTCTGCTTCGGCTCGCCGCTGACGAGGCGGCGCAGAGGCTGCCACGGTCGTTGCGCAAGCGGCTTTGAGGCTAGGTCGACTGCGTCACCTCTGCAGATCACCGGACCCGGGCGGCACCGCGGCGCCGTCAAGCGCGTTCGCGTCCGTCTCGCAGTTGATCCGCATGTCCACCGCCGGCTGGCAGCACCGCGTGCACCTGGTGCGCGGCAGGAGGTCGGCGCGCTGCGTGGCCACTCGGGCCGCATGGCGACCTTGGCCTGCCGGCCGCAACTGGTTGATCCAGTAGACGTGCCCTCACACAAAATGTGGCGCATTTAACCAATTATGGTTGTTTTGTGATGCTGAGTCGCGACATGCTATGCGGAGCCGCGAAAGCCGGGGCGCCCGACCAAAGCACACCCCGGCATCCGTAATCCCCTCCGCCTGCAAGCGGTCGTTCGCGGATTGAGGCGACAGTGCCCTTGGGCGCCGTCACGGTCAAGCCGCTTGCAGGCCAGCATAGGATCTTTGCCCATGGCAACGTTCATACTGCAAGGCCAGCATGGCCCTTACGAGTTCTACTGGGACAATCTTCCGGTCTTGCCGCCTCCTAGTTCAGGTGTCTACATGCTTGGCCGGACGTCGCATGCCGGACCATTCGAAGTTCTGTACATCGGCGAGTCCGAGAACTTGAATGACCGCCTGGTGAGGCAATGGGGACAGCACGAGGGAGTGAGGCGCGCAGCACTGCATGGATGCAACGCGATCGCCTTCATGTTGGCCCCACGCAGCATCTTGCCCTCAATCGAGACTGAGTTGAGACACAGGTTTCGTCCGCCATGCAACCTTCAACCAGTGCCGGAACGGAACGCCTTGGCGGCACTTGGACCTCGATTGGCCAATAACCGGCTTTCGGATCTTTTTGGCTAAGACCGCCTCGCCGCATAATGCGCGGCGAGGCCCTCACGGCCACCGCCGCCGGTCACCTGCCCCCGGCGGCACCGCGGCGCCCTCGAGCGCGTTCGCTGAAGTTTCCCAGATGATCCGCATATCCACCGCCGGCTGACGGCAGCGCGTGCACCTGGTGCGCGGCAGGATCTCTGAGCGCAGCGTGGTCCGATCCATGGGCCACGCCACCTTGGCCTGACGGCCGCAGGAGCACTCGAGGTAGAGGACGCGCATGCGGCGCAGGTAGCGCGCCGCCGCGCCGGCGTCACGCCGGAAGATCGCGCTCGGCTGCCCTCGAGTCGAACCAGGCGAGCACCTCCTCCGCGGTCTCGAACCGCTTGGCGGTGAGGGCCCTGCCCTGCATGTCGTAGGCGCCCCAGGCGCCTGCCAACTCGACCGCGAGGCCGAGGATCGCGCCGCCACGGGTGACGACGCGCGTCTGGCTCAGGATGGCCGAGGTCATCGGCGAGCCTACCGATCCGCGATGGCGGGCTGGTCGAGCTTCTTCAGCGCGTCGCGCACGTAGCGTTCCGCGATCGCGTCGAGAATCCCGTCGCCGGGCACCAGCGCCTTGACCGCCTCCGGCACGGACTGGTGCGCGTGGGCGATGGCGTGGGCCTTGAGCGTGCCGAGGCCGACACCCGGGCCGTGCTTGATCGCGGACATCGCGCCAGACATGAGCGCCTCGTGCAGCGCCTCGCGGTGGCGCTTCTGGATCTCGATGCCCGTCCAGGCGCTGAGCTGGCGCGCGGCGATGCCGATGATGATGGTCAGCACGAGCCCGAGGAGCTCGATCACGTGCGGCTCGAGGGCGGTCCAAAGGTTGTCCATGGTGGGTCCTTTCTGTCAGCGGCAGCGCCGCGTGGGGCGGCGCAGCGCCGCGTGGAGGGCCAGCGCGACGCGCCAGTCAGCGATGGGGAGATGGAAGAGCGCGCGGATCATTCGCCGCCCACCAGCGACGGCAGGGGCACAGTCTTGCCCGCGAGTTCGTGGGTGCAGTCGGGAAGGAAGCGAATCCGTCCATTCTCGACGAAGCTGTGGCACCTAGCTTGCGGCGCCCTGCCCCGCGACCTGATTGAGGGCGAGAAGGTCGGTGCGTCGCCATCACCATTCCACCGCCAACGATCAGTCCAGACCTGGTGCATGGTGGCGCAGCCCGGGCAGCGGAAGGCGACGATGTT
>NZ_JAME01000036.1 GCF_000521865.1 Roseivivax isoporae LMG 25204
GGATTACTCCAAATACCCGCAAGGGAAAAAATCGCCCGGAGGCCGTTTTTTTCGTTTTTCTGTCATGCGGCGGAAAAAGTGCAAGAAAATCAGTCGCTTTCATGAGCGCCCCCGAACGGGGCCCCGGTGGCACCCAGGTTCCCGCCCGCCCCTGCCCCGCGTCGGAGGCGACTCGCCCCCCTGCAGGGACGCGGAATCGGGTGGGACGGTGGCCTGCCCGCCCCTATCGTGGACCCGCCACAGAAAGGGAGATCACCATGTTCACACGCCGCTCGTTCCTGCATGCCGGAAGCGGCACCGTCGCGGGCATGCTGCTCGGCCTGCCGGCGATCGCCGAACGTGCGCTCGGCACCGGCCGCCTGCGCACGGTGTCGGACGGCCATCTCGTCCTGCCCGAGAGCTTCGTGCTGGGGGACCTCCCCGAGGAGGAGGCCCGCGCGATCCTCGCCGCGCGCGGACTGCAGGCCGGCAGCCTCGAGACGCCCTGCAACCTCGCCCTCTGGGAGGACGGCACGCGGCGCGTTCTCTTCGACGCCGGCTCGGGCGGCTCCTTCATGCCGAGCGCGGGACGATTGGCCGACAGCCTCGCCGCGCTCGACCTTGCCCCCGGCGACATCACCCACGTGATCTTCACCCATGGCCATCCGGACCATCTCTGGGGCGTGCTCGACGATTTCGACGAACCGCTCTTCGTCAACGCGCGCCACGTGATGGGTGCCGAGGAAGCCGCCTACTGGCGCGATCCCGCAACTCTCGACGCCCTCGACCCGGCGCGGCAGAGCTTTGCCGCGGGCGCGTCGCGCAGGCTCGAGGTGCTGGGCGCGGGGCTCGACCTTGCGGGTGACGGCGACGAGGTGGCGCCGGGGATCACCTTCACCGCCCTCAACGGCCACACGCCCGGGCACATGGGCGCGCGCGTCGCGTCCGGAGGAGAGAGCGCGCTGATCGTGGGCGACGCGATCGGCAACGGGCACCTCGCGCTGGCGCGGCCCGACTGGCCGAACCCTGCGGACCACGAGCCGGACGTGGGCATCGAGACGCGCATGGCGCTCCTCGCCACGCTGGCCGAGAGCGGCGAGACCATGGTGGGCTTCCACCTGCCCGGCGGCGGGATCGGCACCATCGCCGCCGACGGCGACGGCTACGCCTTCACGCCCGCCGGATGAGGAAACGGCGGCGGGCCCGCGCCCGCCGCCGTCGTGCCGTCCCCTCCCGGAGGATCGTCAGCCGAACATGTCCGCGGTGATCGCCGCGTACCAGCCGATGCTTTCCTGGTAGGTGGCCGCACGCACCTCGGGCTCCTCGCCGGTCTGGCTGATGAAGCTCTCGGTGCTAGCGATCTTTTCTTCCGTCGGCTCGTAGGTTGCGCCGACCTTCACGCCGTCCTCGGGCGCGATGAGCGACCAGCACGTGTTCGAGTAGCGGGCCGGGAAGACCCGCGAGTCGGTGAGCGCGCCCAGGACCGCGTTGGCGCAGACCTTGGCCTGGCTGTTCGCGGAGTAGCCCGATTTCGGCATGTCCCCCTGCTGCGCCGCGTCGCCGAGGACGTAGATGTCCGGATCCGCACGCGAGGACATGTCGGCGGGATTGACCGGCGCCCAGTCGCCGTCGGTGATCCCCGCGTCATGGGCGATCTTGCCCGCGCGCTGCGCGGGAATGACGTTGCAGACATCCACGCTCTCGACCGCGCCGTCGATGTCGATGGTCATCGCCGCAGGATCGACCGAGGTGTTCTGCGCCCCGAAATCCGGGCCGATGCGCTCGATCATGCCGCCGTAATGCTTCTGCCAGCCTTCCTCGAACAGCGCCTGCTTGGAATAGCCGTCCTTCGGGTCGACGATGAGGATCTTGGCGGTGGGATTCACCTCGCTCAGGACGTGCGCGACCATCGAGATGCGCTCGTAGGGTCCGGGCGGGCAGCGGTAGGGGTTCGGTGGCGCGACCATCGCGTAGGTTCCGCCCTCGCGCATGGCGAGCACCTGCGCCCTGAGGAGCTCGGTCTGCGATCCGCCCTTGTAGGCATGCGGCATGGCGTTCTGGGCCGAAAGGTCCCAGCCGGGCACCGCGCCCTCCTTGAAGTCGATGCCGGGTGACAGGACCAGCTTGTCGTAGGGGACGCTGCCGCCGCCGGCCAGCGCCACGGTGCGCGCGTCGCGGTCGACCCCGACCGCCCAGTCGTGCACCACGTTGATCCCGTATTCCGAGGCCAGCGTGCCGTAATCGTGGCCGAGGCTCTCCATGTCGCGCAGACCGCCGATATAGAGGTTCGAGAAGAAGCAGGTGTAGTAGCGGCGGGTCGGCTCGATCAGCGTGACGTTCACCGCACCGGATGACTCCCGCGCGATGTAGCGTGCCGCGGTGGCCCCGCCGGCGCCGCCGCCCACGACGACGACACGCGGCGCCGCCTGCCCCATGACCATCGGCGCGCCGAGCACGGCGGCGCCGGCCGCCAGGCTGCCGAGAACGGCCCGTCTGTTAAGTCGCATGTCGTCTCCTCCCTTCGAAAAACGGGCCGTTCAATCGGCCTCGCTGAAATAGGCGGCGAGCGCCGCGATCTCCTCCTCGCCGAGTCGCGTCGCGATCGTCTGCATCACTTCATGCTGCCGCGCCCCGAGACGATAGTCCACAAGGGCCCCGACGATGTAGCCGGCCGGCAGGCCGTGGATCTGGGGAATGCCGCCCTCGGTGCCGACGCCGTGGCAGCTCGTGCATTCCGAGGCGAGCCAGGCGCCGTAGGCCGTGTCGGCCGGCAGCGCCAGGATGTCGGCGATCTCGTTGTGGACAAGCTCGTGATCGGGAGCCGCGGCCGCCGGAAGGACGGCGGCCGCGAGAGCGGCGAGGCCGCGCCGGATCATTCGGCGCCCGCCGACCGGAGGTACGCGACAAGCGCCGCGATCTCGTCATCCTTGCGCAGGCCGCCGAACGACATCTTGGTGC
The DNA here is from genome assembly GCF_000521865.1 of Roseivivax isoporae LMG 25204. Classification (GTDB taxonomy): domain Bacteria; phylum Pseudomonadota; class Alphaproteobacteria; order Rhodobacterales; family Rhodobacteraceae; genus Roseivivax; species Roseivivax isoporae. The sequence continues at coordinate 2,938 of NZ_JAME01000036.1, forward strand.
CGGGATAGGTGCCGCGCGGGTCAGCGAGGAACTCGGCGAGGTGCTCCTCGGTCCAGACATCCCCGGCCGCCCGCGCTTCCTCGAACACCGCGGAGTAGTTGAAGCCGTCGACGCTCCCGATGGGGCGCCCGACGAGATCGGTCAGATGCGGGCCGACGCGGTTCGCCGCGTCCTCGCCGACCTCGTGGCAGGCCTGGCACTTGCGGAACACCTGCGCGCCGGTCTCGACGAGTGCCGGGTCGGGCCCGGCGGCCGCCGCTTCCGTGGCCGGCTCGGGATCGGCGGCCGGTTCGGGGTCGGCGGGCGCGGCCGCCGGTTCGGGCGCGGCATCACCCGGGGACCCCGACGATCCCTCGAGGTCGATGCCGCCCCCGTCACCGCCGCCCTCGGGCGTCACGTCGAGCACGCGGGCATGCATGGTGATCTCGACACCGTCCTTGCACGCCTCCATGCACGGCGCCTCGGAGAAGCGGGCCAGCTCAACCTCCGGACGGTCGTCCATGTAGAAGTTGTCCTCGTTGGGCATGGTCACCTCGGCGAAGCTCTCGCGCGAGAGGACGAAATCGTCCTCGACCACCTCGTTGAGGTAGAGGATGTAGGCGGTGATCGCGTAGACCTCGTCCGGCGACAGCGACTGCGCGTTGCCGAAGGGCATGGCGCGGTGGACGTAGTCCCACACCGTCGAGAGGTACGGCCAGTAGGATCCGACGGTCTTCACCGGGTCCGGACCCTCGAGAGTGCCCTGCCCCATGGCGAGTTGCGGCCAGCGCCCCGCGCCCTCGCCGAAATCGCCGTGGCACATGGCGCATTGCTCGACGAACAGCTCCTCGCCCGTCCAGACGTCGCCCGAGCCCTCGGGCAGTCCCTGCCCGTCCGGGCGGATGTCGATGTCCCAGGCCGCGACCTCCTCGGGCAGCGCCGCGCGGCCGAGCCCGAAGTCGCCCTCGCGCGACGGCGACGGCGCGGTTTCCGTCCCGGCCGACGCGGCCTGCACGGTGGCCTCGGCCGGCACCTCGTCGGCACTCGCCGCCCCGACCAACGGCACGCCGCCCCGCGCCGGGGCGGGCAGGTCCACCACGAACTGGTCGGCGAGGATGTACGAGGCGCCGAGGACGACGGCGATGCCGCCGAAGGTCAGCCCGAACAGCTCAGGAGATCTCGACATTTTCGGCCACCCCGCTCTCGTTCACGGCCCAGGTCTGGATGCCGTTGTTGTGATAGATCGAATTCTCGCCGCGGATCTCGCGCAGCGCGTCCTTGGTCGGCTGCACGTACCCGGTGGAATCGTGCGCGCGGGACTGCAGCAGCATCGGCCGGCCGTCCCAGACGAAATCGTGGTAGAACCGGTGCAGCGACTTGTCGAAGGACGGCCCCGACATCCGCGCCTCGGTCCATGTCACGCCGCCGTCGAGGGTCACGTCGACCCGCGGGATGGTGCCGCGACCGGACCAGGCAAGCCCGGTCAGAACCATGGGCCCTGGCCCATGCGGAATGGGCGCCTGCGGCGAGGGGCTCGTGATGACGGATTTCGCGTCCATTTCCCAGGTGAAGCGGCGGGCGCGGCCATCTGGCAGGAGGTCGGTGTACTTCGACGTCTCCTCGCGGTGATGCCACGGCTGGTCGCCCACCTCGATCCGGCGCAGCCATTTCACCCACATGTTGCCTTCCCAGCCCGGGACCACCAGCCGGACGGGATAGCCCTGTTCGGGACGCAGGGCCTCGCCGTTCATCTTGAACGCCACGAGGCAGTCGTCGAGCGCCTTCTCGAGGGGGATCGACCGCGTCATCCCCGAGGCGTCCGCACCTTCCGCGAGGATCCACGCGGCCGAGGTCCTGACCCCCGCCTCCTCGAGCAGGAGCCGCAGCGGCACGCCCGTATACATGACGTTGTGGATCATGCCGTGCGTGAACTGGCAGCCGTTCAGCTGCGCGCCGCGCCATTCCATCCCGCTGTTCGCCGCGCATTCGAGGAAATGCACCCGGTTCTCGCGCGGGAAGCGCAGGAGGTCCTGCATGGTGAAGACGAGCGGGCTGTCCACGAGCCCGTTGATCATCAGCCGGTACGACCCCGGGTCGAGCTCGGCGATGCCGCCATGGTGACGTTCGAAGCAGAGCCCGTTCGGGGTGATGATCCCGTCGAGTTCGTGCAGCGGCGTGAAGTTCACGGACGAGGTCGCGTCGGCGGTCAGCCACGGCACGTTGCGGCGCACCACGTGCGCCTCGTGCTCGGACGGAAAGCCGTAGGGCCGGGCGTCGACGCCCTCGCCCAGGTATTGCTGCCACGGCTGCAGCTCGGTGATCGCGGGATCGGGCGCTGTCTCTGCGCCCGCGCGCGCCGCGACGAACCCGCCGCCGATCGCGAGCGCGCCGGTCAGGAATCCGCGTCGGGACGGATCTCGGGTGTCGGTCATCCTTAATGTCCTCCTTGGATCAGCCCGCGATCACGTCGACGCTCTGGTTCGGATCGATCGTCACGGTGCCCTGCTTGCGGATGTGCGCCTCGACCACGTCCCAGATGGGCGGGCCTTCGGTGCCCTCGTTGACGCTGGCCCAACCGGACACCGTGTAGGTCCGGTCGGGGTCGATACGCTCTCCCGTGCGCAGGAGCGTCATCTCGGTGATCCGGCTGCCCTGCGGCTGGGTCACGTCGATGCGGTAGCCCATGCCGCCCACGCGGACCATGTCGCCGCCCTGCTGGTAATAGGGGTCGGGGTTGAAGAGGTTGTCGGCCACGTCCTCGAGCACCGTGTGCAGGAACGCGCCGGTCATCTCGGTCCGGTAGGCCGCCGGATAACTCATGGCGGTGACGTTGAAGACGTCCTCGCGCGTGATCTCCTGCCCGGGCAGGAGCGTGGCACCCCAGCGGAAACCCGGCGACAAGGCGATGTCCGCCTCGCGCTCGGCCACGAGCGCGTTGCAGATCAGGTCGTCCCACGTGCCGTTGAAATTGCCCCTCCGGTAGAGCAGCGACCCCGTCGTGCCCAGCACCTCGGACATCTCGTCGGCGAAGGGCGCGCGCGTCTCCTCGACCAGCGCCGTCATCTCGGCATCCGGCGCGATCACGTCCGAGAAGATCGGGATCAGCCGGTGGTCGATGCCCTGCACCGCGCCGTCGCGCACGTCGAGGTCCACGCGGCTGACGAACTTGCCGTGGCTGCCGCTGGCGATGAGGGCGGTCTTGCCCACCATGACGGGCTCGGGGATCGCGTCGTGGGTGTGACCGGTCAGGATCACGTCGATCCCCGGCACGTCCTCCGCCAGCTTGCGGTCCACGTCGAAGCCGTTGTGCGACAGGAGCACGACCGCCGACGCGCCGGCGTCGCGGGCCGACTGCACGACCTCCGCCATCCGCTCCTGCCGGATCCCGAAGGAGAGGTCCGGGAAAAGCCAGCCGGGGTTGGCTATGGGCAGGTAGGGAAAGGCCTGGCCGATCACGGCGATCTGCGCGCCGCCGCGCTCGACCATGGTCATGGGCTCGAAGGCCGGCTCGTCCCATTCCGCGTCGAAGATGTTCGCCCCGAGGAACGCCGCCTGCAGGTCGCCCTCGACGATCTCGCGCACGCGGTCGATGCCGAGCGTGAATTCCCAGTGCGAGGTCATCGCCTCGACGCCCAGCGCGTTGAAGAGGCGCACCATGTCGGCGCCCTCGGTCCGCAGCGCTGGCAGCGATCCCTGCCAAGTGTCCCCGCCGTCGAGCAGCAGCGCGTCCGGACGGTCGGCCCGGATCGCCTTGACCACCGTGGCGATGCGGTCGAGGCCGCCCATCCGGCCATAGGTGCGCGCCAGCGCCACGAAGTCGTCGTGCGTGAGCGCGTAGTCCCGCGGCGATCCCTCGGCGATGCCGAAGGCCTGGCGGAAGGCCGCGCCGGTCAGGTGCGGCGGCAGCCCGGCCACCGCGCCCACGCCGAGATTGATCTCGGGCTCGCGGAACCAGACGGGCTGCGTCTGGGCGTGGATGTCGGTGATGTGGATCAGCGTGACGTTCCCGCTGCCCCCACCGCCGATCAGGTCGTCCTGCGTCAGGCTCTGCTGCGCCGCGAGGCGCGACCAGTTGCCGAAGCCCGACGCGCCCACGAGGGCCGAGGCGGCCAGTCCGGCTTGCAGGAAATGGCGGCGTGCGATCATCGTTTCACCACATTGCTATCTGTGAATGTGTCGGGGCCGAAAAAGCCCCGCGCCGCTGCCGGCACGGGGCCGTTCCGGTCAGTTCCGGACTGCGGGTCCCTCGACCGACAGACCGTTGCCGCGCGAGGCGACATAGAGCTCGAGCGCGACGAATTCCGGGCTGCCCGGCGAGAACGTCTGCGCCATGGTGTCCCGGATGCAGCCCTTGAAGCGGTTGTGCACCGAGTTCAGCTTCGTGTTCTTCAGCCGGTACGTGGGAAAGCCGTTGACCATGCCCTGGCTCAGGTGGTCGGCCCGGATCATGTTGTCGTAGTTGTCCTCGTGGCAGTTCGCGCAGGACAGCTCGAGCTGGCCGTAGCGGGTGTAGTACATGTCCTTTCCCTGCTGCCACGTCTCGGCCGCCGGGCCGTCGATCGCGACGTTCACGATCTCGCCCCGGGACACGAAGGACATCAGCGCCGACATGTTCACCATGCGCGACGCGTCATAGGGCCACGCCTCGGCGCCCATGCGCTCGGTCACGCATTCGTTGACCTGCATCTCGATGGTCTGCACCTCGCCCGCGGCGTCGTCCCACTTGGGGTAGACCGCGCGCACGCCGGCGAGGTCCTCCGGGCTCTCGTGGCAGGACGCGCAGCTTTCGCCGTTCGCCCCGAGGGACGCGTCGAAATCGTCGCGCGCGGCCTCGACGCCCAGGATCGCCGGGTTGTCGAAGTCGTCCATTTCCATCGCCTGCGTCTCGGGCGACCGGAAGGTCCAGCCCGACCGGATCACCGAGAACGCCTCGACGTGCTCGGGCGCCGGCGCCTGGGTCACGATCGGGATCTCCCCGTTGATCACCAGTTCGTCGTCGATGACCTCGTCCGCGCCCGCGAGCGGCGCGGCGAGGACAAGGGCCAGCGCGGCTGCGCCGCCCGACCGAAAGCCCCTCGCCATGAGTGTCTCCTCCCTTTTCTTTTCCTTGGATCCGGCGATCAGCCGACGGTGATCTCCTGGGAGTCCTCGTAGACCGAGCCGTCGTCGTCATACCAGGTGAAGGTCATCGTCCCGCTTTCGGGGATCTTCGCCTGGAACTCGAAATAGGGGTTGGTCGAGATCGCGGGTTCGAGCGTCACGTCGATCACCGTCTCGCCGTTGTAGGCGGCGACGAAGCGGTTGATGATCGAGCGCGGAATGACGTTTCCGGCATCGTCCTTGCGCTGGCCGCTCTCCATCTGGTGCGAGATGAGCGTCTTGATGGTGACCACCTCGCCCGCCGTCGCGGAGGACGGCACGCGCACGCGGGGTTTCACATTGTCTGCCATGACCTTGCTCCTGGTCCTGATACGGGTCGTGCTGCAAAGCGTCGGGGCGCGGTCACCTGGATGCCGCGCGCCGCGCTCAGCCGCCGCACCCGCCGATGGTGACCTTCACTTCCTGGCGCGCCTCGACGAACGAGCCGTCGCCCATGCGCGCGATCGCCACGACGTCCTGCGTCTCTGCGAGGCGGATCCGCGTGGAAGCGGACTGCGCCCCCGAGAGCGGGCCGAAATTGAAGGTGGCGACGTCGGGATTGGGGTTGCCGGCGGCCAGCACCATGATCGCCTCGGCGCCCGGTGCGGACACCTCAATGGGCACCGTGTTGCCGTTCTCGGCGATCTCCGGCGCGGTCAGCGTGATGCCGCCCTGCCCCACCGACGCGCCGCCGGTGAAGGCCGCGATCGCGTCGTCGGTCGCGGCCACCGCGACCTTCGGCAGGACGAACGCCGCGGCAAGGGCCCCGAGGCCCAGCGCCATGGTGTCTCTGCGGGACAATGTCGTCATGAGGTCTCGCTCCTTGTTCGGTTTCATTCGGGATAGGTGTCGAGCGTCATCAGGTAGGCGACGACGTTCTCGACGTCCTGCGCGCTCAGCAGCGGCGCGACATCGCCCTTGGCCGCGTCCCCGGTGAACGCGTCGCCCGGGCGGACATAGGGACCGGTGTGGTAGAAGGCGGGCATGATCGTGCCCGGGAACGTCTTCTTGGCGTTGGCCACGATGCCGCGCAGCTGCGCCTCGTCCCAGCGGGTCGCGACGCCGTCGAGCGGCGGGCCGATCTCGCCGTGGAAAGGCAGGTCGGAAAGCGCCGTGACCTTGTGGCAGGCGATGCAGTTGCCCGACCCCTTGTTCATGAGCTCCGCACCCGCGGCGACGTCGCCCGGCGTTCCGGTCAGCGAGGTCTCGATGCCCCCCATGTCGGTGAAGCTGACGGCGGATGGCGCGACGACCTCCTGCGCGTGCAGCGGCGCAAGGCCCGACACGATCAGAAACGCGGCACAGGCGACGGGTTTGGCGAACATGGTCATCTTTCCTCCCTCTCCGGCTCTGGCGGCCGGTGCTTCCCTACACATTAGTCTCGGTGACGCACCGGATGCAAGCTTTTATATAGACGTTTGCGAATATCTTCATTCGATGATCCCCTCCTCCTGCAGACGCCGCGCGTGGTATTTCTGGAAGGGCTCGTCGGTCTCGTAGACCTTGTCGGACACGTAGGTCAGCAGGTTCAGCGTCGTGTGCTTGCCAAACGCGCCGGGCATCGTCGCAACCGAGGCCTCGGCCGCCGAAGCGGCGTCTCCGGGCTCCTCGGGAAGGAACATCAGCGTCGGCGTGAAGAGCAGGCCCCAGCGGCGCACCATCTCCTTCTCGGGCAAGGCAGTGCCGTCGAGGTCGACCACCTCGACGTCGCCGAACATGTTGATCTGCACGACAAAGAAATCCTCGCGGATCGCCGCGTCCACGGCGGGGTCGGGGAACACCTCCTCGTGCATGCGCTTGCAGTAGATGCAGCCACGCTGTTCCACCAGGACCATCAGGCGCTTGCCCTCGGCGGTCGCCTCGGCGAGGTCCTCGCGCAGGTCGAGGAAGGTCTCGCGCAGCCAGTCGGGCTTGTGCAGGCCGTCGTCGCCCACCGGCGCGGCGCCGGCTGGCAGGGCGAGGGCCGCGACGGCGAGCAGCCCCGTCAAGGCGCGGCGGAGCGACGGATGCGGCATCGTGCGGAGGAACATGCGGTGTCTCCTTTACCGAAGGTTTCAGCCGTAGCGCGAGAAGACCGGAAAGGTGTCGATCATCCACTGCGCGATGAGGTTCACGGAATTCGTCGCGATGAGCAGCCCGAACACGACCAGCATGCCGCCGGTGACCTTCTCGACCGTGCCGAGGTGCCGGCGGAAACGGGCCATGAATCGCTGGAAGGGCCCGACGAAAGCCGCCGCCATCACGAAGGGCGCCGTCATCCCGATCCCGTAGGCAAGGAGCAGCCAGGCGCCCTGCCCGGCGGTCTCGGTGCCCGCGGCGGTGAACAGGATCGCGGCCAGCACGGGCCCCACGCAGGGCGTCCAGCCGAACGCAAAGGCGAGCCCCAGCACGTAGGCCATGGGCAGCGAAAGCTTGTGCACGTCGCCCGGTTCGGCCCGCATCTGCCGATAAAGGATGCCGATCCGCAGGATGCCGAGGAAATGCAGGCCCATGACGATGATGATCCCGGCCGCGATCCAGCGCAGCACGTCGAACCAGTCGCGCAGCACCTGTCCGGCAAGCGAGGCCGAGGCGCCGAGCGCGACGAAGACCGTCACGATCCCCAGAGAGAAGACGATGGCGGGAATCACCGCCGCGCGGCTCGCATTGGCCTGCGGCGCCCCGCCCGCGACCCGTTCGGCTCCCGCGCCCGCGAGATAGCCGATGTAGAACGGCACGATCGGCAGGATGCATGGCGAAAGAAAGCTCAGAAGACCGGCAAGCAAGGCACCGCCGAGCGTCACGTCGAACATTTGCGGCCGCCTCCCTTGCGATTTAGCATTGACATATTATCATTCGTGAATGAAAGCGCGGCATCGTGCAAGGGTCTTTGTCGGCCCCCTGCGCGGGGCCGATCCGGCAAACAGGATGGATCACGCGCCATGATGCGCACGGACCGAACCGCAGGGTACCCGCACTCTCCCGCCACGGGTCGCATGGCACGCCTCCGCAGGGGCGCGCTTGCCGTCCTCGCGGCGTGCGCGCTGTCCGGTCCCGCGGCAGCCGACACCGCCCTGGTCATGGTCGAGGAAGACGGCTGCGTCTGGTGCGCCCGCTGGGACGCCGAGATCGCCCCCGCCTATCCCAACACCGCCGAGGGCCGCGCTGCGCCCCTGCGCCGCATCGACCTGCGCGCGCCGCTGCCCGAGGACCTGAGCCTCGACAGCAGGCCGCGGATCACCCCGACCTTCATCCTCGTGCGCGACGGCGTCGAGCTCGACCGGATCGAGGGCTATCCCGGCGCGGACTTCTTCTGGCCGATGCTCGGTGCCATGCTCGAGCGGTCGGACGTCGCGCCGGCCAACCCCGACCTTCCGTCGAACTGACCGAAGACAGGACATCACAGATGGACAACACCGCCCCGATGCCGGCCGACCAGGGCAGCCTCCCGGTTTTCGACGAGGACCTGCCGGCCGAGGACATGGACCGGATGATGGCGCAGGCCTGCGCCGCGGCGGACTTCCTCAAGACGCTCGGCCACGAGGGCCGGCTGATGATCCTCTGCCACCTCGCGACGGGCGAGAAGTCCGTGGGGGAACTCGAGCGCCTCCTGTCCGCGCGGCAGGCCTCGGTGTCGCAGCAGCTGACCCGCCTCCGGCTCGAGGGCCTTGTCCAGCCGCGGCGCGACGGCAAGACGATCTATTACAGCTTGACCGACGACAAGCCCCGCAAGATCATGGAACTTGTCTACGAGCTCTTCTGCAAGAAGAGCTGAGACCGGCCGGACAGGCGCGCCGTCAGATGCAGCGCTCCGGCCATTGGGAGGAGCCATGCTCGACCTCGTGTCGGAAAGATGGATGCTGGCCGCCATCGGGTTCGCGGGCGGCGTGATCCTCGGGATCGCGGCGCGGCTCGGACGGTTCTGCACGCTGGGCGCCATCGAGGACTTGCACTATGCCGGATCGTCCACGCGCATGCGGATGTGGGGCGTGGCGCTTGGCGCGGCGATCCTTGTGGTCTTCGCCGCGCATGCCGCGGGCTGGGTCGACCCGGCGGACAGCTTCTACCTGCGCATGGCCCCCGACCTCTCTGCCGCAATCTTCGGCGGGCTGACCTTCGGCATCGGCATGGCGCTTGCCGGCAATTGCGGTTTCGGCGCGCTCGCGCGCCTCGGCGGCGGCGACATGCGGTCCTTCGTCATCGTCGTGGTGATGGGCCTCGCCGCCATGGCGACGCTCTCGGGGCCGCTCGCGGCGCTACGGGTCGAGGTCTTTCCCCCGCTCGAGGCCGCGTCCCCGCCCGGGCTCGCGCACCACCTTGCAGACCGCCTCGGCGTGCCGGCCGTGGCCGCGGGCATCGCCATCGGCGGCGCGATCCTCGCCGGATCCGTGCTGGGCCACCGCGATCGCGCGGTGTTCTGGGGCCTGCCGGTGGGGCTTGCCATCGCATCGGGCTTCGTCGGCACGACATGGGTCGCCACCCACGGCTTCGAGGCAGTCACCGTCACCTCGCACAGCTTCGCGGCACCCCTCGGCGAATCCCTTCTCTTCGTCATGCTGTCGAGCGGGCTGTCCCCGAGCTTCGGCATCGGGTCGGTGGCGGGCGTGCTGGCCGGAGCGCTCGCCGGCAGCGCCTGGCGCGGCGTCTTCCGGTGGGAGGCCTGCGACGACCCGCGCGAGCTGCACCGCCAGCTTCTCGGAGCCGCGATGATGGGCGTGGGCGCGGTGATCGCGGCAGGTTGCAGCGTGGGACAGGGCCTGTCCGCCTTCGCCGTGCTGGCCGTCACCGCCCCCGTGACTCTGGCCTGCATCTGGCTCGGCGGTTTTCTCGGGCTCAAGCTGATGATCGAGGGGCGCGCGGCCTTCTTCCGCGCCTGACACGGGCCTCAGGCCGCGGACTCGGGGCCGCAGAACACGTCGTGAAGCGCCATCATGACCTTGGCCGTTTCCGGATCGGCGATGCGATAATGCACGCTGGTGCCGTCCCGCCGCGTCGCGACCATGCCCGCAGACCGCAGCCGTGCCAGGTGCTGGCTCAGCGCGGACTGGCCAAGTCCCAGCGCATCCTGCAACGCCCCGACCGACCGCTCGCCCTCGGCCAGGAGGCAGAGGATCATCAGCCGGCGCGGGTTCGACAGCTCGGTCAGCACGGCCGCGACCTGTTCGGCCCGCGCCCCCAGCGCGGCGGCTCCCTGCGGATCGGCAAGTGCCATCTATATCACCTATTGCTAATTTAGTTAGGACTAATATATAGCGGTCACCGCGGCAGATGCAATCCGCCGCCACCCACACGCCACAGGAGCCGGTCCCGCCATGGAGCTTTCCGTCGTCACTCCCTTCACGCCCCTCGCGTCGCTTGCAGGCGGCGTCCTCATCGGGCTGAGCGCCGTGCTGCTGATGGCGCTCTACGGCCGCATCGCCGGCATCTCGGGAATCACCGCGGGGGGCCTGCTGCCCGCCGGGACCCCCGCCCCCGACCGGGGATGGCGCGTGGCCTTCGTCGCGGGCATCGTGCTCGCCCCGCTCGCCTTCGGAGCGGTCACGGGCGCCCTGCCCACCCAGACCGTGCCCAGCGCCCCTCTCGCGATGGCGCTCGCGGGCCTGGCCGTGGGTCTCGGCACCGCGCTCGGCTCGGGGTGCACGTCCGGGCACGGCGTCTGCGGGCTGGCGCGGCTCTCGCCCCGGTCGCTCGTCGCGGTCCTGACCTTCATGGTCACGGCCGGCGTCACCGTCTTTGTCCTGCGCCACCTGATCTGAGGAGACCCAACGCATGAATATTCTCTGGGGACTGATCTGCGGCTTCGTCTTCGGCCTCGGGCTCGTAATCTCGGGCATGGCCGATCCGGCCAAGGTCCTGAACTTCCTCGACATCGCGGGCACCTGGGATCCGAGCCTGATCTTCGTGATGGGCGGCGCGATGGTCACGACCTTCGTGGGCTACCGGCTGGTGTGGAAACGCGGCACGCCGCTCCTGTCCCACGCCTTCCACCTGCCGACGGCCAGCGACATCGACGCGCGGCTCGTGGGCGGCGCCGCGCTCTTCGGTCTCGGCTGGGGGATCGGCGGGTTCTGCCCCGGCCCGGCCTGGGCGGCGCTGCCGCTTCTCGCTCCGGGCACGCTGGTCTTCCTGCCCGCCATGCTCGCGGGCCTCTGGCTCGGCGGATCGATGAAGGGCGGCGTGGGACGCCGCACGGCCATGCCTGCCGCCTCCGGCCGCTGACGCACGACGCCGCCGGCGCGCACGCGAAGGGCCCCGGACCACCGGGGCCCTTTTCACGTTCGCGTGTCGCCTTGACGTCACATCGCATGGCGTCGGCTCAACTTAACCTATCAAGGTATTGTATCATTTAGGTTTCTCCCGGGGTCAGCTTCGGCGCAGTCGCGCGGGTAAGGTGTTCCCGACTGTGCCGCACCTGCACAGCGATGCTACCCAAGGTGGTATCAGCCCCCGGTCTTCCGCGGAATTTCACCACGCGGGAACGTCCCCCGGCCACGGCCCGCCGCGCCCCGCGCGGCGCGACCGGACACGGTCGGGCGCCACCCGAGGTCTGCGCCTCAAGTCATTCAAGAAATGCATTTATTGCGGAGCCTCCCCATGACCGAACATGTCCTTGTCTCGCCCCGATTGCGCGCAGCCGCCCTGTCCGCCGCCGCGCTCCTTCTCCTCCCCGCGACCGCGGCCGCGCACGAGGCCTGGCTGCTGACCCCGGCCGAAATCGAAGCGCTTGCGGTCGCGCCGATCCCAGCCCTGTTCCAGAGCCGCCTCTGGCTCGGCCTGTCCGCCATGGCCGGGGCCGCGGGCGTCATGGCGGCCATCACCGCCGACCTGCGCCTTGCGTCGCTCGAGACGCGGCTCGCGGCACCGCTCGCCCGCCGCGCCGCGGATGTCGGGCCGCTCGTCCTGCGGCTCGGCCTCGCCGCCATGCTCGCACTCGCCGCGACCGGCGGCCTGCCCCGGCACGGTACCGCGCTCTGGACGCAGCCGACCTTCCTCGTGCCCGACATGCAGCTTGCGCTGGTGCCCGGCTGGGACGCCCTCGCGCCGCTGCAGTTCGTCCTGGCAGCGCTTCTCGCCGCGGGGCTGGCCACCAGGGCCGCGGGACTGGTCCTCGTCGCGCTTGCGGTTCTGGGCTTCGGCCTCTTCGGAGCCGCCTTCGCCAGCTACGCCCCGCATTTCGCCGCGCCGGGCCTGATGCTCGTGCTGTGCGGCGCGGGTGCCGGGTCGCTCGACCGATCCCTCGGCATCGACGGCATCGGCGCGCCGTCCCCGGCGGCCACCGCGGCGCTCTGGCGCGCGGCCTGCATCCTCGTGGGCGGCGGCTTCGTCTACCTGGCGCTCGCCTACAAGCTGACGCAGCCCACGCTGCTGATCGCGATCCTCGACCACGGGGACTTCCCGCGCTTCGGGCTTTCCTACCCGGTCGTCGCGCTGGTCATGACCTGGGTCGAGATCGTCTGCGGCACGCTCCTCGTCCTCGGCCGCGCGGTCCGCCCCGTCGCCCTCACCATCGCCGGCGCGATCACGTTCCTCGCGCTCACGCTGGGCGAGACGCCGCTCTTCCACGCGAATCTCTACGGCTGCATGGCGCTCCTGGCGCTGGCGGGACGCGACCTGGCCTTGCCCGTGCCCCTGCGGTGGAGCGGGCGGAGGGCTGCGGCATGACCCTGCCCCCGCTCCGGCGGCTCGCCGCCATGGCGCTCGCGACGAGCCTTTTCGCGGGCATCGCGCTCGCCGGACCCGTCATCAACGGCCATGCCGGGCCGCCACGCACGGTCTTCCTCGCGCTGCCGCCCGACAGGCCGGCGCCCGACGTCGCGCTGCGGGTGACCCCGCTGCCCGGCGGCGGCTGGCGCGTGGCGCTCGACACGACGGGCTTCGTCTTCACGGATGTCTGCGTGCAGACCGCCGAGGCGCGCCCGATGGGCCACGCGCACCTGATCGTCGACGGGGTCAAGGTCGCCTCGGCCTACGCGCCCACGGTCGACCTCGCGCCCCTGCCGCCCGGTGTCCACAGGATCGAGGCCATCCTGCGCGGCCAGGACCACCGCGCGCTCCTTGGCCCCATGGGCCTCATCAAGGCGACGGCATTCCTCACGGTGCCCGCGCCCGGCGGGCGGTAAGCGGCGCGCGGCAGGTCAGCGGCCGCGCGTCTCAGCCGATCCAGCGGAGCGGCAGACCCGCGAGCAGGTCGCGCACGCGGCCGAGCGGGTGGGCGTAGTTCTCCTCCTCGAAGAAGCCGCCGTAATGCAGGCCAAGCGCACGGTCGGGCGCATCGAGAAGGTCGAGGAGCGGCGAGCCCGAATTGCCCCCGAGGGTCGCCGCGTCGTGGGTCATCACGCGGCGCAGGTCGCGGTCGTCGGGCAGGCTACCCGGCCCGAGAACGATGAGCCCCGGCGCCCAGCGCTTCACGCCGAAGACGGAGCCGAACACCACCTCGCGGATGCGCTCGAACTCGGGCTGCGCGAGGGCACCGAAGCCCGAGGGCTTCATCGGGTGGCCGATCACGTGGATGCGCGGCTCGGCGCCGCCCATGGGCAGCGTGCCCGCGACCGCGAGCGGCGGCGGCCCCTCGGCGTCTAGCTCCAGAATCGCGACATCGAGATTCGCGAGGTTCAGCGCGTGGCGGATCTCGGTATCGCTGGCCCATGTGACACCGCGCACCCCGATCCTGGCGGCCGGGTCCGGATCACGGCCCGCCTCGACGCCGAAGTCGAGGGTCACCGGCCCGCCGAACTTCTCGATCCACACACCGCCGTGCTGTTCCCAGATCGCCTCGACCACGTGGCGGGCGGTGGCGGCGAGCCCCGGCGCGATCATCCACGCGGTGCCGAAGACGCGCGTGTCCGAAAGGTCTCCCCCGCGCAGGACCCGTCCGGTGGCGGCGATGGCGCGCCGAACCGCGTCCGGGTCGGTCCCGAGATCGTCCGCCCAGTCGCCGAGACGCGGGTCGGCCATGTCCACGAACCCGTCGCGGATCAGCGCCGAGGGGCGCGAGCCGTCGGTGGCGATGACCGCCTCGAGGCCCATCTCCTCCATCCGGTCGAGATCCGCCTCGGGACCCTCGGCCGCAAGCTTTTCCATCGCGCGGGTGGCGAGGCCCACCACGCGCTCGGTCTCGTCGGGGTCCACCGGGGGCGCGCCGGGTTCGGCCGCGCCGCGGGAGATCGCCTGGCGCAGCGCCTCCTCGGAGCGGCGGCGGCGGTCGACCGACAGGTCGGTCTCTGGCGTCGCCGCCGCGCTTTCGAGGCCCTCGAGCGCGGGATCGGCCGGCGCGGCCGCCGCGCGCCCGCAAAGCTGGCGCAGGCGGTCGCGCGCCGCGCCCGGCCGGTGGTCAGCCGGCCGCATTCAGCCGCTCTCCCCACAGCGTGCAGATCTCCTCGACCGCGCTGCCGCCGACCCGCTTGACGAGGAGCGCCGCCAGCACGCCCGCGAGCAGCGCCGAGACGCCGAGCGGCCCCGAGACGAGCCAGGCCGCGATCGCACCGACAAGCGCATCCTGCCCTGCACCCAGCGCTTCGCGCAGCTTCGTGCGCTCGGCCGCGTCCGCCGCGGCGTCACCGCAGATCAGGTCGTAGAGCTCGCGTTCCCAGCGTCGCAGGAGCCGCCGCGCGAGCGGCCCCACCGTCGTGGCGATCCCGCCCTCGAGCCCGCCCGTGGAGAGCGACAGGAGCGGCGCCGACGGCAGGTCCGCGGTCGCGGGATCGCGGTCGATGAGGTCGAGCCGTTCCTGCAGCTCGCAGAGCAGCGCATGCTCGTCGAGCGCGGAGAGCGCGGCGGCATGCGCCGCGACCGCCGCGACCGGCGCGCCCGCGGGTTCCGGCACCTCGGCGATCCCGGCCTCGAGGCCGCCGGCGGCCGGCAGGTGCCGCCGCAGCGCGTCGGCGAACAGGTCTGCCGCGGCGCGGTTCTGGGACGACGACATGTGGATCTCGTCGTACCATTGCCCGGGTTCGCGCCCTAGCCCCGTCAGGTCCACGTGCACGAGCTTGCCGTGAAAGGCGGGCTCGGCCGCGAGCCGCTTCTGCGCGGCGTTGAACCGAGCCAGCATCACCTCGACGACGCGGTTCTGCACCGCGACGGGCATGACGCCCGCCTCCTTGAGCGGGCGGCCCACCCAGCGGTCCATGCGGCTGAACGCGGCCGAATAGCCGTGGATCAGCATGACCACGTGCGGAAAGGCCGAATGCACCCGCTGCAGGAGCCCGCGATAGAGGCCGATCACCTCCGACAGGAACGCGTCGAAGCGCGCGCCGACGAGGTCGTTCGCACTCATGCCCGGACGGACGTCCTCGATCAGGCGGGCGATGTTGCCGTTCTCGAAAAGGTCGTTGCCGCCCGCCGACAGCATCAGCGCCGCGGCTCGCTCGCGCGAGATCGCGGCGAGGATCTCGTTCTGGCGGAGCATCTGCGCGAGGGTGTGGCCCGCGCCCGAGAGCGAGAGCACCGCGTGATCGCGCATCATGTGGTCGACGATGTCCTCGAGCAGGAGGGGATACTGGAACCAGCTGTCCCCCTCCTCGACGATGCGCGGGCCGGACCAGCCCGCGGCGATCCGGTCGCGATAGGCGCGCTGGCGTTTGCGCCGCTCGCGGTTGTTGAGCGACTGCACGATCAGCCCGCCCTCGAGACCGGTGACCAGCCCCGTGACCCGCGACGGGTTCGGCTGGAAGCCCGGCTCGATGCCGCCGTCGGGCGAGGGCACCGGGATCAGGTAGGGCGCGATCTGGGCGTCTGGCACGGACGGATCGTCCATCCGGCGCATCAGTTCCGACAGGTCGATCGGGGGGGCGGACTCGTCGGCCATGGTCAAATCCTCGGTGAATCTATGCGAATGGAACGAAATGGAACGTCTTCAATCGCGAGAAACGTAACCCGGGGACGACGAGTCGGGCAAGCGGTACAACCGTGGCGTGATGGACGTGGCATGACGGGCCGGCACGCGGCCGGCCCGGTCAGACCTTCTCGAACTGCGCGGCCTCGCGCGCGGTCCAGCGCACGGTCAGGTCGTAACCGTCGTCGGTCTGCACCTCCTCCTCGACCAGGCCGCGGTCGAAGAGCCACGCACGCTTGCGCCCGTCGGAGAAGTCGAGGTGCAGCGCCTCCTCGCGCTTGTCGCCCTCCACGCTCTCGGCGATGGCGTCGAGCAGCGGCGCCATGCCCTCGCCCGTCCAGGCCGACAGGGCGAGAATGCCGCGCGTGCGCTCGGCGCGGGTCAGCGCGGCCTCGCGCGACTCAGGCGGCAGTCGGTCGATCTTGTTCCAGACCTCGATCTGCGGCGTCGATTGCGCGACGCCCAGCGAGGCCAGGATCGCGTGCACGTCGTCCGCCTGTTCCTGCGCGTTCGGATGCGAGATGTCGCGCACGTGCACGATGAGATCGGCCTCGAGAACCTCCTCGAGCGTGGCGCGGAAGGCGGCGACCAGTTCCGTCGGCAGGTCCGAGATGAAGCCCACGGTGTCCGACAGGATCACGTCGACGCCGTTCTCGAGCCGCACCGCGCGCATGGTCGGGTCGAGCGTGGCGAACAGCATGTCCTTCGCCATCACCTCGGCGCCGGTGAGCCGGTTGAACAGCGTGGACTTGCCCGCGTTCGTGTAGCCCACGAGCGCGACGATCGGATAGGGCACCTTGGCGCGCGCCTTGCGGTGCAGCGCACGGGTCTTGACCACCTTGTCGAGCTGGCGGCGCAGCCGCACCAGCTGTTCGTCGATGGCGCGGCGGTCGGCCTCGATCTGCGTCTCGCCGGGGCCGCCGACGAAGCCCAGCCCGCCCCGCTGGCGTTCGAGGTGGGTCCAGGCCCGCACCAGGCGCGTGCGCTGGTAGGACAGGTGCGCCATCTCGACCTGCAGCACGCCCTCCCGCGTCGCCGCGCGGTCCGAGAAGATCTCGAGGATGAGCCCGGTCCGGTCGAGCAGCTTGACCTTCCACGCCTTCTCGAGATTGCGCTGCTGCACGGGCGTCACCGGACCGTCGACCAGCACCAGCTCGACCTCGGCCTCCTTCAGCCGCTCGCCGAGCTCCGCGATCTTGCCGGTGCCGAACAGCGCGTTGGCGTGCGGCTGGGGCAGCGGCACGATTTCGGACCCGACCACCTCGAGGTCGGGCAGCGCCACGGCCAAGGCCACGGCCTCGTCCAGCGCCATGTGCGCGTCGCGGCGCTCACGGTCGCTCTTGATGTCGGGATGCAGGACCCACGCGCGGGTCACATGCGGGGAATGTTCCCTCAATTCGCCTCGTCGCCGTCGTAGAGATTGATGGGCTGCGCCGGCATGATCGTCGAGATCGCATGCTTGTAGACAAGCTGCGACTGTCCGTCGCGGCGCAGAAGCACGCAGAAATTGTCGAACCAGGTGATGACGCCCTGCAGCTTCACCCCGTTGATCAGGAAAACGGTCACCGGAACCTTGGTCTTCCGGACATGATTGAGAAACGCGTCCTGAAGGTTCTGTCTGTCGGAAGCCATTGAAAAAGCCTTTTTTTCTTGTAAGCGCCGCAGCGCGGCACCCTCGTGTCCGACCCGAGTATGTCGAAGGGACGGCGCGACTTCCAGAGGAAATCTGGAAGCGGGGCCCGCAGGACCCGTCCCGGGGTCAGTCCCGCCACGGATCGGGGGTCAGCATCACGACGAGCGCCAGCACCTCGAGCCGTCCGAGCACCGTCCCGGCGGCGAAGACGAGCTTGGTCGCGGCCGCGCTCTGGGCGAGGTTGATGGGCGTTTCCATGCCGAAGGCCACGAGCGGCCCCGCATTGGTGAGTGAGGCGATGGCGAGCACGAAGGCCGGTTCGAACCGGATGCCGGTCAGCGCGAGCGCGAGGACCGTGGCGGTCAGCGTCAGCGCGAACATCATGAAGAACACCCAGGCGATGAACGCGCCCTCGCGCCGCGTGCGCCGCGACAGGAGCCCCGAGCGGCCGACGGAGTTCGGGTGGATCAGCCGCTCCAGCTCGCGCTTGCCGTTGAGGTAGAGAATGAACACGCGCAGGAGCTTGACCCCGCCGGCGGTCGTGGCGACGCCCCCACCGACGATTGCGAGCCCCATGAGGATGAGGCCCGGCGTCTCGATCCCCGACCAGCTCTGCGCGCGCGTCCACTCCCCGCTCTCGAACCCCGTCGTGGTGAGGAAGGACAGCGTCGTGAACGCCCCGCCCCAGAGCGACAGGAGCGCCGCGCGCAGGTTCTGCTCGTCGCCCACGTCGAAGGCGGCGACCCAGTGGCGCAGGAACAGGAGCGAAGGCACGGCGAGCGCGATCAGGCAGCCGAGCCGGAACTCGGGATCGTACCAGAGCCCGGTGCGCCGCGCGGCGCTCGTGTCGTTCGAGAAGGTCAGCCGCGAGAGCGCGAAGAACAGGAAGGCGAAGACCACCGCCTCGCCGGCGAGCCCGCTCGGCGCATCGGACAGGCCGCCGAGCGGCGAGATGCCCGAGGTCGAGAGCGTCGCCATGGCATGGCAGAGCGCGAGAAGCGGCGGATCGCCCGCGATGAGAAGGAGGAGCCACACCGCCCCGGTGAGGCCCACATAGACCGGCACCAGCGCCGAGACCGCCCGCGCCAGACGTGCGCCCGGATCGGCGCGGTCGCGGTGCGCCGCACCCGGCGCGGGCGTCTGGCCGGGCTCGGACACCGCCGTCACCTCGAACCCGCCGAGCGTCAGCGGCGCGAGGATCGCCGCCGCCGCGATCCAGAGTAGCCCGCCGCCCATCCAGCCGACCAGCGCGCGCCACAGGTGCTCGGAATCCGACAGGCGCTCGGACGCGAAGAGCGTGGCGCCCGTCGTGGTGAAGCTCGACACCATCTCGACATAGGCGTTGAGGAAGGTCGTGTTCCGCACCGCCTCGTAGAACGGCACGGCCAGCACCGCGGGCAGCAGCACGAAGGCCGCGAGCAGCGCCACGAGCTGCCGGATCGGGTTCGACTGGTGCGGCCGGCCCGATTGCGCCACGACGATCATCGCGGTCAGGATCAGCCCGATCAGACCCGAATAGAAGAAGCTTCGCGCATCGTGGTGGTCCTCCTGCGCGAGCGCCAGCACCGCCGGCGCGAGCATGGCAAGGCACACCACGCCGGACAGCAGCAGCAGGAGCGGCAGCTGGACGAGGCGGGCCATCACTCAGAAGAAGTCGATGGAGACCTGCAGGAGCCGCTCGACCTCCGGCACGTCCTTGGTCATGGCGAAGAGCACGATCAGGTCGCCCTCCTCGATCCGGAGCGAGCCCGAGATCTTCTGCACCTTGTCGCCGCGCAGCACCGCCCCCACAAGCACGCCTTCGGGGAAGTCGATGTCGCGGATGCGCTGGCCCGAGATCGGCGAGGTCGACAGGACCTCGGCCTCGATCACCTCGGCCTCGGCATCGCCGATGGAATAGACCGCGCGGACCCGGCCGTGGCGGATGTGGCGCAGGATCGAGCTGACCGTCGTCGCGCGGGGGTTGATGAAGGCGTCGATGCCGAGCGGCTCCATCAGGTTCACCAGCGTCGGGTCGTTGATGAGCGCGATCGACATGCGCGCGCCCGCTGCCTTGGCCCGGACCGCCGCCAGCATGTTGGTCTTGTCGTCGTCGGTGACGCACAGCACAGCGTCCGCGCGCTCGATATTGGCCTCGGCCAGAAGGCCCGCGTCGAGCCCGTCGCCGTTCAGGACGATGGTCTTCTCCAGCGCCTCGGCCGCGCGTTCGGCCATCTTGCGGTTGCGCTCGATGATCTTGGCGCGGACCCGTTCCTCGCGGCTCTCGAGCTCGCGCGCGACCATGAGGCCGACATTGCCGCCGCCCACCAGCACGACCCGTTCCTGCCGCCGGTGCGGCTTGCCGAGGATCTCGAGCAGACGCCGGACGTCATCGCGGTGGCATACGAAATAGGCCGAATCCCCGGCGAAGAGCTGGTCGCGCGCCTCGGGCGCGAAGAGACGCCCGTCGCGGCGCACGCCGACCACCACCGCGCGCAGGGTCGAGAAGAGGTCGGTGAGCTGCCTCAGGGGCGTGTTCACGATCGGGCAGCCCTCGTCGATGGTCAGCCCCAGAAGCCGCGCCTGCCCCTGCAGGAACGTCTCGGTGTCGAAGGCCGCCGGCAGCGCGAGCCGCTGGAGCGCGGCATCCGCGACCTCGCGCTCGGGGCTGATGACCACGTCGATCGGCATGTGGTCGCGGCGGTAGAGGTCCGAGTAGATCGCCGTCAGGTAGGACTGCGCCCGCAGCCGCGCGATCTTGCGCGGGATCGAGAACACCGAATGGGCCACCTGGCAGGTGACCATGTTGACCTCGTCGGAATGGGTCGCGGCGATGATCATGTCGGCGTCGCGCGCGCCCGCTCGGTCCAGCACGTCGGGATAGGAGGCGAAGCCCGCGATGCCCTGCACGTCCAGCGTGTCGGTGGCGCGGCGGACGAGATCGGCGTTGCTGTCCACCACCGTCACGTCGTTGCGTTCACCCGACAGGTGGCGGGCGATCTGCCAGCCCACCTGGCCCGCGCCGCAGATGATGACCTTCATGAAGCGATGTCTCGCGCTGTCCTCGGCATCCCGGTCTGACACGCGGCGAAGCGGGGGTCAATCTGGCCCCGCCGCCGTGCCGTCGCGGAACGGCTTCCCCTGCCCGCCTCAGCCGACGCGACGCGCCTCGGCCGGCTCGTCCTCGTCGTCGACATCGTCGACATGGGCGATGCGCGCCCCGCCCTTGGCCGAGGTCACGACGCCGAGGCTCTTGAGCTTGCGGTGCAGCGCCGAGCGTTCCATCCCGACGAAGCTTGCCGTGCGCGAGATGTTTCCGCCGAACCGGTTGATCTGCGTCAGCAGGTACTCGCGCTCGAACGCCTCCCGCGCCTCGCGCAGCGGCATCGTTGCGAGCGTGCCCGACAGCACCACGCGGTCGCCGCCGTCATCGTCGCGCGGCGCCTCCTGCGGCAGCTCGCGCGCCTCGATCGGGCCGGAGCCGTCGCCGAGGATCAGCACGCGCTCGACGAGGTTCTTGAGCTGGCGCACGTTGCCCGGCCAGACCATCGTCTGCAGCAGCGCCACGGCCTCGTCGCTCAGGTCGCGCTGGGGCAGGCCCTGCGACTTGTGGCAGGCCTCGATGAAGTGGCGGGCGAGGCGCGGGATGTCCTCGCGCCGGTCCTCGAGCGAGGGCACGGCGATCGGCACCACGTTCAGCCGGTGAAAAAGCTCCTGCCGGAACCGGCCCGCAGCGATCTCGGTCTCGAGGTCGCGGTTGGTGGAGGAGATCACGCGCAGGTCGACGCGCACCCGGTCGGTGCCGCCCACGCGGGTGAACTGCTGGTCGACGAGCACGCGCAGGATCTTGGACTGGGTACCGGACGGCATGTCCGCCACCTCGTCGAAGTAGACGACGCCGCCATGCGCCTGCTCGAGAAGGCCGGGCTCGACGCCCCGGTCCGCGGTTTCGCGGCCGAACAGCGTCTCTTCCATCGTTTCGGGCGCGACGCCCGCGCAGTTGACCGTCACGAAGGGCGCCGTCGCGCGGTTCGACTTGGCGTGGATGTAGCGTGCGGCCACCTCCTTGCCCGACCCGGCGGGCCCGGTCAGCATCACCCGGCCGTTCGATTTCGTCACCTTGTCGAGCTGCGCCGCCAGCGTGCGGAAGGCCGGGCTTTCGCCGATCATCTCGGCCGCCTGCACCTCGCGCCGCTTCAGGGACTGGTTCTCGCGGCGCAGGCGCGAGGTCTCCATCGCGCGGCGGATCACCACCAGGAGCTGGTCGATGTTGAACGGCTTCTCGATGAAGTCGTAGGCGCCCTGCTTGATCGCCGCGACCGCGATCTCGATGTTGCCGTGACCCGAGATGATGACGACGGGGATGTCGGGATTGTCCCGCTTCACCGTCTTCAGGATGTCGATCCCGTCCATCTTGCTGTCCTTCAGCCAGATGTCGAGGATCATGAGCGCCGGCGGCTCGCCGTTGATCTCGGCCATCGCCTCGTTGGAATTTCCGGCCAGGCGGGTGGTGTAGCCCTCGTCCTCGAGGATGTCGCCGATCAGTTCCCGGATATCGCGCTCGTCGTCTACGATCAGGATGTCGCCCATATCTGCCAGTCCCTTCATGTCGTTTCTTGTTCAAGCGGCCGCGCCGCCGGGTGGAGGTCGCCCCCGGCCGGCAGACGGACGACCGCCATGGCCCCCGGTCTGGCCGCTCCTCCCATGGGTGGAGCATCCTCCAGAGCGAGGGTGCCGCCGTGTTCCTCGATGATCTTCTTGACGATGGGCAGGCCGAGCCCGGTCCCCTTGTCGCGGGTCGTCACGTAGGGTTCGAAGAGCCGCGCGCGGTCCTCGGGCAGCCCGATGCCGTTGTCCATGATGCGGATCTCGGCCCAGCCCTCCGTCGTTCCCAGCGTCACGCGGATCGTCGGGCGATGCCCCTCGGGCGCGCCACGCTCGGTCAGCGTCTCGATGGCCTCGCCCGCGTTCTTGATGAGGTTCGTCAGCGCCTGGCTGATCATCGTCGCGTCGAGCTCGGCACCCACGGGCAGGTTCGGCAGCACCGTCTCGAACCGCACGCCGGGCTGGCCGGTCTCCTGCAGCAGGACCGCGCCGCGCAGGAGCTCCGCCAGGTCCTCGGGCCGGCGCTCGGGTTCGGGCATGCGCGCGAACTTCGAGAACTCGTCGACGATCCGGCGCAGGTCGTTCGTCTGCCGCACGATCACGTCGGTCAGCTGGTCGAGCCGCTGCGCGTCCTCCTCGTCGAGCCCCTTGCGGTAGCGCCGCTTGATGCGCTCGGCCGAGAGCTGGATGGGCGTCAGCGGGTTCTTGATCTCGTGCGCGATGCGGCGCGCCACGTCGCCCCAGGCCGCCATGCGCTGCGCCGAGACGAGGTCGGTCACGTCGTCGAAGGCGACCACGTATCCCTCGAGGCTGCCGTCGTCGCGCCGCCGCGGCGACATGCGCACCAGCAGGTGCTCGAGCCGGCCCTCGCGGCTGACCTTGATCTCCTCCTGCGCGACCTCGGTGCCGCTGTCGCGCAGCCGGTCGAAGAGCGCGCCGAATTCCGGCACCGCCACGTGCAAGGGCAGCGTCGCGTTCTCTTCCTGCCAGTCGAGGAGCCGCTCGGCCGATCGGTTCACGAAGGTCACCCGGCCGTCGGGATCGAGCCCCGCGACCCCCGACGTGACCGAGGTCAGCACGGAGTCGAACAGCCGCTGGCGCCGCTCGATCTGGCGCGTGTTCTCGAGGAGCCGCTCGCGCTGGCGCTTGAGCTGCCGGGTCATCTGGTTGAAGTAGCGCCCGAGCATGGCGATCTCGTCGTCGCCCGCCTCTTCCTTGACCTGCACGTCGAGATCGCCCGCGCCGACCCGTTGCGCCGCGCCGGTGAGCCGCCCCACGGGCTGCGACAGGCGCTCGGCGAACCACAGGCCCAGCCAGACCGCGGCGAGGATCAGCAGCACCGCGAACCCGAGGTAGAGCAGCGCGAAGTCGAAGAGCCGCCGGCCCCGCTCGCTTTCCTGCTGCTGGTAGAAGCGCGCGGTCTCCTGCGTGTCGTCGAGCAGGTTCAGGATGTCGCCGTCCACCTCGCGCGTGACATAGAGGTAGCGGTCGACGAAGGCCTCGAGCGGCACGAGCGCGCGGAACTCGTTGTTGTCCCAGTCGCCGATCAGCGACACGCCCTGCGCCTCGGCCTCGTCGAAGAAGATCGCGGCCGGGCGCTCGTAGTCGAAGAGGTACGAGCGTTCGCCGCGCGCGCGGATGTCGGCCTGCCCGTCGATCACGTAGGCCTCGCGCAGGCCGCGCTGGATCTGCGACTGCCCGGTGGACAGGAGCTGGCGCAGTTCGCCGTCGTCCATGAACGGTGCCGCGCGCCGGTTCGCGTCGAGGAAGTTGGCCAGCACCCGCGCGTCCTGTTCGAGGTCGGCGCGGTGTTCGGCCTCGTAGGCCTCCGCCGCCTCGAGCGACGCGCCCACCACGTTCTGCACGCGGGTCGAGAACCAGGTCTCGAGGCCGATGTTGATGGTGAGGACGGCGAAGACCGCAACCGTCACAGTCGGCAGGAACGCCATCAGCGCGAAGACGCCGGTCAGCCGCAGGTGCAGCCGCGATCCGGCCGATTGCGCCCGGCGTGCCGCGACCATCTTGGCGACCCGGCTCAGCACCAGCGCCGCGAGCAGCAGCACGTAGACCAGGTCCGCCAGCAGGACGAGCCTGAGCGTCATGCTTTGCCCCGACCCGCTCTCGAGCGGGCCGAGCACGAGATACGTGAAGACGGCCAGCACCGGGCCGAGGATCACCAGCCCCAGGGTGCCAGCGTTCTGCACACGCCGCTGCCGTCTCAGACGGTCGAGCCGCGACCAGTCCAGTTTCCGTGCCCGAGTGGCCACAACCACCCCTCGCCTTGATGGACCGCGCGACGCGGCCAACCGCCATATCTTGTGGTCTCTCTGCCACTGCGAAGACGCCATCGGCGCGACGCGGCGGCAGGGCCACGGTTCTGTTGCGGTTTTACATCAACTTGCGGCGCCGTGTCACGCGAATATCGAGGTCGGTGATCTTCTTCCGCAACGTATTGCGGTTGATCCCGAGGAGGTCGGCACATTTCGCCTGGTTTCCGCCCGTCGCGTCGAGCGCGATCTCGATCAAAGGCGCCTCCACCTCGCGCAGGATGCGCGCGTAGAGCCCCGGCGGCGGCAGCATGTTGCCGTGCAGGTCGAAATAGCGCCGCAGGTGCCGCGCGACCGAGGTGCCGAGCTTCTCCGAATCGCCGCCCTTCAGGATCGGGCCGGTCTCGGGCTGGTTGCCGAGCACCGTCTCGACCTCGGTGCGGGTGATCTCGTCGGCGCGGCTCGTCAGCGACAGCCGCCGCACCGCATTCTCGAGCTGGCGCACGTTGCCGGGCCAGGAATAGGCGCGGAAGAGGTCCGAGGCCTGTTCCGACAGCCAGCGCTTGGGCCCGCCCTCCCGTTCGATCCGGGCCAGGAAGTGGTCGGTCAGGAGGGCGATGTCCTCGACCCGCTCTCGCAGCGACGGCACGTTGATCGTCGCGCCCGACAGCCGGTAGTAGAGGTCGCGGCGCACCCGCCCCTCCTCCATCGCGTGGGTCAGGTCGATCTGCGAGGTCGCCATGAAGCGTGGCACGTGGTCGCCCGGCACGTCGATCATGCGCACGATGCGCGCCTGGATCTCGTCGTCGATGTCCGAGATCTCGTCGAAGAGAAGCGTGCCGCCCCGCACGCGCGCAAGCACGCGCGCCGGCCCCTCGAGATCCGACAGATCCCCCGCCGTGACCGTCACGAAGGGCAGCGTCCGGCGGTCCGAGAAGTCGTGGATCGCCTTGGCGATCAGCGACTTGCCCGTGCCGCTCTCGCCGCAGATCAGGACCGGCAGGTCGGTGTTCATGACCTTGGCCACCAGCCGGTAGAGCGCCTGCATCGCCGGCGTCTTGCCCACGAGCGGCAGCTCGTCCGGGCTGTCGGCGCCCGTCACCGGCACTTCCGAGCGCGGCACGCGGTTGCGGTTCTCGAGCGCGCGGGCCGTGCGCTTCATGAGGTCCGGCAGGTCGAAGGGCTTGGGCAGGTAGTCGTAGGCCTCGGCCTCGGCGGCCTGGATCGCGGTCATGATCGTGTTCTGCGCCGAGATGACGATCACCGGCAGGTCCGGGCGGTCGTGGTGGATCTTCGGCAGCATCTCGAGCCCGTTGCCGTCCGGCATGACCACGTCCGAGATCACCACGTCGCCCTTGCCCTCGCCGACCCAGCGCATGAGCGTGGTGAGCGAGGAGGTCGCGTGCACCTTGCAGCCCGCGCGGGTCAGCGCCTGCGTCAGCACCGTGCGGATCGTGCGGTCGTCGTCGGCGACCAGTACCGTGCCATCCATCAGTCTCTCTCCTTGGCATCGCGCGGGGCGCGCGGCAGCGAAATGCGAAACAATGTCCGGCCGGGCACGCTGTCGACCGAGATCCAGCCGTCGTGGTCCGACACGATCTTGGACACGAGCGCGAGGCCGAGCCCGGTGCCGTTCTCCTTGCCCGACACGAACGGGTCGAAGATGTCGCCCTTGATGTCGGGGGGCAGGCCCGGGCCGTCGTCGATCACCTCGACCTGCAGGGGCAGCGACTGGCCGCTGCCGTCGGCGCGCCGGAGGCGGAAGCTGTGCTCGTAGAACGTGTGGAGCCGGATCGTGCCGCCCGAGGACGGATCGGCCGCCTCGGAGGCGTTCTTGAGGAGGTTCAGCAGCACCTGCAGCAGCTGGTCGGGATCGCCCCAGGCGAGCGGCAGCGAGGGATCGTAGTCCTCGACGATCTTCATGTGCCCGCCGAAGCCCAGCAGCGCCGACCGCCGCGCGCGATCGAGCACGTCGTGGATGTTGACCGCGCGCCGGTCGGGCGCGGACAGGTTGCCGAACTGCTCGACCTGCTCCAGCAGCTTCACGATGCGCCGCGTCTCGGCCACGATGAGGTCGGTGAGCTCGAGGTCGTCGGCCTTGAGGTTCATCGACAGAAGCTGCGCCGCCCCGGTGATGCCCGCGAGCGGGTTCTTGATCTCGTGGGCCAGCATCTCGGCCATGCCGATGGCGGACTTCGCGGCGGACTTCACCGAATGGCTCTGCGTCATGCGGCCGGCGAGTTCCCGCGGCGAGATCAGCATGACCATCCAGCCCGGCTGGCCGGCAAGCGGCGCGATGTGCAGCGAGCAGACGAGCGGCGGGCGGGCGCCGGTGCCCACGTCCACGTCGTTCACGAAGAGCGGCGTGCCCTGCTCGCGCGCCCGGGCAAAGCTTTCCTCGAGCGGCGCGTCGACGGCGAGCCGGTCCCAGATCGGCTGGCCGATCAGCCACTTGGCCGAGTTGTTCATGAACCCTTCGGCGGCCGGGTTCATGTCGGCGATCCGGTCGTCGGAATCGAGCAGCACCGCCGGCACCGGCAGCGACGACCAGATCGACAGCTCGCGCGCGGCGTTCATGCGGCCTGCCTCGCCCCGGCCGGCGCCGAGAGCGCGCCCGGAAGCGCGCGCAGCACGTCGGACGGCGCACCCAGGGTCAGGATCTCGCGCCGGAGCGCGGCGTCCACGCGGACCCCGTCCAAGTACCAGCCGAGATGCTTGCGCGCGACGCGCAGACCAAGATCGGTCCCGTAGAAGTCGAGCATCGCCTCGTAGTGCCGCGCCACGAGATCGGCGAGCGCCGCGCCCTCGGGCGGAGCCGGGACCGGCCGGCCCGCAAGCTCTGCCGCGATCCGGGCCAGCTGCCAGGGCCGCCCCTGCGCGCCGCGCCCGACCATGACGCCGTCGGCGCCCGACAGCCTGAGCGCGGTGCGCGCGCTCTCCGCGTCGACGATGTCTCCGTTTGCGACGACCGGAACCTTCACCGCGTCCTTCACGCGGCGGATCGCGGCCCAGTCGGCCCGGCCCTTGTAGAACTGGCAGCGCGTGCGGCCGTGGATCACGATCATCGCGACGCCCGCGCCCTCGGCCCGGCGGGCGATGTCCGCGGCATTGAGGCTGTCGTCGTCCCAGCCCAGCCGTGTCTTCAGCGTCACCGGCACGTCGACCGCGCCCGCGACCGCCTCGATCAGGCGCAGCGCGTGGTCGGGGTCGCGCATCAGCGCGGACCCCGAATAGCCGCCCACGACCTTCTTGGCGGGGCAGCCCATGTTGATGTCGATGACCGCCGCGCCGTTCGCGGCGACCATGCGCGCGGCCTCGGCCATCCAGTAGGGATCGCGGCCGGCGAGCTGCACCGAGGTGCCGGCGGCGCCGAGGCCCAGCTCCGCCTTCTCGCGCACGGCCCACTTGCCCTGCACCATTTCCTGGCTCGCGATCATCTCGGACACGACGAGCCCCGCGCCGAACCCCGCCACGAGGTGACGGAACGGCAGGTCCGTGATTCCCGCAAGCGGGGCCAGCAGCACCGGCGATCCGAGAGGCATGTTTCCGATGGTAAAGCTCAAGCGCCTATTCCTTGTGCACCCCTCAGGAGCTATCGCGCAGCGCGGCGCCATTCAATTCTCCGGGCGCATCGCGCGACCGCGGAAACGGCGGCTGCCGCTTTTTTGGGCAGTGCTCGTCGGGTGATTGCGCGTCGTCGGCGCAGGACCTAGAGATTGGACCGACCCGGAGGATGCCCCCATGCGCACAGCCGCCCTCATCGTGGCCGCAGGCCGCGGCACGCGCGCCGGAGGCGCGGTGCCCAAGCAGTGGCGCGTGGTGGCGGGACGGACGGTGGCGCGCTGGACGCTCGAGGTCTTCGAAGGCATGCCCGCGACGCTGGTCGTGCACCCTGACGACATGGACTTCGCGCGCGCCGCCGCCGAGGGGCTCGACGTCAGCGTCGTGGCGGGCGGGGCGACACGCGCGGCCTCGGTGCGCGCGGGTCTCGAGGCGATGGCTGCGACGCCGCCCGATTGCGTGCTGATCCACGACGTTGCCCGCCCCTGCCTGCCGCGCGCCGTGCTGGACGCGGTCGTGGCGGCGCTGGGCCATGCCGACGGCGCGGCGCCGGCGCTTGCCGTGACCGACGCGCTCTGGACTGGCGCGGACGGGTTCGTGACGGGCACGCGCGACCGTGCCGGTCTCTTCCGCGCGCAGACGCCGCAGGGCTTCCGCTACGACGCGATCCTCGCGGCGCATCGCGGCCATGCCGGCAGCGACGCGGCGGACGACGTGGAAATCGCCCGCGCGGCCGGGCTTGCAGTTGCGATCGTGCCGGGATCGGAGCAGAACCTGAAGATCACCGGCCCCGGCGATTTCGATCGTGCGGCGGCGATCCTGGAGGAGAGGCATGGACGTAAGGCTCGGGAACGGATTTGACGTGCACCGCTTCCGCGACGGCGACGCGGTCGTGCTGTGCGGCGTCCAGGTGCCGCACGTGGCGGCGCTCGAAGGCCATTCGGACGCGGACGTGGGCATGCATGCGGCGACGGACGCGATCTACGGCGCGCTGGCCGAGGGCGACATCGGCACGCATTTCCCGCCCTCCGATCCGCAATGGAAGGGGGCCGAGAGCCGCATCTTCCTGCGCCACGCGGCAGAGCTTGCCCGCAGCCGCGGTTTCCGCATCGCGAACCTCGACATCACGCTGATCTGCGAGGCGCCCAAGGTCGGCCCGCACGCCGCGCGCATGCGCAAGGTGCTGGCCCAGATCGCGGGCATCGACGTGGACCGCGTGTCGGTCAAGGCGACGACCTCCGAGAGGCTGGGCTTCACCGGCCGCGGCGAAGGGATCGCGGCCATGGCCACCGCCGCGCTGGTGTCCGCATGAGCCGGGCCATCGCGACGCTCTTCGGCGTGGGCCTCCTGCGCCCGGGCCCCGGGACCTGGGGCTCGCTCGCCGCGCTGCCGCTCTTCTGGGCGCTGCATGCTGCGGGCGGCATCGCCCTGACGCTGGCCGCTGTGGCCGCGGTGACCGCGATCGGGTTCTGGGCCGTGGACCGCGCCACCGAGGGCATGGCCGAGAAGGATCCGGGCGAGATCGTCATCGACGAGGTCGCGGGCCAGTGGATCGCGCTCCTGCCGGTGTCGTGGGGCGCCGCGTTCTCGGGCGCGGACGTCCTTGCGCTCTGGCCGGGCTGGGTCGCGGGCTTCGTGTTCTTCCGTGCCTTCGACATCTGGAAGCCGTGGCTCGTGGGCCGGGCGGACCGCATGCCGGGCGCGCTCGGCGTGATGCTCGACGACCTCGTCGCGGGGGCCTTCGCGGCCGGGGCGACGCTGGTCCTCGGCGCGCTGTTCCACGTGGTCCTGCTGTGACCGGGGACGTGGCCGCCGCGATCGTCGCCGCCGCCACCGCGCGCGGCGCGACGATCACCACCGCCGAAAGCTGCACGGGCGGCATGGTTGCGGCGGCGATCACCGACATCGCGGGATCCTCGGCGGTGTTCGAACGCGGCTTCGTCACCTATTCGAACGTCGCCAAGACCGAGATGCTGGGCGTCGCGCCCTCGACGCTCGACGCGCATGGCGCGGTGTCCGAGGAGGTCTGCCGCGAGATGGCCGAAGGCGCGCGCCAGGAGGCCGGCGCCACCCTGGCGATCGCGATCAGCGGCATCGCGGGTCCGGGCGGGTCGGAGTACAAGCCCGAGGGCCGCGTGTGCTTCGGCATCGCCACGGCGGCCGGCGTGCACACGGAAACGGTGGAATACGGCGCCCCCGGCCGGGCCGAGGTGCGCCGGCAGGCGACCCGGCACGCGCTGGACATGGTCCGCGACGCGCTGGATCGCCTCTAGCTCGGGATGCGGCGCGCGCGTCAGACGACGCGCGACAGTCCGCGCCCGATCTCGGACATCGCGGCATCGGTGTTGGCCGCGACGTAGCCCCTCTGGGCCTCGTCGGTGCGCACCTTGGCCGCGACCGTCTCGAGCGGGTCGACACGGGTGCCGATGCCCTCGACGAGCCGCGCCGACAGGAACTGCTCCTGCGCCTTGATGGCGAGGCGGCGCGACGATTCGATGTCGCCGTCGGCCCCGGCCGGCACGTCGAGCCGCAGCGACGCGGTCGGCGCCGGGGCGCGGAACGCCGCGTAGCTTTCGAGCGTACGCAGCGAGCCCCCGGATGCCGGCTCTGCGCCAGCGGCCGACTGGCCCGACGCCGCCGCGGCGGCTTCGCCCAGCGCGGCGGTGGCGGCGTTGACCTGCGCGGTCGCGGCATTGCCGTTCTGGCCGCCGGCGCCGTCCTGGCCCCGGTTGCCCGCGCCCGCGCCGTTCGCGGCGGGTGCGGCCGGCGGCACGGGCGCGACGGCGCCCCCGCCGGGCTGGGTCTGTGCCTGCGACTGGCCCTGCGAGGATGCGGCGGGCTGCTGGGGGGCCGGGGGCGTGTAGCCGTAGCCCAGGAGTGCGGACAAGATCACGATGGTCACCTCTCAAGAAAACATGAATCTGGTACTGACCATCAAATGCGGCAGAAATTGTCCGAATTTTCCGATAATTAGAGCGTGAACTCACTGTTTCCGGAAAGGGATGCAGTCCCGCCCTCCGGACGTCCCGCTCAGCCCTTGCGCAGCACTGACAGCGGCGCGTCCGGCAGCCCGAGGATCTGCGCCATCCGGTAGCCGGCGGTGGCGGCCCCCTGCCCCGCGGTCTCGCGGTGCAGCTTCTCGGTCTCGGCCTTCATGCGGTCGGCCTGCGCCATGTTCCGGGCGACGTTTTCCTTCATCCGCTCCACCACGCCGTTCTCGGCGGGCGGCGGCACGGCGCGGCCCGGGGATGCGGGACCGGCACCGGTCGACGGGGTCAATGGGTCCATCGTCGGTCTCCTCATGCTGGGTTGCACGGGTTCCGGGATGACGGCGGAATCGGGCGAAACGGCGGCGCGGGAGCCGCCGCGAGCCGTGTTTCCGAGCAGATGGTTAATGATGCGCCGCGGACCCGTAGAGCGCCGCCGCGCGCCGCTCGAAGGCGCGCACGATGCGCTGCATGGCGTCGTTGAACACGACGCCGATGATGCCCTGCAGCATCGCGTTCCGGAACTCGAAGTCGACATGGAAGGACACGTCGCAGCCGCCCTCGGCATCCTGGAAGGCCCAGTTCGACTCCATGTAGCGGAACGGGCCGTCGAGGTATTCGGTGTCGATCTTCTTCTGGTCGGGCCAGAGCGTGACGCGGCTGCCGAAGCGTTCGCGGAAGACGCGGAAGCTGATGACCAGGTCGGCAAGCATCACCTCGTGGTCGCCTTTGTCCTCGGTCGAGCGGATTCGCGCCGCCGCGCACCAGGGCAGGAATTCGGGGTAGGAAGAGACGTCCGCCACGAGGTCGTACATCTGCTGCGCCGTGTAAGGCAGGCGCCGGGTCTCGGAATGGGTCGGCATGTCGCTCCGTTCGCGGTCGGTGTCGTCTCGACAGTGCCCCGCGATTTCGTATGGTGCACCCGGAAAATCAAGGGAAAGCCATGACAACGCGACCCTATGTCATCGACGAGATGATCTCGGCCAAGTCCATCGCGGCACGCATCGAGGCGCTGTCGCGCGAGATCGCGCAGGAATTCGCGGACACGGAGCAGCTGGTGGTCGTGGGCCTCCTGCGCGGCTCGTTCGTGTTCATCGCGGACCTCGTGCGCGAGCTGCGCCTGCCGGTCGAGGTCGACTTCCTCGAGGTGTCCTCCTACGGCAACGCGATGGAATCGAGCCGCGAGGTGCGGATCCTCAAGGACCTGCGCTCGGCCATCGAGGGGCGCGACGTGCTGGTGGTCGAGGACATCGTCGATACCGGCCACACGCTGAGCCACGTGGTCCGGCTTCTGACCTCGCGCAATCCGCGCAAGCTCCGGACCATCGCGCTGCTCGACAAGCCGTCGCGGCGCGAGGCGGACATCAAGGCCGACTGGACCGGGTTCGAGATCCCCGACGAGTTCGTCGTGGGCTACGGCATCGACTACGCGCAGGCCAACCGCAACCTGCCGCATATCGGCAAGGTGCGGTTCACGGACGGGGGCTGAGGCGATGCTGCCGGTGCACTGGCTGATGCGGATGCGCCGCTGGGCGCAGCACCCGCCGAGCCCGGCGCGCGTCAAGCTGGTCCTCGCCGTCGTGGCGATCTGCACGGCGCTCTTCGTGGTCGAACGCTATGTGGGCCTGCCCGACTGGATGGCCGTCGACCGCATCGACCGCGGCGTGCCGATGGTGCGCTGAGGCGCTCAGCCGATGATCTCGAACCGCGTGACGTCGACCATGCCGCGGTCCGTGATCTTGAGCGCGGGAATGACCGGCAGCGCGAGGAAGGACAGCTGCAGGAACGGCTCGTGCAGCGTCACCCCCAGATCGCGCGCCGCGGCGCGCAGGTCGCGCAGCCGGTCGCGCACCGTCTCGAAGCTCTCGAGGCTCATGAGGCCCGCGACCGGCAGCGCGAGCTCGGCGCGCACCCTGCCCCCGCGCACCACCACGAAGCCGCCCTCGATCTCGCCCAGCCGGTTCGCGGCCACGGCCATGTCGTCGTAGTCCGCGCCCACCGCCACGATGTTGTGGTGGTCGTGGCAAAGCGTCGAGGCGATGGCGCCGGCCTGCATGCCGAACCCGCGCACGAACCCTGTGGCGATGTTGCCGTTCCGGCCGTGCCGTTCGATCACCGCGACGCGCATCAGGTCGCGCGCGGGATCGGGGCGCTTGTCGCCGTCCTCGATCGCGATGTCCTCGTGCAGGTGGTCGGTCAGGATGCGCCCCTCGCGGACGCCGATCACGTCGGTCTCCTGACGGTTGCCGGTGCTGCGGAAATCGGCCGCCGCGACGCGCGGCGCACGGACCGATTCCCGCCCGACCGGCGGCAGGTCCCCCCGCGCGGCGAAGGCCGCGTCGTCGGCCACGACGCCGCCCGCGATCACGAAGGCCACGTCGCAGCTGTCGACGTCGTTCAGCGCCACGATGTCGGCCCGGTAGCCCGGCGCGATCAGCCCGCGGTCCCTGAGCCCGAACGCCTCGGCCGCCGAAAGCGACGCCGCCCGATAGGCGGCGAGCGGCGGCGTGCCGCGCGCGATCAGCGTCCGGATCATGTGGTCGAGGTGGCCCTCTTCGGCGATGTCGAGCGGATTGCGGTCGTCGGTACAGAGGCACATGTAGGGCGCGGTCCGCTCGGTCAGGACCGGCTGCAGCGCCTCGAGGTCCTTCGACACCGACCCTTCGCGGATCAGGACCCGCATCCCGCGCATGAGCTTCTCCCGCGCCTCGGCGGCCGAGGTCGCCTCGTGCTCGGTCCGTATCCCGGCGGCGCAGTAGGCGTTGAGGTCGCGCCCCGACAGGAGCGGGCAATGCCCGTCGACATGCCCGCCCTCGAAGAGCGCGAGCTTGGCAAGCGCCGCGGGATCGCGGTGGATCACGCCCGGGTAGTTCATGAACTCGGCCAGCCCGATCCCCGACGGATGCCCCCTGAGCGCGGCGAGGTCGTCGGCATCTAGCGCCGCGCCCGCCGTCTCCATGTGCGTCGAGGGCACGCAGGAGGACAGCTGCACGCGCAGGTCCATAACCGTGTGCTCGGACGCACGCTGGAAGTAGCGGATGCCCTCGGCGCCGATCACGTTCGCGATCTCGTGCGGGTCGCAGATCGCGGTCGTCACCCCGTGCGGGGTCACGCAGCGGTCGAACTCGAGCGGCGTCACGAGCGAGCTTTCCACGTGCAGGTGGGTGTCGATGAAGCCCGGCACCAGCGTCAGGCCCGTGGCATCGATCACGCGCGCGCCCTCGTAGGCATGCCCCGTGCCCACGATGGTCTTCCCGAGGATCGCCACGTCCCCCTCGAAGGTCTCGCCCGTCACGAGGTCGAGCACGCGTGCGCCCCGCAGGACGAGATCCGCGGGCGCGTCCCCGCGCGCGGCGGCGATGCGGGAGGCGAGGTCGGTCATGGGTGGCTCCGTGGCTTGCTCGGTCTCGGTCGGGCTCAGGAGACCGCGTTCCGACCGGACATGCCAGCCCTGCCGATCACGGGATGGGGAATGTGGCTCGGGAGACGGCGAAAGAGGAGGCGGCACGCCGCCCCCTCTCCGCTGTGCGACGACCTATTGGGAACGGCCGCCCCGGGCCAGGGAGGACGATTGCCGCTCCCGGTCGTCGCGCAGGTTGCGCTCACGCGGCACCGCAGTGACCACGTAGATCAGTAGTGCGATGAAGGAGAGCGCAGCCAGCCCTGCGATGAAAACATCGGTCGACATTTGCTCATTCCTTCTGCTCGTTTGGCAGAAGAACACGCCGCTTGCGCCGAAAGTTCCGGAACAGTCGGGTGCATGGCGGGTTTGACGTGCAGGAGGGGCACACCATGCTGATCAGTCTGGCAGATCTTCTGACCTTTCGAATCCGCGCCGGCGAGGCCCGGCATCCGGTCGGCGACCTGCTGTTCGACGGGGCGACCATGGCGCCGGCCTACCTGTCCGTGGACATCGGCGGCTGGCTCGAGCGCGAATGCCTGCTGGTTGCCGCCGCACGCATGCGCGACGTCGATCCGGCCGGCGGCGAGGTCATCCTCGACACGCGGGAGGACGAGTTGCGCGATGCGCCCCGCTGGCGGGACGACCAGCCGCTCGGCGATTTCCTCGCCGCGATGCCACCGCTCGTCGTCGGGCCCTTCGGCGCGACCCACGCGCCGCTCGCCATGGCGGCGGAGCTTTCCCCGCAGCGCAGTCCCGACGACGCGGGCGGCGACGCGCGGGCGCTGGAACTGCTCGAACGGTTCGAGAGCGCCTCGGACTGGATCGGGTCCGAGGTCTTCGGCGCGGACGGCGCGCTCGGCACGCTCGCAAGCCTCGTCCTCGACACCGGGCAGAACCGCCTCACCCATCTCGTCATCGACAACGAGAAGGTGCTGGCGGGAAAGCTTCTCGCGGTGCCGGCGTCGATCCTGCGGCACCGGGCCAAGGGCGGTCACCTCGTGCTCGACGTGACGCGCGCGGCACTCAACGCCGCTCCGCAGATGCGGGACCTGGGCGACCTCGACCAGCGCGGGACGACGGCGCTGCACGCGCATTTCGTTCCGCCGATGTGATCGGGGCTTTCCTCAGGCCCGCGCCGCCGGTCCCCCCGGCACGCCGTTGAGGCGCGCCTCGGCATCGGCCGCCTCGACCTGGCCGCGGTCGCCCCGGCGCGCATTGGCCGCCTCGATCAGCGCGCGGAACAGCCGTCGATGGGCACGCCGGTAGAACAGGTGCTCGGGGTGCCACTGGACCCCGAGCGCGAAGGGATCGCGCACCCGCTCCACCGCCTGGATCATGCCGCCCTCGTCGCGCGCGGCAACCTGCAGGCCGCGGCCGAGATTGCGCACGGCCTGGGTGTGGAGCGCGTTCACATCGAGGCACGGCACCCCTGTCGTGCGCGCGAGCAGCGTGTCGGGCGCGACGCTCACCCGTTTCTTCGGCAGGATCGTGCGGATGTAGCGCGAGGGGTAGACCTTGTACGCCTCCTGATGCAGGTCGCCGCCCAGCACCACGTTCAGCATCTGCGCGCCGCGGCAGATGCCGAGGACCGGCAGGCAGCGGTCGTAGGCCTCGCGCAGGACGCGCGCCTCGAGCGCGTCGCGGTCGGGATCGAGCCGGACGCCCACCCGGATCTCGCCGCCGTAGAGCGTGGGCGCGATGTCGTCGCCGCCGCCGATGACCACGCCGTCCACCGCGGCGAGGTCCACGTCCCCGCCGGCGCGCCACTTGACCGCGCGCCCGCCGGCGAGCCGGATCGCAAGCCACATGAGAGGAAAGATGCGCCAGCCCGAACGGCGCGACACCGTCACGCCGATGACCGGCCGGCCGTCTCCTGTGGTCATGCGAAGGCCCCGAGCTTCTCGGTGACGTGCCGGGTCCAGTCGCTGCGCAGGGTTGCAAGCGCGGCGCGGTGCGCCCGCCATTCGCGGCAGAGCGCGCCCACGAGGCCTGCATCCGCGGCCAGACGCTCGATCCTCACCCAGCGGTTCCACTCGAGCGCGAGCGACCAGTCCGGCTCGTCGATGCGGCAGTCGGGCAGACGGTAATGGTAGGTCGGCCGCGCCGACACGAGGCCCATGTCCATTCTCGTCGCCACCCGATCACGGTCGAGATGCGCGAAGAGGCACGTCATGTCGAGCCCGTGGTTCCGCGACGGCGCACGCTCGAGGTAGAGGTCGATGAGCGCGGTCATGTCGCCCGGCCGCGAGTCGGCCGCGAGCCCGTCGAGGAGCGGGCGCGGATAGGTCTCGATGAAGGGCAGGACGCGCCGGGCGATGTCGATGCCCATCTCGCGCCGCAGCGCATCCTCGCAGAGCGCGAAGACCGTGACCACGGGCAGGACACGGTCGATCTCGGGCGCGACGATCTCGGGATTGAAGTGCACGCCGAAGCCGAGGAACAGCCCCGCGCTCGTGCCGGTGGCGCCCGCATCGCGCAGGCGCACCACGAGCCGGTCGAGATCGGCGATGCGCGCCGGCTCGATGGGCTGCGTGACGATCTCGACCGGCACGACCGTACGGGCGACGTTGTGCACGCTTTCCGCGAACTTGCCCTCGGGGCGGCCCAGATAGGCGGTGTCGAGGTAGACCTCCATGTCGCCGAGCTCGCCCCCCTCGACCACGAGCCCCTTGTCCTCGCGGCGGGCGATCTCGCCGCCGAAGGTGTCGCGCACGATGTCGGCCACCTGCGTCTCGGGCAGGCCGCCGAGCTCGATCTCGACGCCCACGCGGCGCGGCGTGCCCTCGGCGGTGTTCGGCTCGGGCAGGTCCTGGATGTCGGGCGGTTGGGACACGGGACGCGGGTCCTCCTCTGGGCTCAGTAATCGACCACTTCGGGCTTGAAGTCGGACAGGTGGAAACGCACCGCGACCACGTAGCGGTCGCCCGCCGGCCCCTGTTCCAGCGCGCCGCCGAGCTGCGTCGCGAAGGCCTGGATGAGCCGCGTGCCGAGGCCCGGACGCGCGCCCGCGGCATCCGCATCAGGTTCGGCGAGATGGCTGTTCGAGATCTCGAGCCGCACCGAGCGGTCGGGCTCGATCCTGAGCTCCACGTGGATGCGGCACATGCCGTCCGGATCGGGCGCCATGTACTTGCCCGCGTTGGTCAGCGCCTCGGCGGTCAGGAGCGACATGGGCACCGCCTGGTCGGGATAGACCTCCACGTCCGCGAGGCTCTTCGTCATCTCGAGCCCGTCGCTGTCCTTGGGCGGCAGGATGGTCATCTGCGCGATCAGGTCCGACAGCAACTCGCTCGCGTTCACGTGGCCGAGATCGCCGGTCTGGTAGAGATTGCGGTGGATGGTGGCGAGACCGCGGATCCGCTCCTGCAGCCGCTGCAGCACCAGCCGGGTTTCCTGCGCCTCGCTCTGGCGGATCTGCATGTTCATGATCGACGAGATGAGCTGCAGGTTGTTCTTCACCCGGTGGTGGACCTCCTTCAGCAGGATGGTCTTTTCCCGGAGCGTGTTCTCGAGCTGCGCCTCGTCCTGCAGGATCGAATCCGCCATGTGCAGGAAATCGTTCTCCATGTCCCGCAGTTCCAGCGCCATGTCCGCGGCGTTGCTCTGCGAGGGCACGCGGCGGTCGCGGGCAAAGCTGCGCATCTGCTGGCGCAGGGTCCGGATGTGGCGGATCACCAGGCGGTTGACCGCGAGGTAGGCGACGATGACGCTCGCCGCCCACATCACGAGCGGCAACGTCCGCGCGATGCCCGTGCCGCCGAGCGATGTGGCCGCGGAGCTGTCCCGCGGCCACACGCTCAGGGCGTAGACGAGGTTCGGCACCACGGGCGACAGCGCGAAGATGCGGCTCTCGCCATCCGCGCTCCGCGCGAGGAAGCTGTGCTCGGACGACCCCGCGAGCGAGGCGAGGTCGATGTCCGCCGGCAGGTGGGCGCGCGTGTCCTCCCAGTCGCTGTTCGCGGTCAGGAGCTGGCCGGTGCGGCTGAAGGTCACGATGTTCTCGTACTCGGTCTCGCGCCCCGTGTCGCGCGGCCGCATCTGGTCGACCGGGATCGAGATCGCGACATGCCCGTACATGACCCCGTCGACCTCGAACGGCTCGGACACGACGATCACCGGCGTCGAGCTGACCGCCGGGTTGTCGATGCGCGTGACCGCCGGGAACGGCTCCTGGATCGCGGCCAGCATGCGCGGGTAGTTCCGCAGGTCGACCGCGGTATCCGTCGACGAACACTTCACCCGCCCGCTTTTCAGCAGGACGCCGACGAAGCTGTAGTTCTGGCTCGATTCGCGGAAGTCGGAGAGGTAGGCGCTGCATTCCTCGGGATCGACGCCGACGACGCTGCGCGTCGCCCCCATGGCTTCGGCAGCACCGAGCGCGCGCAGGATCAGCGACCGCTCGGAATTCGCGGCCGCCTCGGTCACGCCGGCGATGCTGAGCTCCGCGCGGGCGCGCGTCTCGCGGTCAAGCTGCGTGGTCTGGAAGTAGGCGACGAGACCGATCGGAACCAGCGCAATGGTCAGGAACCCGATGATCCGCGCCCCGAGTCCGCTGGGGACCGGCCTCGGTCCGGGGGCGCCGATCATGACTCAGCCCGCTGCGCTGACTTTGTTGCCCGACACCACCGCCATTGTGGCGCTGTCGGTCATCTCCAGCGCCTCGTTCTCGCTCAGGTGCATGAGCTCGGCAAGACGCGCGCGCGCCCGGTTCGTCCGGCTCTTGATCGTGCCCACGGCGACCCCGCACATGTTCGCGGCCTCCTCGTAGGAGAAGCCCGACGCGCCCACGAGGATCAGCGCCTCGCGCTGCTCGTCGTTGAGCTTGGCGAAGGCGCGGCGGAAATCCGCGAGCTGGAGGCGGCCGTCATGGGCCGGCTTCTCCGACAGGCTCTCGGTCATCACGCCCTCAGAATCCGAGATCTCGCGACCGGCCTTCCGGCGGTTGGAGTAGTAGGTGTTGCGGAGGATGGTGAACAACCACGCACGCATGTTCGTGCCGGGTTCGAAGGTGTGGATCTTGGTCCACGCCTTCACCAGACTGTCCTGCACCATGTCGTCCGCCAGCGCGGAGTTCCGCGTCAGGCTGAGCGCAAAGGCACGCAGCGCAGGGAGGTGTTCGACGATCTCATCGCGAGGATCGGCATTCATCGACTGCTCCCGCCCTGCTCCGGCTTCTGCTCCTGCTCCTTCAGCTGAGAGAGCAGATCCAGAAATCGGTCGGGCACTTTTTGGTCCAGCATGTCCTGATAAACACGCTTGAGATTCTCGTCTATCACTTGCGCCTGCTTTGTATTGTCCCGGGTCTGAGCCATCTTGTTCCTTGCCCGCGGTTCGGCCGTTTACTCGTCAATGTCACCGGAACCAACTGCACCATGGCGCGTTTGGTTCCCGAAAAAAGATCACAAGGGAATCTCACATGACACAGGCGGACCTCAGCAGCGAGATCGGCACCGCATTGCCCTACCTGCGGCGCTATGCCCGCGCGCTGACCGGCGCCCAGACGTCTGGGGACAAGTATGCCGCGGCCACCCTTGAGGCGGTGCTCGCGGACCGCAGCATCTTTTCGGAAGCAAGCTCTGCCAAGGTCGGATTGTTCCGAGTCTTCCACGGCATCTGGGTCACCACCGGCGCGCCGGTGACGGACGAGGATTCCGGGCCCCGGGCGGCGGCGCAGCGGCATCTCGCGCGGCTGACCACCAACAGCCGGGAAGCGCTGCTCCTCCACACGATCGAGGAATTCACCATCCCCGAAGTGGGCGAGATCATGCAGATCGGCTCCGACGAGGCCGACACGCTGGTCGAGACCGCGCGGCAGGAAATGGCGGACGGGCTTTCGGGGCGGGTGCTCATCATCGAGGACGAGGCGATCATCGCCATGGACCTCGAGAGCATCGTCGCGGATCTCGGTCACCGCGTGACGGGCGTCGCGCGGACGCGCGACGGCGCGGTGAAGCTCGGCGCACAGGAGACGCCGGACCTGATCCTCGCGGACATCCAGCTTGCGGACAACTCGTCGGGGGTCGACGCGGTCAACGACCTCCTGTCCGACCTCGGCCAGCGGCCGGTGATCTTCATCACCGCCTTCCCCGAGCGGCTTCTGACCGGGGACAAGCCCGAACCGGCCTTCCTGATCTCGAAGCCCTATTCCGAGGAGCAGGTGCGCTCGGCGATCAGCCAGGCCATGTTCTTCTCCTCGACGGAGACGCTGCGCGCCTGAGCGCGCCGCGCGATCCGGGACCTGCGCGCCGGAGGCACGGCCTTCGGCGCGCGTCGTCTCCCGGGGACCTGGATGCCCTCGGGGCGTGGCGGCCGCGCCGCCTCACCGATCCTAGGACGCCGTCGCGCCGCGACGGCGCCGGGGACGACGGGATCGCACCGGTGGTGTCCAAGGTATTGTTTCTCGGACTTGCATCGCCCGTGCGCTCGTCTAATCGGGGATGCGGGGTCCCGTGCGGGACACCCGACCGAAGCCCGGAGTGCCCGATGACCCGTTCCGCCCTTGCCGCCCTGCTCGCCGCGCTCTGCCCCGTCCCCGCGTCGGCGCAGCAGGACGCGTCCCGGCCAGAGACCGGGCGCGCCGACATCGTCCGCATCATGGATGTCCTCGCCGGCATCCGCTGCGAGATCGCCCCGGACGACATCGAGCCCACGCGCTCGGGCTACGCGCTGCACGACGTTCTGTGCCCGGACGGCCGCTACGAGATCGTGCTCGACGACAGCCTGCAGATCACCGACCGCCGCCGCCAGTAACCGCGGCGCCACCCCCTCACATCCCCGTGGTTGTACGCCCGCACATTGCATTGCGCGGGGGGTTGCAACCTGCAACGCTCCTTTCCGGGAGGTGCGTGGTGGCGGTAACGGGCGAGCAATTCGAACGGCTTACGCAAGGGCAGTCAAATGCGTTTACACACGCACGAGCGAAGTAGAAAAATTTTTACAAAAAAACCCCATCATTTTATGAACTTATTTCTTTCTTTGCTCGATGGCGTATGATCCCCGTCAACGCGCCCACGGGCGCCGCAGGAGGAGAGGAGGACCTTCGATGACCGAACACAGCACATCCTTTGCCCCGAGCGATGCGATCCGTGCGCG
>NZ_JAME01000037.1 GCF_000521865.1 Roseivivax isoporae LMG 25204
GAGACCTGGCTTGGCCGGATCGCCACGCTGCGGGCCGAACCGCACCTGACACTCCTGTTCCACCTTTCTGGCGGAATCGACAGCCGCGTGGTGACCGCGTTCCATATCTGGCTCAATCGGCACGGTCCGGCATCCGTCGCGGCCACCGGCGTTCGCAGCCTGACGAACAAGTCGCATGAGGACGATTTCGAGATCGCGAGGAAAGTGGCCGAGGCGGGCGGCGTAAACCTCAATACTCCCGGCCCCTCAGCCCCGCGCACGCTGAGCGTCGACCAGGCACTCGCGTCCTGGCGCGCCACCTCCGCCGGCGCTTATTCCCCGGTCCGCACGCCCGTGTCAGTCTCCCCCCCTCCGAGATCCACTTCTCTGGCCACGCGTCGAACGGCCTGAAATGGATCGTGGACGCGCAGGCGGCCCGGCGACGCGTCCGGACGATGAGACGCTCCTACGGCTTCTTCGGCCGGGGGGACCGGTCTCGCTGGCAGGCCGCCTTCGAGGCCGAGCTCGACCGGCTCACGGTCCGAGCGGGAGGTGACATCGGCCGGGGGTGGCGCCGCTTCCTGCGCACGGGCCGCGCCCGGTTCCACGGCGGACAGGCGGCCTCCTACAAGACGCAGGTGGCGATCCTCGACAGCCGGCTCGCGTGGCAGGCGGCCGAAGCGCGCCCCGATGTCGGCGGCGACTTCCAGTTCTGCCACGACGTGCTGCACGCACTCGCCCCCGACCTGCTCGAGGTGCCATTCGACAGCGCCGCGAAGGCCCTGTCGGCGGATGCGAGGGACCATCTCACGACGCTCGGGCCCCTGTCCCCGGGCCCCGGCAAGGTCTTCGGGACCTTTCCGGAACACACCACGACAGACGCGACAGAAACCACGCGCGGCGCCGCGGTGCGAGACCTGCTGGCCGAGATCGACAAGGGCTGGCACGAGCTGCCGCCCGGTCGCCTCAACCTCTTCTGGAACTGGCACTACTGGCGGATTCGCCGTCGCCTCGCGCGCGATCAGGTGCCGCACCCGGTCGCCCTTCGGCATCTGCATCCAGCCTGGCTGCTCATCCGGTTGAAGGAACTCGGGGTCGAACTGGCGCAATAGCATCTGCCCATGCCTCCGGGTCGACCTGCTGAGCGTGCTCGCGACCGGCGAGGCCTATCGTTTTGATCTGCTTGCAGGGGAAGTGAACGAAATAGGTAGTCAGCGCACGGACCGGACTGGCCGGACGAGTGCTGTGCCGCCGTAGTCGTCCCGGGATCCCGCGGCCATTCCCCGGGACCTGACGCTCATCCGCCCGTCGCCTGCACGTGGTCGATGAAGGCACGCAGCGCCGGGGGCATCAGGCGGCGGTCGTAATAGTAGAGAAGCGGTCCCGGGAACGCGGGCGTCCAGTCGTCGAGCACGGGGAGGAGGGCGCCGCTTGCGAGATCGTCCGCCACGTAATCGTCGAAGGTGTAAACCAGCCCCAGCGAGGCGCGGGCGGCGGCGAGCGCGGTCTCGACGCTGTTCACGGCGAGACGGCCCTCGGGGACGATCTCATGCGCCTCGCCGTCCTGCGCCAGCGACCAGGGCAGGACATTGCCGCCCGAGAATACCGTGACGATGCAGGAATGGCGCGCGAGATCGCGCGGATGCCCGGGCGTGCCGTGCCGCGCGAGGTACTCGGGGGTCGCGGCCACGATCATGCGCTGCGGGGCGCCGAGCCGCACCGCGATCATGTCCTGCTCGAGCGTCTCCTCGTAGCGCACGCCCGCGTCGAAGCCCGCGGCGATCACGTCGACGAGGTCGGCCTCCGCGACCACCTCCATCCGCACGCAAGGATGGCGCTCGAGGAAGGCGGCGACGTGCGGCATGAGCCTGAGTTCGATCGCCGGGCGCGGGCCGTTGATGCGCAGGCGTCCTGCCACCCCTTCGGCCGCGGCGAGGCCCGGGCCGCGGGTCGCGTCCTCGAGCACGCTCAGCGCGTCGCGCGTCCGTTCGAGCAGCCGCTGTCCTTCTTCCGTCAATGCGGCGCTGCGCGTCGTGCGGTTGAGAAGCCGGGTGCCGAGCTGCTCCTCGAGGTCGCGGATGCGGTCGCTCAGGGTCGAGGGCGAGACCGCGAGTTCGGCCGCCGCGCGGCGGAAGTTGAGATGCCGCGCCACGACGGCGAACTGCGCGAGCGCATTGAGGTCGACCTGCATAGATTGTCCGATTTTCCGGATGGCTCTTCCGGACCGTGCCGGATTATCGGACGCATGGTCAACGTCTACCTTCAGTCCGGTCCGGGCCACGAGCGGCCCGCAGCCAGAAGGAAAAGAGTCATGACCGACAAGATCGCCCTCATCACCGGCGCGAGCCGCGGCCTCGGCCGGGCCGCCGCACTGAAACTGGCCGAGACGGGCACCCATGTCATCGGGACCTACAACCGTTCGAAGGACGCCGCAGACGAGGTTGCCGCCGGAATCGAGGCCTGCGGCGCCAGGGCCGCGATGCTGCCCTTCGACGCGGAGACCGGCGACATCCCGGCCTTCGCTGCGGAGATTGCTGACACGCTGCGCACCAGGTTCGGCCGCGACAGCCTCGACCACCTCGTCAACAACGCGGGCATCGGCGTGCATGCCCCCTTCGCCGAGACTGCGGCGGAAGATCTCGACCGGCTCTACCGCATCCACGTGCGCACGCCCTTCCTGCTGACCCGGGCGTTGCTGCCGCTCGTGGCGGAGGGCGGGCACATCCTCTTCGTCTCCTCGGGGCTCGCACGGTTCGCGCTGCCGGGCTACGCGGCCTACGGCGCCATGAAGGGCGCGGTGGAGGTTCTCGCGCGCTACGGTGCCCGGGAGTTCGGCGCGC
Organism: Roseivivax isoporae LMG 25204; assembly: GCF_000521865.1. Taxonomy (GTDB): domain Bacteria; phylum Pseudomonadota; class Alphaproteobacteria; order Rhodobacterales; family Rhodobacteraceae; genus Roseivivax; species Roseivivax isoporae. The sequence goes on from NZ_JAME01000037.1 coordinate 2,820, forward strand.
GGGGCATCCGGGTGAACAGCCTCGCCCCCGGCGCGATCGAGACGGATTTCGGCGGCGGCGCCGTGCGCGACGATGCCGAGGTCAACGCCTTCGTCGCCGCGAACACGGCGCTCGGGCGCCCGGGCCTGCCAGACGACATCGGCAACGCGGTCGCGGCGCTCCTTTCGGGGCGGCTCGACTGGATGACCGGCCAGCGCGTCGAGGTGTCGGGCGGGCAGTCCCTCTGAACAAGGACGCGTCGCCGCCGCCTCAGCGCGCGGCGGCGGCGTGGGAGAGTGCTGCCTCGTGGATGGCGAGGTCGGGGGCGCAGAGCTCGCGCAAGCGGGCGAGGACCCTGTCGGGAAAGGGCGGCGCGCCGTCGGGGGCGGCGTTCAGGCGCTGGAGCCGGAGCGGCACGCCGAAGGTCTCGCGGTAGCCCGCAAGGAAGGCGGGCTGGCGGTCGAGGAAGCCCACGAGCGCGAAGCCGTCGAGCCGCGCGATGGCCTCGCCCGTGGCTTCGGCCACCGCGTCCTCGGCGATGTCGTTGCGGCCCGCGAGGTAGCGCAGGTAGACCCGGGCGTGCCGGCGGGCGACGGAGCTCTCAAGATAGGCCTCAAGATCGTCATCCACGAGCCCCGCCCGCTGCGCCATCCGGAGGTTCGAGATGGTCCGCGCGAGCGGCTCGCGCAAGAGCGTCACGTAGCGGTAGCGGTCGCCGAAATGCGCGTGCGCGGCCTCGGACCACAGGACGTGGCCGTGGATCAGCATCGTGTCCCAGGCCATGTGCTGCAGCATCAGGGTCTCGCGCAGGTCGAAGACGCGCCAGCCCTCGTCGAAATCCTCGTGGCAGGCCCGCGGGTCGTCGCGGCCGAAGGCGCGGATCGCCGCCGCCCGCCGGGTCGAGACCGCGTCGATGACGCCGATGCGCTGCTGCATCGGCACGGTGGCGTACATCGCCTCGGACAGCGAGGTGCCGCCGCATTTCGGCATGTGGAAGAACACGCTCGGGTGGCGCGGCGGCGATCCGGTGGCGGTGCGCAGGACGCGCCCCCCGCCGATCGCCATGCGCCGCACCAGACGTTCCCTGAAGGGGGCTTTGCGCGCCAAGGCTGCCTCGTGTCGCTCGGCCGGACGGGTGCCGGGGCCCCTGCCGGAATGGATGTGGGACGGCCGGCGCGTCGCGCGCGACCCGTGCGGCGACCGTAGCGCCGCAGCGCGGCAAGGCGCAATGCGCCCGCGCCCGCTTTTGCCCCCGGCGCGCGCGGATGGCGTCGAAACCGGCGCCTTCCCGCGAGACGCGAACGCCCCCGTGCGGGGCACGGGGGCGCGGCATTCCGGCCCGTCGGCCGACTGCGGTTCAGAGCACCGTGTCGGTGGCGAAGATCGCGTTGACGTCCTCGACGCTCAGGCCGGCGAAGATGATCGTGCCGCCGCTGTCGAGTTCGACCACCGCGCCCTGCGCGCCGTCGGTGACCGACACGACGCTCACGTCCTCGAGCAGGATCTGGTCGATGCCCGTCTCGTAGTCGAAGATCTTGTTCCAGCCGGTGGCGTTGTCGCGGAAGTAGAACGTGTCCGACCCCGCGCCGCCGAAGAACTTGTTGTCGCCCTCGCCACCGCTCAGCAGGTCGTTGCCGACGCCGCCCGCGAGCTTGTCGTCGCCGACGCCGCCCACGAGGGTGTCGTCGCCCGCGCCGCCGCTCAGGGTATCGTCGCCCGGGCCGCCGGCCAGGCTGTCGTTGCCCGTCCCGCCCTTGAGCATGTCGCTGCCCGCGCTGCCCTTGAGGGAATCGTCGCCGCCGGCACCGTTGATCGAGTCGTTGCCTCCGGCGGCATTGATCGTGTCGTCGCCGTTGCTCGCCAGGAGCGACTCGATGCCGTTCGATGTGAGAATCATGGAATCATCCGTCTTAAAAATGGCCGCCGAAATAGGGGCCGAGTGGAAACACCTGGGACGGGCAACGCCTTAATTCCGCCACATCCCGGCCGGACCTTAGCCGCGATCGATGACGAGTCAACGAAACGGCCCGCGCTGTCGCGCGCTGCAGTGCGTTCTGATTAAAGCCCTGATTCAGAACGATTTATAGAAATGCATCGTGGGGAATTCAGGGCCGCGACGGCCGGGCTGGCCGGCAATCGCCCAAAATTTCTACCTTGAAAATGCCACAATCTCAAATTGTTTCCACCGCGCGTGCGCGCTGCCTTCCCGTTGCGCCCGCAAAAGCGGCACGGGATGGCCCGGACTCACCCGAACTCACACGCTCCAGTTGTCGAAGGGCAGCCCCGTCATCTCGCGGAAGAGCGCCGCGTCAGCGGCGAGATCGGCGCGGAACCGGGCGCGCAGCGCCTCGGGGAACGGCGCGGCGTGGCGGGCGGGCCCGCGCGCGAGGCCGCGTCGGATCCGGTCGCGCGTGCCGCGGCCGACGAGCCCCGCGATCCGCCGTCCCGCCGGCGACTGGGCGAAGCGCAGGACCGGCGCGGGCACCCGCGACAGCTCGCGGCTGTCGTTCTGCGCGCCGGCGTCCGCCACCGCATGGCGCGGCGCGCCGATATGGTCGCAGACCCGGTCGAACACCGCCTGGGGGTCGCGCACGAGCAGGTCGAAGTCGAGGACCGCCACCGCCTCGGCCGGGAAGTGGCGGCGATATTCCGCGAGCTGGCGCGCGTAGCGGCTCGCATCGAGGATGTGGTGGTATTCGTGGCTGTCCGCGAAGGCCTCGAGACCGCCCGGCAGCGTGCCCATGAGCACGCCGTGGCGGAACTGCGATTCCGCCCGCGCCACCGGGTCGCGCACGATGTAGACGAGCCGCGCCTCGGGACAGGTCTCGGCCATCCGCGCGGCGACGCCGGGAAAGTCGCGGGACTTGGTGTAGTTCGGGCTCGCCTCGCCGCGCAGACGCGGGGCGCCCGGGGTCTCGCGCGCGAACTGCGCCTCGTACCAGTCGAGCCCCTGCGGCCAGTTCTTCTCGGCCACGAAGAAGTCCGTCTCCTTGTCGCGCGACATGTCGATGCCGGGATGGGCGGCGAGCTGGCGGTAGAGCGTGGTGGTGCCGCATTTCATCGCGCCGATGATGATGAAGTGCGGCAGGCGCCGGCCGGCGGCGGCCGTGTGGGGGGCGGTCATGTCCGCGATCCTCCGTAGAGCGCGCGCTGGGGCAGCTTCAGGCAGCCCGCGCAGACGCCCGCATGCATGGTGCCGCGCATGAGCCAGAAGGCGCGCCGCTCGCGGTTCGGGACCGAGAGGCCCGCGCGCAGCCCGCAATAGCCCGCCTTGAGCGCGGCGGTGGCGAAGAGGCGCACCCGCGCGGGCGCGTCCGTGGCCGAGGCGGCGTAGCTCTGGCCGATCCGGTAGCGGCGGCGCAGGAGCCAGCCGAGGCTCAGCCGTTCGGGCGGCACGGCCTCGGTGACGACCGCCTCGGGTGCCACCGCATAGACCGCGCCGAGCCGGCGCAGGCGGAAGAAGAACTCGGTGTCCTCGCCGCCCGAGCGGCCGCGGGCGAGCTCGAAGCGCGCGGCGCGCCAGGGCGCGTCGCCCCAGCGCAGGAGCGCGTTGCAGGTGTGCCCGGTCTCGACCACGCCGCCGCGCGGCGCCGCGCGCTGCGAGTGGAAGTCGCCGCGCACGATCCAGTCGGGCGTGCCCGGGTCGTAGCGGGCCCGGCTCGGGCCGAAGATGCCGTCGGCGCCGGTCTCGCGCTGGCGGGCGAGGAGCGCCTCGAGCCAGTCCTCGCGGGCGATCTCGTCGTCGTCGAGAAAGGCCAGCCAGTCGGCGTCCGCCGCGTCGAGCCCGGCATTGCGCGCGATCGAGATGTTGCCGCCCGGCACGTGGCGGTAGCGCACGGGGAAATCGAGCGCCGCCGCGGCCTCCGCGACCCGCGCCTCGGCGCTCGGGGTCGCGTCGTTGTCGATCACGAGGGCCGACAGCGCGACGCCCCCGGGCACCCGCAGCCGGCCGAGCGAGGCGAGCGTGTCGGCCACGTGCGGGCGGCGGAAGGTGCAGATGCAGATCTCGATCCTCATCGCCAGCCCCCCGGCCGCGCCATCTCGGTCAGGAAGCCCATCCCCCAGGCGCCGTGCATGGCGGCGAGCGCCGGGCCCACCCAGAGCGCGCAGGCCGAGCGCCGGCGCAGGACCTCGCGCAGGGTCAGCGCCGCGAGCGCGCCCGCGTAGAGCCCGGGCAGGAGCAGCGCCGCGGGCGCCCAGGGCGCCGCGAGAAGCCCCGCGAGGCAGGCCAGGACCACGAGCGGCGGCAGCATCTGGCGCAGCCGCGGGCGCATGCGGTGCCTCTTTACCGTCTGCGCCCGGCCCACGCCGTAGCGCCAGTACTGCCGCGCGAGGGCGGCGGGCGTCGGGCGCATGACGTAGCCGATGCGGATCGTCGCATCGAGCCAGATGCGTCCGCCCGCGCGCCCGATGCGGTGGTCGAGCTCGGCATCCTCGTTCGCCACGAAGCGGGTGTCGTAGCCGCCCACCGCCCGGAAGGCCGCGAGGTCGAAGCCCGCATGGTGGCCGTGGTCCACGTAGCCCGAGCGGGTGCCGCCGCGATGGCCCGACCCGCCCGATCCCGCGCGGGTCTCCATCGCCCAGGCGGCGCCGCGCTGGAAACAGCCCGTGCCCCCCGAATCCATCACCGTGGCGAGCGCCGCGACGCCCCGGGCGCGCAGGGAGGAGGCCACCCGCAGCACGTAGTCCGGCGGGTAATGCGCATGGGCGTCGACCCGCACGAGGATCCTGTGCCGCGGCTCGGCGCAGGTCTCGACCACGAGGTTGACCGCCACCGATTGCAGCCGCCCGGGATTGTCGACGAGCCGCAGGTTGGGCCGGGTCAGGGCCATCTCGCGCACGATCGCGGGCGTGCGGTCGCGGCTGCCGCCATCGGCCACGACCACGCGCACCTGCTCCATGCCGGGGCAGTCCATGATCGCCGCGAGGGTCGCGGCGATATGCGCCTCCTCGTTCAGGACGGGGATCGCCACGAGGATCTCGGCCGGATCGACGGCGGGCGTGTCGGCCACGGGCGGGGAGGAGAGCGGGCGCGTCATGTCCCGGCGCCGCCCGAACAGACCCGCTCCACCACGGCCGTGATGTCCTCGGGCGATTGCACGAAATCGGTCTCGGGCCGGGCGAGGAGCGCCGCGCCGCGGGCCGCGACGGCCTCGGGCGTCAGCCCGGCCAGAAGGGCCGCGAGGTCGTCGGCCTCCGGCCGGGCGATCGCCCAGCCGAGCCCGTCCGCCTCCACCCGGCGGCCGGTCTCGGTGCCCGCGACGGCGATGCTCGGGCAGCCTGCCCAGCTCGCCTCGTAGATTCGGTTCGGCAAAAGCCAGTCGGAATTGCTGCCCCGCTGCCACAGATCCTGCGCCCAGACGAGGTCGCAGCCGCCGTAGACGCGCGCGAGGTCGTCCGGGTAGGCGTAGGGCCCGTGGAAGGTCATGTTGGGCCGCGCCGCCAGCACCGCGTCGAACTCGGGCAGCGCGTGGCGGTGCACCACGCCGTGGATCTCGACCCGGATCGCCGGGCCCATGCGGTCGGCGAGCGCGGCGAGGAGCGCGAGGCTCGGGGCGCAGCGGATGGTGCCCACCCAGCCGAGCCGCAGGGGCCCCGAGGGCGCGGCGCGCCGGTGCGGCCGGGCGGGCAGCGCCGCCCCCGCGGCGAGCTTGTTCTCCCAGAGCGCCCAGGGGCCGTCATAGGCCTGCAGCGGCGCGAAATACTCGGTGACGAAGCTCGGCGAGGAGACGACGAGCATCGCGCAGCGCGCGAGCAGGAACCGTTCCGCCCGGCGCATGGCTCGCGCCTTGGCGCCTTCGCCCACGAGCGCGCCGTTGATGTCGAGGCATTCGTAGACCAGCGGCACCCGCCCGGCCCCGGCGCTGGCGCGCGCGGCCCAGGCGATGGCCAGCATGTCGAGGTTGCGCGCCACGATCATGTCGGCCTGCCGCAGCCGGGCGCCGTGCGGCGCGACCTTGGCGACCGAGCCCGCGACCGCGGCGGCGCGCAGCGGCAGGTTGTCGTTCACGGTGTTGAAGAGATGCGTGTTCGGCCAGTCGGGACGGAAGTCCCGGTTCATGTTCTGCCGGCGCATGGTGAAGCTGTGCACCGCGTAGCCCGCCGCGCGCATGGCCCGGATCCGGCGGATCTGCGAGATCTCGGCCACGTCGAAGCCGAAGACCTCGATCCGGAGCGGCCGCGCGGGCTGCGCCGCGGGCGCCCTGCCCGGTCGCTGCCGCGCCGGCTCAGGCATAGTACTCGTTCACCTCGGTGCGGTTGTAGCCCTCGTAGCGCCGGAGCGGCACGCGGGTGAAGAGCGCGCCGAAGAAGCGGTCGCGGCGCAGGCCGTGCTGGCGCAGCGCCGAGGCCACCTGTTCCTTCGGCGTGGCCCCCCAGCGCACGGCGAGCACCAGCGTGTCGCAGAGCGTGACGAGCAGCCGCGTCTCGGCCACGCCGTGCAGCGGCGGCAGGTCGACGATCACGTGGTCGAAATGCTCGCGCAGCACCGCGAGCGCGCGCCCGACCCGTTCCGCGTCGCGCGGACCGAAGGCCGAGGTGCCCTGGTGCGGCACGTTGCCGATCACCGCGAGGCCCGGGAATTCCTCGATCGGCACGAGGTCGGGCATCGCCGCCTCGGGGTTCTCGCAGAACCGCGGCAGCATGTTCGCCTCGGGCAGGACCCGGCGCAGCGTGCGCGTCAGGTCGCAGGTGATCGTGTCGAGGTCGACGATCGCCACGGATTCGCCCCGCGCGGCGAGGAAGTTCGCGAAGTTGAAGGCGGTCGTGGTCTTGCCCTCGTCGCGCACCGAGGAGGTGATGCCGATGACCGTGCCGCCCTGCCCGGCCGCGGCGCGCGGGCGCGCGAGGGCGAGCTGCACCTGCAGCCCGCGCATGGTCTCGGCGGTGACCGAGGTGGGCCAGGAGGCGGCGAAGCCGAAGGTGCGCAGCGCCGCCGGCAGCCGCCGCCAGCCCCGGAGCCGCTCGCCCGCGCCCGGATCGATGGCCGCGGCCCTGGCGCGGCGGCGGTCCGAGCGGAAGCTCGGCACGATCCCGAGGAAGTTGAGCCCCAGCACCGCGGGCACGTCGGCCTGCCGGCGGAAGCGGTTGTCGACCGCCTCGATCAGGAAGATCAGCCCGAGCGCCACGACGAGCCCGCCGAAGGCCGCGAGCACCACCACGCGCTTCGATTGCGGGGCGGACTTGCTGTCGGGGGGCACCGCCCAGGCGATCACCCGGGCAGAGGTGGAATCGAAGGTCAGGAGCTGCGAGGTGCTGTTGTACTCCTCGAGCAGCCGCTCGTAGAGCTGGCGCTTGGCCTCGGCCTCGCGCTCGAGCCGGCGCAGCTGCACGGTCTTGCGCGCGTCCTCGCCATAGGCCGCCTGCAGCTCGCCCAGGAGCTCGCGGGTGGCGGTCACGCGCTGGCGCAGGGTCTCGGCGCGGGCGGCGAGCCGGTCGCGGATCTGGCCGTACTCGTCGAGGATCAGCTCGCGGGTCTGCGCCTTGCGCCGCGCGAGGCTCTGCATCACCGGCGCCTCGCTGTCCCAGGTCAGCAGGAGTTCCTTCTCCTCCTGCAGGAGCTGCGAATAGGTCGTCTCGAACTCGTCGAGCGCGGCGCTGCGCTCCTCGGGGGGCAGCTGCACCGCCTCGATGTTGCCGCTCTCGATCTGGTTGCCGAGCTGGCGCAGCTGGACCTCGAGCGCCAGCGCCTCGCCCTGCAGGCGCACCAGCTCCTCGTTCGCCGCGTTGAGCGCGATCTCGCTCGGCAGAAGCTGCCCCTCGGGGGCGAGGAGCGCGTTGTCGGTGCGGTACTCCGCGACCGCCTGCTCGGCCGCCTCGACGCCGGCGCCGAGCTCCTCCACCCGCTCGGCGAGCCAGGTCTGGGTGCGCTCGGCCGAGGCGATCTGGCGCCGGCCGGAGACCGAGAGGTACTGCTCGATCAGCGTGTTGACCGCGCGGGCCGAGAACTCGATGCCGGGCGAGGTGTAGGTGACGTCGATCACGAAGGTCTCTCCGGCGCGCTCGACCCGGAGCCCGCGGGTGAAGGCCCGGCGCACCGCCTCGGTGCGGCGCTCCTCGCGGGTCTCGGGCGCGAGCTCCTGCTCGGGCTCGTCCCCGAGCCCGAAATCGGGCAGCGCGCCGAGCATCCGCCGCGCGAAGGACGGCTCGGACGGCTGCGCGGCCTCGAAGAGGCCGAGATCGCGGGCGGCGGACTGGGTGACCTCGCGCGAGGTCAGCACGCGCAGCTCGCTGTCCACGGTCAGCGCGTCCGACATCAGCAGCCCCGGCATGGCGCCGGCATTGCTCTCGGGCGTCTGGCCCACGCGCGGGTCGATCAGGATTGACCCGTTCGCGGTGTAGACCGGTGTCGCCGTCAGCACGTAGGCAAGCCCCACCGCGACCGCGCCCGTGACCATCACCGCGAGCAGCAGCCAGTGCCGCAGGACCTTCTCGACACTGTCGCGCAGCACCGCGCCGAGGTCGATCGCCGGCAGGACCGAATCCCGGGAGGACGGAGCGGCCGTGGCGGGGGCGCGGTCGACGTTGTTCATTCGGTGCCAATCCAAATCGGGTCTTCCGGCCGTCCCGCGGTGGCCTGCCGCGGCGCGCGCGGGCGGACCCTCCGGGGGCCGCGCGGGGCCGGCCGTCAGGCAGTGCGTGCTGGAGCCATGCAACTTATTCAAGAAAAAAATCGTGACGCCGCCATGACGCGCGGAAAATGCCGCAGAGCCGGGCAGCGGGCCCGCGAAGTGCCGCAGGGCACCGCGATCGCGGGTCCGCGGATTTGCCCGCGCCTTTCCAAACCGGGCCCGGCTTGGCACAGTCGCGCGCGACACGGGCTACCGGGCGGGATCTCCTCATGCGCGAGTTTCAAGCGACCTTCGTCGGCATCGGCGGGCAGAAATGCGCGACGACCTGGCTCTACGGGGTGCTGCGGCAATGCCCGGACGCCGCGGTCAGCGACGAGAAGGAAGTGGACTTCTTCAGCTACTATTTCGACCGCGGCTACGAATGGTACGAGCGGCATTTCGCCGGCACCGCCGGGCGGCGCCACCGGGGCGAGATCTCGCCCTCCTACCTGATCCATCCCGCGGCGCCGGCGCGGGCGGCGGCCTACAACCCGGACCTGCACGTCTTCGTCACCCTGCGCGACCCGGTGCGGCGGGCCTTCTCGAACCACCTGCACGAGGCGCGCAAGGGCCACGTGAGCGGCGCGAACCTCGTCTTCGAGACCGCGCTCGACAACAACCCGCTCTACCTCGACCAGGGGCGCTACGCGACGCATCTCGCGCGGTGGTACGACCATTTCCCCGCGGACCGCATCCACGTGCTGTTCCAGGAGGAGATCACCGCCGACCGCGCGGGCGCCGCGCGCGCGGTGACCGACGTGCTGGGGCTCGCGCCGCTTCAGGACTTCCTCGACCTGCGCGCGAACGAGAGCGTGCGCTACCGCAATCCCGCGCTCGGCACGGCGCTCTGGCGGCTCGGGCGGGCGGCGCGCGACCGCGGGCTCGGGCGGCTCGTGGAGCACGCCAAGGCGGCGCCGGGCATCCGGCAGCTGCGCAGCGCCAACCGGGAGGCGATGACCGAGGTGGTGGACCCCATGGCGCCCGAGACCGAGCGCCGGCTCGAGGCGTTCTACGCCGACGAGGTCGCGGCGCTGGAACGGCTGGTGGGCCGGCCGGCGCCCTGGCCGCGCTTCGCCCCGGCAGGAGCGCCGCAGGCGGTGGGCTGATCCCGGCCGGGCCCCGCGGTCAGGCGAGGACCAGGTGATCGCCGTCCTGCTGCAGGACGGCGAGGTCGCGGGCCTCGTCCATCACCACCTTGAGGAGGGTCTCGCGCCGCCCGCCCGTCTCGATCGCCACGAAGACCGCGCCCTCGCCCGCGCGGAACTGCATGTCCGCCGCCGGCCGCCCGTCGAGCCCGGTCAGCAGGATGCGGTCCCCCGCGCCCGCGTCGAAATCGGCGATCACGTCGAAGGCGCCCGCGTCGCGCAGGTCGAACAGGAAGACGTCCGCCCCCGCGCCGCCCGTCAGCAGGTCGCGCCCCGCGCCGCCGTCGAGCGCGTCGTCGCCCGCCTCGCCCGAGAGCTTGTCCTCGCCCGCGCCGCCCGTGAGCGTGTCGCGGCCCGCGCCGCCCCGGAGGACGTCGTCCCCGGTCCCGCCCTCGAGGGAATCGTCCCCCTCCCGGCCGAGGAGCCGGTCGTCCCCGCCCGCGCCCGCGAGGTGGTCGGCGCCCGGGTCCCCGCGCAGGACGTCCGCCCGGTCGGTCCCGGTCTGGCGCGTCATCGGCATGCCGGGCCCGGGCGGTGTAACAGGCCCCGGCGCGGGGGAGCCCGTGCCGCCCCCGCCCCCCGGCGGCACCGGGTCGCCGGGCGGCAGGCCCGCGGCGCGCAGGAGCGCGTCGCGGCCGAGCACCGCGTCGGCGAAGCGGAAGGTCTCGATGCCCTCGACCGTGGCGCGGCCGTCCGCGGTGGCGAGCGTGAGCGCCGTGCCGCCGCGGCCGAGCGTGACCTCGTCGAGCCGCGCGTCCACGACCAGCAGGTCCGCGCCCGCCCCGCCGAGGAGCGTGTCGTCGCCCGCGCCCAGGTGGATCACGTCGTCGCCCCGGCCCGCGGAGAGGAGGTTGTCGCCGTCATGGCCCAGAAGCGTGTCGTTCCCGTCGCCCGAGACCACCGCCTCGAAGGCGCGCGGCGTCGCGATGGCGAGGGCCACGCCCGCGATCCGGCTCGGGCCCGCGCCCGACAGGTCGATGCGGCTGTCGCCGGTCACCGCCGCGGCGTTGATCGTGTCGTTCCCGCCGTCGCGGTCGGCCAGCACGTGGCGGTCGCGGTCGTCCGCGTAGAGCGTGCCGAACTCGTCGGTGTAGACGTGGAGGTCGTCGGCCTGCCCGCCCGTGTCGCCGTGCAGGACCAGCTCCGCGCCGCGCAGCACGCCGCGCGCGGGCAGCCCGCCCTCGGTGGCGGAGGGGTCGCGGTTGTGGATGTCGACCCGCCAGGTCCCCGTCCCGCTCTCGCCCATGGTGGCGACCGAGGAGAAGGCGAAGTTCCGGATCGTGCCGATATAGGCCGAGCCCGGATGCTCGTAGACGAGCTGCACCCGGGTGCCCGCGGGGCTCGTCAGGAAGATGTCGAGATTGCCGGTCATGCGCCAGGTGAAGTCGAGCGAGAGCTGCACGTGCTCGACCGCGATCGCCTGCCCGACCGCGATCTCGAGCACGAGGTGGTCGGTGCGCCCGGCCACCATGTCCTGCCCGCCCGGCACGTCCACGGCGAGCGTGTCGAGGGTGGCGGCGGTCCGCTGCGCGGTCCAGGTCTCGGCCAGGCGCACCGCGTCGTGCACGTCGAGATAGCCGAAGCCGAAGCTGTCGCTGAAATGCCCGCCGCCGCCGTTCCTGGTGTCGATGCCGGTCTCGATCCAGCCGAGGCCCGCCTCCGCCCCCTGCCCGAGGATGTCCCGGCGCGCCGAGAGCGCGAGGATCTGCTGCACGTCGCGGTATCCCAGGCCCGGGTTGGCCTCGAGCATGAGGGCGACGGCGGCCGAGACCGCGGGCGCGGCGAAGGAGGTGCCGGTGGCCGAGGCGAAGCGGTCGTTCGGCAGCGTGGTGAAGACGTTCCGCCCCGGCGCCGAGAGGAGCACGTTGGCGCCGAGGCTCGTGTCCTCCCAGGCGTCGCCCGAGGGCGCGACCGCGCCCACCGCGATCACGTAGGGCGAGTTCTGGTAGTTGTGGTAGTTCGACGCCCCCGTGGCGCCGCCATTGCCGGCCGAGAACACGATCACCGTGCCGAGGCCGTCGCGCCCCTCGGTTGCGGTGGCGCGCAGCGTCTCGCCGGAGGCCGCCATCTCGGGGCGGGCGAAGTTGTCGTGGAAGTTCCGGGTGAAGCTCCAGCTGTTGTTGACGATGTCGAGCGCCGCCGCCGCGGCGAGGCCCGCGCGCACGTGATCGCCCACGTCGGGGTCGGAATAGTCGATGCCGAGCCCCACGAGCGTCGCGCCCGGCGCGATGCCGACCGAACCGCGGCCATTGCCGCCCGCGGCCGCGATCACGCCCGCGACCAGCGTGCCGTGGCCGTCCGCGAGGGTCTTCGGATCGACCCTCACCTCGCCGCTGCCGAGCGCGAAGTTCCAGTCCCGCGTCGCGTCCCAGGCATGGGCCAGCTCGTCGTGGGTGTGGTCGATCTGCGCGTCGAGGACGCCGACGCTGACCCCCCGGCCGGTATAGTCCCGCCAGGCGGCCTCCACGGCGATGTCGACGGTCGAGAGGGTGGAGCTTTCAAGGAACCAGCTGCGGAAGGCATGAGGATCGGACACCAGCTGGTCGACGCTGGTCAGGGGGGCGGCGGGACGGGCCGTCATCGAGAACTCCGGATGCAAGCGATGTCTGCGGCAGTACGGGCGCAATCTCGCCTGCGATCGGGGCTCAAACTGGGAAATGCGGTGGCACCGGACCGCCGCAAAGACGGCCTTCCGATCCAATTGGGCGGGCCGGTCCGTGCAAGGATCGGGGCGACACCGGGTCAAACCGCCCCATGGTCGCCCCCGATCCCTGACGAAGTCCTGCGCGCCGCCTATCCCGCCGGCAGGAGCGCCAGGAGCGCGTCGCCCGCGGCGCGGCCGTTGGCCTGCATGCCAGCGGCGGTGTAGTGCGGGTCCTGGTCGGTCGAGAGCTGGTGGCCCGCGGGCGGCTCGACCACGCGGAAGCGCGGCAGCGCCCGCGCGTCGCCGCTGTCCTGGTCGAAGCGGCGCAGGAAGACCCGCATCGCCTCGCTCCGCCCGTCGCCCGCGCTGTTCAGGTGGCTGCCGATGTTCCACAGCACCATGGGCACGTCGGCCACGTGCGCGCGCAGGTCGGAGAAGAACTGGCTGTAGGCCGGGCCGTGGTTGACCTCGTAGGCGCCGCCGAACTGGTCGTTGGCGCCGAGGCTCCAGACCGCGCCGACGATCTCGTGTCGGGGCCCGAGCGCCTCCATCGCGGCCTTCATGGCCACCATCTCGGCCCACATGCGCCCGCCGGTCACGGGCACGGTCGAGCCGCGTCGCCAGTCCTCGGTGTTCATGAGCCCCGATCCCGGATCGCCGAGCGCCATCACGAGGAGCGGCCGTCCCCGCGCCGCCGACCAGCCGACGAGCCGCGAGGCCACGGCATGCACCCGCGACATGCGCGCCGCGGCCGTCGCCGCCACCGGCTCGATGCAGGGCTGCGGCACGTGCCGGGCCGAGGCGGTGAGCGAGAAGGTGGGCGAGGCGCGCAGGCAGGGCATGTACCAGATGCGCGGGTCGAAGGCCGTCTCGCGGGCCTCCGGGCCGATGTCGCCCGCAACCGTCCCGAACTTCTGCGACGTGGCATTGGCGGAATTGCTGTCGCCGCCCACGATGACGACGTCGCAGGCGACGCTGTGGGGATCGACGGTCGCGAGGTCGTAGAGCCGCACGTTGTCGACCCAGCCGCCGGTGAAGCCCGAGGGATTGAACGAGGCGCGCAGGTAGGCGCCGGTCGCGGCGGCGGCCGGCACGTATTCGAAGTTCTGCCAGGGTTCGGTCAGCGTGCGCCCCGAGGTCGACCCCGCGCCGCCGAGCTGCGCCTTGACCGTGCCCGCACTCCGGTCGAAGTCGAAGAGCAGGAGATGCGCGTGCCCGGGCACCATGGCCGCGCCCGTCGCGAGCCGCACGTCGTTGCTCGAGACGTCGAGGCATTCGAGCCGCCCGTTCGCGACCTGCCAGTTCTCCCTGAGGTCCACATGCGCGGTCGTCTCGAGCGCCGTCTCCGCCGCGGTGAAGAGGTTCGCGGGCGCCGCGAGCCCGGTCGCCGGCGCGGGCGCCACGACGAGGGTGAAGGCCGGCAGCGCCGCCTCGGTGCCGTCGGCGTCGGTGACGCGCAGGACGAGCCCCGCGAAGCTGCCCGCCGTCGCCGGCACGCCCGAGAGCGCGCCCGTCGCGGGATCGAGCGCCATGCCCTGCGGCAGCGTGCCCGCCGCAAGCGCGAAGGCCAGGGGCGCCCGCCCGCCCGCGGCCACCGGCACGAAGAGGTAGGGCACGCCCTCCGTGGCCGCGGCCGGCGGCGTGCCGGCAAGGGTCAGGGGCGCGGTGCCGCCGCCCGTGTCGCCCCCTGTCCCGCCATCGCCCCCGGTGCCGGTATCGCCGCCCGTGCCGGTGTCACCGCCCGGATCGGGGGCGCCCGAGCCCGGGGCCACGCTGCGCCGCCGGCGCAGGGTCCCCTGCACGAGCAGGGTGAGCCCGTCGGGCCCGCGGCGCCAGATGTTGAGGACATGCGCCGCGCCCTCGGTCACCGGGGCGAGCACCGCGTCGGTCAGGAGGCCCGCCTCGGTCAGCACCGTGTCGAGGAGCGGCCGGCTGTCGTGGTCGGCGGCGACGGTCACCACGATCTCGTCGCCCTCGGCGCGGTTCTCCACCGCGAAGTGCAGGGGCTCGCCGGCATAGATCTCGACATCCGCGCGCCTGCCCCAGCGCGCCGCATCCACGCTCACCGTCCGCACCATGGCATCGCTCCTTGCCCGAGACGGCGGGAGAATGGGCAGGCGGGGGTTAACCGGCCCCGTGGCCCGCGCGCGGCGGGCGGGAAGGCGCGCGCAACGCCCCCCGGGGCGTCACGGCTCGGCGTCGCGGGCGGTGACGAGCAGGGTCTCGCCCGGCAGGAGCGGTGCGGCGGGCGCGACCCCGGTCAGCCGCGCGCGCCCCTCGCGGGGCCCGAGGATCGCGAAGCGGACATCGGCGATCTCGGGGGCGGCCAGCATGTCGACGGCGCCGTCCGACAGGAGCGACAGAAGGTGCACGTGGCGCGCGTAGCGCACCCGCAGCGCGCGCAGCTCGGCCTCGAGCCGGGCGCGGTCGGCGAGCGCCGCCTGCTCGATCTGCGCGAGGTGGGTGACCCGGGCGCGGCGGGCATCGGCGATGGCGCGCTCGGCGGTGAGCTTCGCGGTCTCAAGCTCGAGGATGCGGCTCCGGGCCGTGGCCTCGCGCTCCTCGGCGCTCGAGACCTGCGCGCCGGTCTGCAGGCCGCGCTCCTGCAGCGACTGCGCCCGCTCGAGCGCGTCGCCGAGGCTCTGCGCGATCTCCTCCTGCACCGTGATGCGGGCGTCGAAATTGCGGCTCTGGCCCGTGATGGTCTCGATCTCGCGCTCCCAGAATTCCAGCAGCGTGGCCGAGCCCGCGCGCTCGGCGGCAAGCTGCGCGGCCTCGGCGGCGACCATGGCGTCGAGGTCGACCACCGCGGGCTCGGGCACCTCGGCGCGCAGGTCGTCCCCGAGCGTCAGGGCCACGTCGTCGCCCGCGAGCCGCGCCCGCACCCGGGCGAGCGCCGCCACGGTGCGGGCGATCTCGAGATTGGCCTCGCGCCGGTCGGCCTCGGCATTGGCCTCGGCGCGCAGCACGTCGAGCCGGTTGACGCCCGCCTGCGCGCTGCCGCCCGAGAGCGCCAGCGCCGCGGCCACGGTCATGCCGGGAAAGTACTCGTAGCGGCCGGGCGCGCTCACGTCGCCCGCGACGACGACCGGGGCATAGTCGAGGAGCATCAGGCTGACCCGCGGATCGACGTAGAGCTCCCCGTCGCGCATGGCGGCCTCGAGCCTGTCCTCGGCGCCGTCGAGCGTCAGCCCCGACACCGTGATCCCGCCGACCCCGGCGAGCCGCACCTGCCCGTCGGCATCGACTAGCGTCTCGATCGTCTGCTCGGTGGCGGCGATCGTCACCTCGACTCGGTCGCCCGCGATCAGGCGGTAGCCCTGGGCCGCCGCGCCCGTCCATGCCAGCGCGCCCACCGCCAGCGCTGCAAGATGAATTCCGACCCGCACGGGATGCCGTCTCCTGCCGCCTGCTTCGGGGGACAGCTATTTGCGGGGCCCGCGGATTTGCAACTCCTTTCTGCCCCGCCCCCCCGGCGCGGGTCCGCCCGCCCGCGCCCCTGAGCCACTTTTTGCGGCAGTGCAGCATCGTGTCGCCGGACGGGCGCCAATCCCCTTCCCCGGCGGTGCCGCCTGTGGCATGTGACGGGTGGCCGTGCCGGTCGTGACAACCGGTGCGGGCGGCCGCATCGGCGACGGGGAAACGCACGTGCTCAAGGCCAGACAGCGGGTGGCGGGATCGGAGGTGCTGCAGGCGCTCACCGCCTTCTTCTACGTGATGCTGGCCCGCGGCGGCGGCACCGCCGCGACCCTCGTCTACACGGTGATCCTCGTGCGGCTGCTCACGCCCGAGGAATTCGGCGCGGTCTCCTCGCTCTGGTCGCTGGCGCTCCTGCTCGTGCCGCTCGCGACGCTGAACCTCGCGCCGGTGGCGATCCGCACGGTGGTGGCGGCGCGGCAGGCGGGCGACGACGCGCTCGCCGCGGGCTTCGTGGCCTTCACCCGGCGGGTGAACCTGGTCGCCGCGCCCGTGGCCATGGCGCTTTTCCTCGGCATCGTCTGGCTGCGCTTCCCCGACCTCCTGGGCGCCGCCACGGCCGGGATCGGGCTAACCGCGGTCGCGATCCTCGGCATGGCGCAGGTCCAGACCGGCGCGGCGATCGGCGTGGCGCTCGACAAGGCGGCGGCGACGCAGGTGCCGCGCGAGCTCGTGCGCCCGGTGATGCTGCTCGCGGCCCTGCTGGTCGTCGCGGCCTTCGGGCTGCCGCTGTCGCTTTCGGGGGCGCTCATGCTCTACTGCGCGACGGTGCTCGTGAACATCGCGCTGCAGGCCCACCTGTTGCGCGAGGCGATGGCCTTCGTCACCGCGCAGCCGCCGCGCATCGAGAACGCCCGCTCCTGGGTCGCCACGGGGCTCTTCCTCCTGCCCACGCGCATGGTCAACGACAACGCCAAGCTCGTGATGATCGTCGCCGCCTCGGCGGTGCTGCCGCTCGACCAGGTGGCGCTGATCACCGTGGCCCTCAGCGTCTCGGGGCTTCTGAACTTCGCCATCTCCTCGGTCGAGATCTCGTTCTCGGCCAAGCTGTCGCGGGCGCTGCACGCGGGCGACACGGGGCGGATCACGCGCTTCCTCGCGGTCGCGGGCGGGGTCAAGGTGCTGCTCTGCGCGGGCATGGTCGCGGTCGTGGCGCTGCTTCTCGACCCGCTCCTCGCGCTCTTCGGCACGCATTACGCGGTGGCCGACGACATCACCCTGATCCTCCTCGGCATCCCGCTGGTGCAGGCGCTCTTCGGCAAGGCCGACCTCGTGCTGCTGGTGCACGACCTGAGGCACCGGATCTTCTGGATCCAGCTCGTGACGCTCCTCCTCCTGCCCGCGAGCGCGGCCCTGTCGCTCCTCCTGCCCGGGCTCGACGCCACGCGGCTGACCGCGGCGGGCTATGTCTGCGCCTTCGGCTTCGGCTACGGCGCGCTCTGGTGGACGGCGCGGGCCGCGACCGGCATCGACACCTCGGCCCCGGGGGCGCTCCTGCGGTTCCTCCGCGCGCGCCGGCAGACGCCCCCCGGAGACGGATCATGACCCGACCCGCGCCCCCTGCCCCGGTCTTCGTGGTCGGCCATCCGCGCTCGGGCACCACGCTCCTCGCCTCCATGCTGGGCCGGCACCCGGATTTCGTGGCGACGCCCGAGAGCCTGTTCCTCTGCCAGGTCCGCTACCAGCTCGGGGCCGCGCGCGCGAAAGGCCCCGGGGCGGTGACTGCGGCGGCGATGCGGGGGCCGCTGCAATACATGATCGCGGACGGGGACGCCTTCACCGCGCGCCTGCGCGCCGCCGCGGGGGACGGGCCCGTGGACGAGCGCACGCTCTTCGCGGCGCTGCTCGAGGACTATCGCGCGGCCCACGGCGCCACGCGGGTGGTCGAGAAGACGCCGCTGCACCTGCGCCACATGGACGAGCTGTCGGCCTGGTTCCCGGACTGCCGGATCGTCTGGATCGTCCGCGACGGACGCGCCTGCATCCGCTCGCTGCAGAAGGTCGCCTGGGCCAGTTCCGACGCGCCCCGGCTCGCGCGGCAATGGGTGCGCAACATGGCGCTCGGCGCCGCGCTCGCCCCCGCCGCCGGCCCGCGGCTCATGACGGTGCGCTACGAGGCGCTCATCGCCGATCCCGGGACCGAGCTCGCGCGGCTCTGCGCGCATCTCGGCGTCGAGCCCGCCCCGGGCATGGCCGAGACCGCGCGCGGCACCACGGTCATCAAGCCCACCGAGACGAGCTGGAAGGGCAAGGTCACGACCCCCGTCGACGCGAGCCGGGCCGAGGCCTGGCGACACGAGCTCTCGCCCGAGGACCTCGCGCGGGTGGGGCCGATCATGAACGACACGCTCGCGCGGCTCGGCTACCCGACCGATCCGGTCCGCCCGACGCTCGAGACCTGGCGCGGCCGGGCCGCGACGCTGCCGCCGGTCGTGCGCGCGCAGCGCTGGCTCTTCGACCGCCACCGGCGGGTCTTCGGGCCGCGCATCGGCCGGCACGCGGGCAGCGGGCAGAAGGCCTCCTGATGCTGTCCGTCGCGATCTTCGCCCACAACGAGGAGGCGCATATCGGCGCGGCGCTCGCCGCCGTCGCCGCGGCCGGGATCGGGCCCCGCGACCGGGTCACGGTGCTGGTGAACGGCACCACCGACCGCACGATGGAACGGGTGGAGGCCGTCGCCGCGGAGGATCCGCGGGTCCGGGGCGTCGAGATCGCCTTCGGCGACAAGGCCAATGCCTGGGACGTCTACGTGCAGCACCTCGCCCCCGAGGAGGCCGAGGCGCATGTCTTCATCGACGGCGACGTGCAGGTCTCGCACGGGTCGATCGCGCTCCTGCGGGCCGCGCTCGACGCCCATCCCGAGGCGCTCGCCGCCTCGGCGCTGCCCCGCGGCGGCCGGCGGGCCGAGGACTGGGCGGCACGGGTGCTCGAGAACCACGGCCTGCCCGGCAACTTCTACGCGCTGCGCGGATCGGTGGTGGCGCGCATGCGCGGGCGGTTCTGGATGCCGGTCGGGCTGATCGGCGACGACACCTTCCTGCGCAACATGCTGCTGCGCGACCTCGACCCGCAGGCCGCGCCGGAGCTCGCGCGGATCCGCCCGGTGCCGGGGGCGCGGTTCGACTACCGCTCGTTCCCGCTCACCTCGCTGGCGGGGGTGCGGGCGCTCTGGCGGCGGCACCGCCGCTACGCGCTGCGCGAGGCGCAGATGCACGTGCTGATGCGGCACCTCGCGCGGACCGGGATCGCGGGCCTGCCCCGGCGGATCGACGCGCTCTACGGCGCGTGGTCGGTCTGGTCCGACATGCGCACCGCGCGGGTGGGCTTCGGGCCGCGCCGGCTGCTCTTTCCGCTGGTGATCCCGCCCGCGCGCCGCGCGGCCGGGCAGGATCTGGGCGCCGGCCTCTGGTACGCCGACGAGGACTGAGGCGCGTTCAGAGCGGGATCAGGGTCACATCCTCGGGCAGGCCCGCCTCGGTCAGGAGGCGCGCCGCCACGTCCCCGTCCGCGTCGAGGAAGACGAGCGCGTCCCCCTCCCGGACCACCGAGACCGGCCCCTGCCCGGAGGCGATCGCCACCTCGATCCGGTCCTCGGCCTCGAGATCCGCGATCCGGTCGCCGTCCATCTCGCCGAGGCGGAAGGCGAAGACATCGTCGCCGGCCCCGCCGGTCAGCCGGTCGCGCCCGGGCCCGCCGTCGAGCGTGTCCGCCCCCGCCCCGCCCCAGAGCGCGTCGCTGCCCACCCCGCCCGACAGGCGGTCGGCCCCGTCCGCGCCCGCCAGCATGTCGTGGCCGGGCCCGCCGTCGAGCGTGTCGCCGCCGTCCTGGCCCAGGAGGCGGTCGGCCCCCGCCCCGCCGTCGAGGCTGTCGGCGCCCGGCCCCGCCTGCACGCGGTCGCGGCCCGTGCCGCCCACGAGCGTGTCGTTGCCCGCCCCGCCCCGGAGCACGTCGTCGCCCGCACCCCCGTCGAGGTGGTCGCCCCCGTCCCCGGCCTCCAGCGTGTCCGCGCCGGCCTCGCCGTGGAGCCTGTTGCCGCCCTCGGAGCCGGTTTCCCGCAGGATGTCGTCCCCGTTCCAGCCGTAGAGCACGTCGATGCCCGCGCCGCCCTCGATCAGGTCGTCGCCGTCCATCCCGATCAGGGTGTCGTCGCCGCCCGCGCCGAGGATCGTGTCGGCATGGACGCTGCCCGAACTCGTGTGCGCGCCGTCGTCGTCGAAGAGGAAGAGGCCCCCGGTCATGTCCCAGACCGTGCCGTCGGCGAAGACCACGCGTTCGACATGGGTGCCCACGTCGTGTCCGCCGATGCCCGGCGTCGCCTTCAGCATCACCCGCTCGGTCCCGGTCCCCGTGTCGATGCTGACATGCCAGCGCGCCCAGTCCACGTGGCTGCGCACGTCCTCGGGCCGCGCGTCCGCAAGGAACAGCGTGTCGGTCCCCTCGCCCGCGCGTTCCCAGACGAGGTCGACCCCGCCCGCATTCGCCCCGTCGCCGGTGCGCAGCACGTAGGTGTCGTCGCCTGCCCCGCCGACCATCCGGTCGACGCCCGGGCCGCCCTCGATCCGGTCGTCGCCGTCGCCGCCGATCAGCATGTCGTTGCCGCCTTCGCCCCGGAGCGTGTCGTCGCCCGCGCCGCCGTTGAAGGTGGTGCCGAGCGCGTTGCCGGCGAGCAGGTTCGCGGCCCCGTCGCCCACGAGCGTCGCGTCCTCTCCCGCCGCGAGGGCGAGGCCGGGCGTGCCTTCCACCGACACCCGGCGCACGGCCGGGCCGTAGAGGTCGATCTCCTTCTGCGCGCCGGTGGTCAGCCGTCCCGTCTCGAGATCGGCATAGGGCCCGAGATCCTCCGAGCGGGGCATCTCCTCGATGCCGGGGATGTCGTAGACCCGCACGTGGTCGATCTCGAACGCGCCCGCGTCGGGCGTCCCGGCACCCGGCCCGCCGGTCCAGCCGCCCACCGCGAGGTTCAGCGTCAGCGCCATGGGCTCGTGCATGTCGGGCGGCGTCGGCACGCGGAACATCTCGCGCCCGTCGAAGCTGAAGACCAGCTCGCTGGGCGTCCAGAGCACGCCGTAATCGTGGAAGTCCGCGGCGGTGTCGGGCACGATCCACTGCTCGGCCGCGGTGACCTTGGTGCCCCAGATCTCGGAATGCACCGCGGCGCGGTAGCGGGTCGACTGGTCGCCCAGGGCCTCGAGGATGTCGATCTCAGGGGGCCAGTGGAAATCGTCGCGGGTCAGCCAGAAGGCCGGCCAGAAGCCCTGCCCCTCGGGGATCCGCGCGCGCACCTCGAAATAGCCGTAGAGCTGCGAGAAGGTGCCGTGGGTCACGAGGCTTCCCGACACCCAGTCGGTGGCGACCTCGTCCTGCAGGTCCTCGGGCGTGCGCCGGGCGGTGATCGACAGGATCCCGTCCTCGACCGAGAAGGGCGAATGCGACCCTGTTTCCGCGGAAAGGTAGGTATGCTCGCGCGCGCCGCGGGCCAGGCCGGCGGTCACCGGGTGCCCGTTCGGGGGCGCGGACTGCCAAGGCCCGCCGGCGAGCGTGCCGGCGTCGTCGAACTCGTCCGCGAAGGTCGGCACGCGGCCGTCGAGCAGGTCGAGCGGCGAGGGCCCGAGCCCGAAATCGGCGGCGGTGAGGTCCGCCGTCGCCACGCCCTCGAGCAGCACCGACTGCGCCTCGCCGAACCGCAGGAGCGTGCCCGCGCCGGTGTCCTCGGCGGCGTCGAGGATCGCCGCGGCGCTCTCGAAGCCCGGCAGCCAGAGCGCGAGGATGTCGGTGCCCGGGGTGAAGTCGGTGATGCGGTCGTGGCCCTCGCCCGGCTCCACGTGGAAGGTGTCGCGCCCGCCCCCGCCGGTCAGCGTGTCGTCGCCGCCCCGCCCGGCGAGCGCCTGCCGCCCGTCACCCGCGCTGATCCGGTTGTCGAGCCCGTTGCCCTCGACCGAATGCCAGAAGCGCACGCCCTTGAAGACCGCGTCCTCCACGTGCTCGGGCAGGGTCAGGGACCGCCAGGCCCAGATCGTGTCGTGGCCGCCGTCGGCGGTCTCGACGACGGTCGCGTCGGGATCGTAGAGCCGGTACTGGTCGTCGCCGGCGCCGCCCTCGAGCACGGTGCCCGCATGGCGGTTGAAGATGTAGTCGCCGCCCGCACCCGCCTCGATCCGGTCGCCGTCCGCGCCGGTCCTGAGCGCGTCGCGCCCGTCGGTGCCCGTGATGGTGGTCATGCCTGCTCCCGTTCCGTCCTGCTGCCGGGGACCGGCGGTCCCCGCGCCCCACTACCGCATGACGGGAAAAGATGACATGCAATGCAACTTTTGAGGATTTCCGCCGTGACGTTGCGGCGCCGGGCTCAGGCGAGGGCGCGCAGGTCCTCGTCGCTGCTCACGAAGAAGGCGGTGAGCAGCACGATCATCAGCTCGTGCCCGCGATAGAGCGAGGTGCCGACGAGCGAGGCCACCACGCAGCCCACGAGCAGCACGAGCGCGCCCGCCGCCCCGGCCGAGCCGGAGGCGGCGTGCAGCCGCAGGAGGCGCCGCGCGGTCGCGAGGATCAGCGCCATCATGGCGAGGAGCGCGGGCCAGCCCGCCGCCACGAGGATCTCGAGCACGAAGTTGTGGAAGGACCGGCTGGTGGTGGCGCCCGCGTGCTGGGTGGCGATGCGCTCGTTCAGGAAGGCGCCGGATTCCCAGAAGGCGCCGTAGCCCACGCCGAGGAAGGGATGCCCCGCGCTGACCTCTCCGGCGATCTCCCAGAGATAGGTGCGCCCGGTCAGCGTCGCGGACTTGCCCACCGCGTCGAGCACCGCCTCGACAGGGTCGATGCCGAGGATGGCGAGCAGGACCGGGCCCACCGCCAGCGCGATCACGCCGCCGCCGAGCGCCGCGAGCGCGGCGACCGGCGGCACCCGGCGGACGCACAACAGGAACAGGAGCCCCGCCAGGACCGGCGTCAGCAGCACCGCCGTCATCGCCTGCGACAAGGCCAGCACCACGACCGACGCCGCCATCGCCGGCACGAGCAGGAACCGGACGAGCCGCCCCGCCTCGGCCGGGCGCATGAGCCAGATCGCCATGATCGCGACGATGGCGAAGGTCGCCCGCAGCCCCAGCATGTTCTTGTGCGAGAAGAGGCCCGCGAGCCCCCCGGCCCGGGTGTAGACCGGCCAGGGGAACGCCCCGGTCGCCCAGTGCAGCATCGACAGGATGACCGCCCCCGACAGGACCACCGCCAGGACCTTGAGCAGCGCGTTCAGCGAGTAGCGCCAGCCGAGATAGGTGCCGATCGCCATGGTCATGCCGAGCTGCAGGCCCGAGACCACCGTCTCGCCCCGGTCGTAGGACCACAGGACCGAGGCGAGGCAGGCCAGCGGATAGGCCAGGACCAGCCGGTTGCGGCCTACCACCGCCAGGAAATAGGGCCAGGTCAGCACCATCCGCAAAAGCGCCAGCCCGTAGCACATGAGCCAGACCAGGGACTGCACCGGCCCGAGCTGCACCAGCATGTCCGAGCTGACCGCGATCACCACGTAGAGGAGGCCCGCGTCGACGAGCGTCCAGAGGTCGATCCGGGCGCGGTCCTCGGGGACGGCGGCGAAGGCGGTCATGGTCAGCGCGCCTCGCGCGGGGCGGCGGCGGCGGGCGCGCCCTGCCGCCCGAGCACGAGCCCGTTCAGGCGGCGCTGCAGCGGCCGCTCCACGTAGTGGAAGATTGCGAGCCCCATCCAGATCACCAGCGCCATGGTCAGGACCACGAAGAGCGCCGCGCCCGGGGCCGAATGCAGCTGCGGCAGCCGCTGCCAGACCTCCGCCGCCGGCACCACCAGCAGCAGGTGGAAGAGGTAGATGGCGTAGCTCGCGTCGCCCAGCCGCTCGAGCCGGGGCAGCCGCGGGATAAGCGTCCCGAGCCCGAGCGTGCCCGACACGATCAGCACCCCCGCCGTGCCCCAGACGAGCGTGCGCTGCGCGTGGTCGTCCGGGTCGACGCCGCGGCCGAAGAGCAGGAGCACCGCGATCCCCGCCGCGAGGACGGCGGCGTTGCGCGCGATCCCCCCCGGCGCGCGCAGCCAGAGCGCCGCGACGAGGCAGCCGCCCAGGAACTCGAGAAGGAGCGGGCTCGTGTAGGTCGCGGCGATCGCGGCCCGCGGCGCCAGGAGCGCGCCGAGGACCACGAGCGTCCCGAGGAGGCCCACGAGCGCCATGAGCCTGTGGCGCGCCGGCACGAACAGGCAGGCGGCGAAGGCGAGGTAGAAGAACATCTCGTAGTTGAGTGTCCAGCCCGGCACGAGCACCGGCCAGACCTGGTCCCCGAAGGTCGGCGAGTAATGCGGCACGAAGGCCAGTGAGGCGGCCACGTGGCCCGCCGTGACGGTGATCCAGTCGTAGCCCGCCGCGGTCACGAGGCCGAGCCAGGCCAGCGTCGCGATCCAGTAGGGCGGCGCCACGCGGAAGGCCCGCCGCAGCAGGAACGGCCCCGGCGCCGGCTGGGTGTAGTGGCCGATGCTCCACATGATGAAGCCGCTGATGACGAAGAACAGGTCGACCCCGGCATTGCCGAGCGGCAGCCACAGGACCGCGCCCTCGGGCAGGCTCTCGGCCGCGCGCTTGCCGGTGTGCAGCGCCACCACGGCCAGCGCCGCAAGCGCGCGCAGGTACTGGATGGCGTGGATGCGGTTCATGCGGAGCGGCGTCCCGCAGACCCGGGGGGCCGGGGCGTCGGGCGCTGCGAGGGGCGCGGAAGGGCGGGCATCGGCACGGGCGGGCGTTCCGGGCGGTTGATCCGAGGACGGGTCCGGACGGGCCGTTCCCGCGCGCGGGCCCCAGGGCCCCGCGCCACGCCCCGGATACAAGATGCCCGCGGGATTGCCAAAACGTAAATCCGTGCCGCGGCGTGCCGCATGCGCGGGCAGCACGCGATAAAGTTCGCGCGACGCTCCGCCGCCGCCATTTGCAGCGCTCCCGCCACGCCTCTACCGTCGGTTGCGCGGGCCCCGCAGCCGAATCGCCCCTCTCCAGAAAGGTCCCTCATGCGGCTTTCCGTGTTCCTGCCGTTCCTCGCGCTCGCCTCGGCGCTCGCCGCAGGCCCCGTCCCGGCCGCGTCCGGGTCCGCGGGACCCGACCTCGCGGGCACGGTCCCGATCCTCGAGGAGAGCTTCGAGGGCCCGCTCCGGCGCTATGACGGGGTCACCGGGCTCTGGTCCACGGGCGGGCGCACCGGGCGGCTCATGACCAATGCGAGCGAGGCGGTGTTCCTCGACCGGGGCATCCTCGGCCCCGAGGCCGACGCGCTCCTGCCCGACTTCCTCGCGGTGACGCCCGAGGGGCTGTCGCTGCGCAGCCTGCGCCTGCCCGAGGCGGTGCTGCCCGAGCTCCGCGCCTACATGGCGCGCACGGGCCAGGGCGATCGGGCGGACCGGATCCGCTACGGCACCGCGCGCATCACCACCGCCGAGACCTGGTCGCAGGTCTACGGCTATTTCGAGATCGAGGCGCGGATGCCGCGCGGGCGCGGGCGCTGGCCCGCGTTCTGGCTGACCCTCGCCGGGCCCGGCTGGCCGCCCGAGATCGACGTGGTCGAGGCCTATGGCGACGGGCTCGACCTGCCCACGCCCAAGGACGGCACCTTCAACACCGCGGTGTTCTTCGACGCGCTCGACGCGGAGGGCGAGCCGACCCATGCCACCGACATCGACAATCCCTTCGCCACCACCGAGGAGGGGCGCGAGCCCAAGGTGAAGATGCGCGGCTCCCGCGAGATCCGCAATTTCCACCACCTCGTGGACGCGGCCGCCCTCGGCGCGGACATCTACGCCGATTTCCACGTCTACGCGGCGCTCTGGACGCCCGAGCACGTGATTTTCTACTTCGGGCCCGACCGCGACAACCTGCGCGAGATCTACCGCACGCCCACCCCCGAGGACGTGCACGACCCGATGTTCGTGATCGCGAACGACCAGTTCACCGCCCGCGGCGGCATCTTCCGCCCGCGCCCCGCGGCGCTCGACCGGGTGCTGACACCCGAGAACGACTTCCTGATCCGCCGCATCACCGTGCGCGCGCTCAGGCCCGGCCTGACCCTCGACATGGGCGCGGGCGACGATCCCTTCGACGCGCGCGACAGCGTGATCCTCGGCACGCCGGGCGACGACGTGATCGTGCCGGGGGCGGGTTTCGACATCGTGCGGACGGGCGGCGGCGCCGACGAGATCCGGCTCTCGCGCGGGCGCGCGCAGAAGATCCTCGAGGGCTTCGACGCGGACGACGTGGTCGAGCTCGAGGGCTATCCCTTCGCGGACGAAGCCGACGCGCTGCGCCGGCTGACCCAGGTCGGGGACGACGTGTGGCTCTCTGCCGGCGCCGATCCCGACTGGCCGCACACGGTCGTCTTCCGCGACGCGCAGGTGGCCGATTTCCACGCCGGGCAGTTCCGCGTGCGCTGGTCGGTCGGGCCCGACATCTGGGCGAGCCGCGCCGACCTGCCCTCCCGCCCGACGCTCGACGAGGACGGCGACGGCGTGCTGACCGGCACGCCGCCCGCCGCCTGGCTCAACGACAAGGGCCGGCCGGTGCGCATGGTCGGCACCGAGGGCCCCGACCGCTTCATGATCGCGCACACGGCGAGCGCCATCGAGACCCCCGCCGGCACCGGGCTCGACACGGTGATCTCCTGGATCCCCTACACGCTGCCCGAGGGGATCCGGCACGGCGTCGTGCGCGGCGCGGGCGCGGTGCTGCAGGGCGGCCCCGGCGACGACCGGCTCGAGGCCGAGGGCCGCGGCGTGACGCTTGCGGGGGGGCCGGGCGACGACCTGCTCGTGGTGACCGACCGCGCCGAGACCGTGACGATCCGGATCGGGCCGGGCGACGGCCACGACCGGCTGCGCGGCTTCCGCGACGGCGTGACGCTCGCGCCCGCGCCCGTGCTGCGGCTCGAGGGTCCGCCGCGGGTCGAGCCGGGCCCTGGCGGCGCGCTCGTGCACCTGGCGCCGGACCAGAGCCTGCTGATCGAGGGGCTCGACGCCGCGGCGGCGCGGCGCGCGCTCGGCCTGCCCTGATGGCGGCGGTTGCCGGACAAAAGGGGCGCGCGCGGCCCCTTGCCTCGCGGCCGGTTTCGGGGAAGGTGCGGCGCAGGCGCGCCACCAGACGGGAAGCGGACCTCGGATGAAGTATCGCAGCGAGATTGACGGCCTGCGGACGGTCGCGGTCGTGCCGGTCGTGCTCTTCCATGCCGGGCTCGGGCTCTTTTCCGGCGGCTTCGTCGGCGTCGACGTCTTCTTCGTGATCAGCGGCTTCCTGATCACCACGATCCTGCTCGGCGACCTCGAGGCCGGGCGCTTCAGCATCCTGACCTTCTACGAGCGCCGCGCCCGGCGCATCCTGCCCGCGCTCTTCGTGGTGCTGCTGATCTGCCTGCCCTTCGCCTGGGCGTGGATGCTGCCGTCGATCTTCGAGGAATTCGCCCGCAGCCTGATCGCCGTGGCGCTGTTCTTCTCGAACGTGCTGTTCTGGCGCGAAAGCGGCTACTTCGCCCCCGCCGCCGAGGAGAAGCCGCTCCTGCACACCTGGAGCCTCGCGGTCGAGGAACAGTACTACCTGATCTTCCCGCTCCTGCTCTGGGCGCTCTGGCGCTGGCGGCGCGAGCGGCTGATGTGGGTGGTGGCGGCGCTCGCCGCGGCGAGCCTCGGGCTGAACCTCTGGGCGCAGCGCAACGACGCCATCAGCTCCGAGGCGGTGTTCTACCTGACCCCGACCCGCGCCTGGGAGCTGCTCGTGGGCTCGCTCTGCGCCTTCCACGACCGCCCCGAGCGGCGGCGGGGCAGCGACGCGCTGGCCGGGCTCGGGATGGCGATGATCGTGCTGCCGATCTTCCTCTACGACGCCACCACGCCGTTTCCCGGCCTCTACGCCCTGCCCCCGGTCCTCGGCACGGCGCTCGTGCTGCTGTTCGCGCGGAGCGGCACCCGCGTGGCGCGGCTCCTGTCGGTCGGACCCGTCGTGGGGATCGGGCTCATCAGCTACAGCGTCTACCTCTGGCACCAGCCGCTCCTGGCCTTCGCCCGGCTGCGCAGCCCGGGCGAGCCGCCGCTCGGGCTGATGCTGGCGCTCGCCGCGGCGTCGCTGCTCCTCGGCTATCTGAGCTGGCGTTTCGTCGAGCAGCCGTTCCGCCGGGGCAAGCTTTCGCTGCTGCCGCGGCGGGGGCAGATCTTCGCCTTCAGCGGCGCGGGCATGGCCGCGGCCATCGGCTTGGGCGCCATCGGCATCGCCGCCGACGGCTTCTCCGGCCGCATGCCGCCCGCCTTCTTCGAGCGCGAGGCGGTGCTTGCCGCCGCCGAGGCCGAGCGCTTCGAGGCGATCGGCCAGGGCACCTGCCACTACAACCGGATGGGGGAGCGCGCCCGGCTCGACGACTTCCTCGGCGCCTGGACCTGCGGGCCGGAGGGGCCGGGCCCGGTGCTCGCGCTCTACGGCGACAGCCACGCCGCCGACAAGGCCGCGGTGCTGCGCCTCGCCGGCATGGCGCCGCTGCAGATGACCGGGGCGGGCTGCCCGCTCCTGCCGGAGAGCGGCGGGCCGTCCTATTGCGACACCCTGCTCGCGGCCTTCGTCGAGACCGCCCGCGCCGCCGGCGCCGAGCGCGTGGTCCTCGCCAACCGCTTCGAGACGAACGAGCTCGCGCCCGCCTACCTGTCGCGGCTCGCCGATTTCTGGACCGAGGCCTTTGACGAGGTCTACCTGTTCTCGCCGATGCCGGAGTTTCCCGGCCTCAAGGAGGGCTTCCTCCTGGGCGGGCTGCCGGCGGTCGCCGCGCTGCATCCCGAGACTGCGGAGGGCACGGCCTTCGCCGACGCGGCCGCGCGCGCCGATCTGGGCAGGCTCGCGGTGCTGCCGACCGAGGTCTATTTCTGCGCGGACAGGCCCGGCTGCGGCGCGGTGGCCGGCGACGCGCTCCTGCTCCTCGACCCGACGCACCTCACCCGCGCGGGCGCGGCCCGCTTCGCCGAGGCCTTCCGCACCGCGGCCCCCTTCGGGACCGCGGACGACCTCGCCGACTGCGCCCCCGATCCCTGTCCCGCCCTCCCGGTCCGGGAGGGACGGGCGGGAACCGGGAGCGCGGCTCCGCTCAGCCCATCGCGGTGAGTTCGATGATGCCGGCCTGGCCCGCGATCTGCAGGTTGATCTCGTCCTGCGCGGCGCCGTCGACCAGCGCCCAGAGCACCTGGCCCGAAGGCATGTGGGTGATGAAGGCCTCCTCGACGCCCGCATCGCCCGAACCGGAATCGGCGTAGGTCAGGCGGAAGTCCCCGGCATTGGCGACCCCGCCATAGACCAGGAGATCGCCCTCGTCCCCGGCATAGTCGCCGATGAAGTCGGAGCCGTGCCCTTCGGCGCCCAGGTGGAAGAACTGGTCGGCGCCGGCCCCGCCCATGGCCTCGTCGAAGCCGTAGCCGCCGTTCAGCACGTCGTCGCCGTCACCGCCCAGGAGCGTGTCCGACAGCGCGTTGCCGGTCAGCGTGTCATTGCCCGACTGGCCGATGAGGCGGTCCGCGCCGGTGCCGCCGAAGATCATGTCGTCGCCCGCGCCGCCGATGACGACGTCGTTGCCGGCATCGCCCGAGAGCATGTCGTCGCCGTTCATGCCCATGAGCACGTCACCTTCGCCGCCGCCCGAGAGCGTGTCGTTGCCGCCCCCCCCGGAAACGGTGTCGTTGCCCGCGCCCGCGTCGAAGACGTCGTCCTCCGCGCCGAAGACGAAGCTGTCGCTTGCCTCCGCGCGCTGGTCCTCGAGCCGGTCGAGCGCCTCGTCGAGATCGATGGCCTCGATCTCTCCGGCCGCCGCGGGCAGGATCGGCACGTACCCGTCCTGCGTGCCGTCGACCTCGCCGTCACCGCCGCCGATATTGCCCGGCACGTCGAGCCCGTGCAGCACGATCTCGCGGAAGGTCAGCGGCAGAATGTCCTCGGCGGTGTACTCCGCGCCGGTCACGGGGCTGCCGAAGTTCGCATCGTTCCCGAGCTCGTAGGATTGCAGGAAGCTCAGCTGGCCGTTCATGTCGGCCATGGGATGGTTGCCCCCCTCGGGCGTCACGAGGCTGAGGAGCACGTCGCCGTAGGACGCGACGCCCTCGATCACCTCGACGATGCCGTCGCCGTCGGCATCCTGCGCAAGGCCCGGGGTGACGGAATCGATCGGGTTGCCGTCATCGTCGAAGCGGCCATGGATGTGCTGGACATGGGTCTCGCCCGGCGTCAGGCCCTCGGCCAGGATCGACACGTTCAGGTAGCGGGAGCCGTCGGCCTCGGTGTTCAGCGAGAGGATCGCGTCACCGGTGACCCCCGAGGAGTTCAGCGCGGCGAGATCCACCGCCCAGAACCCGTCGACGTCGTCGCGGCCGAGAAAGGCCTCGAAGGATGCATAAGTCGGGTCGAGATGTGCCATAAGTCCGGTTTCTCCTGTCTTCGGGACAACAGGAGCCACGGACGCGCCCCGACCCGAGTTTCAGGAACCGCCCGCTTTCCGGGCGGCGCGGCTCAGCGCGCCGGCGGCTCGTGTGCCGCGAGGTTGGCGAGATACGCGCCGTAATCGTTCTTGGCGAAGAGTTTCGCGCGCTCGGCCAGCGCCGTGCGGTCGATCCAGCCGAGGGCATAGGCGATCTCGTCGGGGCTGCCGGTCTGCAGGCCCTGGCGCTTCTCCAGCGTGCGCACGAAATTCCCCGCGTCGAGGAGGCTTCCGTGGGTGCCGGTGTCGAGCCAGGCATAGCCGCGGCCCATCTGCTGCACGGTGAGCTGTCCGTCGGCCAGGTACATCTCGAGGAGCGTGGTGATCTCGAGTTCGCCGCGCGCCGAGGGCGTGACCTTGCGCGCGCGCTCGGGCGCGGTGCCGTCGAGGAAGTAGAGCCCGGTGACCGCGTAGGACGAGGGCGGCACCGCGGGTTTCTCGACGATCTGGCGCACCCGCCCAGCGTCGTCGAAGTCGACGACGCCGTAGCGTTCGGGATCGGCCACGCGGTAGCCGAAGACGGTGCCGCCGGAGCCTTGCGCATCCGCGCCGGCCAGGAGCTCCGGCAGGCCGTGGCCGAAGAAGATGTTGTCGCCGAGCACCATCGCCGACGGCCGACCCGCGAGGAAGTCCTCGGCCAGGAGGTAGGCCTGCGCCAGCCCCTCGGGGCGCGGCTGCACGATGTAGGTGAAGGCGAGGCCCCACTGGCTGCCGTCGCCCAGGACCCGGCGGAACTGGTCCTGGTCCTCGGGCGTGGTGATGATGGCGATCTCGCGGATGCCCGCATGCATCAGCACCGAGACCGGGTAGTAGATCATCGGCTTGTCGTAGACCGGCAAAAGCTGCTTCGAGACGCCGAGCGTGACCGGGTAGAGCCGGGTGCCCGAGCCCCCGGCGAGGATGATGCCCTTGCGATCGCTCATGTGCGGGATGCTCCGAGTTCCTTGAGGATGTCGGCGAGGCCGCGGCGCCAGTCCGGCCGCGCGACGCCGAAGGCGGCCTCGGTCGCGCCGGTGTCGAGACGCGAATTGGCCGGCCGCGCGGCCGGGGTGGGATAGTCCGAGGTGGCGATGTCGACGACCTCGGGCGCGAGGCCCGCCTGGCGGAAGATCTCGCGCGCGAAATCGGCCCAGCTGACATCCGGACCCCCGGCGAAGTGGTAGGTCCCGGAAAGCCCGGGATCGTCGGCGAGCGCGCGGGCGATCCCGCGGCAGGCATGCGCGATGTCGGCGGCGGGCGTCGGGCCCCCCACCTGGTCGGCGACGATGGTGAGCCGGTCGCGCTCGGCCCCGAGACGCAGCATGGTCTTCACGAAGTTCCGCCTGTGCGCCGAGACCACCCAGGAGGTGCGCAGGATGACATGGGGGCCGCCCGCCGCGCGCACCGCCGCCTCGCCCGCGAGCTTGGTGCGGCCATAGGCGCCGAGCGGCGCCGTGGGCGCGTCCGGGGCAAAGGGCGTGCTGCCCGCGCCGTCGAAAACGTAGTCGGTCGAGATGTGCACGAAGGGGATGCCGGCCGCCGCCGCCGCGCGGGCCATGGCGCCCGGCGCCTCGGCATTGACCACGTGCGCCTCGGCCTCAGCCTCCTCCGCCGCGTCGACCCCGGTCCAGGCGGCGGCGTTGATCACCGCCCGGGGCCCATGCGCCGCGATCGCCGCGGCGCAGGCGGCGGGGTCGGAGAGATCCGCCGCCTCGCGCCCGAGGAACACCGCGTCCCCGCCCGCCTGCCGCGCCAGTTCGGTGGCCACCTGTCCGGTCCGGCCGAAGACCAGGATCGTCATGTCCGTCTCCCCTCAAGGGCCCGCGAAGACCATCGCCAGCGCGCCGCGCATGGCGTAGTCCGCCGCGTCCCGATCTGCAACCGGAGGGCAGCCGCTCGAGCCGCCCAACTTTGGACCCCGTGCGCCTCCAACGCGGCTTGGTGCCGGCGAGGCAAGGTGGTTCCTCGGCTTCGCTCGTGTATACCGACCCGGCACCTTGACCGGATCCGGCGCCATGATGTCCAGCAGCCATCGCTTCATCTACCTGCACGTCCCTAAGACTGGCGGGAACACCATCCAGTCGCTGCTGCTGGACCTCAGCGACGACAGGAAAGTCTGCACCGGCCATCAGGACGGGCGGGACCGTTTCGAGGTCCGGGGGCCGGTCACCCCCCGCAAGCACGCCACGCTCGCCGACTACACCCGGCGGCTCGGCATGGGACTGGACGATTGCCGAGTGATCATCTCGGTCCGGCACCCGTTCGAGCGTCTGGTCTCGGCCTACTTCAGCCCCCATCGATGGATGACGCGGAGTGCTGCGGATACCTGGGAAATGCGTCCGCCGATCTGGGATGAAGCTCTTTTCGAGGACATGCTGCAGCGACCGGAATGGCGACCCGCCATGCATCACCTCGACACTGACGAGGGTGTCCGGCCTGCCGATCACGTCATCCACCTCGAGAGCTTCGCCCGCGATCTGGCTCGAACACTGCACGCGCTGGACGTGCCGCTGGCATGGCCCGGGGCGCCCCCGAGGGTCAACCGCTCGGCCGCCCCGGCAGAAATGCGCAAGGTCCTCTCGAGCCGCACGCTGCGGGACCGGATCGAAGATCTGCATGCCGCGGATATGGATCACTTCGGCTACGAGAGCTACGACTTGGCGCCTCGGTAGCGCCGCCTCACCCGGTGCCGAGCCGCCGGCCGACGCCGTCGCGGTCCTGCAGGGCGCGCCACCACGCCTCGTTGTCGAGATACCAGCGCACCGTGCGCTCGAGCCCCTCCTCCACGGTCACCGAGGGGCGCCAGCCGAGCTCCTCGCGAATGCGCGTGGGATCGATGGCGTAGCGCGCGTCGTGACCGGGGCGGTCGGTGACGAAGGTGACGAGGTCGGCATAGGGGCTCTCGGGACGCGGCCGGAGCCGGTCGAGGATGCCGCAGAGCGTGCGCACGAGCTCGAGGTTGCTGCGCTCGTTCTCGCCGCCGATGTTGTAGGACCGCCCCACCCTGCCCTGTTCGAGCACGCGCAGGAGCGCGTCGGCATGGTCCTCGACATAGAGCCAGTCGCGCACGTTCGAGCCGTCGCCGTAGACCGGCAGCGGTCGGCCCGCGAGCGCGTTCAGGATCGTCACCGGGATCAGCTTCTCGGGGAAATGGTAGGGCCCGTAATTGTTCGAGCAGTTGGTCAGCAGCACCGGCAGGCCGTAGGTCTCGTGCCAGGCGCGCACCAGGTGGTCCGAGGCGGCCTTGGTCGCCGAATAGGGCGAGCGCGGGTCGTAGGGCGTGTCCTCGGTGAACTTCACGTCCGGATCGTGCGGCAGCGAGCCGAAGACCTCGTCGGTCGAGACGTGGTGGAAGCGGAAATCCCCGGGCCGTCCGGCCTTGGTCCAGTAGGCGCGCGCCGCCTCGAGCAGCGTGTAGGTCCCGGTCACGTTGGTCTCGACGAAGGTGCCCGGCCCGTCGATCGAGCGGTCCACGTGGCTTTCGGCCGCGAGGTGCAGGACCGCATCGGGCGCATGCGCATCGAGGATGCGGTCGAGCGCCGCGCGGTCGCGGATGTCGGCATGTTCGAAGGCGTAGCGCGGGCTCTCCGCCGCCTCCGCCACGTTGTCGAGGCAGGCGGCATAGGTCAGCGCGTCGAGGTTGACCACGTGGTGGCCGCGCGCCACCGCGAGCCGCACCACCGCAGAGCCGATGAAGCCCGCGCCCCCCGTGACCAGGAGCTTCATGCGGCGCCCTCCCAGGTGAAGGGCGTGTCGAAATCCGCGAGGCGCGGCGCGCGCGCGTCCTTGTCGGACAGGACCGGCTCGGTGCCCCCGAGGCCCCAGTCGATGCCGATGTCCGGATCGCTCCAGAGCACCGCGCCGTCGCAGTCGGGCGCGTAGTGGTCCGAGCACTTGTAGACGATCTCGGTGTCGGGCTCGCGGGTGACGAAGCCGTGCAGGAAGCCCTCGGGGATCAGCAGCTGCCGGCCGTTCTCGAAGCTGAGCTCGACCCCGGTCCACTGCCCGTAGGTCGGGCTGCCGCGCCGTATGTCCACCGCCACGTCGAGGAGCCGCCCCCGCCCGCAGCGCACGAGCTTGGCCTGCGCATGCGGCGGCGCCTGGAAATGCAGCCCCCGCACCGTACCGGCCCTGGCCGAGAGCGAGTGGTTGTCCTGCACGAAGTCGACGTCGAGCCCCGCCTCCGCCATCCGCCGCCGGTTCCAGCTCTCGGAGAAGAAGCCACGCTCATCGCCATGACGCGCGGGCGTCAGGATGACGACGCCTGGCAGGGGGGTCAGTTCGATCTGCATCGGTCAGTCTGACTTTTCCAGTTATCACTGGAGCGCCATAGCAACACCCCGACGCGCTGTCATCCGGGTTCAGGAACCAAGATGATGCTCGGCCAATTTTATTGGCACAAGCATTTAACCGGTTAACTGAGCACGGCTAAAAGCCGCCGGAAGGGCTAGTCAAGAGCAAATGTTCCGCATGCATGCAGACTGCCATCTGAACTCATCCTATCCTTCACCACTGCTGGCTTGCCCCTCCGATTTCGACTTCATCAAGCTCTACTCGCCGAGTATATGTTCAGACGAAGAAAAACGTCGGAGGAGACCCTCCCCTCTAGGGAACCTCTGCGTGTAGGTAGAATAAGGAGAAAGAACGTGGCGGATTCAGAGAAGCCTCAAAAGCCACCACTTGTGCTACCCCCAAATTTGCAAAGGCGCATGCGTACGACGGCGCAAGTAAACCAAGACATCGTTTCGGCTTTCCAAAGGGCCGAACCATTCTTATTGGCTCGCTTCGGCGGAATAGAGGGAAAGCTAATCGGCGAAATCATATTACGCCGCCGCCCAGATGTCGATCAGGGCCTTGCTGGCCAAGCTCGTATCAACGCGGGTATTGTACCCCCTAACCGACTAATGGTTCGAAATTGTGCAGTGGAAACTCTCGCTGCAGGAATGAAAACAGATATACTTGCGATTTGGAGCTACGACTTCCAGGTGAATTTGGCTAGCTATGTTGCCCCAAAGGCGCTTTGCCATCTAAATAGCTTTTGCCCCATACTTTTGGCACACCGACACCAAGAAAGGCCATGGACTCAAGAGCTCAGTGGAAAAAAAGTCCTTATCGTACACCCTTTCGTCAAAAGTATCACAAAGCAGCTAGAGAGACGCAACGAGATTAGCGTCGTGCAAAATCTTTGGCCTGATGACACGATCTTCGAGATTCTAAAACCTCCAGTGACCTTTGCTGGAGAAGAAGGTAACCTAACCTGGACCGATGAACTGGTCCGCACCAAATCTGAAATTGCAAAACGAGACTTCGATGTCGCTCTAATAGGCGCAGGCTCGTACGGAATGCCTCTTGCTGGCTTTGTACGCGACATGGGACGCAAGGCAATCCACTTTGGCGGAAAGATGCAGCTCGCTTTCGGAATTCTTGGAGCGCGGTGGGAGAACAATCCAAACTACAAGGACGCATTTCGATTCGGCTGGATTCGCCCACACCCAAGCGAAATTCCAAAACTACATCAACGCGTGGATGCTTCATCCTACTGGTAGGTATTCACCCCACTCGTAAATGTTCGAAAAATAAAACTTCCATCGCGACAGCGATGCACCTGAGCACCCTTCAGGTCGTTCTTGTCTTGGCTCCCCATCAGCGCCCTATTTCGCTGCTTGGAAATGTCGATGTCGACGAGGACGGTCAGTACGGTAGAGTGGACGGTGATCATAGTCAGGCGATGCGCGCCATCTTCGCGGCCAGCGCGACCACGGCGACGTTGGGATGCGCTCGCGCCAGAAGCGCCCGCAGCCACCGTCCCGTCTTGTTGCGAGACGTGCGGCATGGCGGCGCGGGCGCCCTGGATCAGCATCTTTCGCAGATACCGGCTCCCGCGCTTGGTGATGCCGAGAAGCCTGGGCCTGCCGCCGGTCGTCGCCTGGCGCGGAACAAGGCCAAGCCAGGCCGCGAGATCCCGGCCTTTCGAGAACGTGGCCGCGTCGCCCACGGCAGCCACCAGCGCGGTGGCGTTCAGGGCGTCTATCCCTGGAATGCCGGTCAGGCGCCGGGCTCTTTCATCGGTGCGCGCCATGGCGGCGAACTCAGCATCGAAAGCAGCAATGCGCCGGTCCAGTTCCGCCCATCTCGCGCGCATGTCCTCGAGCAGGAAGGCCATGCGCGGGCTCAGTACTTCCGCGTCCGGATGAAGCAGCTCAATTAGCTTGCTGCGCAGTTTGGCGTGCCCCTGCGCCACGATATGCCCACGCTGGAGCAGAAGACTCCGGATCTGGTTGGTCAAAGACGTGCGCTCTGACACGAGCCGGTCCCGTACCCGGTGCAGGGTCTGAACGTCGAGCTGCTCCTCGCTCTTGAGCTCGACGAACCGCATCGTCGGTCGGGTCGCCGCCTCGGCGATGGCCTCGGCATCGCGATCATCGTTCTTCTGTGCCTTCACGTAGGGTCTCACGTACTCCGGCGACATCAGCCGGATCTCATGGCCGAATTCTGCCAGCGCTCGTCCCACGTGATGCGCGCCGCAGCATGCCTCCATCGCCATGATGCAGGATGGCAGCTTCGACGCGAGAGCGATCACCCCGTCCCGGCGCATCCGCCGATGCAGCACGACCGTTCCGCTCTCATCCAGTCCGACCAGGCTACAGCTGTTCTTGCCCAGATCGATACCGAGGATCACTATGATCATGGTTCGCTCCTTCCTCCTTTGAACACCGACAGCCTACACAGGCTTCGGCGGAAGGGGCGGGCCATCCATAAAGGGGGGCGTGGCCGCCTGATCGGTCGAACGAAAGGCGGGATGAACACCAAGCTGCACGCCGTCACGGACCCCGAGGGCCGGCCTGTCCGCCTCTTCGTGACCGCCGGCCAAGTCAGCGACTACAAGGGCGCGCTCGCGCTCCAGAGCGGATTTCCGCAAGGGGACTGGCTTCTCACCGACCGCGGCTACGATGCCGACTGGTTCCGTAACGCGTTGTCAGACAGTGAACTGGCCCCGGTTTCGACC
>NZ_JAME01000038.1 GCF_000521865.1 Roseivivax isoporae LMG 25204
GCGGCGCGGGCCGCTTCCCCGGCCGCGCGGGCCACGTCGCTCACCGTGGCGTCGACCTCGCCCGCCGCGGCGCGGGTCGCCTCGCGCGCGGTCTCCTCCGCGCCCTCTGCCGCCTCGCCGGCCGCGTCCACGGCCGAGGACACCGCCTCGCTCAGGGTGTCGGCGGCGCCGGTCGCGGCGGTCTCGGCCGCGCGCTGCGCCTCCTCGGCGGCCTCGACCGCGTCATCCGCCGCGTCCTCGATCGCGAGCTCCGCATCCTCGACGGCCGCCTCGGTTTCCGCCTCGACCTCGGCCCCGGCGGACGCCAAGTCGTCCGCGGCCTCTTCCGCCGGCGCCGTGTCCTCGGCGGAAGGCGCCGGCAACGCCTCGTCCGTCTCCTGCGGGCGCAGGAACAGCGCCCACGCCCCGATGAGCACCACGATGACCGCCGCGATCCAACCCGCACTCCGCATCCGCACCATTCCTTCCGTCACGTGTTCCGTCACGGCGCGCGTCCGGCGCGCGCCTCTCGGTCGTGCACATGGGGTGCCGGGAGCGCCAGACAACCGCGCCCCGCGCGGTCGTGAGCCATGTTTTGCCGCTTGAAACCGGGGAGTGGCGAAGTTACCTTGCGCCCCTGACTCTCTCAACGATCACAGGAGCCTTGCCATAGCCCGCAGACCTCACAACGCGCCGCCCACGCGCGACACCGGCCCCCGCGTCAACGACCGCATCCGCGTGGCCGAAATCCGTCTGATCGGCCCGGACGGGGAGAACGTCGGGGTGGTGACACCCGCGCGTGGCCTCGAACTCGCCGAAGCTGCCGGACTCGACCTCGTCGAGATCTCGCCGAACGCCACTCCACCGGTCTGCAAGATCATGGACTTCGGCAAGTTCAAGTACGAGCAGCAGAAACGCGAGGCCGAGGCGCGCAAGAAGCAGAAGGTGATCGAGGTCAAGGAAGTCAAGTTCCGCCCGAACACCGACACGCACGACTACGAAGTGAAGATGAAGAACGTCGTGAAGTTCCTCGAACACGGCGACAAGGTGAAGGTGACGCTCCGCTTCCGCGGCCGCGAGATGGCGCACCAGAACCTCGGGCGCGACCTGCTCGAACGCGTGGCGGAGGACGTGAAGGAAATCGGCAAGGTCGAGAACATGCCGAAGATGGAAGGCCGCCAGATGGTCATGATGATCGGCCCGGTGAAGTAACGCCGCCGAACCACCATCGCGGAACCACACGTTTCCGGAAAGACGAAGGGCGCTCTTGGCGCCCTTTTTCGTGTCCGGTCGTCGGAGGTCGTGGCGCGGGTCCCGTGCGGCCCGCGCC
Organism: Roseivivax isoporae LMG 25204; assembly: GCF_000521865.1. Classification (GTDB taxonomy): domain Bacteria; phylum Pseudomonadota; class Alphaproteobacteria; order Rhodobacterales; family Rhodobacteraceae; genus Roseivivax; species Roseivivax isoporae. The sequence goes on from NZ_JAME01000038.1 coordinate 1,310, forward strand.
ACGACGAAAAGAGGTCAGTCGAGGAAGGCCTTCTCGACCACGTAGTGGCGCGGCGCGGAATTCGCGCCCTCTTCGAGTCCGTAGCCCTCGAGCAGTTCCTTGATCTCGAGGTTGAAGGCGAGGTTGCCGCAGACCATGGCGCGGTCGCGCTCGGGGCTCATGGGCTCGACGCCCAGGTCCTCGAACACCTTGCCCGAGCGCATGAGATCGGTGATGCGGCCCATGGTCGGGCTCTGCTCGCGCGTCGTGGTCGGGTAATAGCGCAGCTTGGCGAGGTTCTCGGTCCCGATCAGCTCGGCCAGCAGTTCGTCGTTGCGGATCGTCTCGATCAGCTCGGCGCCGTAGGCGAGCTCGCCCACCTCGCGGCAGGTGTGGGTCAGGATGACCTCGTCGTAATCCTCGTAGGTCTGCGGATCGCGCAGCAGCGACGCGAAGGGCGCGATGCCCGTGCCGGTGGCGAAGAGCCAGAGCCGCTTGCCCGGCAGCAGCGCGTCGTGCACCAGCGTGCCCACCGGCTTCGGCCGCAGGATGATCTCGTCGCCGGGCTGGATGTGCTGCAGCTTCGAGGTCAGCGGGCCGTCCTGCACCTTGATCGAGTAGAACTCGAGCTCCTCGTCCCAGGAGGGCGAGGCGATGGAATAGGCGCGCAGCAGCGGTTTCTGCTTGCCGGTGGCGGGATCGGGATCGCCCATGAGGCCGATCATCACGAACTCGCCCGAGCGGAACCGCAGCGAGGCCGGGCGCGACACCCGGAACGAGAACAGCCTGTCGGTCCAGTGCCGCACCGATGTCACGGTCTGCGCGTCGGGGAGGGTCGGTTTGTTCACGGGTTTCGCCTGCGCGTCTGTCACGGGTCTCTGCTCTGTCATGTCACATCCTCGCGGGCGCTGAAAGGGCGCCGCCATTTTGTTAGCATACAAACAAGTTTCAGGAAAGCGCGACGTGATGCCGCGCGGGCCCGGATCAGCCCCGGATGCGCGCCTGGTAGTCGTGCGCGCGCCAGTCGGCGCGGGCCATCCACTGGTCCTCGGGCTGCCGCTCGGCCAGATCGTCGGCGATCTCGACCTCGTCGAAACCCGCGCGCCGCGCCATGGCGTACTGGTCGGCGATCACGTGGCCCTGCGCCCGAAGCCGCCCGCGATAGCCGCGCAGACGCAGGAGCCGCGCCAGCGTGAAGCCGCGCCCGTCCGAGAAGGAGGGGAAGGCCACCCGGACCATGCGGACCGACCCGAGCCGGTCCGCCACCTCGGGCGCGTCGAGGTCGGCGTCGGAGGCAAGGTCCAGCGCCTCGGCGCCCTCGAACCCGTCCGTCCAGTCGTCGGGGCCGAAGCCCCTGTCGGTCACGATCACGCTCATGCCCGTTCTCCCGTTCTCGCGGCGCGTCCGTCGATGAAGTGGATGCCGCATTCGTCCTTGTCCTGCCCGCGCCAGCGTCCCGCGCGCGGATCCTCGCCCTCGGCCACCTTCGTGGTGCAGGGCTGGCACCCGATCGACGGGTAGCCCTGCGCCACCAGAGGATGCCGGGGCAGGCGGTTCTCGTCCATGTAGGCGCGCACGTCCTCTGGCGCCCAGTGCGCCAGCGGGTTCACCTTGATCCGGCCCGTCGCCTCCTCGAGCTCGAAGAAGTCGAGCGCGGCGCGGCGGCCGGACTGGTAACGCTTGCGCCCCGTGATCCAGCCGTCGAACCCCTCGAGCGCGGTCTCGAGCGGCACGGTCTTGCGCAGCGCGCAGCACGCGTCCGGGTCCGAGAAGCGCAGCGCGCCGTAGGGATCGCGCGCCTTGAGCGTCTCCTCGTCGGTGCGCAGGATGCGCACGTCGCGCAGGCCCAGCCGCTCGGCCACCTCCGCCTGGTAGACCAGCGTCTCGGCGAAGAGAAGGCGGGTGTCGATGAACAGGACCGGCGTCCGGCGGTCGACCATCGCCACGAGGTGCAGCAGCGCCACCGATTCCGCGCCGAAGCTCGAGACCATGGCGATGCGCCCGGCCTCGGGGTCGTTCAGCGCCCCGCGCAGGACGTCCGTCGCGCCGTGATGCCGGTAGCGCGCGTTGAGCTTCGCCACCCGGTCGCGCAGCGCGGCCATCCGGTCCCCGTCCGGGCCCGGGGTCGGGGTCCCGGCATCGGGGTCGGGTCTGATCGGATCAAGCCGCATCTGCCCGTGCCTCGTCTTTCGACGTGCCCTTGGCGGGGTAGAGCGCCGCCTTGAACGGCCCCATGCCCACCCGGCGATAGGTCTCGAGGAACGTCTCGCCGGGGCCCTCGCGCTCGGAGAGGTAGGTGGTCACGATGGTCTCGATCGCCGGCACGATCTCCTCGGCCGAGAAGCCGGGGCCGGTGCGCTCGCCGAGCGCCGCATCCTGCGTGTGATCGCCGCCAAGCGTGATCTGGTAGTTCTCGACGCCCGCGCGGTCGAGCCCGAGGATGCCGATATGGCCCACGTGGTGATGGCCGCAGGCGTTGATGCAGCCCGAGATCTTGATCTTGAGCGCGCCGATCTCGTGCTCGATCTTCAGCTCGTCGAAGCGCGTCGCGATCTCCTGCGCGATGGGGATCGACCGCGCCGTGGCGAGCGCGCAGTAATCCATGCCCGGGCAGGCGATGATGTCCGACACGAGCCCGATATTCGCGGTGGCCAGGCCGTGCGCGCGCAGGATGGCGTGCAGCTCCGGCAGGTCGGACTTGTGCACGTGCGGCAGCACCACGTTCTGCTCGTGGCTGATGCGCAGCTCGTCGTGGCCGAACCGTTCGGCCAGGTCCGCCATCACGCGCATCTGCTCGGCGGTGGCGTCGCCCGGCGTCGCGCCGTGCGCCTTGAGGCTGATCTCGACGATGGCATAGCCCGGCGCGCGGTGGGCGCTCAGGTTCGTGTCGGCCCAGGCGCGGAACACCGGGTCGGCATCGCGCGCGGCGTCGTAGGCGTCGGTCGGCGCGTTGCGGAACGCGGGCGCGGCGAACTGCGCCTCGATCCCGCGCAGGAGCTCGAGGTCGACGCCCGAGAACTGCGGCCGGACTTCGGCAAAGCGCGCCTCGACCATCTCGCGGATCGCGTCGATCCCGTGCTCGTGCACGGTGATCTTGATGCGGGCCTTGTACTTGTTGTCGCGCCGGCCGAGCAGGTTCCACACCGACACGATGGCCTCGAGATAGGGCAGCAGGTCCGCCTGCGACACGAAGCCGTTGATGACCTTGCCGATCATCGGCGTCCGGCCGAGGCCGCCGCCCACCAGCACCGCGTAGCCGATCTCGCCCGCGTCGTTCCGGACGATGCGCAGGCCGATGTCGTGCGCCGCCGTCACCGCGCGGTCGTTGGGCGCGCCGGTCACGGCGATCTTGAACTTGCGCGGCAGGAACTGGAATTCCGGGTGGTCGGTCGACCATTGCCGGATCAGCTCGGCCACCGGGCGCGGATCCGCGATCTCGTCGGCGGCGGCGCCGGCGAAATGGTCCGCGGTGACGTTGCGGATCGTGTTGCCCGAGGTCTGGATCGCGTGCATGCCGACCTCGGCCAGCGCGTCCAGCATGTCCGGCACGTCGCGCAGTTCGGGCCAGTTGTACTGGATGTTCTGCCGCGTGGTGAAGTGGCCGTAGCCCTTGTCCCAGCGCTCGGCGAGATAGGCGAGCTGGCGCATCTTGGCGCTGTCGAGCGTGCCGTAGGGGATCGCCACCCGCAGCATGTAGGCATGGAGCTGCAGGTAGAGGCCGTTCATCAGCCGGAGCGGCCGGAACTCCTCCTCGGTCAGCGATCCGTCGATGCGGCGCTCCACCTGGGCGCGGAACTGGCGGTTCCGCTCGGCCACGAAGGCGGCGTCGAACTCGTCATAGCGGTACATGGCTCTCTCCTCGGGCCCGGCGCGCGACGCGCGGCCCTGATCGCTCTGTGGGATGTCTCAGGCGTCGGCCTGCTTGCCGTGGAACCGGTTCGACGGCCCGGTGCGGCGGAACGCCTCGCGGAAATGCACGGGCTCTGGTCCCGCATCGCCGGGCGCCATGTCGGCGAGGTAGACGCCCACGACCTCGGACGTGCGCTTCTCCGCCTCGATCAGGCGGATCTGCGCGTCGGCCTCGTCGGTCAGAAGCTCGGCCTCGGACAGCCGGCGCGTCCAGCTGCCATCCTCGGCGAGGTAGACGACGTCACCCTCGAGAAGCGCGTTCGCGGTGACGACCTTGGGGGTGAAGGGACGGGGCATCAGAGCGCCTCCTGCGTTGCGTGTGTCGCGCGGCCGGACGCGGCGTCCGGCGCAAGGGAAGGGGGTGCGGCCAGGGCCGCCTCGGCCGCCCGCGGCGCGAGCCCGTAGAGGACCAGCGCGGGCCCGGCGAGGCCGGCCTCGGCGATCGCGCCGGGCAGCGCGTCGAGCGTGGTCGCCAGCACCCGCTGGTCGGCCCGGCTCGCGTTCTCGACCACCGTCACCGGCGTCGCGCGGTCGGCGCCGTGCATGATGAGCCGCCCCTGGATGAAGCGCGCGGCGCGCTTGCCCATGTAGATCGCGGCGACGCCCCCTGGCGCGGCCAGCGCGCGCCAGTCCTGCTCGGCGAAGCCCTTCATGTCGTGCCCGGTCAGGAACCGCACCGAGGCGTTGCGCCCGCGCCGCGTCAGGCTCTGCCCGATGGCCGCGACCGAGGCCGAGGCCGCGGTGATGCCGGGCACCACATGCCAGGACACGCCCGCGGCGTCGCAGGCCTCGATCTCCTCGTCCAGCCGTCCGAACACCGTGGGGTCGCCGCCCTTGAGGCGCACCACCTGCGCGCCCTCCTGCGCGTGCTTCACGATCAGCGCGTCGATCTCGCCCTGCGTCATGGACGGGCCGAACCCTTCCTTGCCGGCATCGATCATCACCGCCTCGCGGCGGGCGAGCTCGAGGATCTCGGGCGCGACCAGCCGGTCGTGGATCACCACGTCCGCGGTGTCGAGCGCGCGGCGCGCCTTCAGGGTCAGAAGTTCCGGGTCGCCCGGTCCCGCGCCGACGAAGGCCACGTGCCCCGGTGCGTCCTCGGCCGCCCGGTGGCGGGCGAGGAGACGCTCGAGCGCTGCCTGGGCGGCCGCCTCGGCATCGGCGTCCTCGGCCGCGTCGGCCGCGCGCGGACCCTCGGCGAAATAGTAGTCGGCCCAGAAATCGCGCCGGCGCCGGCCCATGGGCAGCGCCTCGGCCGCGCGGCGGAACGCCTTGCCCACCCGGGCCAGGAGGCCCAGCCGTGCCGGCAGCCGCGCCTCGAGATCGGCCTTGATCGCGCGGGCGAGGACCGGGGCCGCGCCCTCGGTGCCGATGGCGACGGTGACCGGGTCGCGGTCGACGATGGCGGGGGTGATGAACTGGCTGTCCGCCAGGTTGTCGACGACGTTGACGAGCGCGCCGTCGGCGCGCGCGATGGCCGAGGTGCGCGCGTCCTCGGCGGCATCCTCGTCCGCGGCATAGAAGAGCACCGCGCAGAGCGCGTCGCCCGGCGCCATGGCGCGGCGCACGAGCCGCAGGCGCCCGGCCTCCGCCCACGCGGCGATCTCGGGCGCGGCGTCCTCGGCGAACACCGTCAGGTGCGCCTCGGTCTTGAGCAGGAGCCGCAGCTTGGCCAGCGCGGCCTCGCCGCCGCCGGACAGCACCACGCGCCGCCCGGCGAGCGCCACGAAGATCGGAAAATGTTGCATGGGGCATCCTCCGCCAGGCCGTCGTCACTTGCAGGAGATATAGAATTTTGTCCCGGTTTCTGGCTAGGGGAGTGGCGAAACAAGGACATTCGTTCTAAGGAGGGGAGGGGCGATGGTCGATCGTCCGTGAGCATGGAGGCTGGCGGAACGATGGTCCGCATCGACGCGACGGATCGGAAAATCCTCTCGGAACTGCAACGCGACGCGGGACAGTCGCTGGACGAGATCGCCCGCGCGGTGGGGTCGTCGAAGACGCCCGTGTGGAACCGCATCCGCAAGCTGCGCGAGGCCGGCGTGATCGGCGCGCAGACCGTGCGGCTCGACCCCGAGGCGCTGGGCTTCGAGGCGTGCTTCTTCGTGCTGATCCGCACGTCCGAGCACGAGGCCGACTGGCAGCGCCGCTTTCTCGAGGCGCTGCAGAAACGCCCCGAGGTTCAGGAGGCGCACCGCCTCGCGGGCGACATCGACTACATCCTCAAGGTCCGCGTGCAGAACGCGCGCGCCTACGACGCCTTCTACCAGGCGCTGATCTCCGAGGTGAAGGTGCACAACGTCACCGCGCTGCTGTCGATGGAGGAGATCAAGTCGACGACCGACCTGCCGCTCTGAGGCGCGTCAGTCCCAGCGCACCGGCAGCGCCTCGAGGCCGCGGAAATGGTAGCTGTCGCGGTAGCGCGGCGCCTCCGCGAGCCTGAGCCGCGGCAGCCGGGCGAAGAGGATGGGCAGCGCCACCTTCAGCTCGAGCCGTGCGAGCGGCGCGCCCACGCAGAAATGCACGCCCCCGCCGAACGCGGCGTGCCGTCCCGGCGCGCGTGCCGGGTCGAACCTGTCGGGCGCCGTGCAGAATTCCGGGTCGCGGCCCGCGGATGCCAGGAGCAGCCCCACCTGCGTCCCCGCCGCCAGGCGCGCACCGAACACCTCCACGTCCTCGTAGACCCAGCGGGTGAACAGGTGCAGCGGCGGGTCGAAGCGCAGGATCTCTTCCGCGGCCGCCTCCGCGCCCGCCTCGTCGACCCGCAGGTCCCGCTCGAGCAGCGCCTTCACCCCGTTGCCGATCGCGTGCACCGTCGCCTCGTGCCCGGCATTCAGCAGCAGGATGCAGGTGGCGATCAGCTCGTCCGTGGACAGCCGCGAGCCGTCCTCCTCGGCCGCGATCAGGTGGGTCAGCAGGTCGTCCGCCGGCTGCGCCCGACGGGCATCGATGTAACCCCGCAGGAAATCGGCGAAGTCGCGCGCCGCCGCCGCCGCGCGGTCCTCGACGGCGCGCGTGCGGCCCGCCTGGTACATCGCCACCATGTCGTGCGACCAGCGCAGCAGGTCGTCCGCCATCTCCTCCGGCACGCCGAGGAGCCGCGCGATGACGATCACCGGCAGCCGCTCGGCGAAGCCCGCCAGCAGGTCGTCGCCCCCGGGTTCCAGCCCGTCGATCAGCCCGTGCGCCAGCGCCCCGATCTCGGGCCCGAGCCCCGCGATCCGCCGCGAGGTGAAGGCGCGCAGCACGAGCCCCCTCAGCCGCGTGTGCCGCGGCGGCTCGAGCTCGAGCATCGAGTGCTCCTCGACCGCCGCGAAGGGCGCGAGATGCGCGGGCCACGCGGTCTCGGCCCCCGGCGGCGCCGCGCGTCCGAGCCTGCGGTCGCGCAACAGCGCGTCGACCGCCCGGTGCGACGCGGCACAGGGCATTCCGTAGTCCTGCCAGATCGCGATGTCGCCGGCGCCGCGCAGGCGTGCGTAGAACGGGTAGGAGTCCTGGACGAAACTCGGCTCGCGGGGGTCTTGGGAGAATGTCTGCATCGGGGCCCTGAAACCGCTTCGCGCTGGCGCTGGCAAGGGCGAAATTGCTAACAGATCCGTCATGGGTCGGCTCGCCTCCTCCCGCGCCGCGCTGGTGGCGCTCTACCTCGCCATGACCGCCGCCGCGGCCGCGGGCACGTGGGTCTACGGCTTCGGCCAGGCGCTGGGCCCGCTCGCCGCGCGCGGCAGCTCGGACCTCGCGCTCGCCGCCGACCGGCTGGTGACCCAGCTGCAGCGCTACCGCGAGGTCGCGGTGCTGATGGCCGATCATCCCGCGCTCGTCGCGCTGCATGCGGGCGGTCCGCGCGCGGCGGCGGACCGGGTCCTGCTCGACGCCGCCGACAAGACCGGGTCGCTGTCGATGCTCTACGTCGATCTCGCGGGGCGGGTGCTGGCCGCCGCGCATCCCGGCGCGCCGCGCGCCCTGCCGCCGGGCCCGCATCTCGAGCGCGCGCGCGACGGCGCGCTGGGTCAGCGCCTGTCGGCCCGGCCCGGGGGGGCGCGCGTCTTCTCCTACGCCGCGCCGCAATTCGGCCCCGACGGGCGCGTGCACGGCATGCTCGTCGTCTCGGCCGACATCGCCCGGCTCGAACAGGTCTGGCGCGGCTCGCTGCCCACCGTCTGGTTTGCCGACGCCACCGGCACCGTGGTCGCCACCAACCGGCGCGAGCTCCTTGGCTGGCGCAAGGGCGACGGCGACGACGTGATCTCGCCCGCGGGCCGCGTCTACCGCACCACGATGCAGCGCCGCGCGGGCCTCGTCATCCGCCGGCAGGACTGGTCGCCTTACGTGCCGCCCGCGGCGCTCTACCTGACCGAGGCGCTGCCGGTGATCGGGCTCGACGCCATGGCGCTCGTTGACGTGGCGCCGGCGCGGCGCATCGCGGCGCTGCAGGCGGGGGCGGTGGCGGCGGTCGTGCTGTTCTTCGGCGCGCTCCTGTTCCTCGCCACCGAACGCCGCCGCGCGCTCGCGCAGGCCAATGCCGCCCTCGAGGGCCGCGTCTCGGCCCGGACCCGCGCGCTGTCCGAGGCGAATGCCGCGCTCCGCCGCGAGGTCGCCGAGCGGCAGGAGGCCGAGGCGGCGCTCAAGCGCGCGCAGGCCGAGCTCGTGCAGGCCGGAAAGCTGACCGCCCTCGGCAAGATGAGCGCCGGCATCAGCCACGAGCTGAACCAGCCGCTGATGGCGATCCGGTCCTTCGCCGAGAACGGGCAGGCCTTCCTCGACCGCGGCCGTCCCGACCGGGCGGCCGAGAATCTCGGGCGGATCTCCGACATGGCGGGCCGCATGGGCCGCATCATCCGCAACCTGCGCGCCTTCGCCCGGCAGGAAGCCGAGCCCGCCAGCCGGGTGGGCCTCGCCGCGGTGGTCGAGGGCGCGCTCGAGATGGTGCAGGACCGTGCGACCGCCATGGGCGCGACGCTCGACTGGCAGCGACCGGACACCCCCACGGTGGTCATGGCGGGCGAGGTGCGCCTCAGCCAGGTGATCGTGAACCTGCTGACGAACGCGCTCGATGCCATGGCCGACGCGCCCGAGCGCCGCGTGACGATCCGCGTGGGGCCGGGCGCGACCGACGGCCGCGTGGCGCTCACCGTGCGCGACACCGGCCCCGGCATCTCCGATCCCGACCGGATCTTCGACCCGTTCTATTCCACCAAGGAGGTCGGCGCGACCGAGGGCATGGGGCTCGGCCTCTCGATCTCGTACGGGCTCGTGCAGGGCTTCGGCGGACGGCTCCGGGGCGAGAACGCGCCGGGCGGCGGCGCGCTCTTCACCGTCGAGCTCGACCGCGCGGAGGCCTTCGCGTGACCCGCCGCGTGCTCCTCGTCGACGATGACGCCGCGGTGCGCGAGGCGCTGGCGCAGACGCTGGAACTGGCCGATCTCGACCCGCTCGCCGCGGGGTCCTTCGTCGAGGCAAAGGACCACATCGCGCCCGCCTTCGACGGCGTGATCCTGTCCGACATCCGGATGCCCGGGCGCGACGGCTTCCACCTGCTCGACTTCGCGCGCCGGGTCGATCCCGACCTGCCGGTGATCCTGCTGACGGGCGAGGGCGACATTCCCATGGCCGTGCGTGCCATGTCCGCGGGCGCCTTCGACTTCCTCGAGAAACCCTGCGCGCCCGCCGATCTCGTGGCGGTGGTGACGCGCGCGCTGCGCACCCGCACGCTGGTGCTCGAGAACCGTCGCCTCAAGGCCGAGCTCGAGACCGGCGATCCCGCTGCGCGGATGATCTTCGGTCTGTCCGACGCGGCCGAACGGCTGCGCGCGGCCGTCCGCCAGGCCGCCCGGCTCGGGGCAGAGGTGCTGGTCTCCGGCGCGCCCGGCACCGGCATCTCAAAGGTGGCCGAGGTCATCCACCTGACGAGTGCCCGCGGCAAGCGCCCGTTCGAGAAGCGCGCGGCCCACGGGCTCTCGCGCGACGCGCTCGCGGGGCTCTGGCAGGCCTGCGCCGGCGGCACGCTCTTTCTCGACGAGATCGCGCGCCTGCCGCTCGACAGCCAGGTCGCGCTCGTGGACGCGCTCGACGCGGGCGGCGCGGTGCTGATCGCGGGCACCACCGAGCCGCTCGAGCCTGCGCGCGAGGCGGGCACGCTCTCGGCCGAACTCTACTGGCGGCTCGGGGTGATGGAGGTGCGCATCCCTGCGCTCGCCGAGCGGCCCGAGGACATCCCCGTGCTCTTCCGCCACTACGTCGCGCAGGCGAGCGAGCAGGCGGGCCTCACCCCGCCCGAGATCACCTCCGACGTGATCGCGGGCCTGATGGCGCGGGACTGGCCCGGCAATGCCCGCGCGCTCATGTCCGAGGCGATGCGCTTCGCGCTCCGGCTCGACAGCGGCACCCGCCGCGCCGAGGGCGTGGGCCTCGCCGAACGGCTCGCGCAGGTGGAGCGCTCGCTGCTGGCCGAGGCGCTCGAGGCCTCGCAGGGACAGGCGAGCGAGGCCGCGCGCCGTCTGCGCCTGCCGCGCAAGACCTTCTATGACAAGCTCGCGCGCTACGGGCTCCGGCCCGAGGATTTCCGCTGACCCCACCGCGAATCGCCGGGCCGGCCGATTCGGCCCCTCGGGTCCGACCTGTGCGGAAATCCGCACTGGGGGCGCGAACACCCGTGCGGTTTTCCGCACGCACTGCATCCGATCCGCGCGCCGTCCGTTCGCAAGCCGCTGGATCTAAAGGATAAAAGCCCCGCCTTGCGCCCTGCGCATGGCAGGCTTGCCCCGGGCGCGAAGCGGCAGTTTCCTGCCGTCGCGGTCCGTCAGGAGGACACGACGCCACGGACCACGCACGCGCCATTTGCACGACACACCCGGGAGGATTTCCATGAAGACGCTTCTTTCGACCGCCGCGGCGGCCGCCATCGCCCTGTCCGCCGGCCAGGCCCTCGCCCAGTGCGACGACGGCGAGATCGTCATCAAGTTCAGCCACGTGACGAACGCCGACAACCACCCCAAGGGCATCGCCGCGTCGCTGCTGCAGACCCGCGTGAACGAGGAGATGAACGGGACCGCCTGCATGGAGGTCTACCCGAACTCGACCCTCTACGACGACGACCAGGTGCTCGAGGCCATGCTGCAGGGCGACGTGCAGTTCGCCGCGCCCTCGCTGTCGAAGTTCGAGCAGTTCACCAAGGTCTTCCGCATCTTCGACCTGCCGTTCATGTTCAAGAACATCGAGGCGGTCGACGCCTTCCAGGCCTCCGAGGCGGGGCAGGCGATGAAGGAATCCATGGTGCGCCGCGGCGTCCTCGGCCTCGAGTTCTGGCACAACGGGATGAAGCAGCTGTCGGCCAACAAGCCGCTGATCGAACCCGCCGACGCGCAGGGCCTGAAGTTCCGCGTGCAGCCCTCCGAGGTGCTCAAGGCGCAGTTCGAGGCGCTGGGCGCGAGCCCGCAGCCGATGGCCTTCTCCGAGGTCTACGGCGCGCTGCAGACCGGCGTGGTCGACGGGCAGGAGAACACCTGGTCGAACGTCTACGGCCAGAAGTTCTTCGAGGTGCAGGACGGCACGACCGAAACCAACCATGGCGCGCTCGACTACCTCGTGGTGGTCTCGACCGACTGGTGGGACGGGCTCGACGCGGGCGTGCGCGACCAGCTCGCCACGATCCTCAACGAGGTGACCACCGAGCGGAACGCGGCCGTGGCCGAGGTCGACGCGCAGGCGCGGCAGGCGATCCTCGATGCCGGCGGCGAGATCCGCGAGCTGACCACGGAGCAGCGCCAGATGTGGGTCGACGCGATGCTGCCCGTCTGGGACCAGTTCATCGACGACGTGGGCCAGGAAAACGTGGACGCCGCACAGGCGCTCAACGCCAACTTCTGATCCGCTCCCACGCGGGCGGCCCGGTCCCCGGACAAGGGGGCCGGGCCGGTCCGCGCGCGTGGCCCCAGCGCAGCGAGAGTTCCCGATGGCAAAGACCCCCCCGCCCGATTCGGCGCTCGGCCGTTTCGTGAACGAATTCGAGGAGACGTGCATCGCGCTGATCCTCGGCGCCATGACGCTCATCACCTTCGTGAACGTCGTCCTGCGCTACGGCTTCAACACCGGCCTCATCTGGGGCCTCGAGGCGACGTCGTTCCTGTTCGCCTGGCTCGTGCTCTTCGGCGTCAGCTACTGCGTCAAGGTGACGGCGCATCTGGGCGTCGACGCGGTGACGGGCGCGCTGCCGCCCGCATGGCAGCGCGGCATGGCGCTCGCCGCCGCCGCGATCTGCATCGCCTACGCGGCGCTCCTGATGAAGGGCGCGTGGGACTACTGGGCGAACTTCGCCAACCTGCCGCAGACCACCGGCCGCTGGTTCCCCACCGGCCTCGAGGAGATGGGCCGCACTTCCTACCGCGCCTGGTACGAGGTCATCGACATCCCGTTCCCCGAATGGCTGCGCTGGATCGAGCCGCTGATGAACGAGGGCGAGCATTACGAGAAGCTCCCCCGCTTCATCCCCTACGCCATCCTGCCGATCGGCGTGGCGCTCCTGCTCTTCCGCTTCTGCCAGGCGGCGTGGCGCATCTGGACCGGCCACAGCCGGAGCATGATCGTCAGCCACGAGGCCGAGGACGCGGTCGAGGACGTCGCCCACATGAACCGCGAGGGCTGATCCATGGAAGTCGCGATCCTCTTCCTCCTGACCGTCGGCCTCATGCTGATCGGCGTGCCCATCGCCGTCGCGCTGGGCTTCTCCTCGACACTGTTCCTGCTGGTCCTGTCGGACACCTCGCTGGCCTCGGTCGCGCAGAGCTTCTTCCAGGCGATGGACGGGCACTACACGCTGCTCGCCATCCCGTTCTTCATCCTCGCCTCGGCCTTCATGTCGACGGGCGGCGTGGCGCGGCGGATCATCCGCTTCTCCATCGCCTGCGTCGGCCATTTCCCGGGCGGGCTCGCCATCGCCGGCGTCTTCGCCTGCATGCTCTTCGCGGCGCTGTCGGGCTCCTCGCCCGCGACCGTGGTCGCCATCGGCTCCATCGTCATCGCCGGCATGCGGCAGGTGGGCTACACCAAGGATTTCGCGGCGGGCGTCATCGCCAACGCAGGCACACTCGGCATCCTGATCCCGCCGTCGATCGTGATGGTGGTCTATGCCTCCGCAACCGACACCTCGGTCGGGCGGATGTTCCTCGCGGGTGTCATCCCCGGCATCCTTGCGGGCGTCATGCTGATGGTCACGATCTACGTCATGGCCATCGTCAAGAAGCTGCCGCGCGGCGAGTGGCGCGGCTGGGGCGAGGTCGCGGCGTCGGGACGCGACGCGGCGTGGGGCCTCTTCCTCATCGTCATCATCCTCGGCGGCATCTACGGAGGCATCTTCACGCCGACCGAGGCCGCGGCGGTCGCCGCCGTCTACGCCTTCCTCATCGCGAACTTCGTCTACGCGGACATGGGGCCGCTCAAGACCGCCGAGGACCGGCCGAACCTGCCGCTCTGGCGCAAGCCGCTGGCCCTCGTGACCGTGTTCTTCCACAAGGACACCAAGGACACGATGTTCGAGGCGGGCAAGCTGACCATCACGCTGATGTTCATCATCGCCAACGCGCTCATCCTCAAGCACGTCCTGACCGACGAGCAGATCCCCCAGCGCATCGCCACGGCCATGCTCGACGCGGGTCTCGGGCCGGTCATGTTCCTCGTGATCGTCAACGTGATCCTGCTGATCGGCGGGCAGTTCATGGAACCCTCGGGGCTCCTCGTGATCGTCGCGCCGCTCGTGTTCCCCATCGCGATCGAGCTCGGGATCGACCCGATCCATCTCGGCATCATCATGGTGGTGAACATGGAGATCGGGATGATCACGCCGCCCGTGGGCCTCAACCTCTTCGTGACCTCGGGCGTGGCGGGCATGTCGATGATGGCGGTGGTGCGCGCGGCGCTGCCCTTCCTCGCGGTGCTCTTCGTGTTCCTGATCCTCGTGACCTACGTGCCGATCCTGTCCACGTGGCTGCCGACGATGATGATGGGGCCAGAGATCGTCATCCGCTGACGGGGCCCGAGGCCGCGGCGACGGCGCTCCCGCTTCGGGGGCGCTGTCCTGCGTTCCCGGACGTGACAAGTGTGGATCCGGGGAACGGGCCCGGATCGTGCTACGTTCGGGACGCGTACCGCCGCAACCCAAAGACAGAGGCCGCATGTTCGACTGGATGACCGCCAATTCCGACGCCCTGACGCTCGTCGCAAACCTCGGGATGGTGGGAGTCTGGCTGATATATCTCAACGTGTTCCTGGTGGGGTTCACGCGGCAGAACCGGACCGTGCTGCACATCAGCCGCGCCGCCGCGGACGACCGCCGCGGGCGCTGCCTGATCACCAACATGGGCGCGCAGAACGTCTACCTGCTTGCCGTGATCGTCGATCTCGAGACCGAGGACGGCCACAGCCGCGCGCTCGTGACCGACCGCGAGGAATTCTCCAAGGAGGATTTCGACGATCTCCTCCAGCGGACGCTGCAGGGCCCGCTCGGCTCGGGCGAGGCGCGCGACATCGGCAGCTTCGAGGATCTCGCGCGGCGCGCGCAGATGCGGCGCGGCACGAATTTCGACCTTTCGCGCATCTGCGCCATGAAGATCACGGTGGTCGCGGCCCCGAACCAGGTCCGCGAGCTCTGCGGCGCCTACAAGCAGTTCGACGTGCGCGAGGTCGACAATCCCGACGCCGCGCGGTTCGTGCCGCGCTCGCTCCTGTCGCCGCAGATCACCGGGCCCTTCCGGACCCGGCGCCTCGCGGCGATGATCGACGACCGCTGAACGGTCAGCCCGCGTCGTTCAGCGCCGCCACGATGGGCGCGAAATCCGCGGGCTTGAGGCTTGCCCCGCCAACCAGCGCGCCGTCGACGTTCGGCACGGCAAAGATCTCGGCCGCGTTCGCCGCCTTGACGCTGCCGCCGTAGAGAAGCGGGATCGCGCCCGCCACGCCGGCGCCGAAGCGGTCCGCCAGCCGGGCGCGCAGCGCGTCGTGCACCTCGCCGATCTGCGCGGGCTCGGCCACGCGGCCGGTGCCGATGGCCCAGATCGGCTCGTAGGCGATCACGAGGTTCTCGGCCGTGGCGCCCTCGGGCACCGATCCGTCGAGCTGCGCGCCCACCACGTCGAGCGTCCGGCCCGCCTCGCGCACCTCGAGCGTCTCGCCGAGGCAGAGGATCACCCGCAGCCCCGCGGCCCATGCCGCCTGCGTCTTGGCCGCGACGTCCGCGTCGGTCTCGCCGTGGTCCTGCCGCCGTTCGGAATGGCCGAGGATCACCAGGGTCGCGCCCGCGTCGGCCAGCATCGGTGCGGACACGTCGCCCGTGTGTGCGCCCGCCTCCTTGGCGTGGCAATCCTGTCCGCCGATGGCGATGCCGCGGGCCCGGTCGGCGGCCAGCGCGATGTAGGGGAAGGGGGGACAGATCGCCACCTCGGCCGCGCCGCCCGCGCTGTCGGCCAGCGCTTCGAGCGCGTCGAGCGCCGCCCGCGATCCGTTCATCTTCCAGTTACCGGCGGCGAGCTTGCGAGCCATGACTTTTCCCTTCTGTCCGTTCCGCGCCCATCATGTGGCCGGGCGGGCAGAGGTCAAGGCTCGGCCGGGCGGTTCAGGCCCCGCGCTCGGCGCTCAGCGACTCGACGTCCTTGAAGCGGATCGACTCGCCGCAGCCGCAGGCGTCGGCCACGTTCGGGTTGCGGAACTTGAAGCCCGATTCGAGCAGCGAGGTCTCGTAGTCGATCTCGGTGCCGAACAGGAACATCTGCGCCATGGGCGCGATCAGCACCCGCGCGCCGTCGCGCTCGACGACCTCGTCGTTGCTGTCGGCGGCGTCCACGTAGTCCATGGTGTATTCCATGCCCGCGCAGCCGCCTTTCTTCACGCCGATCTTCAGCCCGAAGCGGCCGTCCTTCTGCATGAGCCTGGATATCTGGCGAACCGCCGCGTCGGTCATGGTGACGGGGGCCTGGCCGGGAATGGCGAACATGGGGCGCGCCTCCTCTTGCGTTACCCTACGGATCTAGTCGGTCGGGGCCTTGCGAACAAGGGGGCGTGCCGGATTGCCCGCGACCGTGACCCCCTCGGCCACGTCGCGCGTCACCACGGCGCCCGCGCCGATCACCGCGCCGTCGCCCACGGTGACCCCCGGCAGGATCAGCGCGCCGCCGCCGATCCAGACCGCCCGCCCGATGGTGACGGGACGCCCGAACTCGAGCCCCGCCTCGCGCGTCTCGCGGTCGCGCGGATGATCCGCGGTCAGGATCTGCACGTAGGGCCCGATCTGCGTGTCGTCGCCGATCCGGATCGGACACACGTCGAGAAGGATGCAGCCGTGGTTCAGGAACACCCGCGACCCGAGCGTGACGTTGAACCCGTAATCCATGTGCACCGGCGCGCGGATCTCGGTCGACGCGCCGATCCCGCCCAGGATCGCGTCCAGCAGCTCCGCCCGCCCGGAATCGCCGAAGATCGTGCCGTTGTAGTCCCGCAGGAGCCCCTGCACCCGCTTGCGGGCCGCCGAAAGCTCCGGATCGCCCGGATCGTAGAGATCGCCCCGCACCATGCGGTCGCGCTGGCGTGTCGCGTCGGTCATGGCAGTCCTCCGAGGCGGCCGATCAGGGCCGCGGTTGCGTAGCTGCCGGCGAGCGCCCAGGCGACCGATCCCAGCGTGCCGACGATCACGTATTCCCCCATGGCCCGGTCGCCGCGGGTGGCGTCGAAGCGCAGGATCGACTTGGCCGCGATCAGGAAGGCGACGCCCGTGGGCTGGCCGGCGAGCACCAGGATGAAGGTCAGAAGCCGCTCGAGCGCGCCGATCCGCGCGCCCGCGTTGGGCAGGCTTCCCGACAGGACCGCGCGGCGGACCGCGTGGGCGCGCATGGGCGCGAGCAGCTTCTCGACCGCGAAGCCGCCGGCGCGCACCGTCACGATGAGCCCCGCGGCCAGCGCGCAGAGGACGGGCAGGGAGGCCGCGACCGGCGCCGGCAGCATCTGCCAGGCGCTCGCGTGCCAGAGCCCGGGCAGCGTCAGCGCGACGACGCCCAGCACCGCGAGATGCGCCAGCTGGTCGAGGCAGAAGGGCAGGAGCGTGTCGGCCCGCATCCGCTTGATCCGGTCGGTCACCGCGTGGCTGACCGCGATCGCCAGCGCGGCCAGCGCCGCCTGCCACGTGGGCGCGGCGATCGCGGCAAAGCTCGCCGCCAGCACCATCGCCGCGTGCAGGCCCTGCGTCGCGATGCGGTCCTTGCGCTTCACCATCGCGTCGGTCTGGAACACGAAGTCCGCCAGCGCATGGGCCAGGAGGAGGACGGCAAAGGTCTCGGCCGCGCCGGTCATGCGGCTTTCCTCACAAGCCCTAAGGCTTGTAAATTCAGAAACAACCCCTCGGGCTTGTGGCCGCCCGTCATGTCCCGGACCCCGGCACGGCACCTTCGAAGGCCTCGAGCGCCGCCTCCAGCGCCTCGGCTCCCGCGCCGTCGAGCCGCGCCGCCACCGCCTGCTGGCTGATGCCGAAGCGCGCGGCGATCTCGGCCTGGGTCGGCGGGGCGGGCACCAGCGCCAGCGCCGCCGCCTCGGCCTGCGCCCGGCTCCAGCCGCGGCTCACCGCGTCGCAGAGCGTGACGAGCGCCGGGGCGAGTGCCGGGGCGCCCCGGGCCGCGAGGACCAGCCGCGTGCCCCGGCCCATGGCGTCGAGCGCGTCGCCTGCGGCGTGAAAGGCCGGGCCGTCCGCGTCGGACAGGTCGCGGCTGCCGGTCCGGGTGGCGCCGCCGAGCCCGATCGCGACGCGCATGGCGGGCCGGTCCTCGGCGCGCAGGTCGGCGCGCAGGACCAGCGCCGCGCGCAGCGCGCGCGCGCCCTCGGGCACCAGCGCCTGCCAGCCGTCGCCGCGGAACCGCGTCAGCCGTGCCGGGCCGCCGCACCACGGCGCCATCCGCGAAAGGCTCCGCGCCAGCGTGTCGAAACTCGCCTCGACCGCCTCGCGCCCCGCCTTCCGCGACCCGACGATGTCGCCCGTCAGGACCGCCGCCCGTTCCGTCATTCCGCCTGCCCGGTTGCTGCCACCTCGCGGGGCAGCAGACACGATCGCGGCCCCGCGGGCAAGCGCACCCGGCACGCTGGACCGTTCCGATGCTGTCCCCCCGGCACGAAAACGCGCGCCGCCCCGGGCAGGGACGGCGCGCGACCGTGCGGTTCGGGAGGGGCTCAGAGGCCCTTGCAGTTCGCGTAGTAGGTGACCGTCGCCGGCCAGTCCGAGAACACGCCCTCGACACCCACGTCCTGCGCCAGAACGTCGAGGATCTCGTAGTAGTCGCCGTCACGGTCGATGGCGTCGGTGACGGTGTGGAAGTACCAGCCGCCGCCGTTCGCCAGCGGACCGGACCGTTCCAGCGTCCACGCGATGATGCCGATATCCGCGTCCTTGAGCTGCCGCGCCAGTTCGGACGGCACCATCTCGCCCGCCTCGTCCAGCGTCACGAGGAACGGCATCGCGGGGGCGGCATAGTTCACGCCCTGCGCCTTCAGCTCTTCGGGCACGAAGCCCCAGGTCTCCGGGTCCATCCCGTCGAGGCCCTCGATCGAGCTGTCGTCCATCAGGTAGACCGCCTGCGCGCCGAACTCGGGCTCGTTCTCGATCCAGTAGACCACGTCGTTGAAGTCGAAGGATTGCGGCCAGACCCGCGACGGATCGATGCCCGCCTCCTTGTACTCGTCGATCAGCTTCTGCGCGTAGTCTTCCTGGCTGAAGCCGTCGAAGGGCATCTCGACCGAGGCCGATTTCAGCTCGGGGGTGAAGTCCGCGCCCAGCCGGTCGAAGAGCGCGATGGATTCCGCGTGCGTCATCAGCGTCGCGTCGTTGGCGTAGAGGTCGGTGCGCCAGTCGGCGGTGCCGGCGAGGTACTCCTCCGCGGTGGTCGCGGCGGCGTTGGCTGCGTCCATCTTGGGCTCGAGCGTGCGGAACTCCTCGAGCGTCAGGTCCGAGGTGCGGCACTCGGCCGTGGCCTCGGTGTCCCCGGAGGCGGGCGAGAACGGCGTGGTGCACTTCGACGCGAGGTCCGTCGCGACGATGTTCGTCGTGGTGTGCAGGTCGTTCTGCGCGTGGCGGCAGACCAGCTCCTTGTCCGCCGTGAAGGTCACGTCGCATTCGAGCACGCCTGCGCCCTGGCCGGCGGCGGCGTGGTTCGATTCCACCGTGTGCTCGGGGAACATCAGCGGCGCGCCGCGGTGCCCGATCGAGAACTTCGTGCGCTCGGGCGTCTGGCCCATGCAGGACATCAGCTCCTGCTTGAGCGGGCCGTCCTCCATCTTGTCGATCAGGAAGAAGGGCCGCGGGCCGTAGCTCAGGCCGTCGGAATAGGCGGCCGCCTCGTCCTGCGCGAAAGCTGCCGCGGGCAGCGCGACCATCGCGGAGCCGAGAAGAAGGGCGCGGATCATCGGGAAACCTCTCTGAAATGTTGGAGCTTCCGGATGCTAGCACTTGATGACGGCCGCGTGATATCCCCGTTACGTTTTCATGACGCCCCGCGCGTCCCGCGGCCGGCCCGTGACAGGCGGCCCGCGCGGCGACACGAAAAAAGGCCGCCGGAACGTTCCGACGGCCCATCCTGCCCGGATCGCGCGGCGTGGCGCCTCACATGAAGCCCAGCTCCAGCCGCGCCTCGTCCGACATCATGTCCATGCCCCAGGGCGGGTCCCAGGTGATCTCCACGTCGACCTGCTTCACCCCCGCGATGGGCTCGACCGCGTCGGCCAGCCAGCCCGGCATCTCGCCCGCGACCGGGCAGCCCGGCGCGGTCAGCGTCATGATGATGCGCACCTCGTTCTCGGCCGAGATCTCGATCGTGTAGACGAGGCCCAGGTCGTAGATGTTGACCGGGATCTCCGGGTCGTAGACGCCGCGGCACGCCTCGACCACCTGGTCGTAGAGCGGATGGTCGGTCGAGGACGGCGCGATCAGCGGCGCGCCTTCCAGCTTGGGGCTCGCTTCGGTCATGGCGACGGGGTCCTCTGCCTTCGGAAATCCGGAGTAGTTGAGTGAAGATATAGGAAATGGGCGGAACCGGGTAAAGGGCCCCGGGGGCTGCGCGGCCGCGGCGGCCGCGGCCGGGCGCCGCACTGGTCGGGGCGGGGCGGGGCGATATCTCCCGCCGCATGAACCAGATGACCCCGCCAGACACGGCCCGCACGCGCCCGCCGCAGGACCCGCACCCGGTCTGGCGCCTCGTCGCGCTCGTGGCGGGGCTCCTCGACCCGCCGCCGGGCCGCCCCCGCATCCTCGCGGCATGGGCCTGGGGTATTCTCTGCCACCTCGTGTTCGCCGCGGCCATCCTCGCGATGGTCGTGGGCCTCTGGTCGGGCATGACCGCAGGAATCGGCGCCGTGCCCTGGCCCTGGGCCGCGCTCGCCAACCTGGCGCTTCTCGTGCAGTTCCCGTTCCTGCACTCGCTCCTGCTCAACACCCGCGCGGGCCGCGTGCTGCCGCATCTCGCCCCGGGCGGCGCCCGCGGGCACGGCCGCACGCTCGTCAGCACCACCTACACGATCATCGCCTCGCTTCAGCTCCTCGCGCTCTTCACGCTCTGGACGCCCTCCGGCATCGTCTGGTGGCGCGCCGAGGGGACGGCGCTCTGGATCGTGGCCGCGCTGCACGGGGCGTCCTGGCTCTTCCTGATGAAATCGAACCTCGACGCGGGCGCCGAGCTGCAATCGGGCGCGCTCGGATGGATGTCCATGGTGCAGGACCGCGCCGCGCCCTGGCCCGACATGCCGGTGCGCGGGCTCTTCCGGGTCATCCGCCAGCCGATCTACGTGGGCTTCTCGCTCGTCCTCTGGACCGTTCCGGTCTGGACGCCGGACCAGCTGCTGCTGGCCGCCGGCCTCACCGCCTACAACCTGATCGCGCCCGGCGCGCTCAAGGAACGCCGTTACCGCGCCCGCTTCGGCGACCGCTTCGCCCGCTACCAGGCGCGGGTGCCCTACATCCTGCCCGGCGCGCGGCCCTCCCGCGCCCCGCTCACCGAGGACCCCGCCGATGGCTGACAGTGCCCGCAACGACCTGACGATCTACGACAGCGAGGCCGGCCGCTGGTGGTCGGACGAGGTCCGCTGGCTGCGCACGCTGCGCAACCTCGTGCCCGGGCGACTCGCCTTCTTCGACCGGCACGTGGACTGGCAGGACCGCGACGTGCTCGATCTCGGCTGCGGCGGCGGCTTCATGGCCGAGGCGCTCGCCCGCCGCGGCGCCCGCGTCACCGGGATCGACCCGGCGGGCGAGGCGATCCGCGCCGCCGCCGCCCATGCCGAAACCGAGGGGCTCGGCATCCGCTACGACACCGGCACGGGCGAGGACCTGCCCTATGCCGACGGGGCCTTCGATGCCGTCGTCTGCGTCGACGTGCTGGAACACGTGGCCGACCTCGACCGCGTCCTGGAGGAAAGCGCGCGGGTCCTGCGTCCCGGTGGAACGTTCCTGTTCGACACGATCAACCGCAACCGGCTTGCCAGCTTCGTCGCCGTCACCATGGCCGAGGACGTGGTGGGCCTCCTGCCGAGGGGGACGCACGATCCGGACATGTTCATCACGCCCTCGGAGATGCGCAGCGCGCTCTCGGCGGCGGGGCTGACGCCAGGACGCTTCACCGGGCTCGGGCCGCGCGGGCTGAACCGGCGCGGCGACATGACCTTCGGGCCGCTGCCGCTCACCTGGATCCAGTACATGGGCCTCGCGGCAAAGCCCGGCGCCTGATCAGATCAGCTTGCCGCGCCGCACCGGCGCCGGGCGCACGCGCTCGGCGATATGGTCGTAGAGAAGCCCCGCGATGTTCTTCTTCGTCGCCGTCTCGATGCCCTCGAGGCCGGGCGAGGAATTGACCTCGAGCACCTTGGGCCCGCTCTCGGACCGGAGGAGGTCGACCCCCGCGAAGTTCAGCTTGAACGCCCGCGCCGCGCGCACCGCGGTCTCGCGCTCGGCCTTCGAGATGCGCACCACCTGCGCCGAGCCGCCGCGGTGCAGGTTCGACCGGAAATCGCCCTCGGCGCCCGTGCGCTTCATCGCCGCCACGACCTTGCCGCCCACGACGAGGCATCGGATGTCCTCGCCCGCCGCCTCCTTCACGAAGTCCTGCACGAGGAAGTTCGCGCGCAGGCCGCGGAAGGCGTCGATCACCGATTGCGCGGCCTTCTTGGTCTCGGCCAGCACCACGCCCTTGCCCTGCGTGGATTCGAGCAGCTTCACGATCATCGGGGCCGTGCCCACGAGCCGCATGAGCGAATCGGTGTCCTTGGGCGACGAGGCGAAGGCCGTGTTGGGCATGCCGATTTTGTGCCGCGCCATCAGCTGGTGGGCGTAGAGCTTGTCGCGCGACGCGGTGATGCCCTCGGACCCGTTCACGCAGAACGTCCCGATGGTCTCGAACTGGCGGATCACGGCGGTGCCGTAGGCGGTGATCGAGGCGCCGATGCGCGGGATCACCGCGTCGTAGCGGGGCAGGCGGGCGCCATCGTAATGCACTTCGGGCGCCATGGCGTTGATCGCCATGTAGCAGCGCGTGGTGTCGATCACCTCGACCGTGTGCCCGCGTGCCTCGCCCTCCTGGACCAGGCGGCGGGTGGAATAGTTGTTCTCGCGGCTCAGCACCGCCACGCGCAGCGCCCGGTTCGGCGCGGCGCTGCGGACCCGGCCGCTGGCATAGACGTCGTAGGACAGTTCCGGCTGCAGGAAGCGGTCGGTCGCCACGATGGTGATGTGGTCCTTCAGCGCCTCGCGCCCGAGCAGCATCCGGCTCGCCATGCTGGCGCGGTTGGTCAGCGTCAGCTCGATGGGCCAGCTGTCGCCGCCCACGGTCAGCGTGCAGCGGATGACGTAGCGGCTTTCGCTCTCGCCGTTCGACGAGGTGACCATGCGGCGGTCGACGACCTTGGCCGAGCAGGGGATCACCGGGTGGTCCCGTCCCGGCACCGGATGCACGGTAAAGCGCACCTGCGGCGCCTGCGCCGATCCGAACGTCTCGATGTCCGAGGCGTGCAGCGCCGAGGTGCGCGCGCCGGTATCGACCTTCGCGCGCAGCGCGGGCAGGCCCAGATCGGGCAGGGCCACCCATTCCTCCCAGCCGAAGCGGATGAGGTTCTGGGCGGGATCGGGCATGTCGGTCATGAGGCGTTCCTCGTCGGTCGCGCGCGGACGGGCTATCAAGCCCCGCGCGCGGCGGCAAGGTGAGGCCCGGCCGTTAAGGATGCGTGACGCGGCGCCCCGTCCGGTCGAGCGCGCCCGCAGCCTCCGCCCGGCGGTAAAGGTGCCAGCTCGCGTGGCCGAGAACCGGCAGGACCACGAAGAGCCCGAGGAAGAAGGGCAGGAGGGCGAGGAACGTCGCCCCCGCGATGATCGCGGCCCAGAGGATCAGGGTGGCCGGGTTCTCGCGGGTGACGCGCAGGCTCGCCCGCATGGCGGTCACCACGTCGACCTTGCGGTCGAGGAGCATGGGCAGGCTCACCACCGTCAGCGCGAAGAGAAGGAAGGCCAGCACGCCGCCGAAGCCGAGCTCGGTCAGCACCATGGCGAGGCCCGCCCCCGAGAGGTAGGTGGCGAGGTCCTGCGCCGGCCCGCGCATGGCCGAGGGCCCCATGAAGAGGGCAAAGAGCAGGTGCGCGAAGAAGCTCCAGAAGAGCACGTAAAGGAGGATCATCGCGCCCGCCCAGGGGATCTGGCGCGTGCGCTCGGTCCAGACCACCCCGAGGACGTCGGCGAAGCGCGGCCGCTCGCCCCGCGCGCGCCGCCGCGACACCTCGTAGAGGCCGACCGCGAGGAAGGGCGCCGCCAGCGGAAAGCCCAGCGTCAGCGTCAGCGTCCAGGTGAAGAGCCCCGCGCCAAGCTGCAGAAGCGCGAGCCCGAGCACCACGTAGACCGCGCTGAAGAAGAGCCCGAACTGCGGCGCGGCGCGGAAGTCGGCGGCGCCCGCGCGCAGGACCGTCGCAAGGTCCGCGGGCGTCAGCGCACCGGCCCTGCGCCGTGGCGGCAGGGCGTCGGACTGGGTGTCGGACATGTCCTGTCCTCCCCTGTTCGTGTCGGTCGCGCTGTGCAGGCGATGCTAGCGGCGCCCCCGAGTCGGGACAAGCGGGACCGTGGCGCCGGCCATACCCGGGCCATACGCGTGCCATATCCCTGCGGGCCCGTCTTTCCCGCCTTGCCGAGGGCCTCCGGATGCGGCAGAGGACGGCACATGTCCGGCTTCTCCTTCACCCTCGACGCCACCTGCGGCAAGGCCCGCACCGGCCGCATCTCGACCCCCCGCGGCGAGATCCGCACGCCCGCCTTCATGCCCGTGGGCACGGCCGGCACCGTCAAGGCGATGCTGCCCGACAGCGTCGCCGCGACCGGCGCCGACATCCTCCTCGGCAACACATACCACCTGATGCTGCGCCCCGGCGCCGAGCGCGTGGCACGGCTCGGCGGGCTTCACGCCTTCATGAACTGGGACCGCCCGATCCTCACCGATTCCGGCGGCTTCCAGGTGATGAGCCTTTCGGACCTGCGCAAGCTCACCGAGGACGGCGTCACCTTCAAGAGCCATATCGACGGCTCGCGCCACATGTTTTCTCCCGAGAAAAGCATGGAAATCCAGAAGCTTCTGGGGTCTGACATCGTGATGGCCTTCGACGAGTGCCCGGCCCTGCCGGCGCCGCGCGACCGCATCGAGGCGTCGATGCGGCTGTCGATGCGCTGGGCGCAGCGCTCGCGCGACGCCTTCGGCGACCGGCCCGGACATGCGCTCTTCGGCATCCAGCAGGGCGGGCTCGAACCGGACCTGCGCGCGGAATCGGCCAAGGCGCTGAAGGCGATCGGCTTCGACGGCTACGCGGTGGGAGGGCTCGCCGTGGGGGAGGGGCAGGAGGCGATGTTCGCCTGCCTCGACACCGCCTGCGACATGCTGCCGGAGGATCGCCCGCGCTACCTGATGGGCGTGGGCAAGCCCGACGACATCGTGGGCGCCGTCGCGCGCGGCATCGACATGATGGACTGCGTGCTGCCCTCGCGGTCCGGCCGCACCGGCCAGGCCTGGACCCGCCGCGGGCAGGTCAACCTGCGCAACGCGCGGCACGCCGACGATCCCCGTCCCCTCGACGAGGCCTGCACCTGTCCCGCCTGCCGCAGCTATTCCCGCGCCTATCTGCACCACGTCGTGCGGTCCGGCGAGATGATCGCGGGCATGCTGCTGACGTGGCACAATCTCCATTACTACCAGGAACTTATGGCGGGGATCCGGGCCGCTGTCGCAGCCGGGACCTTCGCCGGGTTCGAGGCCGGGTTCCATGCTGCCCGCGCCGAGGGAGACATTCCGCCCCGGTGATCCAGGGGCGGACGGCGCGGGGTGTCAGTCCCCGAGCGCGATCCCCTCGCGGCGCGGATCCGCACCGCCCCGAAGGCCGTCCGGCCCGATGGCGATGAGGTGCAGGCCCGAATTGAGCTCGCCCACCTCGGTCTCGAACCCGGCCTCGCCGAGCGGGCCGGCCAGCGCCTCGGCGTCGGTGCCGGCCTCGAGATCCATGGTGCCGAAGCGGTTCAGCACGTGCGGCGCCGCTGCGGCCTGCTGCACGTCCATGTCGAAATCGATCACGTTGACGATGGCCTGCGCCACGTAGCCGATGATCCGGCTGCCGCCGGGCGAGCCCACGACCAGCACGGGCTGGCCGTCGCGCAGGACGATGGTCGGCGCCATGGACGACCGCGGCCGCTTGCCCGGCTCGAGCCGGTTGGCGATGGGCCGGCCGTCCTCGTGCGTCGCAAAGCTGAAATCGGTGAGTTCGTTGTTCAGCAGGAACCCGCCCGGTGCCATGAGCCGCGAGCCGAAGCCGTTCTCGATGGTCGTGGTCATGGACAACGCGTTGCCCTCGGCGTCGACGATCGAGATGTGCGAGGTCGACGGGAGCTCGATCGACACGTCGTCGCCCCAGACCAGCGCGTGATCCCAGTCGGGCGTGCCCGGCGTTGCCTCCTCGAGCGCGCTGTCGCGCCCGGCTATGAGCGCCGACCGCGTCGCGAGATAGGCCGGATCGACGAGCCCCGCCGTCGGCATCGGCACGAAATCGGTGTCGGCCATGTAGCGGCCGCGGTCGGCGAAGGCGAGCCGCGAGGCGTCGCCGATCAGCCGCCACGTCTCGGCGTCGCCGGGTCCGCCCGCCAGCTCGAAGGCCTCGAGCGTGCCGAGGATCTGCCCGACCGTCAGCGCGCCCGACGACGGCGGACCCATGCCGCACACCTCGTGCTGGCGGTAGGCGGCGCAGACCGGCGCCCGTTCGATCACCTCGTAGAGCGCGAGGTCGATCAGGTCGAGGTTGCCGGGATTGCCCTCGGCGGTCCTCACCGTGTCGACGATGCCGCGGGCGATGTCGCCGGTATAGAAGGCCTCGGCGCCCCGCGTCGTCATGGCGCGCAGAGTCTCGGCATAGGCCGGGTTCATGAACGTGTCGCCGGGGGCGGGTGCGGCGCCGCCCGGCAGGAAATACTCGGCCGTCGCGGGAAACCGGCCGAGATAGTCCGCGTCCTCGGCGATGGCCGCGGCAAGCCGCGGCGAGACGGCGAACCCCTCCTCGGCGAGCGCGATCGCGGGCGCGAGGAGGTCGGCCCAGTTCGCCCGGCCCCAGCGCCGATGGGCCTCCTCGAGAAGCGCGGGCGTGCCGGGCGTGCCGACCGACAGCCCACCCACCACCGCGTCGAAGAACGCGAGCGGCTCGCCGTCCTCGTCCTGGAAATGCGTCGGCCGTGCGGCGAGCGGCGCGGTCTCGCGCCCGTCGAGCGTGGTCATCTCGCCCGTCTCGGCGTCGTACCAGACGAGGAACGCGCCGCCGCCCAGGCCCGAGCTCTGCGGCTCGACGAGGCCGAGCACCGTCTGCACCGCCACCATGGCATCCGCGGCGCTGCCGCCCCCGCGCAGCACCTCGGCCCCCGCGGCGACCGCGACGGGATTGGCGGCGACGACCATCCACTCCTCGGCCTCGACCGGCCGGCCCGCGGCCTTTGCCTCGAAGGCCGCGGCGACCTCCGAGCCCAGGTCGGCGAACGCCTCGGCATCCTGCGCGGTCGCGGCCTCGGGCGCGATGGCGTCGGCCGCCTGCTGGGCCGCCGCCGGCACGACCAGCGCCGCGCCCAGCACGCAGGCGAGGGGGGGAAGGATGGCGCGCATGGGGAATCTCCTCTCTGTGACACCCTGAGGATGCGGCAGCCCGACATGAAGTCCAGCGCCGATCCCCGTAAGCGCGGCCTTGTCCCCGACCCGCGCAGCGCGTATTGGAGCCGTCGTGCCGGTATAGCTCAGCTGGTAGAGCGTCTGATTTGTAATCAGAGGGTCGGGGGTTCGAGTCCCTCTGCCGGCACCACTCCTCCCCAGGTTCACCCAAGATCACCGGGTCCGGAGAGTGCCCGCGCCTGCCGAAGGCGCCCGGGCTTCAGGTCGACGCGGGCGCGCCGGACCCGTCCGCTGTCCCGCCTGCCTCCGCCGCCTCGGGCCGGTCGCGCTGCAGCAGGTCGTAGAGGACCGGTGTTAGGAACAGCGTCAGGATCGAGGCACCGAGGAAGCCCCCGATGATGACGATGCCGATGGAGAACCGGCTCTCGGCGCCCGCGCCCGAGGAGATCACGAGCGGCAGCGCGC
Source organism: Roseivivax isoporae LMG 25204 (assembly GCF_000521865.1). GTDB lineage: Bacteria > Pseudomonadota > Alphaproteobacteria > Rhodobacterales > Rhodobacteraceae > Roseivivax > Roseivivax isoporae. Next base: position 28,834 of record NZ_JAME01000038.1, read on the forward strand.
CCAGAACCGTCGACAGGACCGTCATCAGGATCGGCCGCAGCCGCACCGCGGACGCCTCGATCACCGCCTCGCGCACCGACTTGCCCTGCTCGCGCAACTGGTTCGCGAACTCCACGATGAGAATGCCGTTCTTGGCCATGAGGCCGATCAGCATGACCATGCCCACCTGCGTGTAGATGTTCACGGCCTCGCCCACGGCCAGCAGCGTCAGGAGCGCGCCCGCGACCGCGAGGGGCACCGACAGCATGATGACCACCGGCTGAATGAAGCTCTCGAATTGCGCGGAAAGCACGAGGAAGACCACGAGCAGCGCGAGCGCGAAGGTCACGACGATGCCGCCGGACGTCTCCTGGTAGGTCTCGGCCTGGCCTGCATAGAAGATCTGCATGTCCGACGGCAGATCCTCGGCGATGGTCTCGATCCGCTCGATCGCCTCGCCGATGTTCACGCCCTCTCCGAGCGCCGCGCTGATCTCGACCGAGGGCTGCCGGTCGAAGCGGTTGTAGGCGTCGACCGAGGCACGGCGTTCGAGCGTCACGAGCCCGTCGAGTGCGACGAGGTCGCCCGTACCGCTGCGCACGTTCAGCCGGCGCAGGTCGTCGGGGCTCGCGCGCAGGTCCTCGGGGGCCTGCAGGATCACCGGGTACTGGCGGTTTTCCGAGATGAACTCCGTCACCTCGGCCGAGGCGAAGAACACCCGCACCGCGTCCGACACCGTCTGCGCGTCGATGCCGATGTCGCGCGCGAGGTCGCGGTTCACGGTGATGTCGTAGCCGGGCGTGTTCACCTCGTAGCCGCGGCGCACGCCGACGATGCCGGGCTCGGCGCGCAGCCGTTCCTCCATCTGCGCGGAATAGTCCGCCGCCGCGTCGAAGCTCGGCGCGGTCACGATGAGCTCGAGCCCCGAGCCGCTGCCCGCGCCGAGCCCCGAGGGGGCGAAGCTGCGCACGCTCGCGAGCGTGATCGCGTCGAGTTTCGGGGTCAGTTCGGCCACGACGTCGCGCGGAGCCATCTCGCGCTCGCCCCAGGGTTCCATGACCGCGACGATGAAGGCGCGTCCGGTCTCGCCGTACTGCCCGACGATGGAGATGGTGTCGGCCACGATCCCGTCCTCGCGGTAGGGCGCGATCAGCTCCTCGACCTCGCGCACCGCGGCATCGGTGAGGCCGAGGGCAGAACCGGAGGGCGCCGAGATGCTGACGAAGAAGACGCCGCGATCCTCGTCGGGCGACAGCTGGGAGGGCAGCGCCTGGTAGAGCGTCCACGACATCCCGCTCAGTGCCGCGGCGATCCCGAGGACGAGGACCGGCATCCGGATCGCCCGCGACAGGAGGCTGCGATAGCCTTCGGACATCCGCCGCGTGACGCCGTGCACGAGGCGCGAGAAGCGGCCCGTGTTGCCCCCCTGGCGCAGCACGCGCGCCGCGATGACCGGGCAGAGCGTCAGCGCCACGAAGGTCGAGATCGCGACGGCGATCGCCAGGGTGATGCCGAACTCGCTGAAGAGCTTGCCGATCTCGCCCGACAGGAACGAGAGCGGCACGAACACCGCGATGAGCGTCAGCGAGGTCGACACGACGGCAAAGAACACCTCGTTCGCGCCGGCGCGGGCGGCCTCGTTTGGCGCATCACCCGCCTCGACCTTGCGCTGGATGTTCTCGAGCACGACGATGGCGTCGTCGACCACGAGGCCGATCGCGAGGATCAGCGCGAAGAGCGTCAGCACGTTGACCGAGAAACCCGCGAAGGCGATTCCGGCGCAGGCGCCGAGGAGCGCGATCGGGATGGTCACGGCGGGCACGACGGTGGCGCGCAACGAGGTCAGGAAGACGTAGATGACCGCGACCACGATGGCCACGGCGATGAGCAGCGTCGACAGGACCTGCCAGATCGAGTTGCGGATGAAATCCGCGTCGTCGGAGGTCACCGAAAGCGTCGTGCCGGACGGCAGGTCCGCCTGGATCTCCGCGACCTCGGCGTTGACCTCGGACGAGATCGACAGCGTGTTGGCCGAGGATTGCCGAAGCACGCCCAGGCCAATCGCCGTCTCGCCGTTCGAGCGGAAGACGGAATCGTCGGTCTCGGTGCCGATCTCGACCCGCGCCACGTCCTCGAGCCGCACGATGCTGCCGTTCTCGCGCCGGACCACGAGGCGTTCGAAATCCTCGACATCGCTCAGCCGGGTCTCCGTGCGCAGGAGATAGTTCCGCGACGCGCTCTCGAGCTGGCCCGAGGGCAGTTCGAGGTTGTTGGCGCGTAGCGCGGCCGCGATGTCGTTGGCGGTGATGCCGCGCGCGGCCATCGCCTCGGGACGGAGCCAGATGCGCATGGCATAGGGCCGGTCGCCGTAGATCTGCACCGCCGCAACCCCGTTCAGGGTCTCGAAGCGGTCGACCACGAAACGGTCGGCGTAGTCCGTGAGCGCCGACGCCGACAGCTGGTCCGAGGTCATCGTCATCCAGATGATCGGGTCGCCCTGGCTGTCGTTCTTTTCGACCTCGGGCTCGTCGGCCTCCTCGGGCAGGTCGCCCGAGACCGACTGCACCGCGGCGCGCACGTCCGATGCCGCCTGGTCGATGTCGCGGTCCTGGTTGAAGGTGATGACCGTGCGCGACCCGCCGAGTTCGGATTCCGTCTCGATCCGGTCGATGCCCGCGACGGTCGAGATCGCGCCCTCGACGACGCTGGCGATCTCGTTGTCGACCACGCTCGGCCCCGCGCCGGTATAGGAGACGCTGACCGTCACCTCGGCGGTCGAGGTGTCGGGCAACTCGCGCACCGGCATGCGCATGAGGCCCGCGATGCCGAGCACCACGATGAGGATCGACACGACGGTGGCCAGGACCGGCCGGCGGACGCTGAGATCGGGAAGGGTCACTCGAGGGCCTCGCGCGGAACGGTTTCGTCGATCTCGACCGGCGCGCCGTCTGACAGCTGGTCCCAGCCGGTGACGACCACCTGCGCCCCGGCATCGAGCCCCTCGACCTCGGTCAGCGCGCCGAGCGAGGCGCCTGCCACGACGTCGGTGCGCTGCGCGGTGCCGTCCGTGACGGTGTAGACATAGGTCGTCAGGCCCTCGCTGATGATCGCGTCGTCGGCGATCGCGAGCCCCTCGTAGGTGCCGAAGACGAGCCGCGCGTCGGCGAACATGCCGCCGGCGAGCCGTCGCGCGTCGTTCTCGAACACGGCCCGAACCGGGAAGGTCCGCGAGGCGGGGTCGATTTCCGGCGCGCGCACCGCGACCTCGCCCTCGAACCGTTCGTCCGGGTAGGCGGGGACGGTGATGCTGACCGACAGCCCCGGTCGCACGCGGTCGAAATACTGCTCTGGCAGCGCCGCGTCGAGTTCTACCGAGGACAGGTCGACGAGCCGTGCGACCGGCGAGGAGGTGTCGAGGAACGCGCCTTCCTCGATGTCGACGAGACCGACGGTGCCCGCGAAGGGTGCGGTGACCCGGCGGTCCTCGATATCGGCACGGGCGGCCTCGACGGCGGCCTGCGCCCGGACGAAGGCGGCGCGCGCCTCCTCGAGGCTCGCCTCGGCGGCGGTGTTGCGGTCGTTCAGCTCCTCGATCCGGGCGAGCTCCTGCCGCGTCTCGCTGAGCGTCGCCTCTGCCTCGGCGAGTGCCGCCCGCGGCGCGCTGTCGTCGAGCTGCACGATCAGGTCGCCTTCGGCCACCTGCTGGCCCGAGATCACCGCGACCTCCGTGACGCGGCCGGTCGCGTAGGGCACGAGGTCGACGGCCCGCACCGGCATCAGCGATCCGATCACCGAAACCGCGTCGTCGATGTCCCGTGTCTCGGGCGACACGACGCCGACACGCGTGGCCTCGCGGCTCTCGCCGCCGCCCTCCTGGGCGTCCTCGGATTGCGCGAGCAGAAGGTCGGTCCCCACGAGCCCCACCGCGCCCAACAGCGCGATCACGCAAAGACCGAGGATGATTTTCAACGCTTTCTTCATGACGCTCCGCCGCCTGACACTCGTGCCCGGACGTAACGCCGAGGCAGGTGTGTCCATCAGGGTCGCGCGTTCGTGAAGATCGGGCGGAGAAATGTCATCGGCCGAAACATCGACCCCGGCGGGTCACGCCCGGGCGCCGCGGGCCCTGCACGGGACCCGGATGGGACCTGCCCGGAGAGGGATCCTCCGGGCATGCGGCCCGTCAGCGCGTGGCGAACCCCGAATCGGCCAGCGCGGCCGCGATCGTGTCGTTCGAGAACGGCTTCTGGATGATCCGGCAGGGCGGGTAGAGCATGCGCAGGTCGCCGTTCTCGCCATAGCCCGTGGCCAGCACGAAAGGCACACCCTGCCGCGCGAGCGCCTCGGCCACGCGCACCGATTGCTGTCCACCGAGGTCGACATCGAGCAGCGCCACCTCGTAGGTGTTCGCCGCGACATGCGCGAGGCCCTCCTCGACATTCGCGGCGATGTCCACGTGACCGGCACCGAGATCCGACAGGATGTCGGCCGCGTCCATGGCGATGATCATGGCGTCCTCGACCACCAGGGCCCGGCCGGTCAGCCGCGCCGCGGGCTTGCCGGACGCGACGGTCACCCGCTGGAGAGGCACGATGTTCTCGGGTTCGGACAGGTGGCGCGGCGGCACGCGGAACCGGGCGCGGACGCCGGTCATGCGGTAGTCGAGTTCGGCCTCGCCGTGCAGCTCGTAGGGAATCGACCGCTCCACGATCGCGGTGCCGAAGCCGCGCCGCTCGGGCGGGCGCACCACCGGGCCGCCGGTCTCGACCCAGGCGATCTCGACCGCGCCGGCGGCGTCGCGGGTCAGCGCGATCTCGAGCCGCCCGCCCGCCGCGCCGAGCGCGCCGTGCTTGACCGAGTTGGTCGTCATCTCGTGCAGGACGAGCGCGAGCGTCGAGTACGCGTCAGGCGCCACCAGCACGTCGTCGCCCACGATCCGCGCGCGGTCCGTGTCCTCGACATAGGCCGCGAGTTCGAGCCGCATGAGCTCGATCAGCGAGCAGGGCGCCCATTCGGTGCGCGTGAGCTGGTCGTGCGCCCGGGCCAGTGCCTGGATGCGGCCATCGAGGCTCGACGCGAAGCGGTCGAGTGTCGTCTCGGACCGGCGGGACTGCGAGATGAGCCCGCGCATGAGGTTCAGGATGTTGCGCACGCGGTGGTTCAGCTCGGCGATGAGCAGTTCCTGCCGTTCCTGAGCGCGCTTGCGCTCGGCGTTCGCGGCGTCGCTGATCCGCAGGAAAATCTCGAGCAGCAGCGCGCGCAGCGCGTCGGCCGCCTGCAGCGCGTCGGCGTCCCACGGCAGGGACTGGCCACGCACCTCCTGTTCCCACGCGGCAAAGCTCTTGCGCGGTGAAAGCCGCAGCCCGTCCTCGACCTTGTCGGGCTTGCCGGCCCAGGTGACGGTCTGGCGTTCCTCGCGCCGGAAGAGCACGAGGTAGTCGCGCGGGCTGCGCGAGATCGGGATGGCAAGCATCCCCGCCGCAGCGTCGGAATAGGCCTCGGCCGCGGGCAGGTCGCGGCCGAGGGCATCGGTCGCGTAGACCCGCGAGGCGGCGGTCGTGTTCAGGAACCGCGTGAGGGCCGCGAAGTCCGCCGCGCCCGGCGTGCTGCCGGACAGGGTGAGCCGCCCGTCGGTGAACAGCGCCATGCCGTCGTGCGGAATCGTGGCGCCCAGCTCGTCCGACACCGCGACGAGGCTCTCGGCAAGGTCGCTGCCGTCGGCCATGGCATGCATGAGCCGGCTCTGCAGCGCCCGGATGCCGCTTTCGGTGTCGGTGCGCTTGCGTTCCTGCAGCCGCGTCAGCTCGTAGGCGAAGAGGTGGCCGAACAGTTCGATCGCGGTGCGCGTCTCGAACGGCACGAAGCGCGGCTTGCTGCTGTGGCAGGCGAAGAGACCCCAGAGCGCGCCGTCCTTCATGATCGACACGGACATGGAGCTGCCGACGCCCATGTTGCGCAGGTACTCGATGTGCACCGGCGACACCGCGCGCGTGACCGCGAGCGACAGGTCGAGCGGGTCGCCCTCGGGCGAGCGGTCGGGCCGGATCGGCACGCCGGGGTCGTTCACGTCGGCGATGAGCCGCAGCAGGGACCGGCTGTAGAGCGCGCGCGCCTGCTGCGGAATGTCGGAGGCCGGAAAGCGCAGGCCGAGATAGCTCGGCCGGTCACCGTCGCGCGCCTCGGCGATGACCTTGCCCGAGGCGTCCTTCTGGAACTGGTAGACCATGACCGAATCGAAGCCGGACAGCAGCTGCAGCCCGCGCGCGGCCTGCTGCGCGACCTCCTCCACGGTGGTGCCGTTCCGCACCCGCTGGATCAGCGGGTAGGTGGCGGCGAGCACGTCGTCGGCGTTCTCGCCGGTGCGCGGCTCGAACTCGATCACGAGGTGCCGGCCACTCTGGTGCACCGACACGTCGAAATGCCGGTCCTGGATCGGGAAATCGAAGATCCGCGTGGCCCGTTCGCCGCCCTCGATGTTGCGCAGGCGCGCCCGGACGAGCCGCAGCGCCTCGTCGGGCAGGATGTCCGCCAGGGGGCGGCCGAGCGGGTCGTGCGCCCCGGGCCCGATCATGTCGGCGAGGTTCGCCGAGGCGTACTGCACCATCCAGTCCGAGGAGACGGCCAGGAGCGCGCCGTAGCTCTGGACCCGGCCCAGCAGGTGGATCGGCTCCCGGTCACATTCGGTGAGGTCGGTGCCGAACGTGTCGTGCGTCGAGGAGATCTGGCTCATGGCGTCGGTCTTTCGCAATAATCCCATGCGAGCGCCGCCGCCGCCCGATAAACGTCAAAGCCCCGGCCCGCATGCGCGGCGACACGCGCGGCGCGCGTCCCGTCCGGGGGCAGGAGGTCGAGGCGCGCGCGGAAGGCGCGCCAGGCCCCGGCCGGCATGGCCAGGGAAAAGGCCGCGGGGCGCCGCGCGCCGGTGCGCGCCAGCATCTCGGCCAGCACCACCGTCCCGAGCCGCGAGCCGAGCACGATGTACCCGACCGCAAGCGTGTCGAGCGGCGCCGCCGCCTTCAGGCCCGGAAGGGCAGTCTGCCCGCGCGCCGCGCAATCCGCGGCGAGCGCGTCCCGCAATTCGTCCGCGACGCGGCCTTCCTCGGGTGCGGGCGCGCCCTCGCGCGCCGCGAGGAGGGCGTCGAGCGCGATCGCCTGCGCCGCGAGGAACCAGTCGAGCCGGCCGGCCGGATCGTCGGTGAACGGCGCGAAGGCTGCCTCGGTGGCATCGTGCTGGGGCCGCGTCAACACACGCAGGCGTTGCGAGACCGTCTCTGCCACCCGTCCGCGGCCCGCACGCGGCCCGGGCTCCGCGAGCGTCGCGGGGCCGGAGGGAGTGGCCGTGTCGGGAGTGGAGGGGAGCCGGTTGTCCAGCACGCTTGACCCTTTCGCTGTCAACGCGGCCCAACATATTCCAGTCGCGAGTCGCTGCCAATGGCGACCCGCGGATTGTATCGGAAACCGTGCGGTTTCCGTCGCGGAAGGGCTCAGCCGATCTCGGCCAGCCTCTCGCGCGCGGTGCGGAGGGCGGATTCCTCCTCCTCGCGCGCCGCAAGCGCCTCGCGCGTTTCCTCGACCACCTCGTCGGGTGCGCTCTCGACGAATTTCGGGTTCGAGAGCCGGCCGCGCAGGCCGCCGATCTCCTTGCCGAGCTTGCCGAGCGTCTTGTCGAGGCGGGCCATCTCCTCGCCCACGTCGATGAGGCCCTCCAGCGGCATGCCGAAGGTGGCCCCCCCAACGGGGATGGTCACGGTGCCCTTGGGGAAGCTCTCGACCCGCTCGAGCGTGGCGATGCGGGCGAGCCGCTTCACCAGCGCCTCGTTCGCCTGCCAGGCGCGGTCGCCGTCGGCATCGAGACCCAACACGAGGAGCGGCACCTCCATGCCCGCCGGCACGCGCATCTGCGCGCGCGCGGACCGCACGCCCTCGATCAGCGCGATGACCCAGGCCATCTCGCGCTCGGCCTCGGGTGTGACGAGGGCCGCCGCAGCGTCCTGCGGCCAGTCGGTAACCACCAGCATGTCCGCGCCGAGCCCCAGTTCGGACCAGAGTTCCTCCGTCACGAAGGGCATGAACGGGTGCAGCATGCGCAGGCAGCGGTCGAGCACCCAGCGCATGGTCTCGCGCGTCTCCTGCACGGTTTCGGGCGCGTCGGAGGACAGAAGCGGCTTGGCGAACTCCACATACCAGTCGCAGACGACGCCCCAGACGAAACTGTAGAGCGCGTTTGCCGCGTCGTTGAAGCGGAACGCGCCGAGGGCCGCGTCGACCTCCTCGCGCACCTTCGCGGTTTCGCCCACGATCCAGGCGTTCGCTGTCTGCCGCCGCGGCGCCTGCATGTCCCAGCTCGCCACATCCGGCGCGAAGACGCCGTTCATCTCGGCGAAGCGGCAGGCGTTCCAGAGCTTGGTGCCGAAGTTGCGGTAGCCCGCGATGCGGTCCTTCGACAGCTTCAGGTCGCGGCCCATCGCCGCCATGGAGGCGAGGGTGAAGCGCACGGCGTCCGCGCCGTATTCCTCGATCAGGTCCAGCGGGTCCAGCACGTTGCCGAGCGACTTCGACATCTTCTTGCCCTTCTCGTCGCGGACGAGCGCGTGGACATAGACGGTGTCGAAGGGCCGTTCGCCGACGACCGCATACTGCATCATCATCATCCGGGCGACCCAGAAGAAGATGATGTCGAACCCGGTGATCAGCACCGAGGTCGGGAAGTAGCGCTTCAGTTCCGCCGTCTCCTCGGGCCAGCCGAGCGTGCCGATGGGCCAGAGCCCGGACGAGAACCACGTGTCGAGCACGTCGGGGTCGCGGAAGACGGGGACGGTGCGCGGCGCTTGCCGCTGCCCGGTCGCGATCCCGCTGTCCGCGCTCTCGACATAGTCCTGCAGCAGTTCCAGCGCGCCGGCCTCGTCGGCGGTCACCCGGAAATCGGCGTCCTCGCCCCAGAGCACGCGCAGCTTGTCGATCGCCTCGGCTTCGGTCGCGGCGCAGACATGGTGCCACTCGGTGCCGCCGCCGGGATTGGGCGCGTACCAGACCGGGATCTGGTGCCCCCACCACAGCTGGCGCGAGATGCACCACGGCTCGATGTTCTCGAGCCAGTGGAAATAGACCTTGCGGTCGCGCTCGGGCAGGATCGTGACCGTGCCGTCGCGCACCGCATCGAGCGCCGGCCCGACGATCTTCGTCGTGTCGACGAACCACTGGTCGGTCAGCATGGGCTCGATCACCACCTTCGAGCGGTCGCCGAAGGGTTGCATGATGGGCTTCGCCTCGACTAGCGGCACGAGCTGATCCGCGCGCGCCTCGCCGCCTTCCTCGGGGGCCGCGGGGGCCTTGGTCCCGAGCCGCGGATCGGTGGGCGGCACCATGACCGCGAGGCCCTCGGCGGTGATCTGTTCGACCACGCGGGCGCGCGCCTCGAACCGGTCGAGCCCGCGCAGCGCGTCGGGGACGAGGTTGACCGCGTCCACCTCGGTCTCGGTCAGGCTGCGCTCGCCCTTGGCGACCGACAGCGCGAGGGCGGCGGCCTCGGCATAGGGGGCGCCGTCGGAGCGCATGCGCGCCGCGGTATCCATCAGCCGGTAGCAGGGAATGTCGCCGCGCTTGGCCACCGCGTAGTCGTTGAAGTCGTGCGCGCCGGTGATCTTGACCGCGCCCGAGCCGAAATCGGGATCGGGATACTCGTCGGTGATGATCGGGATCAGGCGGCGATGTTCCTTCGGCCCCACGGGAATCTCGCAGAGCTGGCCCACGATCGGCGCGTAGCGCGCATCCGACGGGTGCACCGCGACCGCTCCGTCGCCGAGCATCGTCTCGGGGCGCGTGGTCGCGATGGAGATGTAGTCGCGCTCCTCCTCGAACAGCACGGTGCCGTCCGCGTCGCGCTCGACATAGGTGTAGGTCGCACCGCCGGCGAGCGGGTACTTGAAGTGCCACATGTGGCCCGGCGTCTCGACGTTCTCGACCTCGAGATCGCTGATCGCGGTCTCGAAATGCGGGTCCCAGTTCACCAGCCGCTTGCCGCGGTGGATCAGGCCCTTGTCGTAGAGGTCGACGAAGACCTTGATGACCGCGTCGTGGAAGTTGCCGTCCTCGCCCGCGGGCGCGCCGGGGGCGCCGGACATGGTGAAGGCGTTGCGCGACCAGTCGCAGGATGCGCCGAGCCGCTTCAGCTGGTTGATGATGGTGCCGCCGGACTGGCCCTTCCACTCCCAGACCTTCTCGAGAAAGGCCTCGCGGCCCAGGTCGCGCCGGCCGGCATTGCCCTCCTGCGCGAGCTTGCGCTCGACGACCATCTGCGTGGCGATGCCGGCATGGTCCTGCCCGGGCTGCCACAGCGTGTCGTCGCCGCGCATCCGGTGCCAGCGCACGAGGATGTCCTGCAGCGTGTTGTTGAAGGCGTGGCCCATGTGCAGGCTGCCCGTCACGTTCGGCGGCGGGATCATGATGCAGAAGGTGTCGGCGCCGTCCCGCGCATGGGCGCCCGCGCGGAACGCGCCCGCCTCTTCCCAAGCGGCGTAGAGCCGTGCCTCGGCTTCCTGCGCGTCGAAGGTCTTGTCCATCGCCATGGTCGTCGTCCCGTGCCAGGCCCCGCACGGCGGGGCGCATCCGTCAGTCGCGCACGGTCTAGCGAAGCGGGACGGGAAGGGAAAGCGGCCGTGCCGCGCTTTGTGGGGGAGGAAAGGAGGGCGGCGACCCCCAAGGGAGGAGGAAAAGGAGGTCGCCGCGCAGTCCGAAGGCCCCAAGGGAGGAGGAGAGGACC
>NZ_JAME01000039.1 GCF_000521865.1 Roseivivax isoporae LMG 25204
CCGCGCGAGGCGAGGTCGCGCGCCGCGTCGCGGGGCAGGTCGGTGACCTGGCCCTCCGGCGCGCCGGCGCCCTGCGGCGCGGTGCCGGCCGGCCGGGCGGGCGGCGCGCCCGCTTCGGCGTAGTAGTTGCGCCGGCGCAGCTCCAGCGGGTCGATGCCGAGCGTGTGCGCCGCGTGGTCCATCACCCGCTCCATCCCGAGCATGCCCTGCGGGCCGCCGAAGCCGCGGAAGGCCGTGGCGCTCTGGGTGTTGGTCCGCAGCCTGTGGCTCTCGATTCGCGCCGCGGGCAGGTGGTAGGCATTGTCCGCGTGCAGCATGGCGCGGTCTGCCACCGGAAGCGACAGGTCGAGCGACCAGCCGCAGCGGGCGTAATGTTCGAACTCGACGCCGAGGATGCGGCCCTCCGCGTCGAACCCGGCGCGGTAGTCGATGCGGAAATCGTGCCGCTTGCCGGTGATGGTGAAATCGTCGTCGCGGTCGTAGCGCATGCGCGCGGGCCGGCCGGTCAGCTGCGCCACGATGGCGCAGGCGACCGCCAGCGCGTTGCCCTGGCTTTCCTTGCCGCCGAAGCCGCCGCCCATGCGCCGCGTCTCGACCCGGACGCCATGCATCGGCAGGCCGAGTGCATCCGCGACCTTGTGCTGGATCTCGGTCGGATGCTGTGTCGAGGCATGCACGACCATGTCGCCGTCGTCCTGCGGCAGCGCGAGCGCGGCCTGCCCCTCGAGATAGAAATGCTCCTGCCCGCCGATCTCGATGCGGCCCTCGATAACGTGCGGCGCCTCGTCGATGGCTTCGCCGGCGTCGCCCTTGGTCCAGATGCGCGGGCCGTCCTCGAAGCGGCTGCCGGCCTCGAGCGCGTCCTCGATCGTCAGGATCGCGTCGCGCGCCTCGGTGGTCATCAGCGCGCGCCGCGCGGCACGCCGGGCCGCGAGGTGGCTCGTCGCGACGACGAGGAAGACCGGCTGGCCGACGTAGTTGAGCCGCCCGCCCGACAAGAGCGGCTCGTCATGCGCGGAGGGCGAGACGTCCGCGGGCCGCGGCAGGTCCGCCGCCTCGAGCACCATGACGACGCCCGGCGCCGCGCGCACCGGGTCGAGGTCGAGCGCCGAGAGCCGCCCCGCCGCGATGGGCGAGAGCCCGAAGGCGAGGTGCAGGCAGTTCGCCGGCGCCGGGATGTCGTCGACGTAGCGCGCGGCCCCCGTTACGTGCAGGCGGGCGGCGTCGTGGGGCAGGGGCTTTGCGACGCTCATGCGCGCACCTCCAGCACGTCGACCGACTGGCCCAGATCCTCGGCCAGGTATCGTGCGAGCATGTTGCGCGCGGCCTCGAGCCGGTAGGCGGCCGAGGCGCGCATGTCCGAGAGCGGCTCAAAATCCTCGGCGAAGGCGTCGCGGGCGGCGGCGACCGTGGCCTCGGTCCAGGGCTTGCCCGCGAGCGCCGCCTCGACCGCGAAGGCGCGCTTCGGGATGCCGGCCATGCCGCCGAAGGCGATGCGCGCGGCCGTCACGACGCCGTCCGAAACGGTGATGTCGAAGGCGCCGCAGACGGCCGAGATGTCCTGGTCGAAACGCTTCGACAGCTTCCACACCCTGAGGCGGGGCGCCTGCGCGGGCAGGCTCACCGCCTCGACGAACTCGCCCGGGCGCAGGTCCTGCCGGCCGTACTCGAGAAAGAAGTCCTCGAGCGGCAGGTCGCGGCCGCCGTCGCGGTGGCCGAGATGCAGCGTCGCGCCGAGCGCGATGAGCGGCGGGGGGTTGTCGCCGATGGGCGAGCCGTTGGCGATGTTGCCGCCGAGGGTCGCCGCGGCGCGCACCTGCGCCGACCCGTAGCGCCGCACCAGCTCGGCATAGGCGGGGTGATGGGTCCGCAGGAGCGCGTGCACCCGGTCCATGGTGACGCCGGCGCCGATGCGGATGGTTTCGCCGTCCACGGCGATGTCCTGCAGGTCCCGGCAGCGGTTGAGAAAGATGATCTCGCGCGGCTCCCGCAGGTCCTTGGTCACCCAGAGGCCGACGTCGGTGCCGCCCGCGACGAGCGTCGCCTCGGGCCGCTCGGCGCAGAGCGTAGCCAGAGCGGCGCGTGTCTCGGGGGCATGGGCGTGCGCGTCGGCCGGAGGCGGCGCGCCCACGGGAGCGGGCAGGCGGGCGCCGTCGCGCATCCAGTCGGGCACCGGGTCGGCCGTCGCCGCCTGGGCCGCGCGCAGGATCGGGGCGTAGCCGGTGCAGCGGCAGAGGTTGCCGGCCAGCGCATCGGCGTGGTCCCGGTCGCCGTTCGTATGTGCCACGGCCATGGCGACGACGAAGCCCGGCGTGCAGAACCCGCACTGGCTGCCATGCAGGTCGATCATGTGCGACTGGACCGGGTGCAGTTCACTGTCGGGACCCGCGATCCCCTCGACGGTGCGCACCGCGGTGCCATGCACCTGCGGCAGGAACAGGATGCAGGCGTTGACGGCGCGGCTGCCACGGTCGTCGGTCACCATGACGGTGCAGGCGCCGCAATCGCCCTCGTTGCAGCCCTCCTTGGTGCCCGTCAGCCCGCGCGTCTCGCGCAGCCAGTCGAGAAGCGTTCCGGTCGGCGCCACGTCCCGCAGCGCGACACTCTCTCCGTTCAGAAGAAAGTCCACATCCATCGATGAAAGCCTGCCGCGTTACCGATCGCCCGTGAAGCTGCGCGCCCTCGATGCGGCGTAGAAGGCGGCGGGCCGGTCCGGGTGTTCCGGGAACAGACGCTAGGCGTCGGCCCGCGCGGTTGGCAAGCGAAAACTGTCCCGTCGCCGCGGGTCGCGACGGACGTGCCGTCGATCGCGGCAGCCGGGCCCGCCGTCAGTTGCCGGCGTCGCGGATCGCCTGCCCGGTCTCCTCGACCGCGGTGCCGACGCGGTCGGCCGCGTTGTCGAGCGCCTCTTCGCCCTCGGGGCTGATGTCGATGAAACCGACGTAGACGAGCGCGGCGATGACCACCGCGACGAGGATCAGAAGACCGATGATGCGCATTGCGGACCCCTCAAGCACCAATTGCCTTGGCGAACGTGCGGGCGGTGCGCGGGTTCCCGCGAGGGACGCAGCGGAAGTCAGGAATGCCCTACTGTGCGACATGCCGCCGCAGCAGTACGGAGCGCCATCCCCGCACCGGGTGCGGGTTGACGTTTCAGACTTTCATTCAGGAATTGCTCTCATGGACCTCGTTTCCGTACTGAAATCCGTTCACGTGCTCGCGGCCTGCCTCTGGGTCGGCGGCGTCGTCGTCTTTGCCATGCTCACGCTGCCCGAGGCGCGCGACCGCGCCCGGCGGCTCGTGCTCCTGTCGCAGCTGGCCCCGCTCGGGCCGCGCCTCTTCACGCCGGCGAGCCTCACCGTCCTCGCGACCGGGCCCGTCCTCGCCTGGGTCGGCGGCTGGGGCATGCCGGCCTGGCTCGTGGCGGCACTCGCGGCGGCGGCGGGCAGCGTCGCGCTCGGCGTCACCGTCCTCGCGCCCGGCCTCGAGAAGGTCGCGCTCCTGACCGAGAGCGGTGAGGGCGACTGGGCCGGCGAGGTCGCGGCGAACCTGCGCTGGGCGACCCGTCTCGACCTGTCGCTCCTCGTCTTCGCGCTCCTGATGATGGTGGCCAAGCCCGGCTGGGACGCGGTGCCCGTCGTCGGCGCGCCGGTGCTCCTGCTCTTCGTCCTGCTGTGGCTGACCGCGCGGCAGCCGGCGACGGGATCGCTGTTCGAGGTTTTCCGCCGCGGCGCGCGCCAGTAAGGTCCGGGGCCATGACAGGGCCCCGATTCATCCACCTTCGCGTGCACACGGAATACTCGCTGCTCGAGGGCGCGGTGCGGCTGAAGAAGCTGCCCGCGCTCTGCGACGCGATGGGCATGCCCGCGATTGCCGTGACCGATACCAACAACCTCTTTTCCGCGCTGGAATTCTCCGTGGCGGCGAGCGGCGCGGGCGTGCAGCCCATCATCGGCTGCCAGATCGATCTGCGGTATATTGAGCCGGGCCCGGGCGAGCGGCCGAAGGATCCCGCGCCGGTCGTGCTGCTGGCGCAGTCCGAGACCGGCTACGGCAACCTGATGAAGCTCAATTCCTGCCTCTACCTGCGGGGCGACGGCGAGCTGGGCCATGTTACCCTGGACGAGCTCGCGGCGCATTCGGAGGGGCTGATCTGCCTCACCGGTGGCCCAGACGGCCCGGCGGGGCGTCTCCTGCGGCAGGGCAGCCGCGGGGCGGCCGAGGCGCTGGTGGTGCGCCTGCACGCGGCCTTCGGCGACCGGCTCTACATGGAGCTGCAGCGCCATCCCGGCGAGGACGGGCGGCCCGAGGCCGAGCGTCTGACCGAGCGGGGCTTCGTCGAGATGGCCTACGAGATGGGCATCCCGCTCGTGGCGACGAACGACGTCTATTTCCCGAAATCCGAGATGTACGAGGCGCACGACGCGCTCATCTGCATCGCCGAGGGCGCCTATGTCGACCAGCAGGAGCCGCGCCGGCGGCTGACGCCACAGCACTATCTCAAGACCCCGCAGGAGATGGTGACGCTGTTCGCCGACCTGCCCGAGGCGACCGAGAATACGGTCGAGATCGCGCGCCGCTGCGCCTTCATGGCAGAGAAGCGCGCGCCGATCCTGCCGCGCTTCGCCGACGACGAGGTCGAGGAACTGCGCCGGCAGGCCAATGACGGCCTGCAGAAGCGTCTGGCGGTCATCCCGCACGCGGTCAGCGTCGAGGAGTACCAGCAGCGGCTGGACTTCGAGCTCGGCATCATCGAGGGAATGGGGTTCCCGGGCTACTTCCTGATCGTCGCCGACTTCATCAAGTGGGCCAAGGAACACGATATCCCCGTGGGCCCCGGCCGCGGTTCGGGCGCGGGCAGCCTCGTCGCCTACGCGCTCACCATCACCGACCTCGACCCCCTGCGCTACTCGCTGCTCTTCGAGCGCTTCCTCAATCCCGAGCGCGTCTCGATGCCGGACTTCGACATCGACTTCTGCATGGACCGGCGCGAAGAGGTCATCCGCTACGTCCAGGAGAAGTACGGCCGCGACAAGGTCGGACAGATCATCACCTTCGGCGCGCTCCTGTCCAAGGCGGCGGTGCGCGACGTGGGCCGCGTGCTGCAGATGCCCTACGGGCAGGTGGACCGGTTGTCCAAGATGATCCCCGTCGAGGGGGTGAAGCCCGTCTCGATCGAGAAGGCGCTGAAGGACGAGCCGCGCCTGCGCGAGGAGGCCCGCAACGAGGAGGTGGTGGACCGCCTCCTGACCTACGGCCAGCAGGTCGAGGGCCTGCTGCGGAACGCGTCCACCCACGCGGCCGGCGTGGTGATCGGCGACCGGCCGCTCGACGAGCTCGTGCCGCTCTACCAGGACCCGCGCTCGGACATGCCGGCCACCCAGTTCAACATGAAATGGGTGGAGCAGGCGGGCCTCGTGAAGTTCGACTTCCTCGGCCTCAAGACGCTGACGGTGATCCAGAACGCCATCGACCTCATCCACCAGGCGGGGCGCGACCTGCACGTGGCCGCGGACGGCAGCACCATCTACCAGCCCTTCGAGGGCGCGGAGAACGACATCGGGCAGATCCCGCTCGACGACGAGAAGACCTACGAGCTCTACGCCCGGGCAAAGACGGTCGCGGTGTTCCAGGTGGAAAGCTCGGGCATGATGGATGCGCTGAAGCGCATGAAGCCCACCTGCATCGAGGACATCGTGGCGCTGGTGGCGCTTTACCGCCCGGGCCCGATGGAGAACATCCCGGTCTATTGCGAGGTCAAGAACGGCCTGCGCGACCGCGCGGGCATCCATCCGTCGATCGACCACATCCTGGACGAGACGCAGGGCATCATCGTCTATCAGGAACAGGTGATGCAGATCGCGCAGGAGATGGCGGGCTACTCGCTGGGCGGCGCCGACCTTCTGCGCCGCGCGATGGGCAAGAAGATCCAGGAGGCGATGGACGCCGAGCGGCCCAAGTTCATCGCCGGCGCCAAGGAGAACGGCGTCGACGACAAGAAGGCGCTCGAGGTCTGGAACCTGCTCGACAAGTTCGCCAATTACGGCTTCAACAAGTCGCACGCGGCCGCCTACGCGGTGGTCAGCTACCAGACCGCCTGGCTCAAGGCGAACCACCCCGTCGAGTTCATGGCCGGCGTCATGAACTGCGACATCCACCTCACCGACAAGCTCGCCATCTATTTCGAGGAAGTGAAGAAGGGGCTCGCGCTGCCGTGGCAGCCGCCATGCGTGAACCGCTCGCGCGAGACCTTCGACGTTCAGGACGGCGCGCTGGTCTACGCGCTGGGCGCGCTCAAGAACGTGGGCATCGACGCCATGCGGCTCGTGGTCGAAGGGCGCGACAGGCGGCCTTTCGCGACGCTGTTCGACTTTGCCCGCCGCGTGGACCTGAAGCGCGTGGGCAAGCGGCCGCTCGAGATGATGGCGCGCGCAGGCGCCTTCGACCAGCTCGACCGCAATCGCCGGCGGGTCTTCGAGAGCCTCGATGCGCTGGTCGCCTACTCGGCCGCGGTGCACGAGCAGAAGGCCTCGGCGCAGGTGTCGCTCTTCGGCGAGGCGGGCGACGACCTGCCCGAGCCGCGCCTGCCGCCCGTCGCCGACTGGCTGCCGGCCGAGCGGCTGTCCGAGGAATTCAAGGCGATCGGGTTCTACCTCTCGGGGCATCCGCTCGACGACTACATGGCGGCCTTGCGGCGCAAGGACGTGATGACGCTCGACGAGGTCATGCGGAAGGCCGAGCGCCAGCCGCTGCTGGCCAAGATGGCGGGCGTGGTGGCCGGGCGTCAGGAACGCAAGTCCGCGCGCGGCAACCGCTTCGCCTTCTGTCAGCTATCGGACCCGACGGGCGCCTACGAGGTGACGCTGTTCTCCGAGACGCTGGAGAAGAGCCGCGAACATCTCGAGACCGGCGCCAAGGTCGTGGTGACGGTCGAGGCGACGATGGAGAGCGACCAGCTGAAGCTTCTCGGCCGGTCGGTCGCGCCGGTGGACGTGGCGGTCGCGGATGCCGGGGTCTCGGGCCTGCGCATCTTCGTCGAGGAGGAGCAGGCGATCGGGCACATCGCCTCGATCCTCGCCCGCGCTGCCGACCAGATGCCGCGCTCGGGCAGGGGGCCCGTGCAGATCCTGCTGCCGCGCGAGCTGGGTCTGCCCGGCGACACGGTGCTCGACCTCGCGCAGGACTTTCCCGTGACGCCCGAGATCAAGGGCGCGGTGAAGTCGCTGGGCGGCGTGCTGGCGGTCGAGGACTTCTGAACCCGCGGATTTCGGGAGGGCGGCCATGGCGCCGGAACGACTGAGTTTCACCGGCGCCACCGGCGCCACGCTCGCCGCGCGGCTCGACCGCCCGGACGGGCCGCACCTTGCGACCGCGCTCTTCGCGCACTGCTTCACCTGCGGCAAGGACATCGCGGCCGCGCGCCGCATCGCGTCGCGGCTGACGGCCGCGGGCGTCGCGGTGCTGCGCTTCGACTTCACCGGGCTCGGCCATTCGGGCGGCGAGTTCGAGAACACGTCGTTCACCAGCAACGTGGGCGACATCGTCGCCGCCGCGCGCGCGCTCGAGGCCCGGGGCATGGCGCCCGACCTGCTGATCGGGCACTCGCTGGGCGGCGCGGCGGTGCTGCGTGCGGCGGCCGACATCCCCTCGGCGCGCGCCGTCGCCACCATCGGCGCGCCGCACGACCCGGGGCACGTCACGCGGCACTTCGCCGACGCGCTCGAGCGGATCGAGAGCGACGGCGCGGCCGAGGTGTCGCTGTCGGGCCGCCCGTTCCGGATCGGGCGCGACTTCGTGCACGACGTGCGCGCGCAGCGGCTCGATCCGGCCATCGCGGCCCTCGGCCGGGCGCTCCTGATCCTGCACGCGCCGCGCGATGCGGTGGTGGGGATCGACAACGCCTCGGCCATCTTCGCGGCGGCGAAGCATCCCAAGAGCTTCGTCACGCTCGACGGCGCGGATCACCTCGTGTCGGACCCGGCCGATGCGGACTACGTGGCGGGGATCATCGCGGCCTGGGCGGCGCGCTACGTCGACCTCGTGCCGCGGGAGGAGGGCGGCGGCGCGCCCGAAGGCGTCGTGCGCGTGTCCGAGGCCGATCCGGGCGGCTTCCTGACCGACATCGTGGCGGGCCGGCATCACCTGCAGGCGGACGAGCCGCCGGAGGTGGGCGGGACCGACCGTGGCATGTCGCCCTACAACCTGCTGTGCGCCGCGCTCGGCGCCTGCACCAGCATGACGCTGCGGATGTACGCGCGGCGCAAGGGGCTGGCGCTCGACCACGTGCGGGTCGACGTGAGCCATGACCGCCGCCATGCGACTGACGCCGAGACCGAGACGCCGGCGAAGGTGGATGCCTTCGTGCGGGACATCACGCTGGAGGGTGACCTGAGCGACGCGGACCGCGCGCGGCTCCTCGAGATCGCGGACCGTTGCCCGGTGCACCGCACGCTCGAGCAGGGCGCGCGGGTCGAGACTCGCGCGGTGCGCTGAGCGACAGGGCGCGGCCCACGAGGGGCCGCGCCGCGCAGGATCAGCCCACGTCCTTGTAGGAGATCTCCTTGGCGTCCGCGCCGGGGCCCGCCTTGTCGCGGCGGACGAGCAGGCGGTTCAGTGCGTTCACGTAGGCGCGGGCCGAGGCGACGACGGTGTCGGTGTCGGCCGACTGGCCGGTCGCGATCATGCCGTCCTCCTCGAGCCGGACGCTGACCGTCGCCTGCGCGTCGGTCCCTTCGGTCACCGCGTGCACCTGGTAGAGCTGCAGGTGCGCCTTGTTCGGGTGCAACGCCCGCACCGCCTTGAAGGTCGCGTCGACCGGTCCGTCGCCCTCGCAGGTGGTCGAGACCTCCTTGCCGTCGATCTCCATCTCGAGCTCGGCGCGCGCGGGACCGCCGGTGCCGCAGGTCACCGCGAGGTTCACGATCGACAGCCGGTCGGCCATGCCGTCGGTGGTCGTGGCGGTGACCAGGGCGAGGATGTCCTCGTCGTAGACCTCCTTCTTGCGGTCGGCGAGGTCCTTGAACCGCACGAAGATGTCCTTGAGCTGGTTGTCCCCCACGTCGACGCCCAGGTCCTTGAGCTTGGAGCGCAGCGCGGCCCGGCCCGAATGCTTGCCCATCACGAGGTTCGTCGCGGACAGGCCCACGTCCTCGGGGCGCATGATCTCGAACGTCTCGGCGTTCTTCAGCATGCCGTCCTGGTGGATGCCCGATTCGTGCGCGAAGGCGTTCTTGCCGACGATCGCCTTGTTGTACTGGACCGGGAAGCCCGACACCGCCGCCACGCGGCGCGAGATGTGCATGATCTTGCGCGTGTCGACGCGGGTCTCGAAGGGCATGATGTCGCCGCGCGTGCGCAGCGCCATCACCACCTCCTCGAGCGCGGTGTTGCCTGCCCGCTCGCCGAGCCCGTTGATCGTGCACTCGATCTGCCGCGCGCCGCCCTCGACTGCGGCGAGCGCGTTCGCCGTCGCCATGCCGAGGTCGTTGTGGCAGTGCGTGGCAAAGACGATCTCGTCCGCGCCCGGCACCGTCTCGATCAGCCGCCGGATCAGGTCGGCCGATTCGCGCGGCGCGGTGTAGCCCACCGTGTCGGGGATGTTGATCGTCGTGGCGCCGGCGCGGATCGCGATCTCGACCACCCGGCAGAGATAGTCCCACTCGGTGCGCGTCGCGTCCATGGGCGACCACTGCACGTTGTCGCAGAGGTTGCGCGCGTGGGTCACCGTCTGCTCGATCCGCTCGGCCATCTCGTCCTGGGTCAGGTTCGGGATCGCGCGGTGCAGGGGCGAGGTGCCGATGAAGGTGTGGATGCGCGGATGCGCGGCGCGGCGCACCGCCTCCCAGCAGCGGTCGATGTCGGCGAGATTGGCGCGGGCGAGGCCGCAGATCGTCGAGGTGCGCGAACGCTCCGCGATCTCGGACATGGCGCGGAAATCACCTTCGGAGGCGATGGGAAAGCCCGCCTCGATGATGTCGACGCCCATCTCCTCGAGCAGTTCGGCGATCTCGAGCTTCTCGGCATGGGTCATGGTGGCGCCGGGCGACTGCTCGCCGTCGCGCAGGGTGGTGTCGAAGATGAGAACGCGGTCTTTGGGCGTGTCGGTCATGGGTCCGGTCTCCAGATCAGGTCGTCTCTGCCGGCGCGGGCGCTTGGCCACGCGGTCCGGTCTCTGGGGCGCCTCGCGAGTGGGCCGGGCATGCTGCGGTCCGGCGCGGGCCGCGTGGGGGCCTCGGGTCGGAAAGCGGTTTCGGCATGCGGGGTCCTCGGTCGGCGGCGGCGGTTCGTCTCGGCGCGGGAAACATCGTCCTCTGAGCGGTCGCGCCGAGCAGGCCGCGCTCAGAGGCGGGTAAGGAGCAGAAGGCCGAGCGGAAGCGCCGCCTGAAGGCGGTCGCACGTCGCGATATGGGGCCGAACTGTCATGGCGCGCATATTACGCAGCCCTGCGGGAAAGAAAACCCGTCTCCGGCGCGATTTTTCTTGCCTCGCGACTGCGCGCGTGGTTTCGGGAGGCCATGAACGCGACGACGATCCTTCGACGAGGCCGCTGAGCCTTTCCCGCCGCCCCGGCCATGGCCCGGGCGACCCGTCCGCGTCCGTCCATCCCCGTCCAGCTTGACTCGCCCAGAGGCGCTTGGCACGTCTTGGGCTCTTCCCGCCAAGGAGCGATCCGATGATCCCGTCCGTCCTGCCCACCTACAACCGCGCGCCCCTGTCCTTCGTGAAGGGCGAGGGATCCTGGCTGATCGAGGCGGACGGTCGCCGATTTCTCGATCTCGGCGCGGGCATCGCGGTCAACGCGCTCGGCCACGCGCATCCGGCCCTGGTCGCGGCGCTGACCGAACAGGCCGGCAAGCTCTGGCACGTCTCGAACCTCTACCGCATCCCCGAGCAGCAGGCGCTGGCCGACCGGCTGGTGTCCGAGACCTTCGCCGACACGGTGTTCTTCACCAATTCCGGTACCGAGAGCTGCGAGCTCGCCGTCAAGATGGCGCGCAAGTACTGGTACGAGAAGGGGAAGCCGGAAAAGACCGACATCGTCGCCTTTACCGGGTCGTTCCATGGCCGCTCGTCCGCCGGCATCGCCGCCGCGGGATCCGAGAAGATGGTCAAGGGCTTCGGCCCGCTGCTGCCGGGCTTCGTGCACGTGGACTGGGCCGACCATGACGGCCTGAAGGCCGCGATCACCGACACGACTGCCGCGATCCTCATCGAGCCGGTGCAGGGCGAGGGCGGCATCCGCCCGCTGCCCGACCAGTGTCTGAAGGGCCTGCGCGCCCTCTGCGACGAGCACGGGATCCTGCTGATCCTCGACGAGGTGCAGTGCGGCATGGGTCGGACCGGCAAGCTTTTCGCCCACGAATGGTCCGGCGTCACGCCCGACATCATGATGGTCGCGAAGGGCATCGGCGGGGGTTTCCCGCTCGGCGCGGTGCTGGCCACGGAAAATGCCGCCTCGGGCATGACGGCCGGGACCCACGGCTCGACCTATGGCGGCAACCCGCTCGCCTGCGCGGTCGGGCTCGCGGTCATGGACCATCTCGCCGATCCGGACTTCCTTGCCGGGGTGCGGCGGCGCGCGGCGCTCTTCCGCCAGCGGCTCGAGGGCCTCGTCGCCACCCATGCGGGCGTCTTCGACGAGGTGCGCGGACAGGGCTTCATGCTGGGGCTCAAGTGCCGGCTGCCCAACACCGACGTCGTCGCCGCATGCTACGAGCGCGAGCTCGTCACGGTGCCCGCGGGCGACAATGTCGTGCGGCTCCTGCCGCCGCTCACGCTCTCCGAGGCCGAAATCGCGGAGGCGATCACGCGGCTCGACCGCGCCGCGACCTCGGTCGAACTCAAGGCCAAGGCTTCCTGACCGGCCCTTCGGTCGCACATCCCGCGCGCCCGCGGTCCGAGCCGCGGGCTGTCGCGCCCAGAACGAAATCCGATCCGATGAACCATTTCCTAGACATCCACACCACCGATCCCGCTGACCTGAGGTCGATCCTCGACCGTGCACGGTCCATGAAGGCGGCGCGCGACGGCGCGCCCAAGGCCACGCCGGACGCCGAGCAGCCGCTCAAGAACCACATGGTCGCGCTGATCTTCGAGAAGCCGTCGACCCGCACGCGGGTCTCCTTCGACGTGGGCGTGCGCCAGATGGGGGGCGAGACGCTGGTCCTGTCGGGCGCCGACATGCAGCTCGGCCACGGCGAGACCATCGCCGACACGGCGCGGGTCATGTCGCGCTATGTCGACCTCATCATGATCCGCACCTTCGACGAGAGCGTGCTGCAGGAGATGGCCGAATATGCCAGCGTTCCGGTCATCAACGGGCTGACCGACCGCAGCCATCCCTGCCAGATCATGGCGGACCTCATGACCTACGAGGAACATCGCGGGCCGATCCAGGGCCGCAAGGTGGTCTGGTCGGGCGACGGCAACAATGTCTGCGCCTCGTGGCTGCACGCCGCCGCGCAGATGGGCTTCGATTTCACTTTCACAGGTCCGGTGCAGCTCGATCCCGAGATGGAATTCGTGGGTCTCGCGCGCCAGAAGGGCGTGCAGGTGACCATCGAGCGCGACCCGATGCGCGCGGTCGAGGACGCCGACCTTGTCATCACCGACACCTGGGTGTCCATGCATGACGCGCAATCCGCGCGCGAGCGGCGCCACAACATGCTGCGGCCCTACCAGGTCAACGCGCAGCTGATGTCCAAGGCGCGGCCGGACGCGCTCTTCATGCACTGCCTCCCCGCGCACCGCGAGGAAGAGGTGACGAGCGAGGTCATGGACGGGCCGCATTCCGTCGTCTGGGACGAGGCCGAGAACCGCCTGCACGCCCAGAAGGCCATCATGCGCTGGTGTCTCGGCGCGTGAGTCGCGCGCCGGAGCATCCCCGCCGCGGCCGATGAGCCCCCCGCGCGCCCTGCCGGTCGAGGCGGCGCTGCCCGAGCTTCTGGCAGCGCTGACCAACCGTCGGCGCGCGGTGCTCGAGGCGCCGCCCGGGGCGGGCAAGACCACGCGCGTGCCGCTCGCGCTCCTCGAGGCGGGGCTGACGCAGGGCACGATCCTGATGCTCGAGCCCCGGCGGATCGCCGCGCGCGCGGCGGCGGAACGGATGGCCGAGACGCTCGGCGAGACGGTCGGCCAGACGGTCGGATACCGGATCCGCGGCGAGGCGAAGGTCGGCCGCGACACGCGCATCGAGGTGGTGACCGAGGGCATCCTGACGCGTCGCCTGCAATCCGATCCCGGGCTCCAGGACGTGGGCGCGGTGATCTTCGACGAGTTCCACGAACGCTCGCTCAATGCAGACCTTGGCCTCGCGCTCTGCCTCGAGATCGCGGGTGCGGTGCGCGAGGACCTGATCCTCGTGGCCATGTCCGCGACGCTCGACGCGGGCCCGCTCGCGGCGCTCATGGACGCGCCGCGGGTCACCTCCGAGGGCCGCAGCTTTCCGGTCGAGACGCGCTGGCTCGACGCGCCGCTGCCGAAGGGGCGGCGGTTCGACGATGCCTGCGCCGACCTCGTCCTGCGCGCGAGCAGGGACAGCGACGGTGGCATCCTCGTCTTCCTGCCGGGCGAGGGCGAGATCCGGTCGGTGGCCCGCAGGCTCGAGGGAAAACTGCCGGGCGGGTGCGTGATCCGGCCGCTCTACGGCGCGATGCCGTTCGCCGACCAGCGCGCGGCGATCCGGCCCGAGACGGGCGGCGCGCGCAAGGTGGTGCTCGCCACCGCCATCGCCGAGACCTCACTCACAATCGAGGACATCCGCGTGGTGGTCGATGGCGGGCGGGCACGCCGGGCGCGCTTCGATCCCGGATCGGGCATGTCCCGCCTCGTGACCGAGCGCGTGACCCGCGCGGAGGCCACGCAGCGGGCCGGGCGCGCGGGGCGCGTGGCGCCCGGCACCGCCTGGCGGCTCTGGACGAAGGGGGAGGAAGGGGCGCTCGCCGCGTATCCCCCGGCCGAGATCGAGGCCGCGGACCTCGCGGGCCTCGCGCTGGAGCTGGCGCTGTGGGGTGCCGCGCCGTGCGATCTGCCGTTCCTGACCGCGCCCCATCCCGGCGCCTTTGCCGAGGCGCAGGCGCTCCTGTCGATGCTGGGCATCCTCGACGCGCGCCGGCAGGTGACGGACCACGGCCGGCGCGTTGCCGCGATGCCGCTGCATCCACGGCTCGCCCACATGCTGGAGGTCGCGGGGCCCGGCGCCGCGCCGCTTGCCGCGCTGCTGGCGGACCGCGACCCGCTCAGGGGCGCGCCCGCGGACCTGACGCTGCGGCTCGAGGCGGTCCGGGATCCCCGGCGCTTTGCCGCGGATCGTCCCTACGAGCTGCGCCGCGCCGCGCTCGAGCACGTGCGGACCGAGGCGAAGCGGCTGCAGCGGCAGGCGGGCCGGGGGCGCGCGACGCTCTCGCCCGCCGCCATGGCCGCGCTCGCCTATCCGGACCGCGTGGGCCTGCGCCGCAAGGGCGATGCGCCGCGTTACGTGCTGTCGGGAGGCAAGGGCGCGGTCCTCGACGCCGCCGATCCGCTTGGTGCGGCGCGGCTCATCGTCGCCACCGACCTCGACGGCGACCCGCGCGAGGCGCGCATCCGCACCGCGATCCGGATCGAGGAGGCTGAGCTGCGGACGCTCTTCGCCGACGCGATCGGCTGGCACGATGTCTGCGACTGGTCGCGGCGGGACCGGCGTGTCGTGGCGCGTCGGCAGGAACGGTTCGGTGCGCTCGTTCTCGATGACCGCCTCTGGACCGACGCGCCGGCCGATGCGCTGTCCCGCGCCATGCTCGACGGTGTCCGCCAGCTGGGCCTGACCTGGAGCAACGCCGCGCGCCGGTTCGCCGCACGGGTCGAGCTCGCCCGCGCCGCGGGGCAGGAGGGGCTTCCAGAGATGACCGAGGCGGCGCTGATGGAGGGGCTCGAGGACTGGCTCCTGCCCTTTCTCGACGGCGTGCGGGACGCCGAGACATGGAAGCGGTTCGACCTTCTGCCCGCGCTCCGCGCGATGCTCGACTGGAGCGATCACCAGGCGCTCGACGTCACGGTGCCGGCGCGGTTCACCACGCCGCTCGGCCGCGAGATCCCCATCGACTACTCGGGGGACCATCCGGCCATTTCTCTTAGGCTGCAGGAGATGTTCGGCCAGACCCGCCACCCGCAGGCGGCGGGCCAGCCGCTGCGCATCACGCTGTTGTCGCCCGCGGGGCGCCCGGTGCAGACCACGATGGACCTGCCGGGCTTCTGGACCTCGTCCTACGCCGACGTGCGCAAGGACATGCGCGGGCAGTACCCCAAGCATCCCTGGCCCGAGGACCCGACCGCCGCGGACCCGACCCTGAGGGCCAAGCGCCGCGGCGACGGCTGAGCGGCGCTCAGTCCCACCAGGGGCCGTGCGCCGTCCCGGGCGCGTCGGTGCGCACGAAGCCGTGGCGCCCGAACCGGTCGCGCTGCGCCTGGATCAGCGCCGCGGTGCCGCGGGGCTGGCGCATCGTGTCGACCCAGCCGAGCGCCGAGGCGAGCGCGGGCACGGCGAAGCCCGCGCCGATGGCGTCGGTCACGAGCCGGCGCAGCGCCGGCAGGCCGCGCGCCAGCACGTCGGCGAAGGCCGGCGCCAGGTGGAGCTGCGTCGCGCCCCCGTGGAAGGCGGCCGAGATGTCGTCGAGGATGCGCGCGCGGATGATGCAGCCCGCGCGCCAGATCTCGGCGATGCGCGCGGCGTCGAGATCCCAGCCGAATTCGTCGGAGGCGGTCCCGAGGATGCGGAAGCCCTGCGCGTATTCGAGGACCCGCGCCGCCATGAGCGCGTCCGCGACCGCGTCCGGGTCGAGCGTCAGGATCCCGCGGGTCGTCCCGAGGACCTCGCCGCCCTCCTGCCTGACGTCGCGCTCGGCCGACCAGGCGCGGGCCGCGACCGCCGCCTCGATCATCGTGGCGGACTGGCCGAGGCGCACCGCCTCGATCACGGTCCAGCGGCCGGTGCCCTTCTGCCCGGCACTGTCGACGATCACGTCGACCACGGGCTTGCCGGTCGCAGGATCACCGGTGCGCAGGATTTCGGCGGTGATCTCGAAGAGATAAGAGGCGAGCGGACCCTCGTTCCACCGCGCGAAGATGTCGCCGATCGCCTCGGGCGCGAGGCCCGCGCCGAACCGCAGCAACTCGCAGGTCTCGGCGATCATCTGCATGTCGGCATATTCGATGCCGTTGTGCACCGTCTTGACGAAATGGCCCGCCCCGTCGGGGCCGAGCCGCGCGACGCAGGGAGCGTCCTCGAACTGCGCCGCGATGGCCTCGAGCACCGGGCCGAGCGCCTTCCAGCTGTCCTCGGGCCCGCCGAACATCATCGAGGGGCCGTGTCGCGCGCCGTCCTCGCCGCCCGAGACGCCGAGCCCCACGAAATGCACGCCGTGTTCCGCCGTCGCCGCCGCGCGGGCGCGGGTGTCGTGGAAATCCGCGTTGCCCGCGTCGATCACCGTGTCGCCCTCGTCGAGAAGTGGCAGCACCTCCTCGAGGAAGGTGTCCATCGGCGCCGTCGAGGGGATCATGGCGAGGATGCTGCGCGGCTTCGGCAGCGCCGCGATGAGGCCCGCGAGGTCGTCGCAGGGCGTGACGCGCGCGCCGAGCGCGCCCGCGCGGTCGAGGAACGCCGGCACCGCCGATGCCGTGCGGTTCGCCACCGCGATGTCGATGCCGTTCTCCGCCATGTTGAGCGCGAGCGCCGCGCCCATCGTTCCGAGGCCGTAGATGCCGATCCTGGGCTCAGCCATTCCGTTTCCTTTGTCTTCACCTGATCCGGACCGAAGGCAGATACGCCCCGCTGCGGCAGGGGCAAGGTGCAGCGGCGCACAGGCCGCCTGCGGCTGGACAAGCGGGGGCGGCGCGGGCACAACGGCCCGCGGCGGCAAAGCGGCACGGGAAGGGCACGCGATGGAGATCGGGGAGCTTGCGCGCGGCATCCTGGCCGGCGAGCGGCGCGCGCTCGCCCGCGCGATCACCCTCGTCGAGAGCGGGCGCGCCGACCACCGCCGGGCCGCGACCGACCTCATCGCGCGGCTGAACGCGGCGAACCACGGGCGGCAGGCGCTGCGGATCGGGCTCTCGGGGACTCCGGGCGTCGGCAAGTCCACCTTCATCGAGGCGTTCGGCCTGATGTTGACCGGGCAGGGCAAGCGCGTGGGCGTGCTGGCCGTCGACCCCTCGTCGGCGCGGTCGGGCGGGTCGATCCTCGGCGACAAGACGCGGATGGAGCAGCTGTCGCGCGACCGCAACGCCTTCATCCGGCCGTCGCCCGCGGGGGCGCATCTGGGCGGGGTCGCCCGGCGCACGCGGGAGGCGACGCTCCTGATGGAGGCCGCGGGCTTCGACGCGGTGCTGGTCGAGACGGTGGGCGTCGGGCAGTCCGAGACGGTGGTGTCCGAAATGACCGACATCTTCGTGCTGCTGCTGGCGCCCGCGGGCGGGGACGAGCTGCAGGGCGTCAAGCGGGGCATCATGGAGATGGCCGACCTGATTCTCGTGAACAAGGCGGATGGCGACCTGCGCGCGGCGGCGACGCGCACCTGCGCGGACTATGCGGGTGCCCTGCGGCTCCTGCGCCGTCGCCCGCAGGATCCCGACGGGTTTCCGAAGGCGATGACCGTCTCGGCCGTCGAGGAGACCGGGCTCGCCGCGGTCTGGGACGAGATGACGGCGCTCGCGGCCTGGCGGCGCGAGACCGGCCATTTCGACCGGCGGCGGGCCGAGCAGGCCTGCCACTGGTTCGAGGCCGAGGTGCGCGAGGGACTGCTGGCGCGCCTGCGCCGCGAGCCCGTGCGGGGCGCCATGGCCGCGCTCGGAAAGGACGTGGCCGCGGGCGAGGTGACGGCGTCCGAGGCGGCGGAGGCGATCCTGCGCGACTATCTGGGCGTGAGCGGCGACTGAGCGCGCGCGCGACGGCGCGAAGGGCTTGACGCCCACCGCGACCGCCCCTAGAGAAGCGCGACGAGATTCCGGGCGCGGCCATGGCCTGCGCCCTTTCACATTCGCGGGGGCACGGCCTTCCGCGCGGAAAGACGAGGATGACCCCATGTCGCGTGTCTGCGAACTGACCGGAAAAGGCCCGATGACTGGCAACAATGTCAGCCACGCCAACAACAAGACCCGTCGGCGTTTCCTGCCGAACCTGAACGATGTGACGCTGCAGTCCGAAACGCTGGGCCGTGGCGTGAAGCTGCGCATCTCGGCCTACGCCCTGCGGTCGGTCGACCACCGCGGCGGCCTCGACAAGTTCCTCGCCAAGGCGAAGGACACCGAGCTGTCGGCTGCCGCGCTGAAGGTCAAGCGCGAGATCGCCAAGGCGCGCGCTGCCCAGACCGCTCAGACCGCCGAAGCCTGATACCGTTCGCGGCCCGTCTCGGGGCCGCGTCCGGAGCCGATCGCAACCCCGGTGCGCCCGCTGCGCCGGGGTTTCTGCGTTTTGCTCATTGCGCGAGCAGCGTGTCGACCCAGTCCGGCACGACGCGGCTAGCCGGCCCCGTGAGGCGCCGGTGGAACAGCGGCGAGACGTCGGAGGCCCCGAGGTTCAGCTCGACCGTGTCGGCGCCCGCCGCGCGCGCCTCGCGCACGAAACCCGCCGCGGGATAGACCGCGCCCGAGGTGCCGATCGCCGCAAAAAGGCTGCACGCCGCGAGATGGTCCGCGATGTCGTCGAGACGGTGCGGCATCTCGCCGAACCAGACCACGTCGGGCCGCGTCGCCGGCCGTTCACAGGCAGGGCAGGGGTCACCGGGCGCCATCTCGGGCGGCGCGGCCCACGTCTCGCCGCAGGAGGCGCAGAGCGCGCGGGCGAGCGCCCCGTGCATGTGCAGGACCTCGGCCCCGGCGCGGCCGTGCAGGTCGTCGACATTCTGCGTGACGATCACCACCTCGCCCGGATGGTCGCGCTGGAGCCGCGCGAGCGCGTGGTGCGCGGGGTTCGGGGCTGCGGCCGCGGCGGCGGCGCGCCGCATGTTGTAGAAGGCGTGCACGCGCGCAGGATCGCGGGCGAAGGCCTCGGGTGTCGCCACGTCCTCGATGCGGACCTGCGACCAGAGCCCGTCCGCGTCCCGGAAGGTGCCGAGCCCGCTTTCGGCCGAGATGCCGGCGCCGGTGAGGATCACGATCTTCTCCGCCATGGTGTGCCTTCCCTTTCTCGCCCCGGCGCGGGCCTGTATGACACCCGCAACCGGAGGTCCGTACCATGATCGAGCGTATCCTTTTCGTCTGCCTCGGCAACATCTGCCGCTCGCCGTCGGCCGAGGCGGTGCTGCGCGCGAAGGCGGCGGCGCGGGGCCTCTCGCTCGACATCGACAGCGCGGGCACCGGCGACTGGCACCTGGGCGAGCCGCCCTACGGGCCGATGCAGGCGGCCGCCCGGGCGCGGGGCTACGACCTATCGGGGCTCAGGGCGCGGCGGGTCGGCGCGGCGGATTTCGACCGCTTCGACCTCATCCTCGCCATGGACGCGGACAACCGGGCCGACCTCGCGAGGCTCGCGCCCGCGGGGGCCCGCGCGCGGCTCGCCATGTTCACCGACTACCTGCCCGACGGGGAGGCCGGCGCGGTGCCCGATCCCTATTACACCCGCGATTTCGACGGGACGCTCGACCTCGTGGAGCGGGCGTCCGACGGGCTTCTCGACGTGCTTGAACGCTGATTCCGGGCCACAGGCGCCCGGTCCGGGCGGCATCGACGCTTGCGGCGGATCACGCCGCGCGGATAGGCTCGCGCCGACATTCGACGACACAGGCATTTTCCCATGACCCGAACGCTTTTCGCCCTTGCGGCCGCCACGCTCGCGGCCGGTTGCGACGTCACGACGTTGCTGACCGAGGACAGCACGCGCGACCCGGCGCTGATCTGCCCGACCGGCAGCCCGACCGATTGCGCCTTCGTGAACGCGCCGGTTCGGATCGACGACGTGCCGACCCGCATCCCCGGGCGCGCCTACACCTTCTTTCCCATGGCGACAGAGCTGACCTTCGTGGACGGCGCGCGCCGGCAATGGCAGGCCCCGGCGGGCACGCTGACCGACGGCGCGTCGATCCCGCCGATCTTCGTGCCGATCGTGGGCGATCCGACCGATCCGCCGGTGCGCGGCGCGGCGGCGATCCACGACGCCTATTGCGGCATCGGCAACGAGAGCGGGCCGAACTTCCACGCCGCCGACTGGCCGGACGTGCACCGGATGTTCTACGATGCGCTGGTCGCGGGCGGCACGTCGGACCTGCGGGCCAAGGTCATGTTCGCGGCGGTCTACCTTGCCGGGCCGCGCTGGACGGTCCACCGGCCCGACACCGACCCCGCGCGCGACCTCTCGACCGTGCCGGCGCCGCGCCTGCAGGAGGCCATGCGTTCGGCGCGCAGCTTCATCGAAACGACGGAGCCTGACCTTCCGACGCTCGAGCGCTACCTGATCTGGCTCGAGCGCCAGATGATCCGCGAACAGGCGCGGGCGCGTTCGGACGATGACCGGCCGGGTTCGTCCGAAAGCGGCGAGAGCGAAGGCTTCAGCGAGGGCAGCGGGCTCGAGCAGTAGCGCGCGGACGCACGGTGCAGGACGGCCGCGCGCGGGAAACGGGAACGGAGGGGATCCATGAAACGCGTCGGCATCCTGAACGCGCAACTCTCACGTGTCGTGGCCGCACTTGGCCACGGCGACACGATCGTCATCGGCGATGCGGGGCTGCCGGTGCCGCTGGGCGTGCCATGCATCGACCTCGCGGTGCGGATTGGCGTGCCCTCCTTCTGGGAGGTGCTCGACACCGTGCTCGAGGAGATGCAGGTGGAACGCGCGGCCATCGCCGAGGAGGCACCGCAGGCGCTGCGCGCGCGCTTTGCCGAGCGGTTGCCGGTCGAGACCATGCCGCATGCGCAGCTCAAGGACGCGAGCACGGGCGCGGTCTGCGTGGTGCGCACGGGCGAGGCCGTGCCCTACACCAACATCGTGCTCTGGAGCGGTGTCGCGTTCTGACGCGGCTTCAGCTTTGCCGGCCCGCGGCGCCGGCACGCTGGCGGTAGACGATGCGCGCGACCACGCCGTCCTGCCGGACGAGATGCCAGAACGCCCCGGCCACATGCGCGGCGATGAGCGCGAGGAGCAGCCACGACGTCGCCACGTGCACCTGTCCTGCCAGCGCGGACCTGGTCAGGACGGCGGTGAGCCCGATAAGCGGCATGGCCACCAGCACCGCGTAGAACGCCCAGTGCGTTCCCCGCGAAATGCGCTGGATCATCGGCGGCTCGGTCTCGGACGGCGGCGGCACCCCCCGGTTGAGCCGCAGGTAAAAGCGCAGGAGCATGGCGACGAGGATCATCGATCCGAACCAGCCGTGCACCACCGCGTCCCCGGTCCAGCTGCCGCCCTCCCGCACCGATTCGAAGGCCCGGGCCATGCCTTCGCCGCTCACGAATTGCAGGAAGACCAGCGCCACGACCAGCCAGTGCAGCGAGATCTGGGTCTGACCGTAATGGTCGCGGAAGGGCACGTATCTGGACACGGGGGGCAAGCTCCTCCGGTTGTGCGGTGTGTGGTGTCGCGCAAACAGGGAGGAGGGCCGGATGTTCCAGAACGCCGGAGCGTGCCGGAACGGATGTGCTGGGATCACGCGCGCCGGGTCGTGCACGCGTGCGTCGGGATCGGGCGGCGGCCGGGACGGACGAGGCCTAGTGCCTCAGCCGTCCATCTTCAGCGCCGAGATGAACGCTTCCTGCGGAATCTCGACCTTGCCGAACTGGCGCATCTTCTTCTTGCCGGCCTTCTGCTTCTCGAGAAGCTTCTTCTTGCGCGTGGCGTCGCCGCCGTAGCACTTGGCGGTCACGTCCTTGCGCATGGCCGACAGGGTCTCGCGCGCGATCACCTTGCCGCCGATGGCCGCCTGGATCGGGATCTTGAACATGTGGCGCGGGATCAGCTCCTTGAGCTTCTCGCACATGGCGCGGCCGCGCATCTCGGCGCGTTCGCGGTGCACCATCATGGCGAGCGCGTCCACCGGCTCGTCGTTCACGAGGATCTGCATCTTCACGAGGTTGTCCTCGCGGTAGCCCAGCATCTCGTAGTCGAAGGACGCGTAGCCCTTGGTCACCGATTTCAGCCGATCGTAGAAGTCGAACACGACCTCGTTGAGCGGCAGGTCGTAGACCGCCATGGCGCGGCCCGCGACGTAGGTCAGGTCAAGCTGGATGCCGCGGCGTTCCTGGCAGAGCTTGAGCACGTCGCCCAGATACTCGTCCGGCACGAGGATCGTCGCCTTGATCCGCGGCTCCTCGATATGCGCGACATAGGTCATGTCGGGCATGTCGGCGGGATTGTGCAGGTCGCGCCGCTCGCCGTCCTTGGTGTAGAGGTGATAGATCACCGACGGCGCGGTGGTGATGAGCTCGATGTTGTACTCGCGCTCCAGCCGGTCGCGCACGACCTCGAGGTGCAAGAGCCCGAGGAAGCCGCAGCGGAAACCGAAGCCGAGCGCCGCGGACGTCTCCATCTCGTAGGTGAAGGAGGCATCGTTCAGCGCGAGCTTCTCGATCGCGTCCCGCATGTCCTCGAAATCGTTGGCGTCGACCGGGAAGAGGCCGCAGAACACCACCGGCACGGACGGCTTGAAGCCCGGCAGCGGCGTCTCGGTCGGGCGCTTCACGTGGGTGATGGTGTCGCCGACGCGGGTGTCGCGGACCTGCTTGATCGAGGCGTTGAGATAGCCGATCTCGCCCGGGCCGAGGGTTTCCACCGCCTTCATCGCGGGGCGATAGACGCCCACGTCGTCGACGTCGTAGGTGCCGCCCGTCTTCATCATGCGGATGCGGTCGCCCTTGCGCAGCGTGCCCTCCACGATGCGCACGATGCAGATGACGCCCAGGTACTGGTCGTACTTGCTGTCCACGAGCATCGCCTTGAGCGGCGCCTCGGGGTCGCCGGCTTCGGGCGGTGGCAGGCGGGTCACGATCGCCTCGAGAACGTCGGGGATGCCGACCCCGGTCTTGGCCGAGATCAGGCAGGCCTCGGAGGCGTCGATGCCGATCACGTCCTCGATCTGCGCGCGGACCCGTTCGACATCCGCCGCGGGCAGGTCGATCTTGTTCAGGACCGGCACGATCTCGTGGTCGGCGTCGATGGCGGTGTAGACGTTGGCGAGCGTCTGCGCCTCGACGCCCTGCGTCGCGTCCACGACGAGCAGCGAGCCCTCGACCGCCTGCATCGACCGCGCCACCTCGTAGGCGAAATCTACGTGCCCCGGCGTGTCGATCAGGTTCAGCACGTAGGTCTCGCCATCCTTGGCCGGATACTCGATCCGGACGGTGTTGGCCTTGATGGTGATGCCGCGCTCGCGCTCGATATCCATGGAATCGAGCAGCTGTTCCTGCATGTCGCGTTCGGCGACGGTGCCGGTGAGCTGGATCAGCCGGTCGGCCAGGGTGGATTTCCCGTGGTCGATGTGGGCGACGATGGAGAAGTTGCGGATGCGCGAGGTCGGGGTCATGTCGCGCATATGACGCGGGGGGCGTGAACGGTCAAGGTGGCGTGACGGCGCGCGGGTGCGGTCGGAACACCCGCGCGCCGTCGGGGGTTCGGCCCCCGAGACCCGGGCGCGATCCCGCCCGGGGAAACGGCAATGCAGGATGGAGAGAGACATCATGGCAGAGATCGCGGCGAAGGTGACCGTGCGGGGCAAGGTGCAGGGCGTGGGCTACCGCGCCTACGTGCAGGAAAAGGCCGCGGGCGCGCATGTGCGGGGCTGGGTGCGCAATGCCGAGGACGGCTCGGTCGAGGCGCTGCTCGCGGGCGAGGCGCTCGACATCGAGAAGGTCGTGCAGGAGATGCGCGGCGGGCCGTCCGGGGCGCAGGTCGAGGACGTGCAGAGCGCGCCGGCCTCGACCGACGAGGCGCGCGGCTGCAAGGATCTGGTGGTTCGCCAGTAAAGTGCCCTGATCGTCACGGTCCGACGCGTTGGTGAATTGAAAAATCCGTCTGCCTGCGGCATGTTGCGAAGCATCGGCAGTTGTGCCGGGCGACGCGGCCGAAAGAACGCCGCACCCGGCAGGGACAAGGGACAGGCGGATGAGGAACTTCGTATGGATCGTGGCGGCGGGCCTTGCGCTCGCGGCCTGCGGAGGCGGCGAGCGCGTGACGCGGGGCTATGTCGCGCCGGGGCCGAGCTTTGCCAACGGCCCGATCAAGAACGCGTGCCTGGGCAGCGATCGCTCGGCACGGAACCCGCGGCTCTGCGGATGCATCCAGTCTGTGGCGGACAGCTCGCTGTCGAACTCCGAGCAGCGCCTCGCCGTGACGTTCTTCAAGGATCCGCATCGCGCGCAGGAAATCCGGCAGTCGGACCGGCCGAACCACGAGCGCATGTGGACGAACTACAAGGCGTTCACCAACCGGGCCGAGCAGATCTGCCGCGGGCTCTGAGCCGGCCGGCTCACCCGGCGCTGTCGAGGAAGGCGCGCACCGACGCCTCGAAGTCGCGCGGTTTTTCCGCGTGGAGCCAGTGGCCCGCGCCGTTCATCCGCACGAAGCGCGCCTGCGGGAACAGCGCGCGGATCGCCGGCCGGTGGTCCGTCGTGACGTAGTCGCTGTTCGCCCCCGTCAGGAACAGGGTCGGGCCCTCGAAGCTGCCCTCGATCTCGGGCCAGCCGAGGATCTTCGGCATCTCGCGCGCCAGCGTGTCGAGGTTCAGGGTCCAGGCCTTTTCGCGGATGTCGAGCGACTGCGTGAAGAAGCTCTGCAACGTCGGGTCGGGCACCGAGCGTGCAAGCTGCGCGGCAGCGTCCGAGCGTTTCTCGACCGTCGAGAGGTCGACCGCGCGCATGGCCTCGATGAACTGCATCTGGCTGTGCGTGTAGGCGACGGGCGCAATATCCGCGACCACGAGCCGCGCGACCTTGTCGGGGTCGGTCAGCGCGAGCGCCATCGCCGCCTTGCCCCCCATGGAGTGCCCCACCACGTCCGCACGTCCGCCATGGGCGTCGATCACCTCTGCGAGGTCGGCGGCGAGGTCGGGATAGCCGTGGGTGTCGGTCCAGCGGCTTTGCCCGTGGTTGCGCATGTCGACGGCGATGACCTGCCGCGTGTCCGAGAGCCGTCTCGCGATGACGCCCCAGTTGCGCGCGGAGCCGAAGAGCCCGTGCACGATGACGAGCGGAGGGGTGTCGGTCGGGTCGCCGTGCAGGATCGTGTTCAGCATGCCGCAGGCTTAGCGCGCCGGCCGGCGCGGCGCCAGTGGGGGATGTGCAGCGCGGCCCGGCCGGGCTAGCCTTGGTGCCATGGAACTCTCCGCCGACCTCGCCGCCCGTGCGGCCCGCATCGACACGCTGCTCGCGGACCGCCTGGGCGCGCGCAAGGGACGGCTCGCGATGCGCGCGGTGCGTCTCGGCCGGCGGCTGCCGAAGGGCGTGCGCGCGGATCTCAGGCGGATCGACGCGGCGCTGCAGATCGCGGGCCATCCGCGCCTGTCCGCGACGCTCGACCGCGCGGCGCTCATGGCCGCGGCGGGACGGATCGAGGCGCATCTCAAGGACATCGATCGGCGGGACGTGCGGAAAGGACGGCTCCTCGGCGTGCTCGCCGTGATCCTCGCAAACGTCCTGATCCTGACCGCGCTGCTGGTCGCGGTCCTGCGCTGGCGCGGCTTCGTCTGAGAGGAGCGGCCTAGTCGCGCACCTCGTCCGGCGCGACGCCCCAGAGCGCGGTCTTGCGCGCCCAGCCGCTGTGCCCGTTGACCTCGAGCATGCACCACTCGGTCAGACATTCGCCGAGCCTCGCGATCACGCCGACCCCGAGCTTTGCCGTCAGCTGCGCGCCCTCCGCGGGACGCGCGTGCAGGTCCAGCATGTCCTCCTCGACGATGACCGTGCGCACGCCCGACAGGAGCGAGTAGTGCACCCAGCCGCCGGCGCCGTCCCGGTCGCGCACCCGGCGCCAGTGACCGTATTCGGCGGTGATCTCGAGCGGCATGTCGCGCCGCACGTAGACCCAGTCGATGCGGTGGGTCAGCGACGGGCCGCGCCGCACGTTGCCCTCGGCGGCCTTCATCGAGACGAAGCGTGGCAGAGGCAGATTCGTGACCGGTCCGCGCTCGGTCTCGCGCGCGGATGCGGACCCCGCCACGGCCGCGACGAGGACGGCCAGCGCCCAACCCCTGAACCCTCGGATCATGTCCTGTGTCCTGCTCGGTTTTTGTCGGCCGGGGTTCTTGTGCCCCGTCCAGTCTTGCGACACTGTGCCCCGAAAGATTGTTGCTTGGAAGACGGGGGAGACCGGCCATGCCATCTAAGCGGCTGAGTGTTGTCGTCACGCGACGCTTGCCCGATGTGGTCGAGACGCGCCTGTCGGAACTGTTCGACGTGCGCCTGCGCGACGACGACACGCCCATGTCGCGCGCGGCTCTCGTGGCCGCCATCCAGGACGCCGACGTCCTGGTCCCCACCGTCACCGACACGATCGACGCGGGCCTCATCGGGCAGGCGGGCGAGCGGCTGAAGCTGATCGCGAATTTCGGCGCCGGTGTCGACCATATCGACGTGGACACCGCGCGGTCGCGCGGGATCCTCGTGTCCAACACGCCGGGCGTGGTGACCGAGGACACCGCCGACATGGTCATGGCGCTGATCCTCGGCGTCACCCGACGCATTCCCGAGGGCCTGTCCGTCATGCAGGCGGGCAACTGGCGCGGCTGGGCGCCGACCGCGTTCCTCGGCGGGCGGATCGGCGGCAAGCGGCTCGGCATCCTCGGGATGGGGCGGATCGGGCAGGCGGTGGCGCGCCGGGCGCGCGCCTTCGGGATGCAGGTCCACTACCACAACCGCCGGCGCCTGCGCCCCGAGATCGAGGAATCGGTCGAGGCCACGTACTGGGAAAGCCTCGACCAGATGCTGGCACGCATGGACGTGGTGTCGGTCAACTGCCCGCACACGCCCGCGACGTTCCACCTGCTGAACGCGCGGCGGCTGCAGCTCATGAAGCCGTCGGCGGTGGTGGTGAACACCTCGCGCGGCGAGGTCATCGACGAGAACGCGCTGGTGCGCATGCTGCGCGCCGGGGAACTGGCCGGTGCCGGGCTCGACGTCTACGAGCGCGGCGTCGACGTGAACCCGGAACTGCGCGACCTGGCGAATGTCGTGCTGCTGCCGCACATGGGGTCGGCCACGCGCGAGGGCCGCGTCGAGATGGGCGAGAAGGTCATCATCAACGTCAAGACCTTTGCCGACGGCCACCGGCCGCCCGACCAGGTCGTGCCGGCGATGCTCTGACGGGCGACCGTCTCCCCGAGAACCGGACAAAAAAAGGCCGGGCACAAAGCCCGGCCAGGTCCAACAGGGAGGTTGGCATGTGATGACCCGCACATGCCCACGGGCTCCGGTGTAACAGATGGAACCACGTCCGGTTCCCTCCGTCAGGTGCGAATTTCCGGACTTTGCGCAATTGCGCTCACGACACCAGCCGGTAGCCGCCGGACTCGGTCACGAGCAGCCGCGCATTCGACGGATCCGGCTCGATCTTCTGGCGCAGGCGGTAAATGTGCGTCTCGAGCGTGTGGGTCGTCACGCCGGCATTGTAGCCCCAGACCTCGTGCAGCAGGACGTCGCGCGGCACGACGCCCTCGGGCGCGCGGTAGAGGAACTTGAGGATGTTCGTCTCCTTCTCGGTCAGGCGGATCTTCTTGTCCGCCTCGTCGACGAGCATCTTCATGGACGGCCGGAACGTGTAGGGCCCGAGCTGGAACACCGCGTCCTCGGACTGCTCGTGCTGGCGCAGCTGCGCGCGGATGCGCGCGAGCAGCACGGGAAAGCGGAAGGGCTTCGTCACGTAGTCGTTCGCCCCCGCGTCGAGCCCGAGGATCGTGTCGGCGTCGCTGTCGTGCCCGGTCAGCATCACGATCGGCGCCTTGACGCCCTGCTTGCGCATGAGCTTGCACAGTTCGCGGCCGTCGGTGTCGGGCAGGCCGACGTCGAGGATGACCAGGTCGTAGAGCTGTTCCTTGACGCGCGACATGGCGGCCGAGCCGTTCTCGGCCTCGAACACCTCGAAGTCCTCGGTCAGGACGAGCTGCTCGGCCAGCGCTTCGCGCAGGTCCTGGTCGTCGTCGACCAGCAGAATGTTCTTGAGTTGCGCCATCTTGCGGTCCTCCGATCTTTCAACGCAAATGTGAAGACACGCCTGCGGCGACAAGGAATGCTGCAGGGGTTTCACAGCCTCGTGTATCGACGGGCGCTTTGTTACATCGACATTGCACCGAGCCGCAGAAATCCATCCGAAAGGCGCGCCCATGTCCTTCGCTCCCGACCTGACCGAAACGCTGGCGCGTGCGCGCTCCGACCTGCGCATGGGGGTGCCGGTCGTGCTGGCGGATGCCGGTGGCGGAGCGCTCGTCATGGCGGCCGAGACGCTGAGCGAGCCCCGGCTCGCCGAAGTCCGCGCCCTCGACCTTCCGGTCGACCTCGCGATCACCGGGCGCCGCGCGCAGACTCTGAAGGCGCGCGCCTATGACGGCGACATCGCGCGGGTGATCCTGCCGCCCGACGCCACCCGCGCCTGGGTGGAGGCGGTGGCCGATCCCGCCGACGACCTGCGCTCGCCGATGAAGGGGCCGCTCGCCACGCGGCGCGGCGGCGATTGCGGCCTGCACCGGCTCGCGCTCACCCTGACGAAGTCGGCGCGCATCCTGCCCGCCGCCATCGTCGTGCCGCTCGAGGACGGCGCCGCCTTCGCCGCGGCGCACCGCCTGACGCTGGTCGATGCCGCGGCCGCCGCGCCGCACCTGCTGCGCCTGTCGCCGCTCGAGCACGTGGTCACCGCGCGAGTGCCCCTGCGCGCGGCAGAGAATGCGCGGCTGCACATCTTCCGTCCCGAGGACGGGTCTGAGGAGCACTATGCGATCGAGATCGGCCGTCCGGACCGAGACGCGCCGGTGCTGGCGCGACTGCACTCCGCCTGCTTCACCGGCGATCTCCTCGGCTCTCTCAAGTGCGATTGCGGTCCGCAGCTCAACGCCGCGCTGAACCAGATGGGGCAGGAGGGCGCGGGCGTGCTCCTGTACCTCAACCAGGAGGGGCGCGGCATCGGGCTTGCCAACA
Organism: Roseivivax isoporae LMG 25204; assembly: GCF_000521865.1. GTDB lineage: Bacteria > Pseudomonadota > Alphaproteobacteria > Rhodobacterales > Rhodobacteraceae > Roseivivax > Roseivivax isoporae. Next base: position 29,080 of record NZ_JAME01000039.1, read on the forward strand.
AGATGCGTGCCTACGCGCTGCAGGACCAGGGCTTCGACACGGTCGAGGCGAACCACCGGCTAGGCTTCGAGGACGACGAGCGCGATTTCCGCCTGGGCGCGGCGATGCTCGAGGCGCTGGGCGTGACGACGGTGCGGCTCCTGACCAACAACCCGGCCAAGATCGCGCGGATGCGCGACAGCGGCATCGAGGTGACCGAGAGGGTGCCGCTCAAGGTCGGCGAGACGCGGTTCAACCACCACTACCTGCTGACCAAGGCGCAGAAATCCGGCCACCTCCTCTAGCGACCAAGGCGCGCGGGCGGCTTTTCATCGGCGCCCGGGCTTCCTAGGTTCCGGGGGAAGGAGACGATCCATGCGCTATTCCCTGCTCGACCTCGCCCCCGTTCCCGAGGGCTCCGACACCGCGACCGCGCTCGCCAACATGGGCGCGCTCGCCCGCCACGCCGAAGGGTGGGGCTACCACCGCTACTGGCTGGCGGAGCATCACAACATGCCCGGCATCGCGTCGGCCGCGACGTCGGTCCTGATCGGTCACGTGGCGGGCCTGACCTCGACCATGCGGGTCGGCGCGGGCGGCATCATGCTGCCGAACCACGCGCCGCTGGCGGTGGCCGAGGCCTTCGGCACGCTCGCGACGCTGCATCCCGGACGCATCGACCTGGGCCTCGGGCGCGCGCCCGGGGGCGACCACGCGGTGATGCAGGCGCTCGGGGTGCACCCGTCCCGCGCCGAGCGTTTCGCCGACGAGGTGGCGCTGCTGCGGGCGCTGCTCGGGCCGCGCATGGAGGGTCTGCCGGTGCGCGCGCATCCGGGCGAGGGCACCGAGGTGCCGCTCTGGATCCTCGGCTCGTCGCTCCACGGGGCCGAGGTCGCCGCGATGCTCGGGCTGCCCTATGCCTTCGCCTCGCACTTCGCGCCGGCGGCGCTGGAACAGGCCTTCGCGCTCTACCGCGCACGGTTCGAGCCGTCCGAACAGCTTGACCGGCCGCACGCCATGCTGGCCGTCAACGTCTTTGCCGGGGACAGCGATGCCGAGGGCGCGCGGCTGCGCACCTCGATGCAGCAGGCATTCTACCGGCTGCGGACCGGCGCGCCGGGCAAGCTGCCCGCGCCGGTCGACGACCTCGACCGGGTGATCCCGCGGGGTGCGCAGGCGACGGTCGATGCCGCGCTGACCGTGTCCGCGGTGGGTGGGCCTGCCACGGTGCAGCGCCAGCTGGCCGCGCTGATCGAGCGCTACCGTCCGGACGAGGTGATCCTGACCGGCCAGATCCACGACCACGACGCGCGGCTTCGGTCCTTCGAGATCGGTGCGGACGCCATGCAGGCGCTCGGCGCCGAGGTGGGCCAGGCCGCATGAAGGCGTCCGACATGGTGCTGACGCCCATGGGCGTGCGGTTCGCCGGCCGGCTCTGGCCCTGCGAGATCGGACGGGGCGGCGTGCGCGCGGACAAGCGCGAGGGCGATGGCGCGACGCCCGTGGGCATCCACCGCATCGTCGGTATGCTCTACCGTCCCGACCGGATGGCGCGCCCCACGGACTGGGCGCTGCCGATCGGGCCGGCCGACCTCTGGTCGGACGATCCCGGCCACGAGGACTACAACCTCATGGTCCGCGCGCCCTATCCGCACAGCCACGAACGGCTCCGGCGGGCGGACCCGATGTACGACCTCGTCATCCTGACCGACTGGAACTGGCCGCGGGCCGAACGCGGGCGCGGCTCGGCGATCTTCCTGCACCAGCGCCGCCGCGCGGGCAGCCCGACCGCGGGCTGCATCGCGTTCCGGCGCGACCACCTGCGCCGCATCGCGCCGCTCATCCGCCACGAGACGCGCGTGATCGTTCCCGAGGCGCTCAGCGGCCGCCGCTGAGCGCGGCCGCGACGGCGGTCCGCAGCGCGGGCACGAGCTCGGCCTCGACGAACGGATTTCGCCGCAGGAACGCGGTGTTGCGCCAGGACGGGTGCGGCAGCACGAAGGTTCCGGGGGCGAGACGCTCCCAGTCCGCGACCACCTCGCGCACAGGCCGCGCATCGCCGAGATGCCGCCGGAAGGCGTAGCCGCCGATCAGGATCCGCAGGGGCGCAGCCCCGAGCGCGTCGAGCACGCGGTGATGCCAGGTTTCCCAGCAGATCGGTGGGGGCGGCAGATCGCTGCCCTTGGCGTCGTAGCCCGGAAAGCAGAAGGCGGTGGGCACGACGGCCACACGGGTCGTGTCGTAGAACGTCTCGGGCCCGATCCCCATCCAGTCGCGCAGCCGGTCGCCCGAACGGTCGTGGAACGGCTTGCCGGCCTCGTGCACGCGCAGGCCCGGCGCCTGCCCGCAGACGAGGATGCGCGCGCCCGCGTCGAACCACGGGACGGGCCGGGGCGCGTGGCGCGTCCTGGTCGCGGCGAAGCGGTCGGCGCAGATCCGGCAGGCCCGGATGGCCTCGCGCAGGGAAGCGATGTCGTCGGTCACCGCGGCAAGGTGTGCACGGCGCGCGCCGATGGCAAGCGGGTCCTTCAGCCTTTGTCGAGAAGGAGCGCGAAACCCTCGTAGGGCACGAGGCGCTCGGTCGCGCCGAGGCTGCCGCGGGCCTCGACGGTGTGCAGGAGCGGCGTGCCATCCCCCTGTATCCCCTGCGGAATCTCGACTTCGGCGGGACTGGCGCCGAGATTCACGAAGACGGCGAGACAGGTGCCCTCGTGCCGGCGCAGGAAGGCCACAACCTGCGGGTGGTCGGGCAGGATCGCCTCGAACCGGCCCAGTGCCACCACGTCGTGGTCGCGCCGCAGCGCCACGAGGTCGCGGTAGAAGGCGAGTACGCCCTCGGGGTCGGCGCGGTCGCGGGCCACGTTGATCTCGGGGAAGTTCGGGTTCACCTCGATCCATGGCGCGCCGGTGGTGAAGCCTGCATGCGGACCGGCATCCCATTGCATGGGCGTCCGGCTGTTGTCGCGGCTCGTGGCGTTCGCGCCGGCGATGAAGTCCTGGGGCGGGACTCCGGCCTCGATCTGTTCGGCGTAATGGTTCAGCGTCTCGAGGTCGCGGTACTGGTCGATCCGATCGAAACGGGCGTTGGTCATGCCGATCTCCTCGCCCTGGTAAATGAAGGGCGTGCCCTTCATCAGGTGGATCACCATCGCGAGGGCCTTGGCCGACCGGACGCGGTAGACGCCGTCGTCGCCGTAGCGCGACACCTGGCGCGGCAGGTCGTGGTTCGTGAGGAAGAGCGAGTTCCAGCCGTCGTCGGCGAGCGCCTCCTGCCAGGCGAAGAGCGTGTGCTTCAGGGCAACGATATCAAGGGGTTTCGGGCGGAACTTGCCGAGCTTCTCGTCCCAGCCCTCCTTGATGTGGCTGAACTGGAAGACCATGTCGAGTTCGCCGCGGTCGCGGCCGCAATAGAGCAGCGCGGTATCGAGGCTGACGGACCAGGATTCGCCGATGGTCACGATGTCGCGGCCGGCGAGCGCCTCGCGGTGCATTTCCTGCAGGAAGGTGTGGAGGTCGGGCCCTTCCTCGTCGATGCCGCCGTCGACGTCCTTGCCGATGAGGCTGATCACGTCCATGCGGAAGCCCGCGATGCCGCGGTCGAGCCACCAGGTCATCATGTCGTAGACCTCGGCCCGGAGCCGCGGATTCTGCCAGTTGAGATCCGGCTGTGCCGGGCTGAAGAGGTGCAGGTAGTAGCGCCCGACCTCGGGAACGAAGGTCCAGGCCGGGCCGCCGAAGGCCGCGCGCCGGCCGTCGGGCGGGCCGCCGTCCGGCGCCGCATCGCGCCAGATGTAGTAGTCGTGTTCCGGTGCGTCACGAAATGCACGCGCCTTCCGGAACCATGGATGGGCATCCGAGGAATGGTTCACCACAAGGTCCATGACGATGCCGATGCCGCGCGCGCGGGCCTCGGCGATCAGGTGGTCCATGTCCTCCATGGTGCCGAATTCGGGCGCGATCGCGCGGTAGTCGGCGATGTCGTAGCCCATGTCGGCCATGGGCGAGGCGTAGACCGGCGAGAGCCAGACGAAGCCGATTCCGAGATCCGACAGGTGGTCGAGCCGGGACGTCAGACCGGGGAGGTCGCCGATCCCGTCGCCGTTCGAATCCTGGAAGCTGCGCGGATAGACCTGGTATCCGGTGGCGCGGTGCCACCAGCGTTCTGGGCTCTGCATGGCGTCTCCTCGGGCGTATGGGTCGGGTATGGCTCGCATATGGCTTTCGCAGGGCTCAGCGGATGCCCTGCCAGCGGCGTTCGATGTCGGCCGCGACCTGTTCGGCGCTGGCGCCGGTCTGGTAGTCGACCATGCCCGACCAGAACGCCGAGGTGCCGATCTCGCCCGGCATGAGGTCCGATCCGTCGAAGCGGAAGGTGGTGGCCTCGGTCAGGATGGCGCCTTGCGCCGCCTGCACGTCGGTCGCGTAGGCGTCGGTGTTGGCCTCGAGATGCGGGGTCAGGAACTGTCCCTGCGCGATCGCCATCTCGTGCGCGAAGGGCGTCTTGAGGAACTCGATGAAGGCGCGGGCGAGGGGGCCGTCGGTGGTGATGCCGACGAGCCCGCCCGAGCCCAGGACGGGGGTCCCGAGGTCGCGGTCATCGTAGGCGGGGAAGTAGAAGAAGTCGGCGTCGCGCCCGACCTCGACGTTCGGCGGGAAGAAGTTCGGGATGAAGCTCGCCTGCCGGTGCATGTAGCAATCGGGCGGGATCGCGAAGAGCCCGTCGACGCTGTCGCGGAAATCGGTCGTGGCGACGGCGTCGGTGCCGCCCACCACGAAGGCGTCGGTGCGCGCGAACCAGCCGAACTCGTCGATGGCCGCCACGATGCGGGGGTCGTCGAAAGGGATCTCGCCCGTCACCCACTGGTCGTAGACCTCGGGTGGCTGCGTGCGCAGGACCATCTCCTCGACCCAGTCGGTGGCGGGCCAGCCGGTGGCCGCGCCCGCGCCGAGGCCGATGCACCACGGCGTGCCGCCGTCGTCGGCGATGTCCTCGGTCAGGGCCTTCAGCTCCTCCATCGTTTCGGGGATGTCGTAGCCCATCTCGTCGAAGGCCTGCGGCGAGTACCAGACGAGGCTCTTGACGTCGGTGCCGAAGATCATGCCGTAAACGGCCTGAGTGCCGTCAGGGCCCTCGAACGTGGCGAGGTCGGCCCAGGAGGCGCCGGCGGCGAAGGTGTCCTCGAACCATGCGCGGGTGCCGTCCTCGAGCGGCGCGAGCGCGCCCTGGCCCGCGAGGTCGCGGGCGAGGCCCGGCTGCGGGAACATGGCGATGTCGGGCAGCGAGCCGGCCTGGTTCGCGATCACGATGTCCTGCTCGAAGCTGTCCGAGCCCGACAGGCGCACCGTCGCGCCGGTCGCTTCCTCGAAATAGGCGAAGACGTTCTCGAGCTTGTCCTTGTCGTCGCCGGTGGAGGCGCCCGAGACCGCGAGGACCTGCCCGTCGAAATCGTGCGCGTCGGCAAAGGCCTGCCACGCCTCCCAGGAGAACGGCCCCTCGCCGATCGGGTGGAGCAGGTCCTGGGCCCGGACGGGGGCGGCGAGCGCGAGCCCCAGCGCGGCGGTGGTGAGAAGGTGCGTGGTGCGCATGGTCCTGAATCCTCCCGTCAGGTGGTGGCCGGCGCCGGGTGCGGGACGATCAGCGCAACAGCATCGCGCCCCGATCGTTCCAGCCCGGAGGCCTGCCCAGATGGTCCGAAACGCGGGATCGTGGCGATCCGAAACGTTTCGGTCGCTTCATGCGATAGCGCCTGCGGGGCGATTCGGTCAATGCGCGTTTTCCGGCGGGGGCGCGATCGAGGCGCCCTCGATCACCTTGAAGGGGGCGACGCGCTGCAGCGCGGCCGGATCCTCGCCCGCCACCGCGCGGGCGAGGAAGTCGGCGAGGTGGGGCCAGCTGTCCGCGATGGGGGCGCGGGTCCGGTGCAGGGCAGGGGCGAACCCGTCGGCGCCCACCGCGCGCAGCACGTCGTCATGTGCGGTCACCGAGACGTCACCCGGCACGGTCAGGCCGAGCGCCCGGATGCCGGCGAAGACACCCTTTGCCACCAGGAGGTTGCCGCAGATGATCGCGGTCGGCCGGGTGGCGGGATCGGACAGGAGGCGGATCGCCGCGACGAGCCCGTTGCCCTCGGTCATGGGGGCGCGGACCACGAGCGCGGGGTCGGGGCGCAGCCCCGCCGCCTCGAGCGCCGCGCGGTAGCCGTCCTCGCGGAAGGCGGTGAAGGCCGCGCCGGGCCCGGCATCGACGAGCGCGATCCGCGTGTGCCCGAGCGCCGCGAGGCGCGCGGCGTGGTCATGCAGGATGGCGCAGTTGTCGACGTCGAAGAACGGATAGGGCGGCGCGGCGTGCGAGCGGCCGTGCACGACGAAGGCCACGCCGCTGTCCTCGAGGTGGCGGATGCGCGGGTCCCCGGGGCAGGGCCCGAGCAGGACGAAGCCGTCGAGCCCGCCGCCGAGGCGCAGGCGGTCGTAGACCGGGCGCGCGTCGCCGGTGCCGGGCGGCATGAGGTGCAGCACGAACTGGATGTCGCGGCGGGAGAATTCGCCGCTGAGGCCCAGCACGGTCTCGAAGAACACGCTGTCCTCGGGGGTGTCGGGGCCTGCCTCGGCCACCAGCCCCACCACGCCCGAGCGTCCCGAGACGAGCCGGCGCGCGGTGAGGTTCGGGATGTAGTTCAGTTCCTTGACGGCGGTCTCGACCCGGGCGCGGGTGCGGGCGCTGACATCGGAATGGCCGTTCAGCGCGCGGCTGACCTGGGTGACGGAGAGCCCGAGGTGGCGACTGAGATCCTTGAGGGTGGTCATTTCCGTGCCTCCTGACCGCGCTACACTAGGCGGGTCGGATTGCGAATCCAAATCGTTTCGGATATTCCGGCCAGAACATCTTCCGTAACGCTTCGGATGCGGGAAAGGAGACAGCGATGGCACGCGACGAATGGTGGCGGGGCGCCGTGACGTACCAGATCTATCCGCGGTCCTTCCAGGATGACGACGGCGACGGCATGGGCGACCTGCGCGGCATCACCCGCCGGCTGGGCCATGTGGCGGATTTGGGCGTCGACGCGATCTGGCTTTCGCCGGTCTTCACCTCGCCCATGGCGGACATGGGCTACGACGTGTCCGATCACCGCGACATCGACCCGAGCTTCGGCACCCTCGCGGATTTCGACGCGCTGGTGGACGAGGCGCACCGGCTGGGCCTGAAGGTCATCATCGACCAGGTGCTGTCGCATTCCTCGGACCGCCATCCGTTCTTTACCCAGAGCCGGGCGAGCCGCGACAATCCCAAGGCGGACTGGTACGTCTGGCACGATCCCAAGGTGGACGGGACGCCGCCGAACAACTGGCAGGCCATCTTCGGCGGGCCGGCCTGGACCTGGGACGTGCGGCGCAAGCAGTACTACTTCCACCAGTTCCTGCCGCAGCAGCCCGACCTCAACTTCCACAATCCCGAGGTGCGGGCGTGGGTCCTCGAGACCCTGCGGTTCTGGCTCGAGCGGGGGGTCGACGGGTTCCGGCTGGACGCGGTGAACCATTTCTTCCACGACGCCGAGCTCAGGGACAACCCGCCCGACTGGCGCGAGAAGACCGAGCCCGACTACAAGACCTTCGAGATGCAGTTCCCGAAATATTCCAAGAACCGGCCGGAGAACCTGCCGTTCATGGAGGAGATGCGGCGCGTGCTCGACGGCTACGAGGGGCGCGTGTTCATCGGCGAGATCGGCGAGGCGCACCACCCGGCGGAGCGGCTGGCGGAGTACACCGCCGCGGGCCGGCTGCACATGGCCTACAATTCGGAGCTGATGGGCACGCGGTTCTCGGCCGCGCATGTGCGCCGGCAGATCGACCGGCTGTTCACGGAGACGCCGGAGAGCTGGCCGTGCTGGGCGTTCTCGAACCACGACGTGCCGCGGCACGTGTCGCGCTGGGCGACCTACGGCACCGACCAGGATGCGCTGGCGCGCATGTGCGGGACGCTGCTTCTGTCGCTCGAGGGCTCGGTCTGCCTGTACCAGGGCGAGGAGCTGGGGCTCGGGCAGGCGGACCTGGCCTACGAGGAGCTGGTCGATCCCGAGGGGCTGAACTTCTGGCCGGACAACAAGGGGCGCGACGGCTGCCGCACGCCCATGGTCTGGGAGGACGGGCCGCATGGCGGGTTCTCGGCCGCGGAGGTCACCTGGCTGCCGGTGAAGCCGCCGCACCTGACCCGCACCGTGGCGTCGCAGCAGGGACAGGCGGCCTCGGTGCTCGAGACCTACCGGGCGATGGTGGCGCTGCGGAAGGCCGCGCCGGAGCTGCGCACCGGGCGCACGACCTTCCTCGACACCGACGAGCCGGTGCTCATGTTCCGGCGCGGCGAGGGGCATCTGTGCGTCTTCAACCTCGGGCCCGCGGCGACCGAGGTGGCGCTGCCGGGCGCGCTGGCGGCGGATCTCGCGGTGAACGGGGCGGAGGTCGCGGACGGCATGGCGCGCCTGCCGGGCAACGGCGCGCTGGTCGGCCGGCTGGCCTGAGGCCGGCGGCCCCCTTGCCATCGGCGCCGCGAGGGCGCAGGTCGGCGGGGGGACAGGCCCCAGGGAGGCGAGATGACCGACGAGACCCCGCTCGACGCCGCGCACCGCGTGATGACCGAGGCGCCCGAGGACGACGCGGCGCGGCTGCGGTTCTACGCGCGGCTCGCGGACAGCGAACTCTGCCTGATGCTCGTGCGCGAGGCCGAGGGCGGCACGCTCGATCCCGAGATCTTCGCGGTGGAGGGCGGACGGTTCGTGCTGGCCTTCGACCGGGAGGATCGGCTCGCGGCCTTCGCGGGGCGCGCGGTGGCCTACGCGGCCATGCCGGGCCGGGCGCTGGCCGGCATGCTGGCGGGGCAGGGCGTGGGGATCGGGCTGAACCTCGACGCCGCGCCGTCGGCCATGCTGCTGCCGGCCGAGGCGGTGGACTGGCTGGCGAACACGCTCGCCGAGGCGGAGGGCACGCCGGCGCCGGCCGAGGCGCGCCCGGTGGAGGTGCGCCCGCCCGAGGGGCTGCCGCGGACGCTGCTGGCCGCGCTGGACGGGGCGCTCGCCCGGGCCGGGGGCATCGCGTCGCACGCGGCGCTGGCCGCCGTGCGCTACGAGGACGGCGGGCGCGGGCATCTTCTGGCCATCGTCGGCGCGGCGCCCGGCGCGGAGGGCGCGCTGGCGCGGTCGGTGCAGGAGGCGCTGGTCTTCTCTG
>NZ_JAME01000040.1 GCF_000521865.1 Roseivivax isoporae LMG 25204
AGAGCGCCGCCGGCAGCCGCTCCGACGCGATGTCGAGCCGCTGGCGCGCGGGATCGAGCAGCGCGTCGGGCCGCGGCAGGGCGCGGGAGAGGTCGCGCAGGCGCTCGGCGCGCCGGTCGAGCCGGTCGGCCACGGCGCGGCCGAGCCGCGCCTGCATCTCGCCCGTCCAGGCGAGGAGGTCGCGGCGCACCGGCACCGCGATCTCGGCGGCCGCGGTGGGCGTCGGCGCGCGGCGGTCCGCGGCGAAGTCGATGAGCGTGGTGTCGGTCTCGTGCCCGACGGCGGAGATCAGGGGGATGTCCGAGGCGGCGGCGGCGCGCACCACCGCCTCCTCGTTGAAGCCCCAGAGATCCTCGATGGAGCCGCCGCCGCGGGCCACGATGAGGAGGTCGGGCCGCGGCAGCGCGCCTCCGGGCGTGAGCGCGTTGAACCCGGCGATGGCGCGGGCGACCTCGGGCGCGCAGGCCGCACCCTGCACCGCCACCGGCCAGATCAGCACCTTGCGCGGGAAGCGTTCGCGCAGCCGGTGCAGGATGTCGCGGATCACCGCGCCCGAGGGCGAGGTGACGACGCCGATGACCTCGGGCAGGAAGGGCAAGGGCCGCTTCCGCGCCTCGTCGAAGAGGCCCTCCGCCGCGAGCGCGGTGCGGCGCTTCTCGAGCATGGCCATGAGCGCGCCCTGCCCGGCGGGGCGGATGTCCTCGATCACCATCTGGTACTTGGACTGGCCGGGAAAGGTGGTGAGCCGGCCGGTCGCCACCACCTCGAGCCCCTCCTCGGGCTGGGTGTCGAGGCGCACGGCGGTGCCTTTCCAGACCACGCCCGAGATCACCGCGCGGTCGTCCTTGAGATCGAGGTAGACGTGGCCCGAGCGTGGCCGCGAGACGCGGCCGACCTCGCCGCGGATGCGCACGTGGCCGAACGCGCCCTCGATCGTGCGCTTCACCGCGCCCGAGATCTCGGAGACGGTGAATTCCGGCGTGTTGCCGCTGTCCTCGTCCTCGATCAGGTCCATGGCCGTGCCTCGTCGCCGTTTCCGCGGGGCCGACCCTAGCGGGACCGCGCGCGTGAGGAAAGCCGCCGCCCGCCCGCTTGTGCGGCGGGAGCCCGGCGGCTATTGGGCGGGCGGCGGACAAACCGGGCAAGGACGGCGGCATGAACATCCTCATTCTCGGCGGCGGCGGGCGGGAACACGCGCTGGCCTGGGCGGCGCTGCAGAACCCCAAATGCGATCGGCTGATCGTGGCGCCGGGCAATGCGGGCATCGCCGCCATCGCCACCTGTGCCCGGCTCGACATCGAGGACGGCGCGGCGGTGGCGGAATTCGCGGGCGAGAACGCCATCGACCTCGTGATCATCGGTCCCGAGGCCCCGCTCGCCGCGGGCGTGGCGGACGTGCTGCGGGACGCGGGCATCCTCGTCTTCGGGCCGTCCGCCGCGGCGGCGCGGCTCGAGGCGTCCAAGGCCTTCACCAAGGAGATCTGCGCGGCGGCGGGTGCGCCCACGGCGGCGTCGGCGCATTTCACCGATGCGGACGCGGCGCGGGCCCACGTGCGGTCACGGGGGGTGCCGATCGTCATCAAGGCCGACGGGCTGGCCGCCGGCAAGGGCGTGGTGGTCGCCATGACCCAGGCCGAGGCGCTGGCCGCGCTCGACGACATGTTCGGCGGCCAGTTCGGAGCGGCCGGCGCCGAGGTGGTGATCGAGGAGTTCATGGAGGGCGAGGAGGCGTCGTTCTTCGTGCTGGTGGACGGCGAGGACGTGCTGCCCGTGGGCACCGCGCAGGACCACAAGCGCGTGGGCGAGGGCGATACCGGGCCCAATACCGGCGGCATGGGCGCCTACTCCCCGGCGCCGGTCATGGACGCGGAGGTGACGCGCGCCGCGCTCGACGAGATCGTGCGACCCACCATGGCCGAGATGGTCCGGCGCGGCACACCCTATTCGGGGGTGCTCTACGTGGGGCTGATGATCCGGGACGGTCGGCCGCGGCTCGTGGAATACAACGTCCGCTTCGGCGACCCGGAATGCCAGGTGCTGATGATGCGGCTCGGGGCGCAGGCGCTCGACCTCATTCATGCCTGCGCCGAGGGGCGGCTCGGGGAGGCGCAGGTGCACTGGGCCGAGGACCACGCGATGACCGTGGTGATGGCGGCCGAGGGCTATCCCGGCGCCTATTCCAAGGGGTCGGAGATCCGCGGCCTCGCGGCGCTGCCGGAGGATTCGTTCCGCATGACGTTCCACGCGGGCACCGCCGAGGAGAGCGGCCGCATCGTCGCCGCGGGCGGACGGGTGCTGAACGCCACCGCGCGGGGCGCGACCCTCGCCGAGGCGCGCGACCGCGCCTACGCGCTCGTCGACGCGGTCGACTGGCCCGAGGGATTCTGCCGGCGCGACATCGGCTGGCGCGCGCTCTGACGCGCGGGCCTCACTCGTTGCGGTAGACGGCGCAGATGCAGCCCGCGGCCTTGAGCCTGCGGCAAAGGTCGTGCGCGCCCTCCGCCGTATCCTGCCCGAGCCGCGCCATGACGTAGCCCTTGCGGCCCGAGACGCGGTTGCGCACATGCACGAGCTCGAGCGGGGCGGTGTCGGCCACCGAGCGGCAGGCGCGGGTGCGCGTGTCGAATTCCCGCCGCGCCGCGCGTTCGCTGAGCCCGTAGGCCACCTGCACGCCGAAGGGCGCCTGGGCGGGTTCCGGCGGCGGATAGGCCGTCATGCGGCGGTTGCGGGCGAGGTCATGGCAGGCGGGCTCGAACGGCATGCCGGGCTGCAGGCGGAAATCGTGCGCCTCGGGCGGGTCGTCGCGCCAGTCCTCGGCGGTGAGCCCCGTCACGATCTGCACGTAGTCCACGGTCTCGCGCGCGAGCCCGCCGGTGCCGGCGACGAGCCCCTCGGCGCGCGCCTCCCCGCCGTTGTAGGCGACCGCGGCAAGCCCCGGATTGCCGAAGCGGCGCACGAGCTCGCCCAGGTACTGCGCCGAATGCTCGAGCGCGGCGGCGGGATTGTAGCTTTCGCGCAGGCCGCGCAGGGCGGCGGTGCCGTCGATGAACTGCGCGATGCCGCGGGCGTCGGCGGGCGAGAGCGCGTTCGGGTCGAAGCGGCTTTCCTGCCAGATGAGGCGCGCGAAGAAGCCCGGGTCGAGCCCGTTCTCGCGCGCGAAATAGCCGATGGCCTGGCAGGTGTCGTAGACGAAATGGGCCGGCCGGATGCACATCACCTGGTTCCACTTGCCGGTGGAACAGAGCGTGCCGGGCTCCGCCGCGGGGGCCCGGGAGGGAAGGACATCGAGGGCCAGGGCCCAGACGAGGATCGCCGCGCGCAGCATGCGCCGACCATAGCCTTGGCCGGGCCAGCGGCGTCAACGGGCCTTTCCCTCGGACGGCATCGCGATTAGGTGAATGGGACGGACCACCCGGGAGACCTGCCGCGATGTCGTTTTTCGGCAAGCTGAAGAACCGCCTCTTCCGCTCGTCCTCGAAGCTCGAGGAGGGGCTCGACGCGATCGTCGAGGAGGGCGGCAGCGCCGAGCCGGACGCGCCGTCCGCGCCGCCGCGCCCGCCCGAGACGCCCCCGCCGCCGCCGGAGACGCCGCCCGAGCGGCCCGACGAGGTGCCGCCGGGCATGCCGGACGAGGCCCCCGAGCCGGACCTGCCCGAGGAGGCGCCGGTCCCTGACGACCCGGTGCCGGACCTGCCGCCGGCCGAGCCCGATCCGGGTCCTGCCGCGCCGCCTCCCGCGGATCCCGTGCCGCAGCGCCCGTCCGAGAGCGTGCCGGTGACGCCGCTCGAGATCCCGCAGAACGACCTGCCGCCCGCCCCCGAGACCCCGGTCGAGGTGCCGCAGGACGACGAGCGCGGCCGCCGCGCGCCGGGCCTTGTCGGCCGGCTTTTCGGACGGGGACCCGCGGAGGCGCCGGTGATGCGCCGCACGCTCGACGACGCGATGATCGAGAGCCTCGAGGAGCTCTTGATCGCCGCCGACATGGGGGTCGACACCGCCCTGCGCGTGACCGCGAACATCGCCGAGGAGCGCTACGGCCGGCGCGTGTCCACGCGGGAGATCAAGGAACTGCTCTCCGAGGAGATCGCCCGCATCATGGAGCCCGTGGCGAAGCCCCTGCCCCTCTACCCCGCGCGCCCGCAGGTGGTGCTGGTCGTGGGCGTGAACGGGTCGGGCAAGACCACGACCATCGGCAAGCTCGCGAGCCAGTTCCGCGCTGCGGGCAAGAAGGTGGTGATCGCCGCCGGCGACACGTTCCGGGCGGCGGCGGTGGAGCAGCTGCAGATCTGGGGCGAGCGGGCCGGCGTACCGGTGCTGACCGCGCCGGAAGGGTCGGACCCTGCGAGCCTCGCCTTCGATGCCATGGCCAAGGCGCAGGCCGACGGCGCGGACCTGTTGATGATCGACACCGCCGGGCGGCTGCAGAACCGCCAGGACCTGATGGAGGAACTCGCGAAGATCGTGCGCGTGATCCGCAAGAAGGACCCGGACGCGCCGCACAACACGCTTCTCGTGCTCGACGCGACCACCGGCCAGAACGCGCTGAGCCAGGTCGAGACCTTCCGCAAGCTTGCCGACGTGTCGGGTCTCGTGATGACCAAGCTCGACGGCACCGCCAAGGGCGGCGTGCTCGTCGCGCTGGCCGACCGGTTCGGCCTGCCGATCCACGCCATCGGCGTGGGCGAGCAGATCGACGACCTCGCGCCCTTCGACCCCGACGAGTTCGCGGCGGCATTGACGGGCCTCGACGCATGAGCCTGGCCTGGACGGACGCCGTCCCCGAGGTCGGCGAGTATCTCGAGCTGCGCCGGCTGGCGGGGCTTCCCCGTCCGTCGCCCACCGCCGCCGCGGCGGGACTGCGCGGCACGCTGCACGCGGTCTGCGCCCGCGCGCGGGGCCGGCTCGTCGGTCTCGGCCGGATCGTCGGCGACGGCGGCTGCTTCGTGCAGGTGGTCGACATCGCCGTCGACCCGGACTTCCGCGGACAGGGCATCGGAACGGCGATCCTCGGACGGCTCCTCGACTGGGCCGACACCGAGTTGCCGGCGACCTGCCAGGTCGGCATGATCGCCGATCCCGGCACCTTCGCGCTCTGCAAGCGTGCGGGGTTCGAGATCCGGACGGGTATGGCACGGATCACGCAATGACCCATCACGACGGCGCGGGGGCCGGCCCGGACGCGGACGCCGCCGCATGAGCGATTGGATCCTGTCCCTCGACGGGACCGAGGCCGGCCATACGCTCGCCATGGTGCTCGCCCTCACGGCGGCGTTCCTGCACGCGGTCTTCGGCGCGCTGCAGAAAGGGCGCCACGACCCCTGGCTGTCGCGCGGCGCCATCGACGCGAGCTACGGCGTGATCGCCCTGCCCCTCGCGCTGTTCGTGGTGCCCTGGCCAGAGCCGCACATGTGGCCGATCTTCGCCGGCGTCTTCGTGATCCACCTGGCCTACAAGATCCTGCAGGGGCTCGCCTATTCGCGCGGCGCCTTCACCGTGGTCTACCCGGTGGTGCGCGGCACCGGCCCGTTCTTCACCGTGATCGGTGCCTACATCCTCTTCGGCGAGACCTTCGCGCCGATGCAATGGCTGGGCATCGCGGTCCTGATGGCGGGCATCTTCGGGCTTGCTGTCTACAATTACATCTTCCTGGTCGAGGACCGCTCGACGCTCGGCTCGGCGCTGGCTTTCGCGGTGGCGACGGGCCTCTTCGTGGCGCTCTACACCACCTACGACGCCTACGGCATCCGGGCGAGCGCCGATCCCTTCACCTTCCTCGCGTGGTTCTTCCTGATCGATTCGCTGGCGATGCCGCCCTACGCGCTCTGGCGCTACCGCCGCATGGCAGAGGCGCCGCCGCTCGGTCCGCTCGCGCTCCGCGGTCTCGTGGGCGGGCTCGTGGCCTTCGGCAGCTTCGGCTCGATCATGCTTGCGACGCGGCTCGACCAGGTCGGCGAGGCGGCGGTCCTGCGCGAGACCTCGACGGTCTTCGCGGCGCTCATAGGCTGGCTCGTGCTCAAGGAGACGGTGGGTCCCCGGCGCATCGCCCTGATGGCGCTGATCGCCCTCGGCGCGGTCATCGTTGAGTTCGGCGGCTGAACGGACCATATCAGGTCCACCCCCAGCCCGACCTGAAAACGGAGCCTCGACGGCATGGCGAAACGCGACATCAACCCGATGCTGAAATCCGCGCTGGAACTCGGCCCGATCGTGGCCTTCTTCGTGGCCTATCTCTGGCTCAAGGACCGCGTGTTCACCATCGGCGGCACCGAGTACGACGGTTTCATCGTCGTCACCGCGGGGTTCGTGCCGGTCATGGTGGCCGCGACCGCCGCGCTCTGGGCACTCACCGGCACGCTCAGCCGCATGCAGGTGGTGACCGTGGTGCTGATCGTGGTCTTCGGCGGCCTCTCGGTCTGGCTGAACGACGACCGCTTCTTCAAGATGAAGCCCACGCTCATCTACCTGATCTTCGGCGGCGTGCTGGGCTTCGGGCTCCTGCGCGGGCAAAGCTACCTGCGCTACGTGATGGAGGGCCTGATGCCGCTCGAGGAGACGGGCTGGATGATCCTGACCCGACGGGTCACGATCTTCTTCCTCGGCCTCGCACTTGCCAACGAGGTCGTCTGGCGCACCATGTCGACCGAGGCATGGGTCTATTTCAAGACGTTCGGCCTGACAGCGGCGCTCTTCGCGTTCTTCCTCTGCCAGGGCGGGCTCTTCCGCCGCTACGGCACCGGCGAGGACGAGGCCTGAAGCCGGCTCAGCCCGCCACGCCGATCTCGTCGAGATAGGCGCGCACGCAGCTCTGGACGTGGCGGAACCGGTCGCCGCCCAGGTGCTTGCCGCCGAACCAGCGGGTCACGATCACCACGTGGCCTGCAAGCTCCGCGCGCTTCAGCATGCGCAGGATGACCATGCCCGCCCCGGCCTCGCCGTCGTCGGCCTTGACCGGCCCCTCCTCCGGCAGAAGCACGGCCCAGGTGTTGTGGGTGGCCTTGGCGAAACGCTTGCCGCGCTTCAGCTCCTTCACCAGTGCCTCGGCCTCGGCCCGGGTCGCGGCCGGGCCGCCCGAGACCGCGTATTTCGACCCGCGGTCCGACAGCACGTTGTCGAGGATGAGAAGCGCCATGGCCGGGGCTTGTCACCGGCCATGGCGGAGGCGTCAAGCCGCCTTGAGCGCCAGCTGCGGCGAGGTGACGTCGATGCCGAGCGCGCGGCCGACCGCGTAGTAGGTCAGCTTGCCCGCGTGCACGTTCAGACCGTCGAGGAGATGCGGATCGTCCTCGCAGGCCTTCTTCCAGCCCTTGTCGGCGATCGCCAGCATGAACGGCATCGTCGCGTTGCCTAGCGCCAGCGTCGAGGTCCGCGCCACCGCGCCCGGCATGTTCGCCACGCAGTAATGCATGATGCCGTCGACCTCGTAGATCGGGTCCTGGTGCGTCGTGGCCCGGGAAGTCTCGAAGCAGCCCCCCTGGTCGATCGCCACGTCGACGAGCGCCGCGCCCGGCTTCATCCCGGAGAGCTGCGCGCGGCTCACGAGCTTGGGCGCCGCGGCGCCGGGGATCAGCACCGCGCCGACCACCATGTCGGCCTGCGCCACCAGTTCGGCCGTCGCCGCCTGGCTCGAGTAGACCGTCTTGAACTGGCCGCCGAACACGTCGTCGAGATAGCGCAGCCGCGGCAGCGAGCGGTCGAGCACCGTGACCTCCGCCCCCATGCCGGCCGCCACGCGGGCCGCATGGGTGCCGACGACGCCGCCGCCGATCACCACGACCCGCGCGGGGTGCACGCCCGGCACGCCGCCCATCAGCACGCCGCGGCCGCCATTGGCTTTCTGCAACGTCCACGCGCCCATCTGCGGCGCGAGCTTGCCCGCGACCTCGGACATGGGCGCGAGCAGCGGCAGGCCTCCGCGGCCGTCGGTCACCGTCTCGTAGGCGATGCAGGTGGCGCCCGAGGCGATCAGGTCGCGCGTCTGCTCCGGGTCCGGGGCAAGGTGCAGGTAGGTGAACAGCACCTGGCCCTCGCGCAGCATGGCCCGCTCGACCGCCTGCGGTTCCTTGACCTTGACCACGAGGTCCGCGGTCGCGAACACCTCTTCGGCGCTGTCGACGATCCGCGCACCGGCCGTGGTATAGGCCGCATCCTCGAAACCCGCGCCGCGGCCGGCGCCGGACTGGATCAGCACCTCGTGGCCATGGGCGACGGCTTCGGCCGCGGCGCCCGGGGTGATCCCGACGCGGAACTCCTGCGGCTTGATTTCGGTGGGGCATCCGATCTTCATGACATCCTCCCTTGGAGACATGCGCGGATCCTGCGTCCGGACGCTTGCAATTTCTCGACCGATTTGATCCGCTGTTTGCGGAAACATCCGGAGGATCTTCGAGGGTCGGCCGGCTTTGCGGAAGGACCTGCCGGAAATGACGCCTGACGAGACGGATCTGCGGATCCTGAGGGTGCTGCAGCGGCGCGGCCGCATCTCGAATGCCGAACTCGCGGAGGAAGCCAACCTGTCCGCCTCCTCCTGCCACCGGCGGGTGCAGCGGCTCGAGTCCGCGGGACTGATCGCGGCCTATGTGGCCCTGCTCGACCCGCGCAAGTTCGGCCTGCCGACCACCGTCTTCGTCGAGATCACGCTGTCGGGACAGTCCGACGAGGTGCTCGACGCCTTCGAGACCGCGATCCGGCGGGTCCCGGACGTGCTCGAATGCCACCTGATGGCCGGCTCCGCCGACTACCTGCTCAAGATCGTGGCGGAGGACACCGAGGATTTCGCGCGGATTCACCGCCAGTACCTGACCCGACTGCCCCACGTGACGCAGATGCAGTCGAGTTTCGCGCTGCGCACGGTGTTCCGCACCACCGCGCTGCCGGTCTGAGCCCCGCTTATTCCGACGTCGCGTCAACGCCTTGGGATGCATGTCCGCATCCCGGCCGCCGGCCGCGCTTGCAACGCGCGCCCCGCGGGTTAGAGTTCGTGACCAGCCGGAAGAACAACAACCTGCCGCCGGCAAGGGATCAGGGAGCCACGCCACATGCACGACAAGATGCCCCAGGAACGCCTTCTGTTCTTTCCGAAGGTCAACAAACGCGTCTTTTCCGTCTCGGCGATCCTGATCGTCGGGTTCATCCTCTTCGGGGCGCTCTTCAACGACGCGGCCTCCGCGATCTTCTCGGGCGCGCAGGCATGGCTCGCCAGCACCTTCGGATGGGCGATGATCCTGCTCGTGAACGTGCTGCTGGTCTCGGTCATCTTCCTCGCGCTCGGACGCTACGGCGACATCCGGCTCGGACGCATGAACGAGACGCCGACCTACGACCTCTTCTCGTGGACCGCGATGCTGTTCTCGGCGGGGATCGGCATCGGGCTCATCTACTGGGGCGTGGCAGAGCCGCTCTACCACTACTTCGCACCGCCCGTCGGCGAGCCCGAGACGCAGGAGGCCGCGCAGCAGGCGATGGTCCTGTCCTTCCTGCACTGGGGCTTCCACGCATGGGCGGTCTACGCGATCGTGGCGCTGAGCCTCGCCTACTTCCATTTCCGCAAGGGCCTGCCGCTCACGATCCGCTCGGCGCTCTATCCGCTGCTCGGCGACCGGATCTTCGGCTTCTGGGGTGACGTGGTCGACATCCTAGCGGTGTTCGGCACCATGTTCGGCATCGTCACCTCGCTCGGGCTCGGGGCGATGCAGATCAATTCCGGGCTCGGCCAGGTCTTCGGCATCGGCCAGTCGACCACGGTGCAGATCCTCGTCATCGCCATCATCACCGCCATGGCCACGCTGTCGGTGGTGGCGGGCCTCGACGGCGGGATCAAGCGGCTGTCCAACATCAACATCCTGCTCAGCATGGTCTTCCTCGTCTTCATGCTGATCATGGGCCCCACCCTCTTCATCTTCGACACCTACGTGCAGAGTTACGGCGCATACCTGCGCGACCTCGTGCAGTGGGGCACCTGGGCCGAGGCATGGCAGGAGGACGGCACCTGGCAGAACTCCTGGACGATCTTCTACTGGGCGTGGTGGGTCAGCTGGGCGCCCTTCGTCGGCGTGTTCGTCGCCCGGATCAGCCGCGGCCGCACGATCCGCGAGTTCCTGATCGGCGTCATGCTGCTGCCGGCCTCGATCATGTTCTTCTGGTTCTGCGCGTTCGGCGGCACGGCGCTGCAAATCTCGCTCGGGGGCGACCCGACGCTGGTCGAGGCGACGCGCAATTCCTACGGCGACGCGATGTTCGCCCTGCTCGACTACTTCCCCGCCTCCGACCTCATGTCGGGCTTCGCCATCGTGCTGATCGTCCTGTGGTTCGTCACCTCGTCGGACTCGGGCTCCTTCGTGATCGACATGCTGACCGCCGGCGGCGATCCCGATCCCCCGAAGGTGCAGCGCATCTTCTGGGCGGTGAGCGAGGGCGCGGTCGCGTCGGTCCTCCTGCTGGCCGGGGGCCTCTCGGCGCTGCAGGCGGCGGCCGTGGTCGCGGGCTTTCCCTTCGCGGTCGTGGTGTTCCTGATCCTGATCGGGCTCGTCCGGGCGCTCCGCTGGGATCCGCTGATGATCTACCGCCACAACCAGAAGTACCGCAGCGACGCAGAGGCCGATCACGCCATGCCGAACGAGCTGCCGGGCGACCTCTACGGCGCGGACCCGACACCGCCGCCGCGGTCCGAACCGAGCCCGGCCGAGTGATCCCCTGCCCCCCGCGCCATCCGTGCGGGGGGCCATCCGCGACAAGTCGCGGGACTTCCTCAAGCCGATCTTCAGACTTCGTGGGTAGAACCGGTGCGCATGCATGTCCGCGCCGGAGGTCTTCCATGACGTTCACGCCCATCCTCGTCGGCACCGGCCTCGCCGGCTACGCCTACCTGCGGCGGACGCAGGACGACCAGATCGCGCGCCTCGCCGCCTCCGCGCAGCCTGCCCGCGACATCGCGCAGTTCCGAGACCGCATCGCGCAAGTGCAGGACGTGGACGACCTGATGAACGACCGCGCGCTCCTGCGCGTGGCGCTCGGGGCCTTCGGGCTCGACGACGACATCGCCAACACCGCCTTCATCCGCCGCGTGCTCGAGGGCGATCCGGGCGACCCCGAGGCGCTGGTGAACCGTCTCGCCGACAAGCGCTATCTGGCCTTCGCGCGCAGCTTCAACTTCGCGGGCACGCCCCGGCTGCCAGGAGCCGACGCCACCGCCGCGCTCCGCGACGAACTGGCCGGCGTGCCCTCGGTCGAGGCGCTGCTTGCCGACAGCGCGCTCCTCGGCCGCGCGCTCGACGCCTTCGACCTCGGCGCCGACCGCGACCGCACGGTGTTCCTCTCGCGCGTCCTGCGCTCCGATCCCGACGACCCCGGCTCGCTGGTGAACCGTCTGGGCGATGCGCGATACCTCGGCCTCGCCCGCGCCTTCCAGGACAAGGCGCCGGGCCTGTCGGCGGATTTCGTCGCCCGTGCGGGCGAGGAGGCGGCGGCGCGGCTCGGGGCGCTCGCGACCTCGGACGACCTTCTGGCGGACCGCACGCTCCTGCGCAGCGCGCTGCGCGTCTACGGGCTCGAGGACCGGATCGGCGACGCGTACTTCCTCAAGCGCGTGCTCGACAGCGATCCCGACGATCCCGCCTCCTTCGCCAACGCGCTGAGCGATCCGCGCTACGGCGAGCTTGCCCGCGCCTTCGGGTTCGACCGGCGCGCCGCCGCGCAGACCTCCGTCTACGGCTTCGCCGCGGCGATCCGCGACAGGCTCGACACCCTGCGCACGTCGGACGCGCTTCTCGACGACCCCGACCTCCTGCGCCGCGCGCTCGACCTCTTCGGGCTCGAGGGCGCGGACCGGGCCTTTCTCAAGTCGGTGCTCGATTCGGACCTTGCCGACCCGGCGTCGGTCGCCAACCGGCAGGAGGACCCGCGCTACCGCGCGCTCGCCGGTGCCTTCGACTTCGGCGCCATGCTGGGCGGCACGCCGCAGGACGAGGCACAGCGCCGCATCACCCGGCTCATCGACGCGGTCGAGGGGCGACGCACGCAACCGGCGGACCCCGCGCAGCTCTTCGCGGATCCCACCCTGATGGTCGCGACGATGACCTTCTTCGACGTCACTCTCGGAGACTCCGGCGTGCGCTACGCCCGTGCCGCGCTCGACTCGCTCGACCCCGAAAGCCCGTTCGCGGGCACTCTCGACCCCGATCCGCGCTACCGCGCGTTCCACGCCGCCATGGATTTCCGCCCGGCCCCCGAGGGCCGCGCCTATCCCCCGGGTTTCGCCGAGGCGGTGACGCAGGCCTATCTCGAACGCCAGTTCGAGCTGCGCGTGGGCGAGATCGACAACACGCTGCGCGTCGCGCTGAGCTTCGAGCGCGACCTCGGCGACGTCGCCGCGCGCTTCGGCAGCGAGAGCGGGCGCTGGTTCGCGGTCCTCTCGTCGCAGCCCCTGCGCCTGTTCTTCGAGACGAGCTTCGGCCTGCCGCAGAACTTCGGCACCGTCGACGTGGACCGGCAGGTGACGATCCTGCGCGAGTGGGCCGAACGCGCCTACGGGACCTCGGCGATCGGCGACCTCCTTGCCGATCCCGCGCGGATCGAGGACATGCGCCGCACCTTCCTCGCCGCCTCGCAAACCCTGCAGCGCGCGCAGGTCCAGCCCTTCGGCAACACGAGCGCGCTCACGCTCTTCGGCGCAGGCTGAGGACAGCGGGAAACCGCGGACGGCAGCGCACCGTTCCCCGCAAACGACAAACCCCCGAAAGGCGTTGCCGCCCCGGGGGTCGTCTGACGTTTCGCGTGATCGGAAGCGCTTACAGCAGCCCTTCGCGCTGGGCCTTCTTGCGCGCCAGTTTACGGGCGCGGCGGATGGCCTCGGCCTTCTCGCGGGCTTTCTTCTCGGACGGCTTCTCGAAATGCTGCCGAAGCTTCATTTCCCGGAACACGCCCTCGCGCTGAAGCTTCTTCTTCAGGGCACGAAGTGCCTGATCGACGTTGTTGTCGCGAACACTGACCTGCATGTGGTTGTCACCACCTTTCTGTGTTGGAGTTGCATGGAAATGCAGGAGGTGGCCCTATAACAAGGACCGCCTAGCTTGTCCAGTGCCGCGCGTCCCCGCCCGCGGCCCGGCTGCGCCCTGAAAGGAGATCCCGCATGACCGACGACCCGACCGACGCCCTGCTCGACGCGGCGCTCATGCACGTGCCCTTCGACGGATGGTCCGAGACGACGTTCCGCGCCGCCATCGCCGACAGCGGCATCGACGCCACCGTCGCCCGCGGCCTCTTCCCCCGCGGCGCCATCGACCTGGCCCGCGCCTACCACCGTCGCGGCGACCGGATCATGCAGGACCGCCTCGCCGCGACCGACATGGCCGGCATGCGCTTCCGCGACAAGGTGGTGCTGGCCGTGCGCACGAGGATCGAGGCCTCGGAGAACCGCGAGGCGGTGCGCCGCGGCAGCACGTTCTTTTCCCTGCCGCCCTATGCCGCCGAGGGTGCGCGCATGATCTGGGACACCGCGGATGCCATCCTGCTCGCGATCGGCGACACGTCCGAGGACGGCACCTGGTACACCAAGCGGCTGTCGCTGTCGGGCGTCTATTCCGCGACCGTGCTCTACTGGCTCGGCGACGACTCCGTCGGTCACCACGAGACCTGGGGCTTTCTCGACCGCCGCATCGAGGACGTGATGCGGTTCGAGAAGGCGAAGGCGACCGCGCGCAAGACCCCGCTCGTGGGCCCGCTGGTCGCCCTGCCCGAGACGCTGCTGTCGCGCCTGCGCCGGCCCGGCGGCGGCCGCCGCCACGACATCCCCGGCGGCGCACGCGATTGACCCCGGCGCGGCGAGGCGCCAACACTCGGCGCGCACCGGAATGACACGAGGAGCGAATGCAGTGAGCGACAGGATGCGCGTGGTCGAGATCACCGAGGCGGGCGGCCCGGAGGTGCTGAAACCCGCGACCCGCGACGTGCCCGAACCGGGGCACGGCCAGGTGCTGATCCGCATCGCCTGGGCCGGCGTGAACCGTCCCGACGCGCTCCAGCGCGCGGGCCTTTACGCGCCGCCGCCCGAGGCGAGCGACCTGCCCGGGCTCGAGGCCTCGGGCGAGATCGCCGCGGTCGGGCCGGGCGTCGACGGGCTCGCCGTCGGCGACGCGGTCTGCGCGCTCCTGCCCGGGGGCGGCTATGCCGAATACGCCGTCACGCCGGCGGCCCATTGCCTGCCCGTGCCCGAGGGCATGGGCCTCAAGGAGGCGGCCTGCCTGCCCGAGACCTATTTCACCGTCTGGTCGAACGTGTTCCAGCGCGGCAAGCTGTCCGCCGGCGAACGGTTCCTCGTCCACGGCGGATCGTCGGGCATCGGCACGACCGCGATCCAGCTTGCCGCCGTCTTCGGCGCGCGGGTCTTCGCGACCGCCGGGTCGGCCGAGAAATGCGCGCGCTGCACCGCGCTAGGCGCAGAGCGCGCGATCAACTACCGCGAGGAGGATTTCGTGACGATCCTCCGCGAGGCGGGCGGCGCGGACCTCATCCTCGACATGGTGGGCGGCGACTACATCCCGCGGAACGTCAAGGCGCTCGCCGATGACGGCAGGCTCGTGCAGATCGCGTTCCTGTCCGGGCCGAAGGTCGACATGAACTTCGCCCAGCTGATGACGCGCCGGCTGACGATCACGGGCTCCACCCTGCGCCCGCAGAGCGACCTCGCCAAGGCGCGCATCGCCGATGCGCTGCGGGCCGAGGTCTGGCCGCTGCTCGCGGCCGGTCGTGTCGCGCCGGTCATGGATTCCGAGTTCCCGCTGGCCGAGGCCGCCGCCGCGCATGCGCGCATGGAAAGCTCGGGCCACGTGGGAAAGATCGTGCTGAAGGTGGCCTGAGACGGCCCGAGGAAAGGAACGGAATGGCAAGGACGGCAATCATCGAAGCAGCGGGCGGCCCCGAGGTCCTCAAGATCGTGGACCGCGAGGTGGGCGAGCCGGGCCCGGGCGAGATCCGCATCCGCCACGAGGCTTGCGGGCTGAACTACATCGACGTCTACCAGCGCTCCGGGCTCTACCCGCTCGAACTGCCGCACGCGCTCGGAATGGAGGCCGCGGGCGTGGTCGAGGCGGTGGGGGACGGCGTCACGCACCTCGCCCCCGGCGACCGCGCGGCCTATGCCTCGACCCCGCCGGGCGCCTATACCGAGGCGCGGGTGATGCCGGCGGCGCAGGTCTGCAGGCTGCCCGACGCGATCTCCTTCGAGGAGGGCGCGGCGATGATGCTGAAGGGCCTGACGGTGCAGTATCTCTTCCACCGCACCACGCCCCTCAAGAGCGGCGACACGGTGCTGTTCCATGCCGCGGCGGGGGGCGTCGGCCTGATCGCCTGCCAATGGGCGAAATCCGAGGGCATCCGCCTCATCGGCACCGCCGGCGGCCCCGAGAAGTGCAGGCTCGCGCTCGAGCACGGCGCGTCGGACTGCATCGACTACCGGTCGGGGGACTGGGTGTCTCAGGTGCGCGCGCTGACGGACGGCAAGGGCGTGCAGGCGGTGATGGACGGCGTCGGCAAGGACACGTTCGAGGGCTCGCTCGACTGCCTCGCACCCTTCGGCATGATGATGTCCTTCGGCAACGCCTCGGGCCCGGTGCCGCCCCTCGACATCGCCATCCTTGGCAAGAAGGGGTCGCTGAAGCTCACGCGGCCCACGGTCTTCTCCCACATCGCGGTGCACGAGACGTGCCAGGCGATGGCCGCGATGCTGATGGACAAGGTCGGATCGGGGGCGGTCGCCATCCGCATCGACCAGCGCTTCCCGCTCGACGAGGTGCGCGCCGCGCACGAGGCGCTCGAGGCCCGCAGGACGACCGGCTCGACGGTTCTGACGATCTGACGCGGCGGGGCGGGGCACGTCGGCCCCCGCCCCGTCCGGCGGATCAGAGGATCTCGCGCAGCGCCGACAGGAGGTCCCGCACCTCGTCGAGCGTGTTGTAATGCGCGAGCGAGACGCGCACCGCGCCGTCGAGCCCGAGGGGCTGCAGAATGTTGCCCGAATAGTGGTCGGCCTTGCGCGTGTGGGTTCGGATGCCGCGGCCGTTCAGCGCCTCGACGATGTCCGGCGCCGGCACCCGTGCCGAGGAAAAGCTCACGAGACCCTCGCGCGCGGGATTTTCCGCGCCGCCGATCACCGTGACGCCCGGCAGGTCCACGAGCCCCGCGAGGTTCCCGGTGCCAAAGAGCATTGCCTGCGTCAGCGCCGTTTCGTGCGCGTGGATCGCCGCGCCGGCCGCCTCGATCCGCGCGCGCGGATCGGTGGCGTCGGAGACCTGCCCGCCCAGCCAGTCGAAATGCGCCACCACGTCCGACAGCGTCGCGTAGGCACCGGTGTCGCGGGTGCCGAGCTCCCAGTTGCCCTCGGGCCCGTTGTCGAGCGAATCGTGATCGAGCGCGGTCAGCCGCGCCGAGGCCCAGCCGAGCCCGTAGCCGTGCCGGGAAAACAGCTTGTAGGGCGAGATCGCGTAGCCGTCGACATCGGCGGCGGTCAGGTCGATGCGGCCGTGGCAGGCGTGCTGGATGCCGTCCACGACGATCAGCGCCTCGGGAGCCACGGCCCGGATGGCGGCCGCGATCGCCGGCACGTCGTTGGCCATGCCGGTCACGGGCGAGGTGTGCAGGATGGTCGCCACGCGCACCTCGGGCGTCACCGCCGCGGCATAGGCGTCTGCGGTGACGAGGCCCGCGGCATCGTCGTGGCGCACCTGCACGTAATCCCGCCCGCTGACCTCGGCCCAGCGCCGCGCGGCCGACCGCGAGGCCGGGTGCTCGACGCTCGAGCCCAGCACGACGCCGCCCGGCGCCGCACCGAGGCAGGCGTCGCGAATCATGCGGAACAGGACCTCCGTGCCGCTCTCGCCCACGAAGATCGTGCCGCCCGGCGCGTTCAGGAAACGCATCATGTCGGCCTTGGCACGGTCGATCGCCGCGACGAGCGCGCGGCTCGCGCCGTTCGCGCGACCCTGGTTGTCGGGGATCGCCGCGTAGGTGGCGGTGGTCTCGACCACGGATTTCAGCGTCAGCGCGCCGCCCGCGTTCTCGAAGAAGATGCGCTTGCCCTCGAACGGGCAGGCGTCCACGTGGGCGAAGCGGTCGCGCACCGCCTGCATCAGCCCGGGCGTGTCGGCGATGGGATCGTCATGCAGCGTCGCGGCGTCGTGGGGGGCAGTCAATTCGGCGTCTCCTTCGATTGCGCCTCTTCGGCGCGCATGGCCTCGTCGAGCGCGGCCTCGGCGTCCTCCGGGTCGTCCGAGGGGATCGCGTAGGACCCGCTCAGCCACTTGGCGAGGTCGATGTCGGCGCAGCGGCGCGAACAGAACGGGCGGTAGGCGGGCGCGGTCGGGCGCGCGCAGACCGGGCAGCTCATCGCGTCACCTCGTCCAGCGCCGGACGGTCGCGCTTGCGCTGCAGCTCGATATTGCCGAGGGGCGTCCAGCCGGCGAACACCGTCTCGACCGTATCGGTCTTGAGCGCCGCGCGCAGCACGCTCTCGATCTGCCGGCGCTCCTTCTTCGGAATGGGAGCCGGGTCGACGGTGACGAGCCCGCCGAGCCCGCGCAGCCGCAGCTGCCGCGGCAGCTCGCGCAGCGCCGCGATGGTCGCCTTGAGCCCGGCCGCGGGCGAGGTGTCGCCACCGGTGTTCACGTCGACCGCGACCAGCGCGCGGGTGACCTCCACCGCCATGGACCCGGCACCGGGCAGCGGCACCACCGGATCGGCCAGCGCGTCGAGCGCATCGGCCACCCCGTGACGCTCGAAGGCGCCGGGATCGCGGTCGACCTCGGCCTCCATGGACCATTCGCGCCAGGCACGGGCATGGGCGCCGTCGCCCTCGACCAGCACCTCGGGCTCTCCTTCGGTGTCGGCCATGACCGCGCGGGCGAGATCCGCCATGGCGGCGATGTCCTCGGCGATCTCGTCGGGATCGGCGCCGGCACAGGCCGACCGCAGGATCAGGCCGTAGCCCTCGGGCGCCGCCCCGTGCGCGATCTCGAGCAGCGCGTCGCGCAGGTCGTCGTCGCGGATCGCCTTCGACACGTTGAGGCCCGGCGCCTCGGGCGTGACGATGGCGTAGCGGCTCTTGAAGAGAACCCGCTGGGTGACGGGGATCGCCTTGCCGGGCTCGGCATAGCCCGTAACCATGACCAGCAGGCGCTGGCCCGGCGCGATGCCCTTGATCTGGCGCAGGTAGGCCGGCCCGTCCGGCGTCTCGAGGAAGATGCCGCCCTGCCCCTTCATCGGGCGTCCTGCCACGGCGCGGTAGATGGTGCCGGGCAGCGCCGTCGTGCCGTCGACGAAGAGATCCTCGAGCCGTCCGTCGACCATGAGCGCCGCCGCCTCGCGGCCGCCCAGCGTGTCGAGTGCGATGGTGGTGCCCTTCATGCCGCGTCCTCCGCACGGGCCCAGACCGGCCAGCCGACCGAGGCCAGAAGCTGCGCCGTCTCGGCCAGTGGCAGGCCGACCACTGCGGTGAAACTGCCGGAGATCCACGGCACGAGCGCGCCTGCAGGTCCCTGGATGCCGTAGCCGCCCGCCTTGCCGCGCCAGTCGCCGGTGGCGATGTAGCCGCGGATCTCGTCCTCCGAAAGCGGCTTCATCCGCACCTGCGTGACCACGGCACGGCTGCGCAGCACCTCGCCGCGGCGCACGGCGAGCGCCGTCACCACCCGGTGCCGCCGCCCCGACAGCGCGCGCAGGAACGCCTCGGCCTCGCCGGCATCCGCGGGCTTGCCGAGGATGCGCCGGCCGAGCGCGACGGTCGTGTCCGCCGAAAGCACCACGTCCTCCGCGTCCGCGGGGACCGCGAGCGCCTTTTCCCGCGCCATGCGCAGGCAGTAGGGCCGCGGCAGCTCTGCCTTTGCGGGCGTCTCGTCGATGTCGGGGGCGCGGATGTCGTCGGGCACGATGCCGAGCTGCGCCAGAAGCTCGCGCCGCCGGGGGGACCCCGATCCGAGGATGAGCTTCATGGATGTCCTCCGTCCGGTGCGGGCCCGGACATGCGAACGGGGCCCGAGGGCCCCGCAGCCGTCCCGCCGTGAACCGGGATCACTTGAACCGGTAGTTGATGCGGCCCTTGGTGAGGTCGTAGGGCGTCATCTCCACCTGGACCTTGTCGCCGGCAAGAACCCGGATACGGTTCTTGCGCATCTTTCCTGCCGTGTGCGCGATGATCTCATGGCCATTCTCGAGCTCGACCCGGAACGTCGCGTTGGGCAGGAGTTCCTTCACGACACCGGGAAATTCGAGCGTATCTTCCTTGGCCATGGTCTCTCCTGAATTGCATGACAGGGCCGGTGCAGCGCACCACCCCCGCGATGTCGCTTAATTGGCGCAAACGCGCCGGTTTTCAAGCCCTAACTGCGCAGGACGTTGCCGCACGCGCCGGATCGCCTATATCCCGCGGCGCCGTTCAGCCCAGGCTGACCCGCTCGGGAAAGCCGTCGCGGCCGTGCTGGTCGTCCCAGTGCTGCCGGTTCAGGACCACGCCATCGGCGCGCACGGCGGCGATCGCCGCCGGATCGACCTCGGCATAGGTCCATCCCGGGGCGTCCACGGTGCCCGCGGCGATCACGCCGGTCGGCGGGAACCCCCGGTCGGGCGGTCCGTAGACGCCGCCCGCGCCGCAATTCGTGTCGACCGCCTCGGACCAGGGCGCGTCGCCTACGGTCGAGGACATGACCGTCACGCACTGCGCCTCGAGCGCGCGGGCCATGGCACCGATTCGCACGCGCCAGTAGCCTGACAGCGCCTCGGTGCAGGACGGCACGAGCAGCATGTCGGCGCCGGCCACGGCCCGGCCGAGAAGCGGGTATTCCGAATCGTAGCAGATCAGCACCGCGAGCGTCCCGAGCGCGGTGTCGAAGAGCCGGAGCGGCCCGCCCGGGACCACGCCCCAGACCTCGCGCTCGAAGCGGGTCATGATCTGCTTGTCCTGCACGCCGACCGCGCCCGAAGGCGCGAAGAGCCGCGCGCGGTTCACCGGCCGCGCTCCGAACGCCGGGTCGAAGACCGGCGCCGAGGCCGCGAGGATGTGCACGCCATGCTCCGCCGCCAGCCGCGCGTGCAGCGCGTCCGCGTCGGGAATGCGGTCGGACACGGCGCGCAGCGACGCCTCGAGATCGCCCGCCACCTCGAGCCCCGCGAGCGTGGCGAGTTCCATCGCGCCGTATTCCGGGAAGACCAGCAGGTCCGCGCCCTGCCCCGCGGCCTCGGCCACCCAGGCCCCGATCTTGCTGGCATAGGCGGTCCAGTCCGGCAGGACATCCATCGGATAGGCGGCGGCGGCGATCTTCATGGCTTCGGTCTTTCCTTCCCGCAGGCGGTCGTGCCTGCCCGTGTCGAATTACAGTTCGCGGATCCAGAACTGGAGGTCATGCCCGGTCTCCGCGTCGCGGTCGATGTCCTTCCAGCGGAAGGACGCGACCACGCCTGGCAGCGGCTCGTAACCGCGCTTGCGCCAGAAGGCGTTCAGCGGCACGTAGCCCTCGGGTCGCAGCGGATGGTCCTCGGGACGCTGGATGCCGCAGAAGCACGACCAGGTCCGTCCGAGGTCGCGCGCATGCGCCTCGCGCCGGTCGAAGAAGGCGTGCCCGATGCCGCGCCCGCGATAGTCCGGCAGAAGCACCGATTCGGCGCAGTAGAAGATGGTCGATAGCTCGAGCCCCGTGCGCGCGAAGGGGGCGGCGAAATCCTCGGCATGGTCCTCCATCGGCGCGCCGGTGGCCGCGCCCACCAGCCGGTCGCCGTCGAAGGCGCCGACCACCACCGCGTGGTCGCTGTCGCGGTAGGCCTGCAGGTAGCGCCGTTCGTAGTCGAGCGAGCCGTCGTAGAGATAGGGCCAGTCGCGGAAGACCGCGATGCGCAGCCGCGCGACGTCGTCGAGTGCCGCGTCGAGCGCCGCCCCGGTGAGCGTCTCGACCCTCATTGCGGCGCCTCGCCCGCCACCTGCCGGGTCCAGTCGGCGAGGTTGTAATAGGTCACGACGCGCGCGATCCGTCCCTCGCGCAGCGAAAAGAACGACCCCGCCGGCAGCCGGTAACGCTGGCCCTCCGCCTCGGGCAGGCCCGGATCGGTCACGAGGTAGGCGCCGTTGACCATGTACTCGGCCGCGGCACGCGCGCCATCCTCGGCCTCGAACAGCACCATCTCGGTCAGCGTCTCGTCGTAGCAGCGGCTCATGTGCGCGCAGAACTCGGCGAAGGCCTCGCGCCCGATGCGCACCTGCCCCTCGTTGACGTGGTGGGCGACATCGTCGCACAGGCAGTCGAGCATCGCGGGCACGTCCTTCGCGTTGAAGGCATCGAAATAGCGTCGGATCGTGTCGATGGACATCAGCGCACCCATTTTTCCCTGAGCTGGTCGTGAATCTGGTCGCGGGTCTGGCGATAGGCGTTGAGCTTGGTCTCGCGCTCCTCGCCGATGCCGGTCGGATCGAGGATCGGCCAGTACTCCACGCTGAGGTGGAACATCCGCGTGAGGTCTAGCGCGTGCCGCTGCGCGGCCGGCGACATGGCGACGATCAGGTCGAAACCCGACAGCGCCTCGCCCATGCTCTCGAGCTCCTCGAAGTTGCGCGCGCGGTGCCGCGACAGCTCCACCCCGATCTCCTTGCAGACCGCGATGGCGAATCCGTCGATCTCGAGGTCGTTCAGCACGCCCACGGACTGCACGTAGAGGTCCTGTCCGTAAAGCATCTTGGTGATGCCCTCGGCCATGGGCGAGCGGACCGCGTTGTGGTCGCAGGCGAAGAGCACCGATTGCGGCAGGCGTGCGCGCACGGGCATCAGCCGCCGAAATGCAGCACGCAGACCAGCGTGAAGAGGCGCCGCGCGGTGTCGTCGTCGACGCAGGCCTTGCCGTCCAGCCGTTCGCGCAGGATGCGGGCACCCTCGTCGTGGATGCCGCGGCGCGCCATGTCGATCGCCTCGATCTGGCTCGGCGGCAGGGATTTCACCGCGTCGAAGTAGCTCTTGCAGATCGAGAAGTAGTCCTTGACCACCTGCCGGAAGGGCGACAGCGACAGGTGGAACTCGGCCGCCTGCGCGCCGCCCTGGTCGGCGATGTCGAACACCAGCCGCTTGTCGCGGATCGACAGCGCCAGCTTGTAGGGCCCGGGCGGCATGTCGTGCCCGTTGCGCGCAGGCAGGCGGAACGAGTTGCGCTCCATCAGGTCGAACATCGCGACCCGGCGTTCCTGCTCGATCTCGGGCGTGGGCGGCGGCAAATTGGCGTCGTCGAGCTCGATTTGGGCGATGTGGCTCATGGGCCGGCCTTTTCGGAAAGCTGTGCGCGCGAGACTAGCGCGACCGCCGGAACGCGGCAATGCCGCAGCGCAGCATAAATTGTTGCATGACTGTCATCCGCCACGGGCGCCTCAGCTTTCGGGCGCGTTGAGCTTCTCGCGGCGCGCCGCGACCGACAGGCCGTGCGCCTCGAGGCTCTCGGCCCGCGCGAGCCGCTCGGCGGCCGGCCCGACCGCGGCAAGCGCCTCGGGGGTCATCTGCGCGAGCGTTGTGCGCTTGACGAAGTCCATGACCGACAGTCCCGACGAGAACCGCGCGGACCGCGCCGTGGGCAGCACGTGGTTCGGCCCCCCCACGTAGTCGCCGATCGCCTCGGGCGTCCAGGCACCGAGAAAGATCGCGCCGGCGTGGCGGCACCGCGCCGACAGCGCCTCCGGATCCGCGACGCAGAGCTCGAGGTGCTCGGGCGCGATCCGGTCGGACAGCGTCGCCGCCTCGTCGAGATCGCGCACGGTGATGACGGCACCGAAATCGCGCCAGCTCTCGCCCGCGACCGCGCGGCGTTCCAGCGTCTGCAGCCGAGCGTCCACCGCCTCGGCCACCTTGCGGCCGAAGGCAGCGTCATCGGTGACGAGGATCGACTGCGCGCTCTTGTCGTGTTCGGCCTGGCTCATGAGGTCGAGAGCGATCCAGTCGGGGTCGTTGTCGGCATCCGCGATCACCAGGATCTCGGACGGGCCCGCGATCATGTCGATGCCGACGCGGCCGAACACCCGCCGCTTGGCCGCGGCGACATAGGCGTTGCCGGGCCCGGTGATCTTGTCCACGGGCGCGATCGTCTCGGTGCCGTAGGCCAGGGCGGCAATCGCCTGCGCGCCGCCCACGCGGTAGATCTCGTCCACGCCCGCGATGCGCGCGGCCAGCATCACGTGCGGGTTCACCTGCCCGTCGGGCGTCGGCACGCAGATCGCCAGCCGCTCGACGCCGGCCACCTTCGCCGGGATCGCGTTCATCAGGACCGACGAGGGATAGGACGCGATGCCCCCCGGCACGTAGAGCCCGGCAGAGGCGACCGCCGTCCACCGCCAGCCGAGCGTCGCGCCCTCGGGATCGGTCCAGCGCGCGTCCTCGGGCATCTGCCGCGCGTGGTAGGCACGGATGCGCTCGGCCGCGAGCGTGAGCGCCGCACGGTCCGCCTCGGGCACGTCGGCGATGATGGCATCGACCTCGTCGCGGCCGATGGCGAGCGTCTCGGGGGTGAGTCGCAGGCGGTCGAACCGCTCGGTCAGCTCGATCAGCGCCGCGTCGCCGCGCGCGCGCACGTCCGCGATGATCGCGGCGACCGTGTCGTCGACGTCGGGGCTGTCCTCGCGCTTGGTGCCGAGCAGCGCGCGGAAGCGCTCCTCGAAATCCGGATCGCGCGTGTCGAGGAAGACGGGCATGGGCACTGTCCTTTCCGGTGTTCCGGCGGACTTATAGCGAGGCGGCGCGGCGCCTCAACCCGCGCGCGCCGCCACGCGTCACTCCGGGTGGTGCGGCATTCGGCCCGAGGGCGCCGCGTAGGGCCGGGTCACGTCCTTGAGCGTGACCTCGAGCGCCTCGACCTCGGCGCGGATCGCGCCGTCGCCGGCGAGCGTCACCTCGACGTGGCCCGCACCGTACTCGCCCGGCACGAAGCCCACGTTGAGGATCTGGAGCACGGTGTCGGCATCGCCGCGCGGCACGCCCTGGCTCGACACGCCGCGCGCGTTCTCGATCACCAGCACGGACTGCACCCGTTCGACCGGGTCGCGCGGACGCCCCTCCTCGCGCCGGATGCGGTTCAGCAGGAAGGCGAGCCGCCGCTCGCGCGGGCGCCAGGCGATCTCGGTCGCGGGCAGCACCGCATCCTGGACGAGCGCCGACAGCACCGCCAGGTCGTCGGGGTCCATGGCCCCCAGGTAGAGCGGCCGGCCGCCCGCATCCTCGAACCGCGCGTCCTCGGTCATGAGCCCTGAATCCGCTCGATCTTGGCGCCGACGCCCGAGAGCTTGCGCACCACGTGCTCGTAGCCGCGGTCGAGATGGTAGACGCGGTTCACCACCGTCTCGCCCCGCGCCGCGAGACCCGCCAGGATCAGCGACACGCTGGCCCTCAGGTCCGTCGCCATGACGGGCGCGCCCTTCAGATGTTCGACGCCGTGCACCGTGGCCGTCCCTCCGTGAACCTCGATCCGCGCGCCCATCCGCATCAGCTCGGGCGCGTGCATGAACCTGTTCTCGAAAATCTTCTCTTCAAGCACAGACGTGCCCTCGGCGGTGCAGAGCAGCGCCATCATCTGGGCCTGCAGGTCGGTGGGAAAGCCCGGGAACGGCTCGGTCGTCACGTCCACGGCGCGGATGCGGCCGTTCTTGCGCGACACGCGCAGGCCGTCCGGCGTCTCCTCCACCGCGATGCCCGCGGCGTCGAGCTTCTCGCAGAAGGCGCCGACCAGCTCGATCGCGCCGCCCAGCAGTTCCACGTCGCCGCCGCAGATCGCCGGCGCCAGCATGTAGGTGCCAAGCTCGATGCGGTCGGTGACCACCCGGTGCGTCGCGCCGCCCAGCCGGTCCACGCCCTCGACCGTGATCGTGTGACTGCCCTCGCCCTCGATCTGCGCGCCCATGCGCCGCAGGCACCGCGCGAGGTCCACGATCTCGGGCTCGCGCGCGGCGTTGCGGATCTCGGTCGTGCCCTTCGCCAGCGTCGCCGCCATCAGCGCGTTCTCGGTCGCGCCGACCGACACCAGCGGGAAATCGACGATCCCGCCGCGCAGCCCGCCCGCGGGCGCCTTGGCGTGCACGTAGCCGTCGCGCAGGTCGAGCGTCGCCCCCATCGCCTCGAGCGCGCGCAGGTGCAGGTCGACCGGCCGCGCGCCGATGGCGCAGCCGCCCGGCAGCGACACTTCCGCGTAGCCGAAGCGCGCCAGCAACGGCCCCAGCACGAGGATCGAGGCGCGCATCTTGCGCACGATGTCGTAGTCCGCGCGCTGGTTGTCGATCGCGTGGCTCGACATGGCCAGCACCCGGCCCTCCTGCAGCGCCGACACCTCGGCGCCCAGCGACTGCAGCAACAGCGTCATCGTGCGGATGTCCGACAGGCGCGGCGCGTTCTGCAGCGTCAGCGGCTCTTCCGTCAAGAGCGTCGCGGGCATCAGCGTGAGGCAGGCATTCTTCGCCCCCGCGATGTCGATGCGGCCGGACAGCGGCCCGTTCCCGGTGACGACGATCGAATCCATGTCTTAGGTGTCCTTGTCCCGCTCGTCCCCTTCGGACGTCTTGCGCGCCTTGGCTTTCGCCTGCGCCTTGCGCCGCGCGAGGTTGGCCTTGAGCGCGGCCTTGAGCCGCGCGTCCCGGGCCTCGTCCCGCTTGCCGGGGGTGCCTCGTTTCTGCTCCATGGACGCTCTCTACAGGAGGTGCGAAAAAGCGTCCAGATTGCGCTTGCACGGCCCGGCGATTGTCAGTAGAGACCCGGCCACGCGCCGCGGCGGCAGGTCTTCAGGGCCGGCACACGGCACAGGCGCTGCTGTAGCTCAGTGGTAGAGCACTCCCTTGGTAAGGGAGAGGTCGACAGTTCAATCCTGTCCAGCAGCACCATTCACCCCTCGTTCCCATCGCTTTGGCGTCGCTCTGCCCGCGGGCGCCTCCATATGTCGCGGCCATCCGGACGCGCCGTCCTCGCAGCCGATCACGATGCAGGGAACGCCGCCGGTGGCATGCCCTCGGGCGGCGCGTCCCGGTGTATAGGAAAGGCGTGGCTGAACGCGGAGAACGAGCGATGACCCTCCTGACACGGCGCAACCTGATCCTTCTCGGCGGCGCCACGGTGGCCGCCGGTGCGGCGGTGGCCGCGGCGAATTCCGGCCTCGTCGACCGTCTCGCCGGGTTCGAGGAACTGCCGCCCACCCCGGTCTTTGCCGTGGACGGCGTGGCGATCCGCGGCACCGACCCGGTGGCCTACTTCCGCGAAGGCCGGCCGGTGCACGGCGACGCGGCGTTCGAGGCGGAATGGAACGGGGCCCGCTGGCGTTTCGCGAACGGCGGGAACCGCGACGAGTTCCTCGCGGCGCCCGACCGCTTCGCCCCGCGTTACGGCGGCTTCTGCGCCTGGGCGGTGGCCGCGCGCGGCGAACTCTACAGCATCCAGCCCCGCAACTGGTCCATCGTCGACGACCGGCTCTACCTGAACTTCAACGACGACATCCAGCGCCGGTGGGAGGCCGACATCCCGGGCTTCATCGCCGAGGCCGACCGCCGCTGGCCGGAGATCATCGCCGGCGCGGCCTGAGCGCGCGGCGCACCCGAGCCCCCCGAACAGGTGCCCGAAAGCATCAATTCGCCGGTCGGCGCCACGCGACTTCACGCACCGACGGAACGCTCTGCGGGGTTGCTGCATTCTCCTCACATATGCATCACGGGTAGGAGAGCCCCAAATGAACCAGATCATCTATCTCGTCGGTCTCGTCGTCATCGTCGTCGCCATCGTGGGCTTCGTGCTCTGATCGCGACGTGACGTCCGCCAGGGCGGCGGGGCGCGGCCTTCGGGACGCACCTTGCCGCCCCGGAACGCGGTTGCTAAGCCGGGTCGACCGTTCACCGGGGGACCCGACCGCATGCGCACAGCCATCGGCACAAGCGATTTCCACGTCCCCGGCGAGACCTTCATCAACCGCCACGTGGCCCACATGTTCGGCGGCGACACCGTCGTCATCTGCGGCCGCTTCAACGGGACGGATCCCTACGGAAAACCGATCTTCGAACGCCGCGCGCGGCTCTCGGCCGCAGACGCGGTCGCGCTGCCGTTCTGGGCGCTCTGGAACCGGGCCCGCCACGCGACGTCGCGGCTGCCCTACGGCGCCGGGCGCCGCGCGCTCCTCGATTTCCTGAAGGACCAGCGCGTCGAGGTCATCCTCGCCGAATTCGGTACCCAGGCACTGGCACTGGCGCCGGTCGCCAACGACGCCGGCATCCCGATCTTCACCTATTTCCGCGGCACCGACGCGTCGAAGGCGCTGCGCGCGCGCCGCATCCAGCGCGCCTACCGGCTGATGATGCCGCGGCTCGCGGGTGTCGTGTCGGTGTCGCAGTTCCTGCTCGACAACCTCGCGGCGGCAGGCGTGCACCACCCGAACGCCCACGTGATCCCCTCGGGCGTCGACGTGCGTCGCTTCGTGCCGGGGGACAAGGCGCCCTTTTCCTGCCTCGCGGTCGGCCGCTTCGTCGACAAGAAGGCCCCGCTGACCACGTTGCGCAGCTTCGTCGAGGCGACGCGCGACCGGCCCGGCGCACGGCTCGACTTCATCGGGGACGGTCCCCTCCTGCCGGCCGCCCGCACCCTCGCGGCCGAGCTCGGCGCGGCGGACCGCGTGACCTTCCACGGCGCGCAGCCGCACGAGGCGGTGCGCGCGCGGCTCGAGGGCACCGCCTTCTTCCTCCAGCATTCCGTCACCGCGCAGGACGGCAACACCGAGGGTCTGCCCACCGCGATCCAGGAGGCGATGGCCGCGGGCTGCGTCACCGTGTCGACGCGCCATGCCGGCATCCCCGAGGCGGTGGAGGAGGGCGCGACCGGCTTTCTCGTCGACGAACACGACGCCGCAGGCTTCACCGCCGCGATCCGCGCGGCCATGGACCGGCCCGACCGGGCCGAGATGGCGGCGGCGGCGCGTCGCGTGGCGGAGACCCGGTTCGACAACGCCGTGCTGCTCTCGCGCCTCGAAAGCGTGATCCGCGACACGCTGGGCGGGGGGCGCCCGTGACGCGACAGTGGTGGAATGTCTGGTTCTGGACAGGATTTTCCGTTTTTCTGCGGATCGAGGCGCAGAAATGTTCGGTTTCGGATAGTGTTTGTGCCAAAGAATCCGGGGATCCCCGTGTTTTCGACGCCCGGTACGCCACCGCGGGACACAGCCCGCATCGCGTGAACCTGGCAGCACAAGCACCTGAAGGTGCATCCGTTTCGGCGCTTCGGCACCGATGATCGTCTACCGCGTCCTGATCAGCCTCTTCGCGGCGGTTCAACTCCTGCGCGCCGCGCGACGCGGGGGGCGCGCCGAGATCGCCGCGCGGCTCGGCCGCAGCGGGACGTCCGCGCGAACGCCCCGTCTCTGGCTGCACGCGGCGTCGAACGGGGAACTCGCCTCGGCACGCCCGGTGATCGAGGCGTGGCGCGCCGCACGGCCCGGCCTGCCGCTGGTCGTGACCTGCAATTCCGAGAGCGGCGTCGCGCTCGCGCGCAGCTGGGGCCTCGATGCCGCGCCGGCGCCGCTCGACCTGCGCCATGCCGTGAGCCGGTTTTGCACCAACTGGTTCGTGGCGGGACATATCGCCATGGAATCAGAGCTCTGGCCGAACAGGTTCGCGCAGATTCCGGGGCCGGTCGTGGTCCTCGGCGCCCGGATGAGCGCGCGCAGCGCGCGGGGCTGGGGCCGGTTTCCGGGTCTTGCGAGCCGCACCCTCGGGCGCGTCGCCTTCCTCTCCGCGCAGGATGCGGCCTCCCGTGATCGGCTCGTGGCACTCGGACTGCCGGCAGCCGCGACCGGGCCCGTGGCGGACCTCAAGGCGTTCTACGCGCCGCCTGCCGACCTCGCCCCCGACCCCGCTCTCGCCGAGGCGTTTCCCCGCGCGGAAACATGGCTCGCCGCCTCGATCCACGAGGAGGACGAGGCGATGGTCGTCGCCGCTCATGCGCGGGCCCTGCAGCAGCGTCCCGGCCTGCGCCTCATCGTCGCGCCGCGCCACCCGCGCCGGGGCGACGCGCTCCACGCGGCGCTGTCCGCTGCCCTCCCCGGCACGCGCGTCGCGCGCCGCAGCGCCGTCGACGATCCCGCGGGCGCGGGCATCCTCCTCGCCGACACACTGGGCGAGATGCCGCTCTGGTACGCGCTCTCGGGCGTCGTTTTCGTCGGCGGCACCACCGGCACGCGCGGCGGCCACACGCCCTACGAGCCCGCGCGCTTCGGCGCGGCGCTCCTGCACGGGCCCGACACCGCGAATTTTCGCGCGCCCTTTGCCGCGCTCGACGCCGCGGGCGCCGCGATCGAAGTGACGGACGCGGACGCGCTCGCCGCCGCGCTGGGGGCGCTCGCCGATCCCGGCAGGCAGCGGGCGCTCGGCACTGAGGCCGCGCGCCTGCTCCGTCCCGAGACCGACCTCGACGCGCTGATGCAGCGCGTGCTCGCGCATTTTCCGGCGCCCGGCGCGGCCTGAGGCTCGCGCGCGCGCCGAACGTTGCGGTCCTCACGCGACCGTGGCTGGACAAGTGCCCCCGTGCTTAGGCTTTTCTTGAATTCGCCCGCCGAAGCTGTAGCAATCGCCGAACCCTCGCACCGCCACGTGACATGATTCAGTATTCCCTCACCTGTGCCCAAGGGCACGATTTCGACAGCTGGTTCCAGTCCGCCACCGCCTACGACGCGCTGGCGGAGGCGGGACACCTTGCCTGCGCGATCTGCGGCAGCGCGGAGGTCCAGAAATCGGTCATGGCGCCCCGCGTCTCCGGCACCCGGAGCGAGGAGCGCGCGCTGAGCACGCCGCGCGGTCCGGCAGAGCAGGCGCTCGCGGCGTGGCGGGCGCATGTGGAGAAGACGTCGGACTACGTGGGGCGCGACTTTGTTCAGGAAGCGCGCGCCATGCACCTTGGCGAAGCTCCGGAACGGTCCATCTGGGGAGAGGCGCGCCCCGACGAGGCGCGGCGCCTGATCGAGGACGGCGTTCCGGTGGCCCCTCTGCCGTTCCGTCCCCAGCGCAAGTCGAACTGACGGCCGCGGGCCTCCGCGGGCCCGAGACCGGAAGGAACATGCCATGCGAATCCTCGTGACCGGAGCCAATCGCGGCATCGGCGCCGCGCTCTGCGAGGAGCTGGTCAACCGCGGCGAGGAGGTTCTGCCGACCGCCCGCCACGCCGACGGCATGCTGTCCCTCGACGTGACCGACACGGCCTCGCTGCGGGATTTCCGCCGCCGGATGGGTGAGGACAGCCTCGATGCCCTCGTCTGCAACGCCGGCATCTATCCCGACAAGGGCCAGCGGCTCGACGACGGCTACCCGCCCGAGATGTGGGCCGAGGCCTTCGCCACGAACGTCACCGGCGTCTTCCTGACGGTACAGACGCTCCTGCCGAACCTCCGGCGCGGCACGGCGCCCCGCATCGCCATCATCGGCTCGCAGATGGGCTCGACCGAGCGCGCGCCGGGCGGCAGCTACATCTACCGCGCGACCAAGGCCGCGGTGCTGAACCTCGGGCGCAACCTCGCCGCCGACCTGCGGCCCGAGGGGATCGCGGTCGGCATCTACCACCCGGGATGGGTGCAGACCGCCATGGGGGGCCGCACCGCCGAGATCGACACCCACCAGTCGGCCGCAGGCCTCGCCGACCGCCTCGCGGCCCTCAGCGTCGCCACCACCGGCCGGTTCGAGACCTGGGACGGCCGCGCGCACCCGTTCTGATGCTGCCCGAGCACCCCGAAGACTTTCCCGCCGCCTTCGCCGCCGCCTGGGCCACGCGGCAGGGCGCGGCGATCGGCGACCTCTTCGTCGAGGACGCGGACTTCGTGAACGTGGTCGGGCTCTGGTGGCACGACCGCGCCGCCATCGCCCGCGCCCACGACTACGCGCTGAAGAGCTTCTTCGCGGAAACCGACCTGCGCGTCGGCGCGACGCGCGTGCGGCAGCTCTCGCCGGACGTGGCCGTGGTGCAGTTCCGCGTCACGCTGACCGGCCAGCGCGCGCCCGACGGCACCGCCGCCGGCCCGCGCCAGACCCTTCTCGGCGTCGTCCTCCGCCGCACCGAGGCGGGCTGGCTGGCGGTGACCTGCCAGAACACCGACGTGGTGCCGGGCGCGGAAACCCACGTGAACGACGGCACGCTCGTGCCGGCCGATTACCGGCGCTGACGCCCGTGCAGCGGCGCCACGAGGCCCGCCGCGCAGTCGCGGGCGGCCTTGCGCAGGACCCGGACCGCGCGTAAGGGACGCCGCTGACAGGGGATCACGGGGAATACGATGCCCGTTCTGGTGATGAAATTCGGCGGCACCTCGGTCGCCACGCTCGACCGCATCCGGCGGGCGGCCAAGCGCGTCGGCGTCGAGGTCGCCAAGGGCTACGACGTGATCGTCATCGTCTCGGCCATGGCCGGCAAGACGAACGAGCTCGTGGGCTGGGTGAACGAGACCTCGCCGCTCTTCGATGCGCGCGAATACGACGCCGTGGTGAGCTCGGGCGAGAACGTGACCGCCGGCCTCATGGCGCTCACGCTGCAGGAGATGGAGGTGCCCGCGCGGTCCTGGCAGGGCTGGCAGGTGCCGCTCCGCACCACCTCGGCGCACGGCTCGGCCCGGATCGAGGAGATCCCCACCGACAACATCAACCGCAAGTTCGCCGAGGGCATGCGCGTCGCGGTGGTCGCGGGCTTCCAGGGGATCAGCCCCGAGGGCCGGATCACCACGCTCGGCCGCGGCGGGTCGGACACCACCGCCGTCGCCTTCGCCGCCGCCTTCGGGGCCGAGCGCTGCGACATCTACACCGACGTGGACGGCGTCTACACCACCGATCCGCGGATCTGCGACCGCGCGCGCCGGCTCGACCGCATCGCCTTCGAGGAGATGCTGGAGCTCGCGTCGCTCGGCGCCAAGGTCCTGCAGACCCGCTCGGTCGAGCTGGCCATGCGCTACAAGGTGCGCCTGCGGGTCCTGTCGAGCTTCGAGGAACAGTCGGACACGGCCGGCACGCTGGTCTGCGACGAGGAGGACATCATGGAAAGCAAGGTCGTGGCCGGGGTCGCCCATTCGCGCGACGAGGCGAAGATGACGCTCGTCTCTGTCGCCGACCGGCCGGGCATCGCCGCGGCGATCTTCATGCCGCTCTCCGAGGCCGGCGTGAACGTCGACATGATCGTGCAGAACATCGCCGAGGAGGGCCGCACGGACATGACCTTCTCCTGCCCGATCGACCAGGTGAAGCGGGCCGAGCAGGCGCTCTCGCGCGCCAAGGAGAAGGGCGAGATCAACTTCCACGATCTCGTCGCCGATACCGGCGTCGCCAAGGTGTCGGTGGTGGGCATCGGCATGCGCTCCCACACGGGCGTCGCCGCAAAGATGTTCAAGGTGCTCTCCTCCGAGGGCATCAACATCAAGGTCATCACCACGTCCGAGATCAAGATCTCGGTCCTGATCGACCGCAAGTACATGGAACTGGCGGTGCAGGCGCTGCACGACGCGTTCGAGCTGGAAAAGGCCTGAGCGGGACGGCGGGGGCCGGGCTGCCTCCGCCGCGTCAGACGGGGCCCGCGACGGCCGCGCAATGTCGGCTTTCGCTTTCCTCGCCCCTTCCGCCTGCCCTATAGCTGGTGCGCCGAGGACGAGGGGCACACGACATGCCGGAGCGCACCGAGAGCGAGAGCCGCAAGCTGCTGGGACGCTTGCGCGACACCATGGCCGAAGAGGCCGCCGGCCAGGAACGGCTCGACAAGATCACCCACCTGACCGCGGATTCGATGGGGACCGAGGTCTGCTCGATCTACCTCTTCCGCGACGACGAGACGCTCGAGCTCTGCGCCACCGAGGGGCTCAAGGCCGAGGCCGTGCACCAGACCCGCATGCGGCTGGGCGAGGGCCTCGTCGGCCGCGTGGCGCGCACCGGCAAGATCGTGAACACCGCCAATGCGCCCGCCGAGCGCGGTTTCCGCTACATGCCCGAGACCGGCGAGGAAATCTATTCGAGCTTTCTCGGCGTGCCGATCCAGCGGCTGGGCGAGAAGCTCGGCGTCCTGGTCGTGCAGTCGAAGGAAAGCCGCGAATACACCTCCGACGAGATCTACGCGCTCGAGGTGGTCGCGATGGTGCTGGCCGAGATGGCCGAGCTCGGCGCCTTCGTCGGCGAGGGTGCGGCGCTCAAGGCGCGCCACACAGACCCCGTCGTCTTCCGCGGCACCATGGGACAGGAAGGCGCGGCCGAGGGCCACGTCTGGCTGCACGAGCCGCGCGTCGTGGTCACGAACCTCGTCGCCGACGATCCCGAGGTCGAATCGCGCCGCCTCCTCGAGGCAGTGGACCGCCTGCGGGTCAGCGTCGACCAGATCCTCGCCTCCGCCTCCGACCCCGAACAGGTGCAGGTGCTCGAGGCCTACCGCATGTTCGCCAATTCCAAGGGCTGGCTCCGGCGGATGGAAGAGGACATCGGCCGCGGCCTCTCGGCCGAGGCAGCGGTGGAAAAGGAACAATCCGCCGCCCGCGCGCGCATGAGCCAGGTCACCGACGCCTACCTGCGCGAACGGCTGCAGGACCTCGACGACCTGTCGAACCGGCTGCTGCGGCTGCTGACCGGACAGGGCCGCGAGACCGGCGCGGAGCTGCCGCCCGACCCGGTGCTCGTGGCACGCAACATCGGCCCCGGGGAACTCCTGGAATACGGGCGCGCCCTGCGCGGCGTGGTGCTCGAGGACGGATCGGTCGGCAGCCACGCGGCGATCGTCGCCCGCGCACTGGCGATCCCGCTCGTGATCCATGCGGGCCGCATCACCACCGAGGCGCTGAACGGCGACCACATCATGGTCGACGGCGACACCGGCACCGTGCACCTGCGCCCCGACGACCCCGTGGTGAACGCCTTCCGCGACAAGATGGCCATGCAGGCCAAGGCGCTCGAGCGCTACGCCTCGATCCGCGACACGCCCTGCGTCACCGCCTGCGGCCAGCATATCGGGCTGCACATGAACGCGGGTCTCATGGCGGACCTGCCGAGCCTCGCCAATTCGGGCGCCGAGGGCGTCGGCCTCTTCCGCACCGAGCTGCAGTTCCTGATCCGCAACCAGATGCCCAAGCGCACCGAGCTCGCGGCGATCTACGCGCGCGTGCTCGACGCCGCGCAGGGCCGCCGCGTGGTCTTCCGCACGCTCGACATCGGTTCGGACAAGGTCCTGCCCTACATGAAGCCCAACGACGAGCCGAACCCGGCGCTCGGCTGGCGGGCGATCCGCGTCGGCCTCGACCGACCCGGCGTGCTGCGCATGCAGCTGCAGGCGCTCCTGCGTGCGTCGGGCGGACGGCCGCTGTCGGTCATGTTCCCCTTCGTGGCGCAGCTCGACGAATACCGCGCCGCGCGCGCCGAGATGGACAAGGCCATCGCGCGCGAACGCCGCCTGGGCCATACCCTGCCCGAGAAGATCGAGGTCGGCGCCATGCTCGAGACGCCGTCGCTGGCCTACGCGCCCGACCGCTTCTTCGCCGAGGTCGATTTCCTGTCCATCGGCGGCAACGACCTCAAGCAGTTCTTCTTCGCCGCCGACCGCGAGAACGAGCGCGTGCGCCGCCGCTACGACACGCTCAACACCTCGTTCCTGACCTTCATCGAACGCATCGTCGAACGCGCGGACGCCGCCGGCACGCCCATGTCGTTCTGCGGCGAGGATGCCGGCCGCCCGGTCGAGGCG
Source organism: Roseivivax isoporae LMG 25204 (assembly GCF_000521865.1). Lineage (GTDB taxonomy): Bacteria > Pseudomonadota > Alphaproteobacteria > Rhodobacterales > Rhodobacteraceae > Roseivivax > Roseivivax isoporae. Next base: position 34,695 of record NZ_JAME01000040.1, read on the forward strand.
CTCTGCCTCGCCGCGATCGGCCTGCGCACCCTGTCCATGCGCGCGCCCTCCATCGGGCCGGTCAAGCACCTCCTGCTGCGGGCCGATCTCGGCGCCGTGCGCGACGTGATCCACCGCGCCCGCGAGGAAGGCGAGCAGAGCGTGCGTCCCGCGGTGATGGAACACCTGCGCACCATGGCCTGACCCCTGGGCCCGCGCGTCCGGACGGTCTTGCCAAACGCGCCGCGTTGGCCGAGAACCGGGCACGAGCGGTCCCTTAGCTCAACTGGATAGAGCAGCTGACTTCTAATCAGCAGGTTTGGGGTTCGAGTCCTCAAGGGATCGCCAGAAATCAACAATATATCAATATGTTGCGCACTGAATTGCGTCGGACCTGCGGCATTGATCTGCTTGGGTGATTTTAGGCGTTGGTAAAACACGCCCCTTACACGCGAGCGGGCGGGTTTTGGCGCACTTGAGCAGGTGCGGTGCGGGTCGCGGCAATCTGCGCGATCGCCGCCATCGCTTTGCTCGTGATTGTCGAACGCGACGCACTTGGAGGATCGTGGCGCAGTCTGACGCTCGAGGCGTCAGCGCCGGAATAGCGCCGCAGCCGGCCTACGGACGCCAGTTGAGCGCCGTTCTCCGGCGGTTTCTCGGCTCCCCACGTCGTCATCCTTAGATTACGCCTCCCATTGCGTCGATTTCGTCCGTGCTGCCGAGCCTGTCCGACTTCTGAGCGACCATCGCCTCAGTCGTGAGTAGCAGGCCCGCAATCGATGCCGCGTCTTCCAGCGCGATCCGGACGACCTTTGTCGGGTCGATGATACCTGCCTGCAGCAGGTCGCCGTATTTCTCCAGCTGCGCGTCAAAACCGAATGTCGTGCTGGCGTTCTCGATGACCTTGCCTGCGACGACCGACCCGTCGACCCCGGCATTCTCCGCGATCTGGCGCAGCGGCGCCTGAACCGCGCGGCGTATGATCTTGATGCCGGCATCCTGATCCGGGTTGTCTCCCTTCATGTCAGCCAGAACCTTCCCCGCATGGACCAATGCAGCCCCGCCACCAGGCACGACACCTTCCTGCACCGCCGCGCGCGTGGCGTTGAGGGCGTCCTCGACCCTGTCCTTGCGCTCTTTGACCTCGATCTCGGTGGCACCCCCGACACGGATGACGGCAACGCCGCCTGACAGCGTCGCCAGGCGGTCCCGCAACTTCTCCCTGTCGTAATCCGAGGTCGTGTCCTCGATCTGGCTGCGAATCTGGGCGACGCGCGAGGCGATCGCCGGCTTCTCGCCCGCACCTTCAATGACCGTCGTGTCATCTGACCTGCTCCCCTGAAAAGTC
>NZ_JAME01000041.1 GCF_000521865.1 Roseivivax isoporae LMG 25204
ACAGGCGCCGCGGACCGCAGGGCCTCAGGCGGTCAGTCCCTCGGGCTCCGGCAGGCCGTTCGCCCGGCAGCACGCGGTCGTCGTGTTGGCCAGGAGGCAGGCGATGGTCATCGGCCCGACTCCGCCCGGCACCGGCGTGATCGCGCCCGCCACCGCCGCGCAGCTGTCGTAGTCGCAATCGCCCACGAGCCGGGTCTTGCCGTCTCCCGCATCCACCCGGTTGATGCCCACGTCGATCACCGTGGCGCCGGGCTTGATCCAGTCGCCGGTCACCATGCCGGGCCGGCCCACCGCCGCCACCACGATGTCGGCGCGTCGCACCACCGCGGCCAGGTCCCGCGTGCGCGAATGGGCGATGGTGACGGTGCAGCTGTCCCCGAGCAGGAGCTGCGCCATGGGCTTGCCGACGATGTTCGAACGACCCACCACCACCGCGTCGAGGCCCGAAAGGCTGCCCAGATGGTCGCGCAGCAGCATCAGGCAGCCGAGCGGCGTGCAGGGGACCATGCTCTTCTGCCCGGTCCCGAGCAGCCCCACATTCGAGACGTGGAAGCCGTCCACGTCCTTCGCCGGGTCGATCGCGTTGATCACCAGATCCGAATCGATGTGCGCGGGCAGCGGCAGCTGCACGAGGATGCCGTGCACCGCCGGGTCCGCGTTGAGCTGCCCGACGAGCGCCAGCAGGTCCTCCTGCCGGGTGTCGGCCTCGAGCCGGTGCTCGTAGGAATTCATTCCCGCCTCGACCGTCTGCTTGCCCTTCGAGCGCACGTAGACCTGGCTCGCGGGATCCTCGCCCACCAGCACGACGGCGAGCCCCGGCGTGATCCCGTGATCCGCCTTGAGCCGGCTCACGTGCCCGGCCACCTCTCCGCGCACCCGCGCGGCGAAGGCCTTGCCGTCGATGATCGTTGCGGGCATGGCGCGCCCTCCTTCTTCTTCTTGGTCCAAATATCCCCGCCGGAGGCAGGAGCCGCGCAGGCGGCGACCGGGCGGTCGGGGGCTCGATGCCCCTGACCGCCCGCACCCGTCAGGGCCGGCGGCTCAGAACAGGCCCTCGATCTGCCCCTGGGCGTTCAGCCGGATGCTCTCGGCCGAGGGCACCCGCGGCAGGCCCGGCATGGTCATGATCTCGCCGCAGATGGCGACGACGAAGCCCGCGCCGGCCGAGAGCCGCACCTCGCGCACGGGCAGATCGAACCCCTCGGGCGCGCCGCGCGCGCCGGGATCGGTCGAGAACGAGTACTGGGTCTTGGCCATGCAGACGGGCAGGGCGCCGTAGCCCTGCGCCTCCCAGTCCTTGAGCTGCGCGCGCACCCTCGCGTCGGCGGTGACGCTGCCCGCGCGGTAGATGCGCTTCGCCACGGTCTCGATCTTCTCCATGAGGCCCATCTCGTCGGGATAGAGCGTCCGGAAGGCCGAGGTTCCTGCGTCGGCGATCTCGGCCACGCGCGCGGCCATCTCGGTCATGCCCTTCGAGCCCTCGGCCCAGTGCCGGCATAGGATCGCCTCCGCGCCTTGCGCGGCCACGTAGGCGCGCACGGCCGCGATCTCGGCCTCGGTGTCGCCGGCGAAATGGTTGATGCCCACCACCACCGGCACGCCGAACCCCTTCACGTTCTCGATGTGCCGCCCGAGATTGGCGCAGCCCGCCTCGACCGCGGCCACGTTCTCGGCGCCGAGGTCGGCCTTGGCGACGCCGCCGTTCATCTTCATCGCCCGCACCGTCGCCACGACCACCACGCAATCGGGAGCGAGGCCGGCCTTTCGGCACTTGATGTTCATGAACTTCTCGGCGCCGAGATCGGCGCCGAAGCCCGCCTCGGTCACCACGTAGTCGGCGAGCTTCAGCGCGGTGCGCGTGGCGATGACCGAATTGCAGCCATGCGCGATGTTGGCGAAGGGCCCGCCGTGCACGAAGGCCGGATTGTTCTCGAGCGTCTGCACGAGGTTCGGCTGCATCGCGTCCTTCAGGAGCACCGTCATCGCCCCGTCGGCCTTGAGGTCGCGGGCGAAGACCGGGGTCTTGTCGCGCCGGTAGGCCGCGATCATCGCGCCGAGCCGCTCCTGCAGGTCGGCGAGGTCGCGTGCGAGGCAGAGGATCGCCATGACCTCGGAGGCCACCGTGATGTCGAAGCCCGCCTCGCGCGGGAAGCCGTTGGCGACGCCGCCCAGCGAGGCGGTGATCTGCCGCAGCGCGCGATCGTTCATGTCGAGGACGCGCCGCCAGGTCACGCGCCGGACGTCGATGTCCTGCTCGTTGCCCCAGTAGACGTGGTTGTCGATCATCGCCGCGAGCAGGTTGTGCGCCGAGGTGATCGCGTGGAAGTCGCCGGTGAAGTGGAGGTTCATCTCCTCCATCGGCACGACCTGGGCGTAGCCGCCGCCGGCGGCGCCGCCCTTCATGCCGAAGTTGGGGCCGAGCGAGGCCTCGCGGATGCAGATGCAGGCCTTCCTGCCGATGGCGTTCAGACCGTCGCCGAGCCCCACCGTGGTCGTGGTCTTGCCCTCGCCCGCGGGGGTCGGGTTGATCGCGGTCACGAGGATCAGCTTGCCGTCGGGGCGGTCGGCGAGGCTGTCGATGAAGGCCTGGCTGACCTTCGCCTTGTCGTGGCCGTAGGGCAGCAGGTGCTCGCTGGCGATGCCGAGCGTCTCGCCGATCTCCTGGATCGGGCGCTTGCGTGCCGCGCGGGCGATCTCGATATCCGTCTTGAAGGCCATGGACCCCTCCCCTGCACTGTCGTCGCGCGCATCAAGCATCTTTCTGCCCGACCCGACAATGCGCGAAGCGCGCGTTCTGCCCCGGCGGGCGACACTTTCCATCCGGCCGGGCGCGCGGGCCTACCCGTTCCGGCGGGAGAGGCGCCCGCGGCCCGTGCCGAGGTGCGGGCGATGCCGCGGCGCGGCGGAAGAATACGGAAGAATACCGTGACAGGCCCGCGGCTTGGGGCCAGTTAGGAAGATGGTCTAGCTGGCGTGACGGGGGTGTGCCTGCGATCTTGCGCGGAGGAGGATCATGAACTTGCAGGTGCAGGACATGGGGGGCGCGGCCGTTGCGGACACGACGGCGGAGGTTCGCGTTTTCCTCGTCGAGCCGAACCCGCTGGTCGTCTCCGCGCTCGGGCTCTGCTTCGAGCGCGACCGCAGGTTCCGGCTCTGCGCGAGCACGCCGAGCGGCGCGGCTCTTCTGGATACGCGGACCGGCAGCTTCGACGTCGCGGTGCTGTCGTGGCAGAGCGCGGACCTGGGCGCGGCCGAGGTGCTGCGCGCGTGGCGCGCGGCCGGGCGCAGCGAACCGGTGACCGTCTTCTCGAACAACCGCGACCTCGGCACCGTGCGGCAATCCGTCAGGCTCGGTGCGCAGGGCTACTGCTACCAGTTCGACGATCCCTCGGTCCTGTTCGACACGCTGCACGCGGTGGCCAACGGGCGCATCTGCGTGCCCTTCATCGACGTCACCGCGATCAACGACACGCCGCTCGCCGGTCTGACCGTGCGCGAGCGCGAGCTTCTCGAGGTGCTGGCGCGCGGCTGGACCAACCAGCAGATCGCGAACCGCACCGGCATCTCGGAGAACACGGTGAAATATCACCTGAAGAACCTCTACGAGAAGCTCGGCGTGCGCAACCGGGCCATGGCGGTCGCCATCTGGTCGCGCGAGATGGACGGCTGACCGCCGTTCGCCGCCGCGCGCCTGAACCCTCTTCCATCCTCTCTCCCGTGATCCCTGTATCGCGCCCCGCCGCGCGCGGATCCGCGTGCCCGTCCGCAGAGGGCCCGCGTGTCTGTTCGGGTAGGACCCGCCCACCCCGGGGCGCGCGAATCCTATCCGCGTGTGTGTGGTGGAAAATGTCGCCGCTGCCATCCTTGGCACAACGATGTTTCGCATCCCGAGGAGGATCCCGCCCATGCCCGGCTACAAGCATCTCTTCATTCCCGGCCCGACCAACATCCCCGAGGAGGTCCGCATGGCGATGAACGTCGCGATGCAGGACATGCGGGCGCCGGATTTCCCGAACCTGACGAAGCCGATCTTCGAGAAGGTGCAGAAGGTGTTCCGCAACACCACGGGCCGCGTCTTCCTCTACCCGTCCTCGGGCACGGGGGCGTGGGAGGCGGCGATCCAGAACACGCTGTCGCCGGGCGACAAGGTCCTGATGAGCCGATTCGGCCAGTTCTCGAACCTCTGGGTCGACATGGCGCAGCGGCTTGGCCTCGACGTCGACGTGATCGACTGCGCATGGGGCGAGGGCGTCCCGGTCGAGGCCTACGCCGAGAAGCTCAAGGCCGACAAGACGCACGACTACAAGGCGGTGTTCGCCACCCACAACGAGACCGCGACCGGCGTGACCTCGGACATCGCCGGCGTGCGGCGCGCGCTCGACGACGCGAACCACCCGGCGCTCCTGATGGTCGACGGCGTTTCCTCGGTGGGCTCGATCCCCTTCGACCAGGACGCGCTCGGCGTCGACTGCTGCGTCTCGGGCAGCCAGAAGGGCTTCATGCTGCCTGCGGGTCTCGGGATCCTGTCGGTCAGCAAGTGGGCGCTCGAGGCGCACAAGACGTCGGAGTACGGGCGCTGCTTCTTCTCGTTCGAGGACATGATCAAGACGAACGACGCGGGCTATTTCCCCTACACGCCGGCGACGCAGCTGCTGCGCGGGCTCGACGTCGCCTGCGACATGATCCTCGACGAGGGGCTCGAAGCCGTCTGGGCGCGCCACCACCGGCTGGCCGAAGGCGTGCGCCGCGCCGTCGATGCCTGGGGGCTCAAGCTCTGCGCGAAGGAGCCGAAGTGGCATTCGGACACCGTCAGCGCCATCGTGGTGCCGGAGGACAAGGATGCGCGCGACGTCATCTCGACCGCCTACACGAAGTACAACACCTCCCTCGGCACCGGGCTCGACCGCGTGATGGGCAAGGTGTTCCGCATCGGGCATCTCGGCTGGCTGAACGAGGGCATGGTCTGCACCGCGCTCTCCTCGGCCGAGATGGCGATGATCGATTGCGGCTTCGACATCACCGCGGGGTCGGGCGTCGGGGTGGCGATCCGGCATTTCACCGAGACGCCGGCGCCCGCGCTCAAGCTCGCGGCGGAGTGAGGGCACCATGAGCCATACCGTCCACGGCCCCCGTGCGGCCCGCCTGCAACGCTCGACGCTGGCGGTGCCGGCGTCGAACCCCACCATGATCGAGAAGGCGGCCGACAGCGCTGCAGACGTGGTGTTCCTCGACCTCGAGGACGCGGTGGCGCCGAACGACAAGGAACAGGCGCGGAAGAACGCCATCCAGGCGCTGAACGACATCGACTGGAAGGCGAAGAACAAGATCACCAGCGTCCGTATCAACGGGCTCGACACCCATTACATGTACCGCGACGTGGTCGACGTGATGGAGCAGGCGGGCCGGTTCCTCGACATCGTGCTGATCCCCAAGGTGGGGCTGCCCGCGGACGTCTACATGGTCGAGGCGATGCTGAACCAGATCGAGATGGCCATGGGCTACGAGCGCAAGGTCGGCATCGAGGCGCTGATCGAGACGCCGCTCGGGATGGCGAATGTCGAGGCGATCGCGGCGGCGCCGTCGCGGCTCGAGGCGATGCATTTCGGCGTCGCCGACTACGCGGCCTTCCACAAGGCGCGCACGGTCAACATCGGCGGGCTGAACCCGAATTACCCCGGCGACCAGTGGCACGCGGCGCTGTCGCGCATGACGACCGCCTGTCGCGCCTACGGGCTGCGGCCCATCGACGGGCCCTTCGGCGACTTTTCGGACCCCGACGGCTTCCGCGACGCCTGCAAGCGGGGCGCGGCGCTCGGGATCGAGGGCAAGTGGGCGATCCATCCGAGCCAGATCGCGCTTGCCAACGACGAGTTCTCGCCGACCCCGGCGGAGGTCGACCGCGCCGAGAAGATCATCGCCGCGCTCAGGGAGGCCGCTGCGCAGGGCAGGGGCGCCGCAAGCCTCGACGGCAAGATGATCGACGCCGCATCCGAGAAGATGGCCCGGAACGTGCTCGCCGTGCAGGAAACCCTGCGCGCGCGGGCAGCCTGAGCCCGCCACGCCGAACCTGAGGGAGGAGCCCCATGGATATCCACGAATACCAGGCCAAGGACCTGCTGGTGACGCGGGGCATCCGCGTGCCGCGCGGCGGTCTCGCCTATTCGCCCGAGCAGGCGGCCTACCGCGCGACCGAACTGGGCGGCGACGCCTGGGTGGTCAAGGCGCAGGTCCATTCCGGCGCCCGCGGCAAGGCCGGCGGAATCATCATGTGCCGCTCCGACAAGGAGGTGGAGGAGGCCGCCGACAAGCTGCTCGGCGCACGCCTCGTGACAAAGCAGACCGACGGCCGGGGCAAGCTCGTCTCCCGCGTCTATGTCGAGGAGACGGTCCCGATCGACCGCGAACTCTACCTTGGCTTCGTGCTCGACCGGAAGGAGGAGCGCATCATGATCGTCGCCTCCAGCCAGGGCGGCATGGACATCGAGGAGATCTCGGAGAAGGAGCCCGACAGCATCGTGCGCGCGTCGGTCGACCCGGGAGCGGGCATGATGCAGTTCCAGGCGCGCGAGATCGCCTTCGGACTCGGGCTCGACGGCGCCCTCATCGCCAAGGCGGTGCAGACGATCATGGGCTGCTACCGCGTCTTCCGCGACTTCGACGCCTCGATGCTCGAGATCAATCCGCTCGTTGTGTCCAAGGACGATCTGCTCGCGCTCGACTGCAAGATGAGCTTCGACGAGAACGCCGTGTTCCGCCGGCCCGAACTTTCCGAGCTGCGCGACAAGAGCCAGGAGGATCCGCGCGAGACCTTCGCGTCCGATCGCGGGCTCAGCTATGTCGGCCTTGACGGCAACATCGGCTGCATCATCAACGGCGCCGGCCTCGCCATGGCGACCCTCGACATGATCAAGATCGCCGGCGGCGAGCCCGCGAACTTCCTCGACATCGGCGGCGGCGCCTCGCCGGAGCGGGTGGCGAAGTCGTTCCGCGCGGTGCTGAAGGATCCCAAGGTCGAGGTGATCCTCGTGAACATCTTCGCCGGCATCAACCGCTGCGACTGGGTGGCCGAGGGTGTCGTCAAGGCCATCGAGGAGGTGGGCGTGCCCGTGCCGCTGGTCGTGCGCCTGTCCGGCACAAAGGTCGCGGAAGGCCGCCGCATCCTCGCCGAACGCGCGCCGTCGGTGATCGTCGCCGACACGCTCAAGGACGCCGCGGACAAGGCCGTGTCGGCCTGGAAAAGCACCCGCAAGGCCGCCTGAGGAGGAGCCCCATGTCCATTCTCATCGACAAGAGCACCAAGGTCATCATCCAGGGCTTCACCGGCCGCATCGGCAATTTCCACGCCGGCGAGATGATGGAATACGGCACCACCCTCGTGGGCGGCGTGACGCCCGGCAAGGGCGGGCAGATGCATCTCGGAAAGCCGGTCTTCAACACCGTGAAGGGCGCGGTGGAGGAAACCGGCGCGGATGCCTCGATCATCTTCGTGCCGCCGCCCTTCGCCGCCGACGCGATCATGGAGGCGGCGGATGCCGGCATCCGCTACTGCGTCTGCATCACCGACGGCATCCCCGCGCAGGACATGATGCGGGTGAAACGCTACATGCGCCGCTACCGCGCCGAGAACCGCATGCGGCTGACCGGACCGAACTGCGCCGGCACCATCTCGCCGGGCAAGGCGATGCTCGGGATCATGCCGGGCCACATCTACACGCCGGGCCGGGTCGGCGTGGTGGGCCGTTCGGGCACGCTCGGCTACGAGGCGGCGAGCCAGATGCAGGCGCACGGCATCGGCATCTCGACCTCGGTCGGCATCGGCGGCGACCCGATCAACGGGTCGTCCTTCAAGGACATCCTGATGCTGTTCGAGGAGGATCCCGAGACCGACGCCGTGGTGATGATCGGCGAGATCGGCGGCCCGCAGGAGGCCGAGGCGGCCCAGTGGGCGCGCGAGCACATGAAGAAGCCGCTCATGGCCTATGTCGCGGGACTGTCCGCGCCGAAGGGCAAGAAGATGGGCCATGCCGGGGCCATCGTGCAGGCCTTCGGCGAGAGTGCGCAGGAGAAGGTGGAAATCATCCGCGAGGCGGGTCATACCATCATCCCGAACCCTGCCGCGTTCGGCGAGACGGTCGAGGCGGTGCTCACCGGCAAGAAGGTGGCGGCCTGAATGGCGAAAGCGAAGATCCTCGTCACGCGCAAATGGCCGGAAGCCGTCGAAAGACGGCTTTCGCGCGATTACGACGCGACGCTCAATTCCGACGACACCCCGATGACCACCGAGGAGATCGGCGCGGCCCTCGACGCGTACGACGCGGTCTGTCCGACCGTGTCCGACCGGCTGCCCGGCGCGATCTTCACCGGCGGGCACCGCGCGAAGATCCTCGGCAATTTCGGCGTGGGCTTCAACCACATCGACATCGCCGCGGCGCAGGGGGCCGGCCTCACCGTCACGAACACGCCGCACGTCCTGACCGACTGCACCGCGGACTGCGCGATCACGCTCATGCTCATGCTCGCGCGGCGCGCGGGCGAGGGCGAGCGGGAGTTGCGCGCGGGCAGGTGGACCGGCTGGCGGCCGACGCACATGATGGGCACCCGCCTGCGCGGCAAGACGCTCGGCATCGTGGGCATGGGCCGCATCGGCATCGCGACGGCGCGCCGCGCGCAGGCGGCCTTCGGGATGAGGGTGGTCTACTACAACCTCGTCGACGTGCCTGCCGAGGCGCTCGACGGGCTCGACGCCACGCGGCTCGACACGATCGAGGCGGTGCTCGAGGCGGCGGACGTGGTGTCGTTGCACGTGCCGGGCGGCGGCGACAACACCCATCTCATGAACGCCGAGCGGCTTGCGCTGATCGGTCCCGCGGGCATGCTCGTGAACACCGCGCGCGGCGACGTGGTGGACCAGTCGGCGCTGATCTCGGCGCTCGAGGGCGGGCGGCTCGGCGGTGCCGGGCTCGACGTCTACGAGGGCGAGCCGGCGGTGCCGGACGCGCTCATCGCGCGCGACGACGTGGTGCTGCTTCCGCATCTCGGATCGGCCACCACCGAGACGCGCGAGGACATGGGCAACATGGTCGCCGACAACCTCGACGCCTTCTTTGCCGGAAAGCCGGTGCCGAACCCGGTCGGCTGAGCGTCCGAAGGGCCGCGGGCGCGGCCCTTCCCCCACATCCCCGATGGTCGAATCGCGCACGTGCTGCTAAGTCTTGTGGCATGAACGACCATAGTCGCAATATCCATGCCGCCCCCCGGCCGGTCATCCGCCAACTGGACGATGCCGCGATCAACCGGATCGCCGCCGGCGAGGTGGTGGAGCGTCCCGCCTCCGCGGTCAAGGAACTGGTGGAGAACGCCATCGACGCCGGCGCCCGGCGCATCGCCATCGACATCGCGGACGGGGGCAAGACGCTGATCCGCGTCACCGACGACGGCTGCGGCATGACGGCCGAGGACCTGCCGCAGGCGCTGGCCCGGCACGCGACGTCCAAGATCGACGGGTCGGACCTGCTCGACATCCGGTCGTTCGGCTTTCGCGGCGAGGCGCTGCCGTCGCTTGGCGCCGTCGGCCGGCTGACCATCCAGAGCCGCGCGGAGGGGTCCGACGCGGCAGAGATCGCCGTGGCCGCCGGCATCGTGAGCCCGGCGAAGCCCTGCGCGCTGACCCGCGGCACCGTCGTCACCCTACGCGACCTCTTCTACGCGACGCCCGCGCGGCTCAAGTTCCTGCGGACGGACCGCGCGGAATCGCAGGCCATCGGCGAGGTGGTGCGCAGGCTCGCCATGGCCGAACCCGCGGTGGGCTTCACGCTGCGCGATGTCTCGGGCGGGGGAGAGGGGCGGGTGACGTTCCGGGCCGAGCCGCTGTCGGGCGACCTCTTCGCCGCGCTCGAGGAACGGCTCGGGCAGGTCATGGGCCGCGATTTCGTCCAGAACGCGCTGCCGCTCGATGCCGAACGGGACGGGGTGCGGCTGACCGGGCTCGCGGCGCTGCCCACCTATTCCCGCGGCTCGGCGGTGGCGCAGCACCTCTTCGTCAACGGTCGGCCGGTACGGGACCGGATGCTGCTCGGCGCGCTGCGCGCGGCCTATCGCGACGTCCTGCCCCGCGACCGCCACCCCGCCGCGGCGCTGTTCCTCGACTGCGCACCCGAACGGGTCGACGTGAACGTGCATCCCGCGAAGTCCGAGGTGCGGTTCCGCGATGCGGGCACCGTGCGGGGCCTCATCGTGTCGGGCCTGCGCCACGCGCTGGCCGGGGCGGGCCATCGCGCGGCGACGACCGTCGCGGGTGTGGCGCTGGGCGCCGCCCGGCCGGAACCCGTGGCCCCGCGCGTCTACCAGATGGACCGCCCGTCGCCGGCGGCCCGCGCGGCGGTCTACACCGCGCAGGCGCCGGGATTTGCCGAGATGCAGGACGCCTGGAGCGCCCGCGCCGTCGAGCCCGCGGCCGAGCCCGCACCGGCCGACCCCGCGCCCGCGCCGCAGGAGACGCATCCTCTGGGGGCGGCGCGCGGGCAGGTGCACGGCACCTACATCATCGCGCAGACCACCGACGGCATGGTCATCGTCGACCAGCACGCCGCGCACGAGCGGCTGGTCTACGAACGCCTCAAGCGGCAGATGGACGACAGTGGCATCGCGGCGCAGGCGCTGCTCATCCCCGAGATCGTGTCGCTGTCGAACGGCGACCGGGCGCTGCTGCTCGAGGCCGCGGACGATCTCGCGCGGCTCGGGCTCGGGATCGAGCCCTTCGGCGGCGACGCCGTGGCGGTGCACGAGACGCCCGCGCTCCTGGGCGAGGTCGACGCCGAGGCGCTGCTGCGCGACGTGCTCGACGAGCTGTCCGACGGCGGCACGTCGGAGCTGGTCCGCGAACGGCTCGATGCCATCCTGTCGCGCGTCGCCTGCCACGGTTCCGTGCGCGCCGGCCGCCAGATGCGCGCCGAGGAAATGAACGCGCTCCTGCGCGAGATGGAGGCGACGCCGCGGTCCGGCCAGTGCAATCACGGGCGACCCACCTGGGTCGAGCTGCGCCTGTCCGACATCGAGAAGCTGTTCGGCCGCACATGATCGCCGAGGTCCTGACGCGGCTCGAGGCGGGTGATCCCGCGACCCTCGCCGCGGCGGCCGGCGCCGTCGCGGTCCTGGTCGTCGTCCTGATGCTGTGGGTTGCGCTCGCGCGCGCCGGCAGGTCGGCCCGCGCGGCCGAGGCGCTCGGGCGGCACCTCGTGCGGCTCGGGCAGGACGTGCAGTCGCTGGGCCAGGGCCAGGCGCAGCTCGCCGGCAGCCTGCAGACCGTGTCGGACACCGCGTCGCAGGCGCAGCTGCGCGTCCTGCAGACCGTGGAGACGCGCCTGTCCGAGGTGCAGCGCCAGATGGGCGAACGGCTGGCCGACGGGCAGGTGCGGCAGGCGCGGACGATGGCCGACCTGCAGGAAAAGATGAACGAGGTCCTGACCGGGCAGGCCGAGCGTACCGCCACCTCGCTGACGCAGCTGCAGGAACGCCTGCAGGTCATCGACCGCGCGCAGGACAACATCACCCGGCTTTCGGGGGACGTGCTGTCGCTGCAGGACATCCTGTCGAACAAGCAGACACGCGGCGCCTTCGGGGAAATCCAGCTCACCGACATCGTGTCGAAGGCGCTGCCCTCGGACAGCTACACGCTGCAGGCGACGCTCTCGAACGGCCGGCGGGCCGATTGCCTGATCCACCTGCCGAAGCCGCCCGGTCCGATCGCGGTCGACGCGAAGTTCCCGCTCGAGGGGTTCGAGGCGCTGCGCCGCGCCGAGACGCAGGACCAGCAGGCGCGCGCCGCGCAGCAGTTCCGCCTGAGCCTGCGCAAGCACATCCGCGACATCGCCGAGCGCTACATCCTCGAGGGAGAGACCGCGGACGGCGCGATCCTCTTCCTGCCGTCCGAGGCGATCTACGCCGAGCTGCACGCGTCCTTTCCGGACGTGGTGCGCGAGGGATTCGCGGCGCGGGTCTGGATCGTGTCGCCGACGACCTGCATGGCGACCCTCAACACCATGCGTGCCATCCTCAAGGACGCGCGCATGCGCGAGCAGGCGGGCGCGATCCGGCGCGAGCTCGGGCTGCTCTACGCCGATGTCGACCGGCTGGGCACGCGGGTCGAGAACCTCGACCGCCATTTCGGCCAGGCGGCGCGGGACATCGCCGAGATCCGCGTGAGCGCCGAGAAGGCCGGCCGCAGGGCGCGGCGGCTCGACAACTTCGATTTCGAGGAGATCGGGCCGGCGGAGGCCGAGGCGCCCTCGCTCGGCGCGGCGGAATAGGCGCCGGTCGCCGCCGCGCGAGAACATTTTTGCTTTTCTTCCGGCGGGCAACACGTTCAACCTGAAGGCTACGGCGCTGCGCGGCACGCGCGGTCCGAGGTGCAGGGTCGACGCCGCCCCAGATGCGCGCGGCCCGGCAAGGGAGGAGATGCGCGTGACCGCACACGCTGAAGGTGGAAGATTTGTTCAACGTTGAACTATCCGGCTTGCAGGTTACGCATGCCGGATATTCGCGCGGTTGCCTATTTCCAGTGCTTCCGGCGTGCTACCGCCTGCACGGACGCGGCAATGCCGTCGCGACTTGCAGCTTCGGCGCCGAGGACGCATGGATCTGCAGGAAATCGTTCAAGGCTAAACGGCTTTTGGGCCGCCGCACCGAGTTCTAGGGAGAGGGCTGATGAAAGATACCCCGAACGACATCGATCCGGTCGAATCGCAGGAATGGCAGGAGGCGATCGAGGACGTCATCCTGCGCGACGGTCCCGACCGGGCGCACTTCCTGCTCGACAAGGCGGTGCAGCAGGCGCGCGCGGCGGGGGCCCGGCTGCCCTTCTCCGCGACGACGCCATACCAGAACACGATCTCGCCCGATGACGAGGTCGACGTGCCGGGCGACTACGGCATGGAATGGCGCATCCGCACCATCAATCGCTGGAACGCCATGGCGACCGTGGTGCGCGCCAACAAGTCGACCGACGGCATCGGCGGCCACATCGCATCCTTCGCATCGTCGGCGGCGCTCTACGACGTCGGGCTCAACCATTTCTGGCGTGCGCGCTCGACCATGCACGGGGGCGACCTCGTCTTCTTCCAGGGCCACGTGGTGCCCGGCATCTATGCGCGCTCCTTCATGGAGGGGCGGCTTTCCGAGGAGGACCTCCTGAGCTTCCGCCAGGAAGTGAACGGCAAGGGCCTGTCCTCGTACCCGCATCCCTGGCTCATGCCGGATTACTGGCAGTTCCCGACCGTCTCGATGGGCCTCGGCCCGATGATGGCGATCTACCAGGCGCGGTTCATGAAGTACCTGCACAATCGCGGGCTCATCGATGCCGGCGACCGCAAGGTCTGGGCCTTCCTCGGCGACGGCGAGATGGACGAGCCCGAAAGCCTCGGCGCCATCAACCTCGCCGCGCGCGAGGGCCTCGACAACCTCGTCTTCGTGGTCAACTGCAACCTGCAGCGGCTCGACGGGCCGGTGCGCGGCAACGGCAAGATCGTCCAGGAACTCGAGGGCGCGTTCCGCGGCTCGGGCTGGGAGGTCATCAAGCTGCTGTGGGGCCGCGGGTGGGACGACCTGCTCGAGCGCGACACTTCGGGCAAGCTGCGCCAGCTCATGGACGAGACCATCGACGGCGACTACCAGACCTTCAAGTCGAAGGACGGCGCCTATATCCGCGAGCATTTCTTCGGCAAGTATCCCGAGACCGCGAAGCTGGTCGAGGACTGGACCGACGACGAGATCTGGAGCCTGCGCCGCGGCGGCCACGACATCAAGAAGGTCTACAACGCCTACCGCCGCGCCACGCAGGCCGACGGCCAGCCCACCTGCATCCTCGTCAAGACGGTGAAGGGCTACGGCATGGGCACGGCCGGCGAGGGCCAGAACATCGCCCACCAGTCGAAGAAGATGCAGGTCGACCAGCTCAAGGCGATGCGCGACCGCTTCAAGATCCCGATCGACGACGCGGATCTCGACAAGGTGCCCTTCGTCACGCTGAACAACGCGCAGAAATCCTACCTGACCGAGCGCCGCAAGGAGCTGGGGGGCGAGTTCCCCAAGCGCCATTCCGAGGCGCCGAAGCTCGACGTGCCGGCGCTCGACAAGTTCAAGGGCCAGCTCGAATCCACCGGCGAGCGCGAGATCTCGACCACGATGGCGTTCGTGCGGATCCTCACGACGCTCCTGCGCGACAAGACGATCGGCAAGTACGTGGTGCCGATCGTCCCGGACGAGAGCCGGACCTTCGGCATGGAGGGCCTGTTCCGGTCGGCCGGCATCTACAACCCGCTGGGGCAGAACTACACGCCCCAGGACGCCGACCAGATGATGTTCTACAAGGAATCGAAGGACGGCCAGGTCCTTCAGGAGGGCATCAACGAGGCCGGATCGATGGCCGACTGGATCGCCGCCGCGACGAGCTACTCGACGCACGGCGTGCCGATGATCCCGTTCTACATCTTCTACTCGATGTTCGGCTTCCAGCGGATCGGCGACTTTGCCTGGGCCGCCGGGGACAGCCGCGCGCGCGGCTTCCTGCTCGGCGGCACCGCTGGGCGCACCACGCTCAACGGCGAGGGCCTGCAGCACGAGGACGGCCACAGCCATGTTCTGGCCAGCACCATCCCGAACTGCATCAGCTATGATCCGACCTTCAGCTACGAGGTCGCGGTGATCGTGCAGCACGGCCTCAAGCGGATGTATCAGGACCAGGAAGACGTCTACTTCTACCTGACCCTGATGAACGAGAACTATGCCCATCCCGAGATGCCCACCGGCGCCGAGGAGGGCATCATCCGCGGCCTGCACCGCATCCAGAAGACCTCGCGCCCGGGCAAGAAGCACGTGAACCTCATCGGGTCGGGCACGATCCTCATGCAGGCGATCCGCGCGGCCGAGATGCTGAAGGACGATTTCGGCATCTCGTCGGACATCTGGTCGGCCACGAGCTTCAACGAGCTGGCGCGGGACGGGCAGGATGCGCTGCGCCACAACCGCCTGAACCCGCTCGCCGAGGAGCGCGTGCCTTACGTGACGCAGCAGCTGCAGAACGCAAAGGGCCCGGTGATCGCCGCGACCGACTACATGAAGAACTACGCCGAGCAGATCCGGGCCTTCGTCCCGGGCCGCTACACCGTGCTCGGGACCGACGGCTACGGCCGGTCGGACAGCCGCGAGAACCTGCGCCGCTTCTTCGAGGTGGACGCGAACCACATCGCCGCCGCGGCGATGGTGGATCTCTTCCGCGAGGGCGCCGTGTCCGAGAAGGACGTCGAGGCCGCACTCAAGAAATACGACATCGACGGCGGCAAGCCGAACCCGCGCCTGAGCTGACGCGACCGAGGGAGTGAGTTGAGACTATGACGACAGACGTGAAAGTGCCCGACATCGGCGACTTCAAGGACGTTCCGGTGATCTCGATCCTGGTGAGCGTCGGCGACACGGTGGCCGAAGAGGACCCGCTGATCGAGCTTGAAAGCGACAAGGCGACGATGGAGGTTCCGTCCTCCGCCGCCGGCAAGGTGGTGGAGATCAAGGTCAGCGAGGGCGACAAGGTGTCCGAGGGCGACCTGATCCTCGTGGTCGAGGCCGCCGACGGCGGGTCGGAAGAGCCGAAGAAGGACGAGCCGAAGGCCAAGGAGGAAGCCAAGGCCGAGCCGTCCGAGCCGGCCGCCACGCAATCCTCGAGCCCGGCGCCCGCACAGGCGGCGGCCCCGGTGACGGATGCGGGCTTTTCCCGCGTCCATGCCTCTCCGTCGGTGCGCGCCTATGCGCGCCGGGTCGAGGTCGACCTCAACACGGTGAACGGTACGGGCCGCAAGGGCCGCATCCTGCGCGAGGACATCGAGAAGGCGCTCAAGGCCAAGTCCGCGCCCGCGGCCGCGGCCGGCGGCGGCGCGGTGTCGGGCGGCATGGGCATCCCGCCGATCCCCGCGGTCGACTTCTCGAAGTTCGGCCCCGTGGAAGAGGTCGAGATGTCCCGGATCAAGAAGCTCTCGGGGCCGGCCCTGCACCGCTCTTGGCTCAACATCCCGCACGTCACCCACAACGAGGACGCGGACATCACCGAGCTCGACAAGTACCGCAAGGAGCTCGACACGATGGCGAAGGAGGAGGGCTACCGCGTCACGCTCCTGTCCTTCGTGGTCAAGGCCTGCGTCTCTGCGCTCAAGAAGCACTGGGAGTTCAACTCGTCGATCCATCCCGATGGCGACAAGCTGATCAAGAAGGACTATTACAACATCGGCTTTGCCGCCGACACGCCGAACGGCCTGATGGTCCCCGTGATCAAGGACGCCGACCGCAAGGGCATCGTCGAGATCTCGAAGGATCTGGGCGAGCTGTCCAAGGCGGCACGCGACGGCAAGCTGAAGTCCGCGGACATGCAGGGCGCGACCTTCACCATCTCGTCGCTGGGCGGGATCGGCGGGACGTCCTTCACGCCCATCGTGAACGCGCCCGAGGTGGCGATCCTCGGCCTTACCCGCTCGGCGATGAAGCCCGTGTGGAACGGCACCGAGTTCGAGCCGCGCAACATGCTGCCCATGTCGCTCAGCTACGACCACCGGGCGATCGACGGCGCGCTCGCCGCGCGCTTCGCCGCCCATCTGAAATACCTGCTGGCGGACGCGCGCCGGCTCATGCTGTGAGGTGACGATCATGGATGTGAAAGTCCCCGATATCGGTGATTTCAAGGACGTGCCCGTCGTCTCGGTGCTGGTCAGCGTCGGTGACACGGTCGAGAAGGAAGACCCGCTGATCGAGCTCGAGAGCGACAAGGCGACCATGGAGGTTCCCTCCTCGGCCGCCGGCAAGATCACGGAGATCAAGGTCAAGGAAGGCGACAGGCTGTCCGAGGGCGACGTGATCCTCGTGCTCGAGGGCGCGGAGGAGGGCGACGCCCCCGCCGCCCCAGACGACGCGGGGTCCGCCGCGTCCGAGAAGAGCGGCGGCAAGGATGCCGGCGGCTACGGCGACCGCGGCACGTCGGGGCCTGCCAAGGCCGCGCCGGCGGCGGTCGAGGCCACCGGCGGCGACGGCGGCCAGGGCGATGTGCACGGCGAGGTGGTCGTGCTGGGTTCCGGCCCCGGCGGCTATTCGGCGGCCTTCCGCGCCGCGGATCTCGGCAAGAAGGTCGTGATGATCGAGCGCAACTCGACCCTCGGCGGCGTCTGCCTGAACGTGGGCTGCATCCCGTCGAAGGCGCTGTTGCACGTGGCCAAGGTCATCACCGAGGCCGACGAGATGGGCGCGCACGGCATCGCCTTCGGCAAGCCCAAGATCGACCTCGACGAGCTTCGCGACTTCAAGGACGGCGTCGTGGGCAAGCTGGCCGGCGGGCTCGACGGGCTCGCCAAGGGCCGCAAGGTCCAGGTCGTGCGCGGGGTCGGCAAGTTCACCGGCCCGAACATGATCGCGGTCGAGGGGCCGGAGGGCACCACCAGGGTCAGCTTCGACCAGTGCATCATCGCGGCCGGGTCGGAACCGGTCGAGCTGCCCTTCATCCCGCACGACGACCCGCGGGTCGTGGATTCGACCGGCGCGCTCGAGCTTCTGGACATTCCCAAGCGGATGCTGGTGCTGGGCGGCGGGATCATCGGGCTCGAGATGGCCTGCGTCTACGACGCGCTCGGATCGAAGATCACGGTGGTCGAGCTCATGGACCAGATCATCCCGGGCGCCGACAAGGACCTCGTGAAGCCGCTGATGAACCGCATCAAGGGCCGCTACGAGAACATCTTCCTCAAGACGAAGGTGACCGGCATGGAGGCCCAGAAGAAGGGTCTCAAGGTCACGTTCGAGGACGACAAGGGCGAAACCTTCACCGACACCTTCGACAAGGTGCTCGTGGCGGTCGGCCGCAAGCCCAACGGCAAGCTGATCGACGCCGAGAAGGCCGGTGTCGCGGTGGACGAGCGCGGCTTCATCGCGGTGGACGCGTTCCAGCGCACCGGGCAGAGCCACATCTACGCCATCGGCGACGTGGTGGGGCAGCCCATGCTGGCGCACAAGGCGGTGCACGAGGGCAAGGTCGCGGCCGAGGTCGCGGCGGGAGAAAAGCGCGCCTTCGACGCGCGGGTGATCCCGTCGGTCGCCTACACCGATCCCGAGGTCGCCTGGTGCGGCCTGACCGAGGAGCAGGCCAAGGCGCAGGGCATCAAGGTCGAGAAGGGCGTGTTCCCCTGGGCCGCGTCCGGCCGGTCGCTGTCGAACGGCCGGTCCGAGGGCATGACCAAGCTTCTCTTCGATCCCGAGGACGACCGGGTCGTGGGCGGGGCCATCGTCGGCACCAACGCGGGCGACCTGATCTCGGAGGTGGCGCTGGCGATCGAGATGGGCGCCGACGCGGTCGATCTCGGCCACACGATCCACCCCCACCCGACGCTGTCGGAGACGGTGAACTTCGCCGCCGAGATGTTCGAGGGCACCATCACCGACCTCATGCCGCCGAAGAAGAAAAAGGCGCACTGACCTCTGCCGCGCCATGGAAAAGGGGCTGTCGCGGTGACCCGCGGCAGCCCCTTTCTCGTGCGCGCAAGGCGCGCGTCAGATCTTGAGGAAGGGTTGCGCGAGGCGCGGCAGCAGGCCCTTGAAGCGCAGCCGCGCATCGGTCGCAGCGAGGCAGATGCAGTCGCCCGAGATGTCGGCGACCGGCATGTGGTCGTCGTCCTCGGTCGCGATCTCGACATCGCCGCGCGCGAACCGGCCGTGTGCGTCCGAAAAGGCCCCCTGCAGGACCAGCGTGATCTCCATGCCGCGGTGCCCGTGATCCGGCATCGCCGCGCCGGCCGGGATGTAGAGCAGCCGCGCCTCGCAGCTGCCGGCGGTCTTGAGGATCGCCTGCCGGACGCCCATGCCGACGCCGCGCCACGGGATGTCCTCGACGCCGCCGCCCACGTAGTCGACGAGCGGCGCGGGCAGGATGGCGTCCGTCTTGATCGGCCGGGCGGGCGCCGGG
The DNA here is from genome assembly GCF_000521865.1 of Roseivivax isoporae LMG 25204. Taxonomy (GTDB): domain Bacteria; phylum Pseudomonadota; class Alphaproteobacteria; order Rhodobacterales; family Rhodobacteraceae; genus Roseivivax; species Roseivivax isoporae. The sequence continues at coordinate 18,983 of NZ_JAME01000041.1, forward strand.
TCCGGCGCCTCGCCGCGGATGCGCGCGAGCGTCGCCTCGAGGCAATCGCCGGAGACCCGGCTCTCGGGGCAGGTGTCGAGCACGGCGGCGCCGAGCGCGTCGTAGCTTTCGGCGGTCGCGCGGCATTCGTCGCACAGCGACAGGTGGCAGGCGACGGCCAGGTCGAACGCCTCGGGCAGGGTGCCCGCGGCATAGGCCATCAGCAGGGGTTCGGTCAGGTGATGCGCGATCATGTCAGGGCTCTCACGTCATGGCGTGGCGCAAGCGGTCGAGCGCCAGTCGGATCCGGGATTTGATCGTGCCGAGCGGGAGACCCGTCTCGGTCGCGATCTCGGAATGGCTCAGATCGCCGAAATACGCCTTCTCGATCAGGTGGCGTTGTTTCTCGGGCAGCTTCGCGAGCGCAACGGCGAGGCGTTCCGCGTCCTGCTGCATGCCGAGCGCCTCGGCGGGTTCGGGATCGTTCTCGGGCCCCCAGGGCAGGTCCTCGGGTTCGGGGCGGCGGTGCTTGCGGATCATGTCGATCCGCTTGTTTCGCGCGATCGTGAAGATCCACGTGGACGCGCTGGCGCGGGACGGGTCGAACAGGTGCGCCTTGCGCCATACGGTCGAGAAGACCTCCTGCACGACTTCCTCGGCCAGCGTCGCATCCGCACCCGACCGCATGAGGAATGCCTTGATGCGGGGGGCGAAATGCTCGAAGAGCGCAACGAAGGCGGCTTCGCTGCGGCTCGTGCGGATATCGTGGATGCGCTGGGCCCAGATGGCCGGATCCGCCTCGGACGTCATCGATGCAGACACGCCCGTCCGCACCCGCGACGGGCCCGGCGCGGAGGCGACCGGGTCCACGAACGGGGTGTCGGGTTCGAAGTCGTCGAAGTTTTCCACATCGCGGAACATGCCTGACATACGACGCACCACCGTGACCGGATCAATCTTCACGGAAGGTGGATCATTTTCATCCAACGTCACGTGCATTCCGTAACAAGTTCAAGATCCGACGGGAGAATACCAGTTCATGCCATTCGAAATCATGCCGTCACGGCCACGCCGCATCGCCGTGATCGGCGGTGGCGTCTCGGGCCTCGGCGCCGCGCACTACCTCTGCGACGATCACCACGTCACGCTGTTCGAGGCCGAGCCGCGCCTGGGCGGTCACGCGCGCACCCGCCTGTCCGGCCGCAACGGCGACCTGCCGGTCGACACCGGCTTCATCGTCTTCAACCGGGCGAACTATCCCCAGCTCGTGCGGCTCTTCGAGCGTCTGGACGTGCCGGTGGTGACCTCCGACATGAGCTTTGCCGCAAGCCTGCGCGGCGGGGCGCTGGAATACGGGCTCGCGAGCCTCGGCGCGCTCTTCGCGCAGCGCAAGAACGTGGTCGATCCGCGCTTCCTGCGCATGGTGCGTGACATCATGCGCTTCAACGCGCGCGCCGTCGGCGCGGTCAAGGACCGCTCGCAGAGCCTCGGCGACTTCCTCGACGTGCTGCGCATGGGACCGTGGTTCCGCGACTACTACCTCCTGCCGCTCTCGGGGGCGATCTGGTCGACGCCGACGGAAAAGGTGCTCGACTTCCCGGCCCACGCGCTGATCCGGTTCTTCGAGAACCACGCGCTGCTCGGGGTCTACGGCCAGCACCAGTGGTACACCGTCGACGGCGGGTCCGAGCAGTACGTGCGCCGGCTGACCGAGGACCTCTCGCGGCGCGGGGTGGACCTGCGCGCGGGCGCGCCCGTCGATGCGGTGCGCCGCGTGCCGGGCGGCGTCGAGGTCAAGGCACGGGGCGGCGACTGGGAGGATTACGACGAGGTGGTCCTTGCCACCCATTCCGACGACAGTCTCGCGATGCTGTCCGACGCCTCGCCCGACGAGGCGCGGATCCTCGGCGCGGTCCGATACCAGCCGAACCGGGTCGTTCTGCACCGCGACGCGTCGGTGATGCCGCGGCGGCGGGTCTGCTGGTCCTCGTGGAACTACACCGAGGACGGCGTGAAGACCATGAACCGGATCGACATGACCTACTGGATGAACTCGCTGCAGCCGCTGCCCAAGGACGACAACGTGTTCGTCACGCTGAACACCACGCGGCCGATCCGCGAGGAACTGATCGACGACGAGACCGTGCTGCGCCATCCCGTCTACGACATCGGCGCGCTCGAGGCGCAGGAGGAGATGGGCCGCCGGAACGGAACCGCCCACACCTGGTTCTGCGGGGCATGGATGAAGAACGGTTTCCACGAGGACGGCCTGTCCAGCGCCTGGGACGTGGCCGAGGCGATCCGCCTGCGCGCGGGAAGCGCCGCGGCGGCATGACGGCGGGCGTCGAGCATATCGCGGGCCACACGTGGCACGGCCGGAAGGGCGCGGTGAAGAACGCGTTCCGGTACGGCATCGACTACGTGCTGCTCGACGCCGAGGCGCCGATCCGCGGCCCACGGTTGTTCTCCCGGAACGGCTGCAACGTCGCCGCGCTGCGCGACCGCGACCATGGCGGCGCACCGGGTCAGGGCGCCGGGCCCGCCTGGGCGCGCGCGGTCCTCGCCGAACACCAGGTGCGGGCCGAGGGAAAGCTCCTGCTCCTGGCGCAGCCGCGCATCCTCGGCCACATCTTCAATCCCGTTAGCTTCTGGCTGGCGCATGACCGCGATGGCGCGCTGACGGCGGTGATCGCGGAGGTGACGAACACCTATGGCGACCGGCATTCCTACCTCTGCAGCAAGGGTGACGGATCGGCCATCGGCCCCGAGGACGACCTGCACGCGCGCAAGATCTTCCACGTCTCGCCCTTCCAGCCGGTCGAGGGCGGATATGTCTTCCGGTTCGACATCCGCCCCGATCACGTGGGCATCCGCATCGATTACGACCGCACGGAGGGAGGGCTCGTGGCCACGCTGACCGGGCGCCGCCGTCCCCTGACGGATGCCGGGCTCCTTCGGGCGCTCCTGCGCCGGCCGTTCGGGTCGCGGCGGGTCCTTGCGCTGATCCACTGGCAGGCGCTCAGGTTGTGGTGGAAGGGCGCGCGGTTCCGCACGCGCCCCGAGCCCCCGGCGCGGGAAGTTTCGTGAGCGCCATCGCCGACAGCCCGCGCGCGGGCACCGGGCGCGTCGGCGGTCTGCCGGGCTACGCGGTTTTCGCGGGCGTCCTGTCCGCCGCGGGCCTGCCCATCTACATCCACGCGCCGAAGTTCTACGCCGACACCTATTCCGTGAGCCTTGCCGCCATGGGAACGCTTCTCGCGGTGCTGCGGCTTCTCGACGTGGTGCAGGATCCGCTGCTGGGCCGGCTGGCCGAGGCGCTGCGCCACCGGCGCGCGGCCTCCGTCGCCGTTGGGGGCACGGTGATGGCGGCGGGCATGGTCGGCCTTTTCGCGGTCACGCCGCCCGTGGCGCCGATCCTGTGGTTCGGGGTCACGTTGACGCTGGTCTTCTCGGCGTTCAGCTTCCTCACCATCACCTTCTATGCCCGCGGCGTCGCCAAGGCGCGCGGGCTCGGGACGCACGGGCATCTGAGGCTCGCGCGCTGGCGCGAGACCGGTGCGCTTCTCGGCGTCTGCATCGCGGCGGTGCTGCCGAACGCGCTCGGCGCGGCGGGCCTGCCGCCCTTCGCGGGCTTCGCCGTCGCCTTCGCGCTCGCCGCCGCGGTCGCGATCTGGTTCATGCGCGGCGAATGGGGGGCGGACGGGACGCCCGACAGCGCGGGCTTCGGCCCGGTCCTGCGCGACCCGGTGGCACGGCGGCTGCTGCTCGTGGCGCTGGCGAACGCCGCGCCGGTGGCGGTGTCGTCGACCCTGTTCCTGTTCTTCGTGGAAAGCGTCCTGCAGGCGGCGGGATGGGAGGGGCCCCTGCTCCTGCTGTTCTTTCTCGCAGCGGCGGCGTCGGCACCGGCCTGGGGCGCCATCGCGGAACGCACCGGCGCCAAGCGCGCGCTGCTCGCCGCCATGGTGCTGGCGATCCTGTCCTTCGGGTTCGCCCTGACGCTCGGCGCGGGCGACATCTGGGCCTTCGCGCTCATCTGCGTCGCGTCGGGCGCGGCGGTCGGTGCCGACCTGACGCTCCTGCCCGCGATGTTCGCGCGGCGGATGGCGGACGTCGCGCCCAATGCGAGCGAGGGCTTCTCGCTCTGGTCCTTCGCGCAGAAGGTGTCGCTGGCCTTTGCCGCAGCGGCGTTGCTGCCGCTCCTCGAGGCGGCGGGGTTCTCGTCGGGCCGGGACAATTCCGAGGGCGCGCTGCGGGTGCTGAGCCTGCTCTACGCGCTCGTGCCCTGCCTGCTCAAGCTCGTGGCCATCGCCATCCTCTCCACGACACCGATCAAGGAGTCCTGACATGTCCGTGCTCGTCGGCATCCTGTCCGCGGTCGCGACCATCGCGCTCTTTACCGCCGCGCGCTATCGCTACGCGTCGTTCGCCGCGCAGCGACCCGCCGATTATGCCGAGGACAGCCCGGTCTTCGACCTGCGCACGCACCTGTCGGGCCCCATCCTTTGCGAAGGGGTGGTCTACGGGCCGCTCGGGCGCGTCGCCTCGCGCTTCGTCGGGCATTTCGATGCCCGCTGGGACGGCAATCGCGGGGTGATGACCGAACATTTCATCTACGACAGCGGCGAGACGCAGGACCGCGAATGGCGGCTGACCTTGCACACCGACGGCCGGATCGAGGCGCTGGCCGACGACGTTCCGGGCGAGGGCCGGGGCTGGCAGACAGGGCCGACGGTGCAGCTCTGCTACAAGCTGCGGCTCGACGGCAGCGCTGGGGGCCACGTGCTCGACGCGGTCGACTGGATGTACCTCGCGCCCAACGGAACAATCGTCAACCGCAGCCAGTTTCGGAAGTTCGGGATCAAGGTCGCCGAACTGGTGGCGACGATGCGACGCGCGGAGGCGGCATGAGACAGCTCGACGGAAAACGCTACTGGCTGATCGGCGCCTCGGACGGGCTCGGCGCCGCGCTTGCCCGGCGGCTGAGCGCCGAGGGCGTGTCGCTCGTCCTGTCCGCGCGGAGCCGCGACAAGCTCGAGGAGCTCGCGGCGTCGCTGCCCGGTCCGGCCGAGGTCGTGACGATCGACGTGAGCGACCGCGAGTCCGTGTCCGAGGCGGCGAGCGCGGCGGGCGACATCGACGGCGTCGTGTTCCTCGCCGGGGTCTACTGGCCGTTCGGCGCGACCGAATGGGACGCGGAGCACGCCGAGGCGATGGCCGACGTGAACTTCACCGGCGCGATGCGGGTCATGGGCGCGGTGGTGCCGGGGTTCGTCGCGCGCGATCGCGGCCATGTGGTGCTGACCGGGTCGCTCACGGGCTATCGCGGCCTTCCGGGGTCGGTCGCCTACACCGCGTCGAAGGCCGGGGTCATGTCCATGGCCGAATGCATGCATTGCGACCTGCGCAAGACAGGCGTCGACGTGCAGCTGGTCGCTCCGGGCTTCATCCGCACGCGGCTCACCGACAAGAACGATTTCCGCATGCCGCAGATCATGGAGCCCGACGCCGCCGCGAAGATCGTGTTCGACCACATGAAGACCGAGCGGTTCCAGCGCGCGTTCCCGCGGCCGTTCTCGTGGGCGCTGCGGGCCGGGCAGTTCCTGCCCGAGGGGCTGTACTACCGGATCTTCGGCTGAGACCCGGGGTCAGCGCAGCGCGCGCCCCTTGAGGATCGCCTCGGGGCCGAAGCGCGCGCGGATGCGGTCCGTCGCGCGTTCCGCCGCCGTGCGCCGCGCCGCCTGCGGATCGAGGAGATCGGGCGTCCGGTCGGCCTCGGCCTCGGGGCAGAGCTCGGAGAGGCCGACGCCCAGCAGACGGTAGGGGCGCCGTCCCTCGACCTGGTCGAAGAGCCCGCGCGCGGTGCGGTAGATGCGGTCGGCGATCTGCGTCGGGTCGCGCAGCGCCTGCCGGCGGGTCACCAGCGCAAAATCCGCGCGCTTGAGCTTCAGCACCACGACGCGGCCGGCGAGGCCCTTGGCCTTGGCGCGGTCCGCGACCTTTTCCGCCATGCGCCAGATGTGCCCGTCGAGGATGTCGGGGTCGCTCGTGTCCTCGTTGAAGGTCGTCTCGTTCGAGATCGACTTGACCGGGGCGTGCGGCGAGACGCGCCGCGTGTCCTGCCCCCGGGCGAGGTGCCAGAGCCGCGTACCCATGGAGCCGAACCGCTGGGTGAGGTCGCGCGCGTCCCAGCGCCGCAGATCGGCGAAGGTGGCGATGCCCGCGCGCGACAGGCTTTCGCGCCCGGCCTCGCCCACGCCCCAGATCAGCCCCACGGGCCTGTCGGCGAGGAAATCCATGGTCTCGGCCGCACCGATCACCGAGAAGCCGTGCGGCTTGTCGAGATCCGAGGCGATCTTGGCCAGGAACTTGTTGTGAGAGAGCCCGATCGATCCGGTGATGCCCAGCTCGTCGCGCATCCGCCGCACGAGCCGTGCCAGCATCGCCGCCGGCGGCGCGCCGTGCAGCCGCGCTGTGCCCGAGAGGTCGAGGAACGCCTCGTCGAGCGACAGCGGCTCGATCGCCGGCGTCAGATCCTCCATCATCGCTCGGATGGCGCGGCTGACCTCGGCATAGACCGCCATGCGGGGTTTGATGACGACCGCGTCCGGGCAGAGCTTCAGCGCCTTGAACATGGGCATGGCCGAGCGCACGCCGCGGATGCGCGCCACGTAGCAGGCGGTGGACACTACACCGCGCCGCCCGCCTCCGATGATCACCGGCTTGTCGGCAAGCGAGGGGTCGTCGCGCTTCTCGACCGAGGCATAGAAGGCGTCGCAGTCCATGTGCGCGACCGAGAGGTCCCAGAGCTCCGGATGCTGCACGATTCGCGGGCTGCGGCACCTGGGGCAGCGCGTCCCGGCATCGAAGCCGGTCGAACAGTCACGACAGAGGGCTGGCATTGGGTCGCTGACATCGGCAGGGGAACTAGGTCGGAGGATAAGGTGTCGGAACGGGATACGCCATGGCACAGAACGGAACGGATCGCTTCGGCGGCGCGAAGGTGCTGGTTTTCATGGGAGAGCGGCTGCTGGTCATCCGCCGCGACCTGCGCGACGACATCCCGTGGCCGGGCGCGCTGGATTTGCCCGGCGGCGGCCGCGAAGGCGACGAGAGCCCCGAACGCTGCGCGCTGCGGGAAACCGAGGAGGAGGTGGGCCTGGTGCTGTCCGAGGCGGACCTGTCCTGGCGCGCGCTCCACCTTTCGGCGACGCTGCGCAGCTGGTTCTTCGCCGCGCGCCTTCCGCCCGAGCGCGTGCGGGACGTGCGCCTGGGCGACGAGGGGACGGAATGGCTGCTGATAGATCCGGGGGCGCTCTTGCGCCGGACGGACACGATCCCGCACCACATGGCCATGCTCGAGCGCTACCTGGCCGAGACTCATTGCACGTGATGCTGCCGGTGGGGTAGGCAGAGGTGCGCCGGACCCGGCGGGAATGGACCGGGTCCGGCGCTGAACGAGGTCTCCGGGACAGGGAAAGACCTCAGGGGGAACAGGAACTTAACGCCGACTCAGGCAGCGCGGTTCCAGAAAAAGTGCGCGATGCGCTGGTGCAGGGGCAGGACGTCCTCGGGCGCGGTGTCGCGCACCCGCGGACGCAGCCGCGAGCGCAGTGCGCAGGGCCGGTCGAGCGAGCGCAGCGCGTCAGCCTTGAGTCCGGCGATGGCCTCCTCCTCGCTCGTGTCGAGCGGCGCGGCGAAGCGTCCGGGCACGCGCATGCGGCCTTCGTCGGTGTCGAGCGTCACGAGCGCGTCGAACGCCTCGGCCTCGGGCGTGTAGCGCAGGCCGTCAACGGAAACGGCCACGGGATGTGTCTTGGTACCGGTCGCCAGGGTCATGGTCTGGCCTCCTCGTCAGTGCCTTTGACGGGGTGAACGCCGGAAAGGGTTCCGGCGTTCCCTCGGGGCAGGGCGAGGGTCAGCCGAGCGCCGCGACGAGGTCCCGCGCCGCCTGCCGCGGATCGGACGCGCCCCAGACCGCGCGCCCGACGATGAGGTGGTCGGCCGAGGCGACCGGATCGCCGCCGCTCTCGGTCACGATCAGCGCGTCCGCGGCTCGCGCGCGCACCGCCGCGACGGCCTCCTGCGGAACCACGACACCGTCGGCCCCGGCCTCGAGGGCGCGCACGGCCCGTTCGGCCGCGATCTCGGTCACGCTGCCGCCGGCGACGAGGCAGGCGTCGAGCGCCGTCCGGTCGAGATCCGCGAGGACCGTCACCGCGAGGATGCGCGTGGCGGTGCCGCGTGCGCCGGCCATCGCCGCAGCCACCACGTGCGGGTCGCCGTGCACCGTCAGGCACTCGACCTCGAACTGCGCGAGGCCCTGCACCGCGGCCTCGATCGCCGCCGGCCGGTCGAAGAGTTTCATGTCGAGAAGGATGCACTTGCCGTGTTCCTGGCGCAGCTCGTTGGCCAGCGCGAGCCCGCCGCCCGTCAGCATCCCGAGGCCCACGCGGTAGAATGTCACCGCGTCGCCAAGCCGTTCGGCGACCGCGAGACCCGCGAGGGCGTCGCTCACGTCGAGTGAGACGATGAGTTTTTCTCGGGGCATTCCGCTGCCCGTCAGTCGGTCGCTGGGCATGCTCCGGCTCCGCCATTTCCTCGGTTCCGCAGCACTCCGACGCAGCGCGCGGCATGTCAACCTGGGAACGGTTTTTGAAACGGGGTGTTCCCGAGCCATATTGACCCTGAACATCGCAAGCCTGGAGTTCGCAATGGCCGACGAGAAGCAGCCCCCCCAATCATCGCAGACCGAGCAGAGTTCCGGAGGTTCGGCGACCGCGCGCCCCGCCGGTCTTGCGCCGATGATCCTCGGATCCGGCGTGGTCGTCGCGCTCGCGATCGCGATCGTCCTGAACCTGTCCTCGGGCGGGGGTGACGTCGAGACCGCCTCGGACGTGCCGGCGAGCGACGAGACCGCGTCCGAGAACGCCGAAGGCGACAGCCTCGACAGCGGCATGGCCGGCGCCGAGGCCGAAGAGGGCACGGGTGTCGCCGAGGACGAGAGCGACGCGCCGGCCGAGGGCGGCGACGATACCGCCGCGGCCGAGGATGGCCAGTCGAGCGGGGGCGAGAGCGAGGGCGCCGAAGCGCAGGGCGAAACGTCCGAGGGTGACGAGGACACCGCCGCGGCGGATGCGGAGACGCAGCAGGACACTTCGGGCGACGAGGCGCAGACCTCAGAAGGTGGCGATGACGCCGCCGCGGATGCCGAAAGCGAACAATCGGCGCAGTCGGATGAAGGTGCGGCCGACGCAGGCGACGGCTCCGGCCAGGAGGAGCAGGCGGCCGACGGCGGCCAGGGCGGAGCCACCGAGGTCGAGGGCGCGCAGTCGACCCAGTCGGGCGACGCCCCGGCCGGCGACGGTGACACGTCCGGCCAGCAGGACGGGTCGGAGCAGGCCGACGCCGGCGCGGCCGAGGACGTCGAGGGCGCGCAATCGACGCAATCGGGCGATGCCCCGGCGGATGACGGACAGTCCGAGGAGGGGTCGGACCAGCAGGCGTCGGGCGAGGCGGCCTCGGACGGCGCGGCCGCGACCGAGGCCACGTCCGGTCAGCAGCAGGCCCAGGGTGACCAGCAGCAGGGCGACCAGCAGGAGGAGACCTCTGGCCAGCAGGAGCAGTCTGCGGAGAGTGACCAGCAGGGCGAGTCGAGCGAGCAGGACGAGCAGGCCCAGGGCGGTCAGGAGGGCGACGCGTCCGGCGCACAGGAGCAGGCGCAGGATGACGCGCCCGGCGCACAGGACCAGCAGGCCCAGGGTGAGCAGCAGGCCCAGGGTGAGCAGCAGGCCCAGGGTGACGCTGCCGGAAGCGAAGGCGGCGGCGACGAGATGAGCGTGTCCGAGGCGGCGATGCGCGCCATGGAGGCGGCGCAGAGCGCGGCCGACGCCGCGGACGAGGCGGCGCAGGCTGCGGAAGCCGCAGCACAGGCCGCGCAGGACGCCTACGAGCGCCTGCGCGAGGCGAGCCAGACGCTGACCGGTCAATAAGCCCGGCACACGCACGACCATCGCGACCGGGACGGCACGGGCCGTTCCGGTCGCAGCTTTTTTGGCTGTTGCAATCTTGCACCGGTCGCTGTCCCGCCCCATCTGCTGACCGAAGGCCTCGAACGGGAACGTGCCGCCTTGCGGGCGTCCCGGAGAGGAGGTGCTTGGAGCAAGGAGACGACCCATGAACTTGGAGAAGTTCACGGAACGCGCGCGCGGCTTCGTTCAGGCGGCGCAGACAATCGCGATGCGCGAGAGCCACCAGAAGCTTTCGCCCGAACATGTCCTGAAAGCCCTGCTGGATGACGACCAGGGCCTCGCGTCGAATCTGATCGCGAGATCCGGCGGCGCGCCGGACCGCGTTCGGCAGGCCCTCGACATCCGGCTGGCGAAGATCCCGAAGGTCTCGGGCGATGCCGGGCAGGTCTATCTCGACAGCGCCACCGGCCGCGTCCTCGACGAGGCCGAGAAGCTCGCGAAAAAGGCCGGCGACAGCTTCGTCCCGGTCGAGCGGATGCTGACGGCGCTCGCCATGGTGCGCAGCCCCGCCAAGGAGGCGCTCGAGGCCGGCGCGGTCACCGCGCAGGGCCTGAACAGCGCGATCAACGACATCCGCAAGGGCCGGACCGCCGACAGCGCGACCGCCGAGAACGGCTACGACGCGCTCCGGAAATATGCGCTCGACCTGACCGAGCGGGCGGAGCAGGGCAAGATCGACCCGATCATCGGACGCGACGACGAGATCCGCCGTGCCATGCAGGTCCTCAGCCGGCGGACCAAGAACAACCCGGTGCTGATCGGTGAACCCGGCGTCGGCAAGACCGCCATCGCCGAAGGCCTCGCCCTGCGCATCGTGAACGGCGACGTTCCGGAATCGCTCCGCAACAAGCGGCTCTTGGCGCTCGACATGGGCGCGCTCATCGCCGGCGCGAAGTATCGCGGCGAGTTCGAGGAGCGGCTCAAGGCCATCCTGAAGGAGATCGAGACCGCGGCGGGCGAGGTCATCCTGTTCATCGACGAGATGCACACGCTGGTCGGGGCCGGAAAGGCGGACGGGGCGATGGACGCCTCGAACCTGCTCAAGCCCGCGCTGGCGCGGGGCGAGCTGCACTGCATCGGCGCGACCACGCTCGACGAGTACCGCAAGCATGTCGAGAAGGACGCGGCGCTGGCGCGGCGCTTCCAGCCCGTCTTTGTCCAGGAGCCGACGGTCGAGGACACCGTGTCCATCCTGCGCGGCATCAAGGAGAAGTACGAGCTGCACCACGGCGTGCGGATCTCGGATTCGGCGCTCGTCGCCGCCGCGCAGCTGAGCCACCGCTACATCACCGACCGTTTCCTGCCCGACAAGGCGATCGACCTCGTCGACGAGGCGGCGTCGCGGCTGCGCATGGAGGTGGACAGCAAGCCCGAGGAGCTCGACCAGCTCGACCGGCAGATCCTGCAGATGCAGATCGAGCAGGAGGCGCTCCGCAAGGAGGACGACACCGCGTCGAAGGACCGGCTCGAGAAGCTCGAGCGCGAACTCGCGGAACTGCAGGAACGCGCCTCCGAGATGACGGCGAAGTGGCAGGCCGAACGCGACCGGCTCGCCTCGGCCCGCGACCTGAAGGAGCAGCTCGACAAGGCGCGTGCCGACCTCGAGATCGCCAAGCGCAACGGCGACCTCGCGCGCGCGGGCGAATTGTCCTACGGCATCATCCCCGGCTTGGAGAAGCAGCTGGGCGAGGCCGAGCAGGCCGAGGCCGAGGGCGTGATGGTCGAGGAGGCCGTGCGTCCCGAGCAGATCGCACAGGTCGTGGAACGCTGGACCGGCATCCCGACCTCGAAAATGCTCGAGGGCGAGCGCGAGAAGCTGCTGCGCATGGAGGACGGCCTGCACAAGCGGGTCATCGGGCAGAACCAGGCGGTTCACGCGGTGGCAAACGCGGTGCGGCGGGCGCGCGCGGGGCTGAACGACGAGAACCGGCCGCTGGGCTCGTTCCTCTTCCTCGGACCCACGGGCGTCGGCAAGACCGAGCTGACCAAGGCGGTCGCGGAGTTCCTCTTCGACGACGACAACGCGATGGTGCGCATCGACATGTCGGAGTTCATGGAGAAGCATTCCGTCGCACGGCTGATCGGCGCGCCTCCGGGCTACGTGGGCTACGACGAGGGCGGCGTGCTGACCGAGGCGGTGCGGCGGCGTCCCTACCAGGTCGTGCTGTTCGACGAGGTCGAGAAGGCGCATCCCGACGTTTTCAACGTGCTGCTGCAGGTTCTCGACGACGGCGTGCTGACCGACGGTCAGGGCCGCACGGTCGACTTCAAGCAGACGCTGATCGTGCTGACCTCGAACCTCGGATCCCAGGCGCTGAGCCGCCTGCCCGAGGGCGCGGACAGCGCCGACGCCAAGCGCGACGTGATGGACGCGGTCCGGGCGCATTTCCGGCCCGAGTTCCTGAACCGACTGGACGAGACGATCATCTTCGACCGGCTGCGCCGCGAGGACATGTCGGGCATCGTGGACATCCAGCTCGCCCGCCTGCTCAAGCGGCTCGCGGCGCGCAAGATCCGGCTCGACCTCGACGACAGCGCGCGCAAGTGGCTGGCGGACGAGGGTTACGACCCGGTCTTCGGCGCCCGCCCCCTCAAGCGGGTGATCCAGCGCAGCCTGCAGGACCCGCTGGCCGAAATGCTGCTCGCAGGCGATGTGAGCGACGGCGACGCAGTGCCGGTCCATGCCGGTGCGGATGGGCTGGTGATCGGCGACCGCGTGTCTGCCACCAACCGGCCGCGTCCGGACGACGCCGTGGTGCACTGATCCCTTGAGGTGATGACGGAAGGGCCCGCCGGAACGATCCGGCGGGCCCTTTCTCTATCTATGCACGTCGTGTCGGGGTCAGACCGGGCGCATCAGCGTGTCGACCTCGTGTGCGAAGCCGTTCGTCGCCTCGATCTCTGACAGGCTGACCGGGGCCCCGCCGGCGCGGAGCCCGTTGCCGCCCAGCCCGTCGACCACGAGCGAGGTGCCCGCGAGCGTCGGCAGCACCGTGCGCCGGCCGACAAGCTCGAACACCGAATGCCGTTCGGGGACCACGTGGTGGCGCAGGATGCGGGCGAGCTGCGGCCGGAAGACCGGATCGATCAATTGGTCGTACTGCGCCTGCGACATCCGCCAGAACGCCATCTCGCGCGGGGCGAAGACCGTGAACGGTCCGCGCCGGCGCAGCGTGTCCGACAGCCCGGTGAGGACCAGCAGGTCCATCAGCGTCAGGTATTCGGCGCGGGTGCCGAGTTCCGACAGCAGGTCGAGCTGTGCGCGGCGTGCCTGGGCCGCGGCCGGCAGAAGGGACAGCGCGCCGATGCCGGCGGCGCCGCGCAGCGCGTCGCGACGGGTCAGGGAGCGGGTGGTCATAGCGGGCTTCCTCCACTTGGGCCGCCCCGCGGGGCGGGCTTTGCCGGGCTGCTCTCAGCCGCCGCGGCCGATGGCGTTGCGGGCGATCACGTCGAGCAACGCCTGAGCTTCCTTCATCGGTCCCTCGGGCATCGCGCGATAGCCGATGGTCGTGACCTCGGGATTGCCCCGCGCCACGATCACGAAGATCGTGTAGGGACAGAACGCGATGTTGAGCGGATCGTTCTCCATCATCTTCTGCGCAAGGATCGACGAGCAGAAGCTGTAGGTTTCCGCGTGCTGGTAGACGCTGTCGGCCAGCGCGAGGTCCGTGCGTCCCCCGCCCGACACGCTGACGAGGCTCTGCCGGCTGACATCGAGCCCGTGGCCCACGAGCGCGTTCTCGAGCCCGAAGATGACGTCGTCGAAGGGCAGGGGGGTCTGGTAGGACACGACCCCGGCAGGGGCAGGCGGTGGCGGCCGCAGCACGATCCCGCGGGTGGCAAGGTCCTCGCCCGATGCGCCCCCGGCCATCGCGCAGGCCACAACAAGCACCGCGGCGCGCACATGACGCGAGATCGGCATTCTTTCCTCCGCTCCCTTCCGGGCATCGTCCGTCGGGCGGAGTATCCATCGGCACCGTCGGCTTGCCAACAACCGAATTGGATGCCGCGGCACACGAAACGAGCGCGCAGACGTTTCAGACGCGGCACGTCAACGTGAGCCGAATTGGTTTGGGCGCGCCCGTGGCCGCGCCTAAGTTCGCGGGGAACGGAGGCGGGGATCGGCGATCCGCCGCGAGAGGAACGGAGAGATTGCATGGCCCACCGCTGGACGAACGACCTGACCCGGGAGGACGCGACGCCCGAGGCGCTGTTCCTGAACCGCCGCCGCGTGCTGGCGGGGCTCGCGGCCGGGGGCATCGCGGCGGGCCTGCCGGGGCGCGGCCGGGCGCAGGACGCGCTCGAGCCCAACACCTGGGAGGAGATCACCTCCTACAACAACTACTACGAGTTCGGCACCGGCAAGGAGGATCCCGCGCGCTATGCCGGGCAGCTGACCACCGAGCCGTGGAGCGTGCGCATCGACGGGCTGGTCGACCGCCCCGGCGACTACGCCTTCGCCGACATCATGGAGCGCATGACGGTCGAAGAACGCATCTACCGGTTCCGCTGCGTGGAGGCGTGGTCGATGGTGGTGCCCTGGAACGGGTTCGAACTGGCGGACATGCTGGATCTCGCGGGCGTGCAGGAGGGGGCGCGGTACGTGGCCTTCGAGACGGTGCTGCGCCCCGAGGAGATGCCGGGCGTCTCGCGCCCGGTCCTCGAATGGCCCTATGTGGAGGGGCTGCGCCTCGACGAGGCGCGTCACCCGCTGACCATCATGGCGACCGGCCTCTACGGCCGGCCGATCCCCAACCAGAACGGCGCGCCGCTGCGGCTGGTGGTGCCGTGGAAGTACGGATTCAAGTCGATCAAGTCGGTGGTGCGCGTGACGCTGACCGCGGACGAGCCGCCGACCTCGTGGAACGTCGCCAATCCGCGCGAATACGGCTTTTACTCCAACGTGAACCCCGAGGTGGACCATCCGCGCTGGAGCCAGGCCTCCGAACGCGAGATCGGCGGGGGCCTCTTTGCCCGCCGCAAGCCCACGCTCATGTTCAACGGCTACGAGGAAGAGGTCGCTCAGCTCTACGAGGGCATGGACCTCGCGGAGAACTTCTGAATGACGCCGGTCGACCGCGTGAACGCCGGGCTGCGGCGCGTCCCGGTCTGGCCTCTCTATATACTGGGGGCGCTGCCGCCCCTTTGGTTCCTCTGGCTCGGCCTGACCGGCGGCCTCGGCGTCGAGCCGATCAAGGCGCTCGAGCACGAACTGGGCGAGCTGGCGCTGCAGGTCCTGGTGGCGGGGCTCGCGGTGACGCCGCTGCGCCGGCACCTCGGGCTGAACCTGATGCGGTTCCGGCGGGCCCTGGGCATCCTCGCCTTTGCCTACGTCTTTCTGCACCTCTTGGTCTGGCTGGTCCTCGACGTGCAGATCCCCGCGCAGATCTGGGCCGACATCGTGAAGCGGCCGTACATCACCGTGGGCATGGCGGCCTTCGCGCTGATGGTGCCGCTTGTCGCCACCTCGAACGACCGCGCGGTGCGGTGGCTCGGTCCCCGCTGGCGGCGGCTGCACCGCCTGACCTACCCGGCCGTGATTCTGGGTGCGGTCCACTACGTGATGCTGGTGAAGGGCTTCCAGATCGAGCCGCTCCTCTATCTGGGGGGGATTCTGGCTCTCCTGATGCTCCGGATTCGGGTTCCACGGCGGCTCCGGACGGCCTGAAACGCTCCTCGCGGCCGCGGGCCGCGGGGCCGCCGCGCGGGGCGGCGCGATGTTCCCGCCGGGTGGCGAAGAAAATTGCGTTCGACCTTCCGTCAGACGCAACATATGGGGCCCAAGCCCATGGTTTTCTTCACGAAAGCGGTTCTTTGAAAAAAATGCGACGATTTCCGAAAATAGGGCTTGCGGGTATTTGGAGTAATCC
>NZ_JAME01000042.1 GCF_000521865.1 Roseivivax isoporae LMG 25204
GGTGGGCGGCCTGCTCGGCGGCGGCGAAGATGACGGCCTGCTCGACGGTGTCCTGGGTGACGAGGGCCTGGTGGGCGGCCTGCTCGGCGGCGACGGCGATGACGGCCTGCTCGACGGTGTCCTCGGTGACGAGGGCGTGGTGGGCGGCCTGCTCGGCGGCGACGGCGATGACGGCCTTCTCGACGGTGTCCTCGGCGACGAGGGTGTGGTCGGCGGTCTGCTCGGCGGCGACGATGGCGGTGGCCTGACGGGCGGATTGCTCGACGGCGACAGCCCGCTCGGCGGTCTGCTGGGTGGCCTGTCGGCTCAGGACGAAGATTTCAGCTGAGGTATCGCTCACGGACGCAGCTGACCGCGTCTGCCCCGGACCCCCGCCGGGGCAGACGCCCAAGACCAGAAGCGCGACGAAGATCCAGGAACGCGGCGAATCCCCAGGCGACGTCCGACAGGAGACAGAAGACATGGAAGGTTCGAGATTCCCTGCAAGTTCCCGCAGTGCCCATCATGCGCACGCCACGTCCAGTTCCGCCGAGGCGCGCGCCACGGACAGGCAGGGAGCGTCCGGCGCGCCGCGCCAGGTGCGCCCTCTCTGGACCTCCCGCACGTTCGTCGATCCCGATCCTCTCGCCGATCGACTGTCCCAGGCGGATGGGATGTCGCCGGCGGGCGTCCGGGGCGGCCGGTCCTGGCCGGCGCAGGACAGCCGGGACCCCATGCTCGCCGGGGGCTGGTGGATCCTGCCCTTCTTTTTCCTCGGGATCTTCTTGTGGGTCAGCGTGCTGCTCCTGATCGCAGCCTGACCGCGCGAAGGTTCCCCGTTTCCGGAGCTCAGGGAGTAGACCATGAGGTTGCTTGCCGTCGACGACAGCGCCATCGTGCGCGACCTTCTCTTCCGCCTGTTCCAGAAGAGCGGCTATCCGGAGATGCGTCTCGCGGAGGATGGCGAAACGGCTCTCGCCATGATCGACGGGCCCGGTGCGCAGTTCGACTGTTTCCTGCTCGACATCGAGATGCCTGGCATGTCCGGGATCGAGCTGTGCGCGCGCATCCGCTCCCGGCCTGAGCATCGGGATACCCCGATCATCATGCTGACCGCACTCAAGGACGCGGAGACGATCGAGAACGCCTTCGCCGCCGGCGCAAACGACTACATCGTCAAGCGCTTCGACGTTAAGGAATTCACCGGACGCCTGCGGGTCGCCGAGCGTCTTCTGTCGCGGCCCGCGCCGGTCAGGATCATTCCGTCGTTCTCGCCGAAGGCGCGCGCGCGCGTGGGGCGGGATGTGGGCAGACATGCCTTCACGCCCGAGGACGAACTGATGGTGGCCGGCGTCGACAGGCTCATCCCTCCCTTTTCGCTCGGGAACTACCTGTCGCAGCTGCCGAGCGGCGCTCTGGGTGCCGCGTCGCTCGTGGCCGTGCGCATCGAGCGGGTGGACGCTGTCCATGGCGCGACGTCGGGCACGGACTTTGCCACGCTGCTGGCCGCGGTCGCCCTCGGGATCCAGGACACGCTGGACAGCCGGAAACTGCTCATGACCTACGCGGGATCAGGGGATTTCGTCTGCATATTGCGCGACGGGCAGGTGCCGCCACCTGCGGAGTTCGAGCACGAGCTTGGTCGGTATCTCGAACACTTCGCCGAGATGTCCGGACTCGAGGTGCTGAACCAGCTGCAGCTGACGGCCGGAACCCCCGTGCCGCCCTTTGCCAACCGCACGCAGCGGGTGCGCAGGTCGTTCGAGCGCGCCCGGGAACGCGCCCACGCACAGTCCCTGGCCAAGCGCGCGACGCGGCGACCGCCGCAGGCGGCGCGCTTCGAGAAGCGGGCGTCCGGGCTGTGAACCGCGGATCTCCTGCGGCCGGCCAAACGGGGGTGGCCCTGCCGCCCGCGTGACGGCGGACAAGAGAGCGTAGCGCCGCGGACGTCATGCACGCGACCCTGCGCCAGTGCCCTCATGCGGCGTCGCGCTCCTCGGCGCCGCGGAGGAGGAGGCGCAGGATGTCCGACCGCGTCAGGATGCCGTCGAGCCGGTCGCCCCGGGTGACCGGGATCACCTCGCTGCCCTCGGCGGCCAGGCGGTTGAGGAGCGCACCGACCGGCATGTCGTGCGGGACCGCCCGATCCGGGGCGCGCATGACGTCCGCGACCCTGTCCTGCCTCGTCCGGGGCGACCAGGTGGCGCGAGGGGTGCGGGCCGCAGCCGCGAGAAGGTCGGCCTGCAGCACGAGGCCGCGCAGGGTCATGCCGTCCGCGACCACGGGCAGGCTCTTGATGGCATGTGTCCGGAAGAGCCGCGCCGCCTCTGGCAGAGGGGTGTCCGGACGAACGGTGATCAGGTCCGTGGTCATCACGTCGGCGCAGGTCGTGCCGTCGAAGCGGTGGTGCACCGCCTCGGCCTCGGCCGCGGCCAGCAGCCGGCCCAGATCCGCCACGCCGAGATTGGTCGACTGGTTGAACCGGTCGAGCAGCGCGCCGAGCTGGTCGGTGGAGAGCCCCAGTCGCGGCGCGGGCTCCCGGGCGCCTGCGGTCTCGGGCTGGCGGAACGGGTAGACCCGGCCGGTCGCGCGGTTGTAGAGCACCGCGCCGAGGACCAGCACCGCCGTGGTGAGCCCGACCGGCATCAGCGCGAAGAGCGGGCCCGCGTCCAGGGCGGGCGCCGGGTCGAGAGCCGTCAGCAGGGCGACGGCGCCCCCCGGCGGGTGCAGGGCCCGGACGAGCATCATCGCCGCGATGGCCGCGCCGACCGCGACGCCGACGGACCAGGCGCCCGGGACGACCTCGATCACCGCCAGCGCGACAAGCGCCGCGATCATGTTGCCGACGATGGCCGACCAGGGCTGGGCCAGCGGCGAGTTCGGCACGCAGAAGACCAGCACGGCGGTCGCCCCGAGCGGCGCCACGAGATGGAGCGACGAGAGGCCAAAGGCGCCGCCGACGCTGACCGCGAGGGCGCACAGGGTAATCCCCAGCATGGCCCCAATACCGGCGCGCAGCTGTTCGCGGCCGTGGAAGGCGGGCAGGGCGGGGCAGAGATGGTGCCAGGCGCGCATCGGCGAGACCTCGGGCAGGATCGCGGAATAGCCCGCTTCGTGAGCGGTTCTTGCGTCATATGCCCTGATCTTGTGCAGATTGGAAACAGGCTCGCAGGTCGAAAAGACGGGCGTTCGCGCCGGGGCGGCATGTGGCGAACCCACATGCCGCCGGGACCGGTGCGGAAAGGACGCGCGGTCCCCGCCATGCCGTTCCGTCGGCGGTCCGGACACACGCGCCGATCGGGCCCGGGAATTGTGAAACTTCTGTAACGGCGTGCGCGGGCGATTGCCCGGCCCTTTATTTCTGATATCCATGAAATATGGAAGAAATGATTCCCTCGCGCCTGTCGGTCCTCGGGCATCCGCAGCGGCTCGCCGTCTTCCGGCTCCTCATGCGCCGGTACCCGGACCGCGTGCGTGCCGGGGAACTGGCGGAGGCGCTGGATCTCAAGGCGTCGACGCTGTCGGCGTACCTGTCGGCCCTGCAGCAGGTCGGACTGGTCTCGCAGGAGCGGGTCGGGACGTCGCTGCTCTACTCGATCGCCATGACGGAGGTGCGCCGCACCTTCGACCACCTGCTCCTCGACTGCTGTCGCGGTCGGCCGGAGCTCTGCCTGCCTCTTTCCCTGGTCTCCGCAACAGGACAAACGCCCATGACCGACCGAAAGTACAAGGTGCTCTTCATCTGCACCGGCAATTCCGCCCGCTCGATCTTCGCCGAATCCATCCTGCGCAAGGAGGCCGGCGACCGGTTCGAGGCCTATTCCGCCGGCACCCGGCCGCGCTCCGAGCTCAACCCGTTCGCGCTCGAGGTGCTGGAGCAGAAGGGTCACGACATCTCGGTGCTCCGCGCCAAGAACATCGCCGAGTTCCAGGGCGAGGGCGCGCCGAAGTTCGATTTCGTCTTCACGGTCTGCAACCGGGCCGCAAACGAGGAATGCCCCGCCTGGAGCGGCCAGCCGGTGAGCGCGCATTGGGGCATGCCGGACCCGGTGAAGACCGAGGGCACGGACGCCCAGAAGAGCCTCGCCTTTCACCAGGCCTACGGGGCGCTGCACAACCGGATCACCGTGTTCACCGGGCTTCCGATTGCCTCGCTCGACAGGATCTCGCTGCAGAAGGCGGTGGACGACATCGGCCGGACCGATGCCGGGGCGCCCGCATGACGGTCTACGCCCTCAACGGCCTCGGACGGATCGGCAAGCTGGCACTGAAGCCGCTGCTCGCGCGCGGCGCGTCCATCGCCTGGATCAACGACACGGTCGGCGACCCGGCGATGCACGCCCATCTCCTGGAATTCGACACGGTCCACGGGCGCTGGGACGCGGCCTTCGACCATGACGACGAGAGCGTGACCGTCGACGGCACGCGGCTGCCGTTCGTGGGCGCGCGGGACCTGTCGGCACTGCCGCTCGACGGGGTCGACGTGGTCATCGACTGCACCGGCGTCTTCAAGACCGAGGCAAAGCTCGCCCCCTACTTCGAGGCGGGAGTGAAGAAGGTGGTGGTCTCGGCGCCGGTCAAGGATGGCGGCGCCGCGAACATCGTCTACGGCGTGAACCACGACATCTACGATCCCGCGACGCACCGCATCGTCACCGCCGCGAGCTGCACGACGAACTGCCTCGCGCCGGTCGTCAAGGTCGTCCACGAGGCCATCGGCATCCGGCACGGGTCCATCACCACGATCCACGACGTCACCAACACGCAGACCATCGTCGACCGTCCCGCGAAGGACCTGCGTCGCGCGCGGTCTGCCCTGAACTCGCTGATCCCCACGACGACCGGTTCGGCCACGGCGATCACGCTGATCTATTCCGAACTCGCGGGCCGGCTGAACGGCCACGCGGTGCGCGTTCCGCTGCTGAACGCCTCGATCACCGACTGCGTCTTCGAGGTCGAGCGGGAGACGTCGGTCGAGGAGGTCAACGCGCTCTTCAAGGCCGCCGCCGACGGGCCGCTCCACGGCATCCTCGGTTACGAGGAACGCCCCCTCGTGTCGGCCGATTACACCAACGACCCGCGATCGAGCATCGTCGACGCGCCCTCGACCATGGTGGTGAACGGCACGCAGGTGAAGGTCTACGCCTGGTACGACAACGAGATGGGCTATGCGCACCGCCTCGTGGACGTGGCGCTGATGGTGGGGGCCTCGCTGTGAGCCGCCGACCCGAGGGCCTTTCCGCCTACATCGCCGTCACCGCGTCCTACTGGGCGTTCATGCTGACGGACGGCGCGCTGCGCATGCTGGTGCTCCTGCACTTCCACACGCTGGGCTTCACGCCGGTGCAGCTCGCCTATCTCTTCGTGCTCTACGAGATCGCCGGGATGGTGACGAACCTCGCCGCCGGCTGGATCGCGGCGCGCTTCGGGCTGACCTCGACGCTCTATGCGGGCCTCGGCATCCAGGTCGTGGCTTTGCTGGCCCTCGCGCAACTTGATCCGGGCTGGGCCATCGGCCTGTCCGTGGCCTTCGTCATGGTGGTGCAGGGCGCCAGCGGCGTCGCCAAGGACCTGGCCAAGATGTCCTCGAAATCCGCGGTAAAGGTGCTGGCTCCGGCCGAGAATGGCGGCCTTTTCCGCTGGGTCGCGGTGCTGACGGGGTCGAAGAACGCGGTGAAGGGGCTTGGCTTCCTTCTCGGCGCCGCGCTCCTCGCCACGGTCGGCTTCGTCTGGGCCGTCCTGGCGATGGCCGCGGTCCTCTCGGCGATCCTCGTGGCGGTGCTGGTCGCCATGCCGCCGGGCCTGCCGAAGGGCCGCAAGGGCGCGAAGTTCTCCGAGGTCTTTTCCAAGTCCGCCAACGTCAACTGGCTCTCGGCCGCCCGGGTGTTCCTTTTCGGCGCGCGCGACGTCTGGTTCGTCGTGGGCATCCCGATCTATTTCTACGGCGTCCTGTCGGACGGAACGACCGAGGGCGACCGCGCGGCTTTCTTCATGATCGGCACCTTCATGGCGCTCTGGATCATCCTCTACGGCGCGGTGCAGGCCTCGGCCCCGCGGCTCCTGCGCGCGGCCAGCACGCCGGAGCGCGACCTCGTCGCCAAGGCCCGCGGCTGGGCGT
Source organism: Roseivivax isoporae LMG 25204 (assembly GCF_000521865.1). GTDB lineage: Bacteria > Pseudomonadota > Alphaproteobacteria > Rhodobacterales > Rhodobacteraceae > Roseivivax > Roseivivax isoporae. The sequence goes on from NZ_JAME01000042.1 coordinate 6,098, forward strand.
GGACGCTCGCGGCGATCCCGGCCGCGCTGACCGCGGCGGCGCTCGCCTCGGGCGAGCCGCAGCCATGGCTCACCGCCACGCTGGTGGCGGGGCTGCTCGTCTTCGGCGCGGTCTTCGCGGTGAACTCGGCGCTCCACTCCTATCTCATCCTGGCATTCACCAGGGTCGAGCGGGTCACGATGGACGTGGGCTTCTACTACATGGCGAACGCCGGCGGGCGGCTGCTCGGGACGGTCCTGTCCGGGTTCACCTACCAGGTGGGCGGTCTGCCCCTGATGCTTGGAACCGCCACGGTGCTGATCGGCCTCTCCGCGCTCGCCTCGGGGCGTCTCACGGCGACGGAACCCGAACTGACGCCCGCATGAAAGCCTCCCCGGGGGCGGTCCTGCCGGGGATTTCAGGGGCCCCGCGTTCTCGAATGACGAATCATTTACAAAACCAGTTTTCTGGTTATTTTGGATCTCATGACAACGACCAGCCCCAATGCCCGCGCCCTTGCCGCCCTCGGCCACGATGCGCGCCTGTCGATCTTCCGCCTGCTGGTCAAGGCGGGGCAGGACGGCCTGCGGGTCAGCGACATCGGCGAGCATCTGGGGCTCGCGCCCTCGACGCTCGCGCATCACCTCTCGACGCTCGTCGACGCGGGGCTCGTGCTGCAGGACAAGCAGGGGCGCGAGGTGTTCAACCGCGTCGACTTTCCCGCGATGCACGCGCTTCTCGGCTTCCTGACCTCGGAGTGCTGCGCCGGCGTGGCGGTCCACCGTGCGGAGGACGCCGCGTGAGGCGTGCATGTCCTTTCCCGCGCCTGAAACAACGGCAATTCCGGAATCTTGGTGATGACTGACACGTCCCTTGCGGTCCCCGGCCTTCGGTCCGCCCTGCGCAGTCTCTGGCAGGACCAGCGCGTCTGGCTCGCCTCGGCGCTGATGCTCGCGGTCCTCGCCGTGGCCGACAGGAACCAGGCCGCCGCAAGCGCGACCTTCGCGGCCACCGCGCTCCTGAACACGGCGCCGTTCCTTGTCCTGTCGATCGCCATCGCCGCCTGGGCCGGGGCGACCGGGGCCGACAACCTGATCGCCAAGGCCTTTACCGGCGCACCGGTCCTGATGATCGGTCTCGGCGCGCTGGCGGGGGGCCTCTCGCCCTTCTGTTCCTGCGGGGTGATCCCGCTGATCGCGGCGCTCCTCGCGATGGGCGTGCCGCTCTCGGCGGTTATGGCCTTCTGGCTCGCCTCGCCGATCATGGACCCGTCGATGTTCGTGCTGACGGCGGGCGTGCTCGACCTCGAATTCGCGGTGGCCAAGACCCTTGCCGCCATCGGGCTCGGCGTGTTCGGCGGGGCCGTGGTGCACCTGATGATGAAGCGCGGCGCCTTCGCCGACCCGCTGCGCGACGGGATCGGCAATGGCGGCTGCGGCGGTGCGAGGGTCCGCGCGCCGAAGCCCGTGGTCTGGCGGTTCTGGACCGATCCCGGACGGCGCACGAAATTCGCCAGGACGGCGCTGAGCACGACGCTGTTCCTCGCCAGGTGGCTGGTGCTCGCCTTCATCCTCGAAAGCCTCATGCTGGCGTGGATCCCCGCCGAAACGGTGACCGCGACGCTCGGGGGGGACGGGCTGCTGCCCATCGTCACGGCGACGCTCGTGGGCGTGCCCGCCTATCTCAACGGTTACGCCGCCCTGCCGCTGGTCGGCGGCCTGATCGACCAGGGCATGGCGCCGGGTGCGGGCATGGCCTTTCTCGTCGCCGGCGGCGTCACCTCGATCCCGGCGGCCATGGCGGTCTGGGCGCTGGCCCGCCCGCCCGTGTTCCTGCTCTACATCGGGCTTTCCCTGACCGGGGCCTTCGCCTCCGGGCTGCTGTTCCAGCTCTGGCAGGTCCTGTGACGCCATGACGGACGCGACATTCACTGCCGCGGAGCGGCGATGGCCGGTCATCTCGGCGCTCGGCCTCGTCATGATCTTCACCTGGGGAAGCACCTATTACCTCATGACCGTGCTCGCCGCGCCGATCGCGGCCGACACGGGATGGGGGCTCACCGCCATCACCGGGGCGCTTTCGGCGGGATTGCTCGTGGCCGGCCTCGTCTCGCCGCTCGTGGGCCAGGCGATCTCGCGGCGCGGGGGCCGTCCGGTCCTCGCGGTCGGCTGCGGGCTGACCGCCGGCGGCCTCCTGGTGATCGCCGGTGCGTCGGAACTCTGGGTCTTCTGGGCCGGCTGGCTGGTGCTCGGGCTCGGGATGGCCGCCTGCCTCTACGACCCGGCCTTCGCCGCGCTCGGGCGCCTCTACGGACAGGACGCCCGGAGCGCGATCACCGCGCTCACGCTCTGGGGCGGTTTCGCGAGCACCGTCTGCTGGCCGCTCTCGACCCTGATGCTCGAGGCCTGGGGCTGGCGCGGGGTGGCCGTGGCCTATGCCGCGATCCACGTCTTCGGCACCCTGCCGCTGATCCTGCTCGTGATCCCCGCGGTCCCCGCGCGTGCGGAGGGACACGCCTCGGGCGGCCCCGCAGCCGAGCCGCTGGAGCGTCACGAGGTGATCGTGTTCGCCCTGATGGCGGCGACGCTCATCCTCAACGGGCTCGTCGTGGTGAACATCTCGATCTGGCTCTTCACCTTCCTTCAGGCGCAGGGCTACGCGCTGTCGAGCGCCGTGGCCCTCGGCGCGCTCATCGGTCCGGCACAGGTCGGCGCGCGCGTCCTCGAGATGGCCGGACGGGGACGCCATCACCCGATCTGGACGCTCGCCTTTTCCAATCTCGCGCTGGCGATCGGGCTTCTGCTGCTGGCGGCGGATTTCGGGATCGCGGGGGCGGCGCTGGTGCTCTACGGGGGCGGCAACGGCCTCTTCTCGATCGCGCGGGGAAGCCTGCCGCTCGCCGTCTTCGGCGCGGCGCGGTACCCCGCGCTGATGGGACGCCTGGCGCGGCCGTCGCTCATCGCGCAGGCGGCCGCGCCGCTTCTCGGGGCGTGGCTCCTCGCCCGCGCGGCGCCGGAGACGGCACTCTGGACGATCTCGGTGCTGGCGCTGGGGAACGCGGGCCTGCTTGCCCTGCTGTGGCGCAACATCCGCGCGTGAGGCCCCCACCGCCGCGAGGCCGCGGGGTGCCGGCCGGCACGCGGCGCATTGCCTGAGGCCGGCTCCCGTCGCTGCCGTGCGGGGCAGGGGAGGCGATAGTCGATGAACAGGAGGCGATTCCTCGCCGGATCGGCGGCAAGCGCGGGCATCGGCCTGCCAGCCCTCGCGCGGGTGGCAGAGCCCTTCCGCCTCGGCTTGACCCCTGTGTTCCTCGACAACGACGCGGTGGTCATCGAACGGCTGAGATCGGCCCTGTCGCAGGCCCTCGGCGAACCGGTCGACCTGATCCAGCGCAGGACCTACCAGGAAATCACCGCGTCGCTCCTCGACGGGTCGGTGGATGCCGCGTGGATCTGCGGCTATCCCTTCCTGCAACACGGCGACAGCCTGTCGCTGCTCGGCGTCCCCGTCTGGCGCGGGCGACCGCTCTACCAGTCCTACCTGATCGTGCGGCACGACGACGCTGCCCTGCGGCTCGAGGACCTGCGGGGCGACGTGCACGCGTTCTCGGACCCCGACAGCAATTCCGGCTATCTCGTCACCGCCTCCGACATCGCGCGCCTCGGCGAGACGCCCGAGCGTTTCTTCTCGCGGTCGATCTTCACCTATGGCCACCGCAACGTGGTGCGGGCGGTCGCGGGCGGACTGACCCGGTCGGGGAGCGTGGACGGCTATGTCTGGGAGACGCTGGCGCGGGTGGAGCCGTCCCTGACCGAACGGACGCGGGTCGTGACGCAGTCCGAGTGGCTGGGCTTCCCGCCCTTCGCCGCCCGTGCGGACCGCGCGACGGACCCTTTGGTCCGGCAGTTCGGTGCGGCCTTGCGGGGGCTCGATGCGTCCGCGGCGGGGCGCGACGCGCTTCGGCAGCTGTTCCTCGACCGGGTGCAGCACGGCGACCCGGGCCTGTTCGACGGCATCGCCGCGCGGATGGCCGAAGTGCCGCGGCGCTGACCATGCGGCTGCGTCCGGGCACATGGCCGGTCACGGTGCGGGTCGCGGTCGCCACCGCGGTGCTCATGGTGCTGCTCGGCCTCGCGGCGTCGCAGCAGGTCCTCGCCACCCTCGGAAGGCTGCAGGACGCGCGGCTCCAGGAATATGCGCGGCTGCATGTCGAGGGCCTGGCCGTCGCCCTGGGGCCGTTCGCGCTCCATCGCGACGTCTGGGAGGTCTACGACACGCTCGACCGCGCGCGGACCAACGCGTCGGGCGAACGGATCCTGTTCACCGTCGTCGCCGATGACAGGGGCCTCGTGCTGGCCGCGACGCATCCCGAACGGGCCCCGGTGGATACGGCGATCGACGCTTTCGCGGCCGAGGCGATGCCCGTGGGCGAGGTCACCGCCGCGCACGGACGCTCGGTCGTGCGGGTGATGGCCCCGCTGTTCGTACAGGGCAGGGATGTCGGCCGGATCGTGACGGAACTCGACGTGAGCGACCTTGTCGCGCAGCGGCGCACCGCGGCGCTCGCGCTCTTGGCGGGCAATGCGCTGGCCACGCTCATCCTCGTGCTCGCGGGGTATTTCGTGATGGCGCGCATGCTGAAGCCGGTCGAACTGCTGGCACACCACATGGGTGAGGCCGGGGGGACGCCGCATCCCATCCCGGAGCGGGCGATCCCTCGCTCGGACAGCGTCCTCGCAAGGCTCCTGCGCAACTTCAACGCCATGGCCGGGGCGATCGACGCTCGGGCCGAAGCCGAACGGCGGCTTGCCGAACGGGAACGGTTCGTCAGTCTCGGGCGGCTGTCCTCGTCGCTCGCGCACGAGATCAACAACCCGCTCGGCGGGCTCCTCAATGCGACCGACACGATCCGCAGCTACGCCGACCGGCCGGAGGTGGTCCGCCAGTCCGCCGAGCTCATCGACCGCGGTCTCCGCCATCTCCGCGACGTGAGCCGGGTCATCCTGGAGGAGAACCGGATCGACCGGTCGGGGCGCGCGTTGTCGAGGGCCGACTTCGAGGACCTGCGCCTGCTCTTCGAGCCGGAAACGACCCGGCGTGGCCAGCGGCTCTACTGGCGGATCGACGGTGGCGAGGCCGCGTTCGGCGGCCATCCGTCGGCACCTGTGCGCCAGATCGCGCTGAACCTCCTCCTGAACGCGTCCTCGGCCGCGCCCGAGGGCGGCTCGGTGGCCCTCGGCGTGCGGACCGAACGTGGCTGGCTGCGGCTGGCGGTGGCGGATGACGGACCCGGCCTCTCCGGCGCGGCCCGGGCGCGCCTCATGTCCGAGGCCCCGCTGGAGCCGGGCGGGGGCGTCGGGCTGCGGCTGGTGCGTGACCTTGTGGCCATGCTCGGGGGGCGGGTGGACTGCACCCGTGCGGACTGCCGTACCGAGATCATCGTCCGCATCCCGGCAGGGGGGCAACCACCATGCTGACGGGCCGCTACCTCGTCCTGATCGAGGACGATGCCATCATGGGACATTCGCTGGTGCAGCGCCTCGAACTCGAGGGCGCGGAGGTCACGTGGGTGAAGCAGGCGGTCCGGGGCATCGCCGCCGTGCGCACCCCGCGCCGGCCGGTCGATGCGGTCATCTGCGACATCCGGCTGCCGGACGGGTCCGGGGAGGAGATCTTCGCCACGGTGTCGCGCCGGATCGCTCCGCCCCCCTTCCTCTTCATCACGGGCCAGGGCGAGATCGACCAGGCGGTCCGGCTGCTCAGGGCCGGAGGGGCCGACTACATGACGAAACCTTTCGACATGTCAGCCTTCCTCCGGCGGCTCGTGCAGATCCTGCGGCCCTATCCGGGCGCCGGCCTGCCGCCGCAGACGGGGATTTCCCCGCTGGCGCGGCAGGTCGATTCCCTCGTTGCGGACTTCGCGCGCCATGACGGGCCTGTCCTGATCCGGGGCGCGCGCGGCCTCGGCAAGGAACGCCTCGCGCGGCGCATCCACGCGCTGTCCGACCGGCGGTCCTCCGCGTTCGTCGTGGCGAACGCCTTCCGGGACTCGGTGTCGGCCGACAGGCTTCGCGCGGCGATCGGGACGGTGCGCGACGGGACGCTGTTCGTGAACGGCGTCGGGCGTCTCGACGGCGCGGCCCAGCACTGTCTGATCGACGCGCTCGGGCAGGCATCCTTCCGGCTGATCGCCGCTTGCGGCACCCGGATCGACGAGAAGGTCGCCGCGGGCGGCTTCCGCTCCGACCTTCTCTATGCCCTCCTCGCACACGAGATCGTCGTGCCGCCGCTCGCACAGCGGGGCGAGGATGCGGCGTGGCTGGCGGGGCAGATGTTCGAAGCCCTGAACGTCCGCCGCGAGGCGCCGCTGCGCGGCATCTCCGAACTCACGCTGGCAGCCATCCACGATCACGACTGGCCGGGAAACGGCCGCGAGCTGCGGTCCCGGCTGCTGCGCGCGATGGAGGTCGTGACGGGCGACTGGATCTATCCCGCCGACGTCTTCCCCGAGCTCAACGAGCACGCGCGCGAGGTCCGCCCGCTGTCCGAGGCCCGGGACCTCGCCGAGCGTCACCAGATCATCCGGGCGCTCGAGCACACGGGCGGGCAGGTGGCCGAGGCCGCGCGGCTGCTGAAGGTCTCGCGGACCACCCTCTGGGAGAAGATGCACAAGCTCGGTCTTTGAGCCCGGACACGTTCGGAAATCCGAACATCCGTAATAATTCATTGAAATCAATTTATTGCAGGGTGGCCTGTCGCCGCCCCGCGTTCCCATCCTGCCTCCGAATTGGCCTAGGCTGCCGAAAAGCGCAGCAAGGGGAGGACTCCACCCATGAAATGCAACCGCATGGTCGATGTCGGACGGCGCCAGTTCCTGCGCGGCGGGATCGTCGGCGCGGCCGGAGCCGCAGCCGCCGCCGTGGTGCCCGGAAGCCCGGCGAGAGCGCAGGGCCTCGCCCGGGTCGACTATCCCGCGAACCGGCTCGCGAACATCGCCGATCTCGTCGTCAACGAACCGATGGACATCGCCTATCCCGACGCCGACAGCCCCGGTGTCCTGCTGAAGCTCGGGCAGGCGGTCGAGGGCGGCGTCGGGCCGGACGGCGACATCGTCGCCTATTCGGTGCTCTGCCCGCACAAGGGGTGGCTGCTGTCCTACAACGCCGCCGACAAGACGCTGAACTGCCCCGGCCACTACTCGCGCTTCGACTGCGAGGCCGGCGGACAGCAGACCTGGGGACACGCGACCCAGAACCTGCCGCAGTTCGAGCTGCGCGTCGACGGCGCCGGGGACATCTTCGCCGAGGGCGTGGACGAGCTCATCTACGGCCGCCTGTCGAACGTCCTGGAAAGCTGAGGAGGGAAACGATGGCCTACAAGCGATTCACCGACCGCCTGCCGATCATCCCGGCCGACGCGGACGAGCACAACGCGGTGTGCCACTACTGCATCGTCGGCTGCGGCTACAAGGCCTACACCTGGCCGCTGAACCGCCAGGGGGGCACCGCGCCGAACCAGAACAAGTTCGGCGTCGACCTGAGCGCGCAGCAGTTCCAGGACACCGAGGCCTGGTATGCGCCGTCGATGTACAACGTCGTCAAGAAGAACGGCCAGGACGTGCATCTGGTCATCAAGCCTGACGTGAACTGCGTCGTGAACTCGGGCCTCGGCTCCATCCGCGGCGCGCGCATGGCCGAGAACCGCCGCTCGGACGTGACGGGCACCCAGCAGCAGCGGCTGACCGATCCGCTGGTGTGGCGCTACGGCACCTGGCAGCCCACCACGTGGGACGACGCGCTCGATCTCGTCGCGCGCGTGACCGCCCGGTTCGTCGAGCCGGAGGACGAGGACCAGCTCTACGTCTCGATGTTCGACCATGGCGGCAGCGCCGGCGGCTACGAGAACACCTGGGGCACCGGCAAGCTCTACTTCGGCTCGATGAAGGTGAAGAACTGCCGGATCCACAACCGGCCCGCCTACAATTCCGAGGTCCATTCCTCGCGCGATATGGGCGTGGACGAACTGAACTACGCCTACGCGGACTACACGCTGACCGACACGATCATGATCGTGGGCGCGAACCCGCTCGAGACGCAGACAAACCTCTTCCTCAACCACATGGTGCCGGGGATGCAGGGCGGGGCCCGGGCGATCATCGTCGACCCGCGCCGCACGGTGACGATCCGGGCCTGCGAAGAGGCCGCCGGCGCCGGGAACGTGCTGCACCTTCAGCCGAAATCCGGCACGGATCTCGCGCTTTTCAACGCGATCCTCACCCACATCGCCGACCAGGGCTGGGTGGACACCGACTTCATCGCCGCCTCGACGATCCAGGCCGCGGTCGAGGTGCCGCAGAGCGAGACTCACCCGGCCGCGCTCGGCAGCTTCGAGGCCGCGCTGGAGGCGATCCGCATCTCGACGGCCGAGGCGGCCGAGATCACCGGGGTGCCCGAGGCCGACATCATCAAGGCGGCCGAGTGGTACGCGCGGCCGCACGACGACGGGGCGCGGCGCAAGGCGATCATCGCCTACGAGAAGGGCATCATCTGGGGCAACGACAATTACCGCACCATCGGTGCTCTGGTGAACCTCGGCCTTGCCTGCGGCAACATCGGCCGCGAGGGCGGCGGCGTCTGCCGTCTGGGCGGGCACCAGGAGGGCTACTACCGGCCCGGCGACGGGCATGTGGGCCGTCCCGCGCCCTATTTCGACCGGTTGCTGATCGACGGCGGCGGCGCCGTACACCACGTCTGGGCCTGCGACCACTACAAGACGACGCTGAACGCGAGCCGCTTCAAGCGCGCGTACAACCAGCGCACCAACATGGTGAAGGAGGCCATGGACAACGCGATCGGTGCCACCCGCGAGGAGCTCGTCGACGCCATCGAGGGGGCGATCCGTGCGGGCGGCCTGTTCTCGGTCAACGTCGACATCATCCACACCCAGATCGGGCAGGCGGCGCACGTGATCCTGCCGGCGGTCGAGGCGGGCGAGATGAACCTGACCTCGATGAACGGCGAACGCCGCCTGCGGCTGACCGAGAAATACATGGACGGACCGGGCCAGGCGCTGCCCGACTGCCTGATCGCCGCGCGGCTCGCCCAGGCGATGGAGCGGGTGCTGACCGAGGAGGGGCGCCCCGACTACGCCGCCCGCTTCCAGGGCTACGACTGGCAGACCGAGGAGGACGCCTTCATGGACGGCTACAACTCGGGCAACCCCGAAGTGACCTACGAGCGGCTGCGCGCCGCGGGCACGAACGGGGTGCAGGAGCCTGTCCTGGGCTTCGAGAACGGCCAGCTCGTGGGAACGCCGCGCCTCTACACGGACGGCGTGTTCACCCGGCACGGCCGCGAGGACGGCAAGGCGCTGTTCTGCCACGCGACGTGGCGCGGGCTCCAGGCCGCGGGCAAGGCGCAGCAGCGGGACAGCCACCGCTTCCTGATCAACAACGGCCGGTCGAACCTCAACTGGCAGAACTGGTTCCTCGACCAGGACAACGACTTCGCCATGGACCGCTGGTCGGTGCCCTTCCTGCAGATCAACCCCGAGGACGCGGCCGAGCTCGGCGTCGGCAACGGCGACCTCGTCGAGATCCACAATGCCGACGGCGCCACCCAGGCCATGGTCTACCTCGAGCCGACCGCGCGGCGGAACGAGACCTTCATGCTGTTCGGCGCGCCCTCGGGCACGCAGGGCAACGTGATCAACGGCGGCGTGAACGAGCTGGTCCTGCCGAACTACAAGCAGACCTGGGCCGACATCCGCAAGATCGCCGACGCCACTCCCGCCGCGCGCAGGCAGAGCTTCAAGTCGTGGGAGGTCGAGCTTTGAAGTGCATGTGACGCAAGGGCCGTGGCGCCGTCAGGCGCCGCGGCGGAGGATTGATAGGGCACGGTAGACGAGCTTCACTGGTCTTTCCCGCGCCGCTCTACAGGCGGCATTCCACGGAATGGACTTTCGAGCCAGATGGAAAACGCATGATATCAGAACCCTGCGATCGCCGGCGCAGCAAGTAGAGTGCCACACGAGTTGGTTCTTGGGGCCGACCTACGAAAGGGGATTGGAGATGGCATTGGCTACGTTCCAGCGGAATTCTCAGACCGCACGGTCCGAGCGTTGTACATGCGGGAGGAACGCGGCGGTGCAGGATGTCATGGATCCGGTAACCGGGACTGCGCGCTGACGAGTGGGAGGCGACGCTGGCGGTACGCTCACACGTGTATGACCCTTCGCCGAGGCTCCGGTCGCATGGCCGCCTGGAAACACTCGTCCCCACCGAATGATCCCTCACGCGGGATTCCTCACGGCGTTGCGGACGGGCTTCAGGCTTGTGCCGGGGCTCAAGACGATCCAGCCACCTCAGTTCTGCCGAACTTCTCGAAAACACGGGGGGAAGTTTCCCGTGGTCAAGAATGATGGCTCTCGATGACTCCGCCGCGATTCTGGCAGTTGGTCAATTTTGCGCAGCGTAGCAGCGTAAGAGGGGTTAAACGGCTGCCGTCGCCACCAGATCGAAACAAGGAGGTTCGGCAACATGGATCTTCTCGCTTCCATACTCAGTTGCAGGAGGGCAGGAGTGCTGGGCGACAAGATGCGCGGACCGACAACCGACATCCGCAATCGGCGGTTGGGCACGTTCCCAAAAGTGGTCCCCCCCGTTCGCAGACCTGTCACATAGCGCTGATAGCCCGCCCCTGATTTCAATTCGGGAGTGATCCATGAACCGTACCGCTGCCATCGCCCTTGCCGCGGCCCTCGCCGCCGTGCCGGCCGTTGCACAACAATCCGGCGAAAGCCTGTCCGGATCGCTCGTGCTCTACACCTCGCAGCCCGATCAGGATGCACAGCAGACCGTCGACGCCTTCAACGAGGTCTATCCCGACATCGACGTCGAATGGGTCCGCGACGGCACCACCCAGATGATGGCGCGCCTGCGGGCGGAGTTCGAGGCGGGCCAGCCGCAGCCCGACGTGCTGCTGATCGCGGACACGGTGACGATGGAGAGCCTCGAGCAGGAAGGCCGGCTGATGGCCTATACCGACGCCGACGTCTCGGCCTACGACGAGGGCCTGATGGACCCCGAGGGCTACTATTTCTCGACCAAGCTCATCACCACCGGCATCGTCTACAACGAAGCCGCCGAGATGGTGCCCCAGAGCTATGCCGACCTGCTGGAGCCCGCGGCCGAGAACAACATCGTCATGCCCTCGCCGCTCGAATCGGGCGCGGCGACGATCCACATGGTCTCGCTCACCGGCCTGCCGGAGCTTGGCTGGGACTATTACCAGGGCCTCGCCGACCAGGGCGCCATCGCGCAGGGCGGCAATGGCGGCACCTACCAGGCGGTGGCCGGCGGTCAGGCGCTTTACGGCTTCGTCGTGGACTTCCTCGCGCTGCGCAACATCCAGGACGGCGCGCCGGTCGGCTTCGTCTTCCCCGAGGAAGGCGTCTCGGCGGTGACCGAGCCGGTGGCGATCCTCGAGACGGCGCGGAACGTCGAGGCGGCGCAGGCCTTCGTCGACTTCCTGCTGTCGGAGCGGGGCCAGGAACTGGCCGCGGCGCAGGGCTACCTGCCGGCGCATCCCGACGTGGCGGCGCCCGACTACTTCCCCGACCGCTCGACCATCAAGGTCATCGATTTCGACCCGGCGGAGGCTCTGGCCAACGACGCCGCGTACAAGGAGCGGTTCGCCGAGACCTTCGGCGGCTGATGCCTGCCCGACCCCGCGGCGAGGGCATCGCCCTCGCCGGACTTCTCGCGGTGGCGGCGGCGCTCTTCGTGCTGCCGCTCGCGCGTCTCTTCGCCACCGGCCTCGCGGGCGGCTCGGGCCCGGTGCTCGAGACGCTGCGGTCGGACGCGACGCGCGGAGCGCTGCTCAACAGCCTCGACAGCGCGTCCGTCTCGGCCCTGAGCGCGCTGGCGCTCGGCAGCGCGCTCGCATTCGTCATCGGCCTGACCGACCTGCGTGCCAAGGGCGTCTTTGTCTTCCTGCTGCTCCTGCCCATGATGATCCCGCCGCACGTGACGGCGATCTCGTGGATCCAGGCGCTGGGCCCGTCGAGCCCCGTCCTCGGCTGGGTCGGCCTGCAGCCCAAGATCGGCGTCGCGCACCCGCTCTATTCGCGCGCGGGGGTCATCGCGCTTCTGACCCTCCAGCACACGCCGCTCGTCTTCCTCGTGGTGCTGGCAGCGCTGCGCGGCCTGCCGCGCGAGATGATCGAGGCCGCGCGCATCGCCGGGGCGGGTCCGAGACGGCTCCTGCGGCGGATCCTGCTGCCGCTCCTCGCGCCGTCGCTGATCGCGGCGCTGGCGCTGGCCTTCGTCTCCGCGCTCGGCAATTTCGGCATCCCGGCGCTCCTCGGCATCCCCGGCCGCTACGTGACGTTGCCCGTGCTGATCTGGCGCCGGCTCGCGGGTTTCGGCCCGAGCGTGCTGACCGACGTGGCCACCCTCGCCATGCTGCTCGCGATCGTGGCGGTCCTGGCCGTGACGCTGCAGACGTGGCTCCAGCGCCGCGCCCGGTCGGGGCTGATCGGTCCGCCGCAGCCGGCGCTGCGCATCACCCTCGGCCGCGCGCGGCCCATCTGCGAGGCGGCGCTCGCGCTCTTCGTCGCGGCCGTGCTGGCCTTGCCCCTTGTTTCGCTCGTCGCCACCGCGCTGGTGCCGACCTACGGCGTGCCGCTGACCCTCGAGAGCGTGACCTGGGACAATTTTGCCGAGGTGATCCTGCGCCAGAGCGCGCCGGCGCGCGCCTTCGCCAACTCGACGCTGCTCGCCGGGACCGCCGCGCTGGTCCTCGCGGGGCTCGCGGCGCTCGTCGCGCTCTTCGGCGCGCGGCGGGACCGGCTGGGGCGCGCCACCGGGACCGGCGTCGCGACGCTCGCCGAGATGAGCTACGCGATCCCCGGCATCGTCATCTCCATCGCCTTCATCCTGGTCTACATCCGGCCGATTCCGGGCACCGGCCTGTCGCTCTACAACACGCTCGCGTTGATCCTGCTGGCCTACCTGACCGCCTATTTCGCCGTCGGGCTGAAGCCCGTGGCCGCCGCGGCGGGCCAGCTCGATCCCGCGCTCGACGATGCGGCGCGGGTGGCGGGCGCGCGCTTCGGGCGGCGCCTCTGGCGCGTGCACCTGCCGCTTCTCGCCCCTGCCGCGGCGTCGGGCGCCATCCTCGTCTTCCTCACCGCCTACAACGAGGTCACGGTGTCGGCGCTGCTCTGGAGCCGCGGCAACGAGACCATCGGCACGACGATCTTCAACTACGAGGACGGCGGCTACACCACGCTCGCGGCCGCCATGGCGTCGGTCACGGTGCTTGCCACCGTGGCTCTGATGACCCTACTCGACCGGCTCGGCCGACGCCTGCCGCCCGGCGTCGTGCCCTGGCGTCTCTGAGGCCGGCCCGGGCAGGACCCAGGCCGCTTCGACCGACAGCGCCAGCGTCTCGCCGTCGCGGAGGGGCGAGGCGCTCGCGACGGGCAGCGGATCTGCGAGGCCCTCGACCGCCGCGAGCCCCTCCCAGGAGCCGCCGCGGTAGAACACCCGCTCGAGCCGGCCCGGGAACGGACCCGCGCCGAGCCGGACGTCGCCGGGCCGCACGACGACCCTGGCCTGCCCGGGCGGGGCCGTGCCCTCGGCCGTGACGGAAACGCGCTGGCCGCCGAGCGATGCGCCGCCCGTGCCGTCGATCTCCGCGTCGAGAACGGCGGCGCGGCCGATGAAGCGCGCGACCTCCTCGCTCGCTGGCCGGTCGTGGAGGTCCTGCGGCGTCGCCACCTGCTGGAACCGCCCGCGCGCCATGACCGCCACGCGGCTGGCGAGCGCCATTGCCTCGCGCTGGTCGTGTGTGATGTAGAGGGTCGTCGCGCCGGCCTCGCGGTGAAAGGCGTGGATCTCCTCTTCCATGACTGCGCGCAGGTGCGGGTCGAGGTTCGCGAGCGGCTCGTCCATCAGGATCGTGCGCGCCCCTCCGGCCAGGCAGCGCGCCAGCGCCACGCGCTGACGTTGGCCGCCGGACAGCTCCGCCGGCCGCCGCGTCGCGAAATCCTGCAGCGCGACGGTGGCGAGGTGCCGCTCCGCGCCGGCGCGGGCGGCCTTGCGCGACTGGCCGGCGTTCTCGATGGGAAAGGCCACGTTGTCGCGCACGTCCATGTGCGGCCAGAGCGCGTAGGACTGGAAGACGACGCCCACGTTCCGCGCCTCGGGCGGCACGTGCAGGCCGGGCCCCGCCACGCGGCGCCCGCCGAGCGCGATCTCCCCGGCGTCGAGCGTCTCGAGACCCGCGATCATCCGCAGGAGCGTCGACTTGCCGCAGCCCGACGGGCCGAGGACCACGAAGAACTCGCCGTCCGCGATCTCGGCGGTCACGCCGTCGACCGCCGCCCTGTCGCCGAAGGTCTTGCGGATGCCGCTCAACGATACCGCCATGGCTTCCTCCTGTCGCGTCGGCGCCTGTCTCGGGGCCGGGCCCGCGACAGTCAAGGCCGGATGCCCCCGTGCCCGCGGGCGGCGGCTGCGAGAGGCACGCATCCGTTCGGGGCGCCCCGCGGTCCGCGTCGCAAGGACAGGAAATTCCCTCGGGATTACTTGGCTGTCACATTCGGCACGTAGGCGGGGCCCGACAGCAATGACAGGGGAACCTCATGAAAACGCTCAGCCTGGCCACGGTCATCGCAAGCCTGCTCGCCGCCGGTACCGCGCACGCCCAGTTCGCTCTCGGCGATCGCTACGTCGACAATGACGGCGACCTGATCGCCGACATCCCCGAGGACGAGTCGCAGCTCATCGACCCGGACACGCTCATCTTCGCCTATACGCCGGTCGAGGACCCGGCGGTCTATGCCGAGGTGTGGCAGGGCTTTCTCGACCACATGTCGGAAGTGACCGGCAAGGAGGTCCAGTTCTTCCCGGTGCAATCGAACGCCGCGCAGATCGAGGCGATGCGTGCGGGCCGCCTGCACGTCGCCGGCTTCAACACCGGGTCGAACCCGCTGGCCGTTGCCTGCGCCGGTTTCCGGCCGTTCGCCATGATGGCGGCCGAGGACGGCTCGTTCGGCTACGAGATGGAGATCATCACCTATCCCGATTCGGGCATCGAGGAGATCGCGGACCTCGAGGGCGAGACGCTCGCCTTCACCTCCGAGACGTCCAACTCGGGCTTCAAGGCGCCCTCGGCCATCCTCAAGGCCGAGTTCGACATGACCGCCGGCGAGGATTTCGAGGCCACCTTCTCGGGCGCGCATGACAGCTCGATCCTCGGCGTCGCCAACCAGGACTACATCGCCGCCTCCATCGCCAACTCGGTCAAGGCGCGGATGATCGAGCGCGACGTGATCTCCGAGGACCAGATCGAGGTGGTCTACCAGTCCCAGACCTTCCCGACGACGGGCTACGGCACGGTCTACAACCTGACCCCCGAGCTGCAGGACAGCATCCGCGAGGCGTTCTTCAGCTTCGACTGGGAAGGCACCGCGCTCGCCGAGGAATTCGGCCAGAACGGCGAGGACCAGTTCATCGAGATCTCCTTCCAGGACGACTGGGAAGTGATCCGCACCATCGACGAGGCCAACGGCGTCTCGTACGACTGCAACTGAGCCTCCCCTTCCGGCCCAGATCGACGGGCGGCTCCGGCCGCCCGTTTTTCGTTCGACGAGGAGACCGCGATGCTGCACCTGAAAGGTGTGTCCAAGACCTACACGAGCGGCGACCCGGCGCTCAGCGACGTGACGCTGTCGGTGCCGAAGGGCCAGATCCTCGGCCTGATCGGGCCCTCGGGCGCGGGCAAGTCGACCCTCATCCGCTGCATCAACCGGCTGGTGGAGCCGAGCGCGGGAAGTGTCACGCTGGGCGACGTGGATCTCGTGCGCCTCGGCAAGGCCGACCTGCGCCGCCAGCGGCGCCGCATCGGCATGATCTTTCAGGAATACGCGCTGGTCGAACGGCTGACAGTGATGGAGAACGTCCTGTCCGGGCGGCTGGGCTACGTGCCCTTCTGGCGCAGCTTCCTGCGCAGGTATCCCGCGCGCGACGTGCAGACGGCCTATCGCCTGCTCGACCGCGTGGGGCTGATGGACCGCGCCG
Source organism: Roseivivax isoporae LMG 25204 (assembly GCF_000521865.1). Taxonomy (GTDB): domain Bacteria; phylum Pseudomonadota; class Alphaproteobacteria; order Rhodobacterales; family Rhodobacteraceae; genus Roseivivax; species Roseivivax isoporae. The sequence continues at coordinate 22,164 of NZ_JAME01000042.1, forward strand.
ACAGCCGGGCCGACGCGCTCTCGGGCGGACAGCGCCAGCGCGTGGGCATCGCCCGGGCGCTGGCGCAGGAGCCCGAGCTTTTGCTGGTGGACGAGCCGACCGCGAGCCTCGACCCCAAGACCTCGCGCCAGATCATGCGGCTCATCACCGAGATCTGCGCCGAGCGCGGGCTGCCGGCGATCGTCAACATCCATGACGTGCCGCTGGCCCAGCAGTTCATGCAGCGCATCGTCGGCCTGCGCGCGGGCCGCATCGTGTTCGACGGCCCGCCCTCCGAGCTGACCGAGGACGCGCTGACCGAGATCTACGGCGCCGAGGACTGGAACGCCATGCGCCAGGGCGATGCCGAGCAGGCCGAGGCCGAGGCGGACGCGAAACGGCGGATGGAGGCTCTGGCGCAATGAGCACGGCCTATCCTGCCACCTGGCGCAAACCGCCGCAGCTCATCCGGTCGACGCGCTGGCGCTATGCCGTCCAGCTCGGGATCGCGCTCTACCTCGCGATGGCGCTCGGCACGATCGAGGTCGACTGGTCGCGCGTGGCCGAGGGGCTGGCGCGCGGGCAGCGTTTCGCCGCGGGCTTCCTGCAGCCGGATTTCACCAGCCGCTGGACGGACATCTCGCGCGGGCTGATCGAGAGCCTGACCATGACGCTCACCTCCACGGTGGTGGGCGTGCTGATCTCGGTGCCGATCGGCATCGGCGCGGCCGCCAACCTCGTGCCCGCGCCCGTCTACTATGTCTGCCGCGGGATCATCGCGGTCAGCCGCGCCCTGCAGGAGGTCATCATCGCGATCTTCCTCGTGGCCATGTTCGGCTTCGGCCCCTTCGCGGGCTTCCTCACCCTGTCCTTCGCCACCATCGGCTTCCTGGCCAAGCTTCTGGCCGACGACATCGAGGAGATCGAGCCGGGCCAGGTCGAGGCCGTGCGCGCGACAGGCGCGTCGTGGGCGCAGCTCGTGGATTATGCCGTGCAGCCGCAGGTCATGCCGCGCCTGATCGGCCTGTCGCTCTACCGGCTCGACATCAACTTCCGCGAAAGCGCGGTGATCGGGATCGTCGGCGCGGGCGGCATCGGCGCGACGCTGAACACCGCGATCGACCGGTACGAATACGACAGCGCGGGCGCGATCCTGCTGCTGATCATCGGCATCGTCATGATCGCGGAATACGGCTCCAGCTACCTGAGGAAGTTCCTGCAATGACCGCCGCCCCCTATTCCGAGATCTGGCACCGCAGAACGCCGCGCGCGCGGCTCGTGCGCTGGATGGGCTGGCTGTGCCTCGTCGCCCTGTTCGTGTGGTGCTGGCAGGTGATGACCGAGACCACCATCTGGGCGTTCGTCACCGACGCGCCCCGGCAGGCCGCGGATATCGGCGGCCGGATGTGGCCGCTCGAATGGGGCTACGTGCCCGAGCTCCTGCTGCCGCTCTGGGACACGATCAACATCGCGACGCTCGGCACGCTCGGCGGCGTCGCGATGGCGTTTCCCATCGCCTTCCTCGCGGCGCGCAACACCACGCCCTCGGCCATGGTCCTGCGCCCCGTCGCGCTCTTCATCATCGTGGCGTCGCGCTCGATCAACGCGCTGATCTGGGCCTTGCTGCTGGTGGCGATCATCGGGCCCGGGCTCCTGGCCGGCATCGTCGCGATCGCGCTCAGGTCCATCGGCTTCGTCGGCAAGCTGCTCTACGAGGCGATCGAGGAAACCGACGCGCGGCAGATCGAGGCGGTCGCTGCCACGGGCGCGAGCGGTCCGCAGGTCCTGAACTACGGGATCCTGCCGCAGATCATGCCGGCCTTCTGGGGCATCTCGGTCTTCCGGTGGGACATCAACATCCGCGAAAGCACGATCCTCGGCCTCGTCGGAGCAGGCGGCATCGGTCTCAAGCTCAATGCCTCGATCAACACCCTCGCATGGGACGAGGTCGCGGTGATCCTCCTCCTGATCCTCGGCACCGTGGTCGCAAGCGAATGGGTCTCTGCCCGCCTGCGTCGAGCGATCATCTGATCGGCCGGCCCTGCCGCTACCAGATGTTCACGCGCTTCTCGGGCGCGAGCCACATCGGGTCGCCCTCGACGATCCCGAATGCCTCGTAGAAGGCGGGCAGGTGCTGGAGCGGCGCCACGGCGCGGTAGGCGGGGGCCGCGTGCGCGTCGGTGGCGGTGATCGACCTGAGGAAGTTCTCGGCCACCTCTGCCGTCCAGGTCTGCGACCACGACACGAAGCAGCGCTGGTCCGGCGTCAGGCCGTCGATCGTCACGTCGGCCTCGGGATGGTCGGCCAGGTAGCCGCGGAGGGCCTCGTGGGCGAGCGTGAGGCCGCCCACGTCGGCGAGGTTCTCGGTCACCTCGAGCGCGCCGTTGCCGAAGAGCCCCGGCAGCACCTCGAAGGCGTCGGTCTGGGCCACGAGCTTCCGCGTCTCGGCCGTGAAGGCGGCGGTGTCCTCGGGCGTCCACCAGTCGGCGATGCTGCCTTTCGCATCGAAGGCGCGGCCGAAGCTGTCGAAGCCGTGGGTCATCTCGTGGCCGATCACCGCCCCGATCCGGCAGAAGTTCACCGCCGGATCGCCGCCCGCGTCGAACATGGGCGGCAGGAGGATCGCAGCGGGTATCTCGAAGCCGTTGAGCTGGGGGTTGTAGCCGGCATTGACGACGGTCGGCAGGGTCGCGCTCGGGTCCGAGAACGCGTCGAACACCACCGGGCCGCCGAAGCGCGCGTGCTGGAGGTCCTTCCGGAAGGCGACGGCGTTGTCGACGTTGGCGACGAGGTCGCTGCCGATCTCGACGCCGGAATAATCGAGCCAGGTGTCGGGGTAGCCCACGCGGATCGTGAAGGCGTCGAGCTTTTCGGCCGCGGCCGCGCGGGTCGGTTCGGACAGCCATGCCCGCGTCGGGATCCGGCGGGCGAAGACCTCGCGCACCCGGGCGATCATGTCGGTGGCGGCGGCCTTGTCGGCCTCGGTGAAGGTGGCGGCGACGAAGATCTGACCCACGGGATGGCCGAGCACGCCCGCGATCAGGGCGAAGGCGCGGTCACCCAGCGGCTCCAGCGTCGAGGTGCCGAGCAGCGCTTCGCCGAGCGCGCGGCCCGGCTCGTCGAACGCCGTCGTGAGCACGCCCGAATAGCCCACGACGAGGCTCACCGCCGCGTAATCCTTGAGGTCCTCCAGCGACCGCTCGCGCAGGACCCTGGACAGGACCGGGAAATAGCGCGGCTCGGGCACGGTCACGGTGTCGGGCGCCGCGTAGCCCATCGCCTCGAAGACGAGGGACAGGTCCAGCTCGGGGATCTGCGCCTGCAGCGCGTCGAGCGGCATGACGTTGTTGATGAGCGCGGGATCGTTCGCCTCGAGCGGCGAGAGTTCGCCCGCATGCAGCTCGACCTCGATCGCCACCGCGAGGTCGGCAAGGCGCGCGGCCTCCGCCGGCGACCGGCCGGCGATCTCCATGACCTGCCGGAGATAGGCACGGTAGGCTTCGAGACGCGGCGCGCCGGGCGGCTCTTCCAGCACGTCCTCGAAGGTGAGGCCGAAGGTGCCGCTCGAGGCGAACATCGCGTAGCTGCGGCTGTCCGCGAAGTCGATGTCGGGCCCGACCCGCAGGAGCAGCGCCGGTGCGGCGGTGGTCCGGGCGAAATGTCCGATCAGACGGGCCAGGTCGTCGCGCGAGCGCACCGCCGCGACGGCGTCGAGATGCGGCTGAAGCGGCGCGATCCCGGCCGCGTCACGCGCGGCGACGTCCATGTAGGCATTGTAGACCGTGCCGACCTGGGCCTCGGGGCTTCCCGGTGCGGCGATGTCCGCATTCCTGCCGGCCGCCGCCAGCAGGTCCGCCATGATGGCCTTGTTGCGCGCGCCCAGCGTCTGGAAGATGCCCCATTCCACGAGCGTGTCCGGACGTTCGTTCCGGTCGAGCCACGCCCCGCCGGCATAGCGGCCGAAATCGACCCGCGGATCGACCGAGAGGTCCATGTTCTCGACCGAGAACGCGAGCTCGTCCGGCGTGGGGGCGGCGCGCTCCCCGGCCGCGAGCGGCGCGGCGGCCGCGATCGAGGTGACCAGGAGGCCGGAGGCGAAGGGCGTGAGGGCAGCGCGACGGAAAGGCATGGCAAGGGATCCACGAAATCGGCCAACGGGTGCAGCACGTGAGGCGCCCGCGCGTGAGACCGGCCCGTGCCGTCGACATCCGAGCGCGAACGAGGCTCGCGGATTTCTCGCGCCCGCCCGTGCCTGCTGTCTATCCGGTTCGCGAAAGCGCCAGGCCGCTCGGCCGGTCACATCGTGTCGGTGCTTGCCCCCGGGAGCGCGGCGGGCTGCCGGGGGCCGGTGCTCGCGCCGCGGCCGGTCAGGTCCGGTCGCGGCGGAAGGACCAGAAGCTCCCCGTCGTCGTCGAGGAATCCGGACGCCCTCGTGTCCGCCACGCCCCAGACCGGGACGGCGAGCGGCATCACCCAATCGTCGGGCGACAGGTAGGCCAGCGGCACGGCGGTGAGGTCGACCGCAGGATCGACGAAATGCTGCGCCGCGCGACCGTTCAGGGATTTCCGGATCTCCGCGCGGACCGCCACGTCGCGGTAGCCCGCGTCTTCCCAGACGTCCTCGAGGTAGCCCGCGAACTGGTGGACCATGTCGGCCCGCACCATCATCTTGTCCGCCTGCCGGGCCGTCAGGTATTCGGTCGGGGCCACCGTCCAGTGCTGCCCGTCGGCGGCGACGACGAAGCTGCCCTCCGCCTGCCGGTCGTAGATGCGCATCCGCCAGGAGAAGCGGTGCCCGTCTCCGCTCCAGCGCACCTCGGTCGGGAAGTAGGCCGCGCGGAGGGGAAGCGCGACCTGAACGGCGATCCATCCGGCCATGGCCACCAGCGCGGCACGTGGCAGGGTCCGCGGGGCCGGAAATGCGGGCGGGGCATAGGGCGGCAGCGCCTCGAACCGGCCGAGCAGCCAGCGCGCCGCGCGCCGCGGCCAGTCCGGCGCGAAGAAGATCGTGGTCGCCGCGATGGTCAGCCACGGAAAGATGCCGATGTTGAAGAACATGGCGTTGGCGCCGTGAAAGACGCAGTAGACCGCGAATGTCGCCAGCCGCGTCCGGTGCCAGAGCAGCAGCGGCGCACCGAGCACGTGCAGCGCGACCGTCCCCCATGTGCCCGCGAGGATCACCCAGTCGTAGCGGAACAGGGCGCCGAGGGCGACATCGTCCGCCTGGTTCCGCAGCCACAGGCCCAGCGGCTCCCCGGCCAGCCAGTCCGGCGTCAGCTTCACCAGACCGGCGAAGACCAGCATGATCTCCATCTGCGCGCGCAGGATGAAGACCGCGGCATAGGGAACGTGGTCGCGCCGGACGCGCGGTCGCAGACGCGCATCGAGCGACAGCGTCCGGTGTGCCGGCAGGACGCACAGGAGGACCAGGAACAGGAGGACCAGGTAGAAATGGTTGAGGTACTCGGCCTTGTCGAGAAGGAAGAAGTACCCGAAGCTCAGCGTCAGCGCGACGATGGCCACCCGGTAGAACAGCCCCAGCATCACGAGCAGCGCCGCCAGCCCCATGCCGAGCCAGGCCAGCTGGATGTAGGGCTCGGGGAGCGGCGTGACCCAGCCGAAGCCCGGATAGGTGAAGTGGAAGTCCGGCGCGATCCAGTAGCGCCATATCCGATCGTACCTGATGAACCGCCAGCAGTCCCAGACCAGAAGCGCGCCGAGCGCGATCCGGAAGACCGCGAGCGACAGGGCCGGGACAGGGGTCGAAAGGGCGTCCGTCGCGCGCCCCCAGAACTGCGCCGCACGGTACCTCGGGATCATCTGTCCTCTCCGTCCGTCATGCTCCGGGGAATTACGTCCGGCGGCACACGTTATTCCCGCATCCGCCAGACGACCGGGAGCGAAGGCCATGAGCGATCACATCACCGTCCTCTATGACGGGCACTGCCCGTTCTGCGCATCCTACACGTCGATGCTGCGCCTGCGCGCCTCGGTCGGCCGGGTCGACCTGGTCGACGCGCGCTCGGACGATCCCCGCGTCGCCGCGGCGCGCGCCGCGGGCCACGATCTCGACGCGGGCATGGTGGTGACGTGGCGCGGCCGGCAGTTCCACGGGCGCGACGCGGTGCACCTTCTCGCCACCCTGTCGGCGCCGGGGGGGATCCTGAACGACCTGCAGCGCAGGGTCTTCGCGTCGCCGCGGCGGGCGGCCCTCGCATATCCGGTCCTCGCGCGGGGCCGGCGCCTCTTCCTTCGGCTGGCCGGGCGTCCGCCGATCGGCACGCGGCGGGAATAGATCCCGGCCCCGCCCGTACTCCTTCCGAGCCGCAGGACCGGCTCCGAAGGAGGAATGACCATGCGTTACCTTGGAACACTCGCGGCGTCCGGCCTGATGTCCGCCGCTCTCGGCCTCGCGCCGACGCCGACGCCGGCACAGGAGGCCGACATGATCCTGCGCCTCTTCAACGGCCTGATCGCGAACGAGTTCGCAGCCCGGCGCGGTGACATCCGCGGCGCCTATCGCGACGACGACGATGACGACGGGTACCGACGCCATCGCCACGACGACGATGATGACGGCAACCGGCGCGCCCGGAACGACGACGATGACGACGGTCGCTGGCGCCGCCGGAACGACGACGACGACTGATCCCTCGCGCACCCGCACGACCCATCCCATGGAGGAAAAGATGAAGACCACCCACTTGCATGCGCCCCTTCTCGTCGGCGCGCTCCTGCTCGCCTCGACATCGGCCGTGGCGCAATCGGCGCGGTTCTCCGACGTCGACCGGAACGGGAACGGCGTCCTGTCCTACGAGGAACTGGTTCAGAGCTTCGGCCGGCCCGGCGCCGACAGCCTGTGGTCGCGCGGCGGCGGAGACCCGCTGTCCCGGGGCGACGTCACCCGCATCAACCAGAGCCGGGACGACGACGACGACGACGGCCGGCGTGGCCGCTCGGGCCGCGACGACGACGACGACGACGGCGGCCGCGGCGGCTCGGGCCGCGACGACGACGACGACGACGACGGCGGGCGCGACGGCTCGGGCCGCGATGACGACGACGATGACGACGGCGGCCGTGGCGGTTCCGGAGGCTCCGGCGGGGATGGAGGCGACGACGATGACGACGGCGGTCGCGGAGGCGACGACGGCGATGACGGCGAAAGTGACGACGATGACGATTGAGGCGCGCGGCCCTCGCTCGTGCTCACCAGACGACGGCACCGCACGGCCCGAGGGCCGCTCCAGGCGCAGCACCCGCGATCGTCAAGGGCATCGGCGCCTGCCTGCAGCGTCGGTGCCTTGCCGATCGGTATAATTATCCCGCATGCCTTTCAGACGGAAACATGAACCGGCGCCGCCGCCCGCGTCGGCTGCCGGTGCGGTCCCAGGCGTTTCGATGCATCTCTGAAGTTCGTTTCGGCGAAAAACTCCGCGTCCGGGAGTACTGGGTCGAAGTGACGAACCGGTAGGACTGAAGATCCGCAAACGCCAATCCGCAATATACGCAGCTTGGTTCATTTGGACCTCGCCGGCCCGCTGATCAAGCGGAGCCGAGAGCGTCGCCGGAGGAGAGGGGGCGGCGCGGGTGCCGCCCCCTCGCAGGTCACGCGGGGTCGGCGGTCACTCGGAGCGGACGGCCACGACCTCGATCTCGACCAGCCAGGACGGGTTCGCGAGGCCCGCGACCTCGAAGACCGAACGCGTCGGCAGGTTCGGCTGCTCCTCCGTGCCGAAATACTGGGTGTAGCCGTCCATGAAGCCTGAGAAATCCATGCCCTCCGCACCTTCCGGCGCCACCAGGTAGACCTGCATCTTGATGACGTCGCCCATGTCGAGGTCGAGGCTCTCGAGCTTCGCATCGATCGACGCGAGCGTCGTCTCCGTCTGCGTGGTCGTGTCCCCCCAGCGCTCGGGAGAGCCGTCCTCGGCGGTCTCGTCCGCCACCTGCGGGACCGTGCCGCTCAGGTAGACGAGGGTCGCGCCGGGCGGCACCTCGACGGCCTGCAGGATCGGGAAGTCCGAATCGGGGATCGGGTGGCGCGTCACCTCGCCGGACTGGGCCGAGGCGATGCCGGCCGAGGCGAGAAGGGCGCAGAGTGTCAGAGTGGACCGCATTCAGTGTTCTCCCGTGGTCTGTTGAGGGTCTTCCGGACGGGCGGAGCGCACCTGTTCGACGGTGGCATCCGACTCGTAGTCGTTCAGGCCGGTCTGGAGGTATTCCACCACCTCGACGATCTGGTCGTCGGACATGATCGGCCCGAGCGCCGGCATGCCCTTCTGGCCGTTGACGATGATGTAGATCGGGTAGCTGGCGAACTCGAGCTGCGGGTTGTCCGCGAGCGCGGGGTACATGCCGGCGCCGAACGCCCCTTCGCCCTCGGGCATGTGGCACCCGGCGCAGACGTTGTCGTAAATCTCCTTCCCCTCCGTGCCGGTGATCGACGTGTCGGAAAAGGTCGCGAGCGGCAGCCCGGTCGCCGCGTCCTCGCGGTCGTCGCTCTGGTCGTCCTGCGCGTACGCCATGCCGGCCGAGAGCACGAACGCCGTGGAAATCATGATCTTCAGCATCTGTCTCATCCGTTCTTGATCTTGTCGTGGAGGCGCGTGATCGCGTCGAGCGACGAGAGGATGGCGCCCTCCTGCCAGGCCGGCAGATACGAGATGTGTTCGCCGGCGCAGACGACCCGGCGGTCGATCTTGGCCGCGGCCTCGTAGTCGCGGTCCTTGTCCTGCCAGATGCCCGAACATCCGAGGACCCATGGCACCTTGTGCCACGACACGCTGACCCCGGTCTTGAACTCGTCGCGGTATTGCGGGTGGATCCGCGAGCCGTATTCGAGGGCGACTTCGAGGCGCTCCTGGGGCGTCATGGCGTTGAACTCGAAACTGTTCGGCCCGCGCCAGGTGTAGCCCCCGAGCAGGACCGCGGGTCCCCCGGACAGGTACCCGGTGGAGGGATAGCTGATCTGGGTGATCGGCAGGTCGGTGTAGCTGACCCCGCCGTAGATGTGCTCGTCCTCTTCCCAGAAGCGGCGGTTGAACTCGAGGCCCCACTTCACCGAGCCGTTGTAGAACATGCTGTCGATGACGGAGCTGAGCTCGCCCGAGAGATTGTGGTCGATCTGGCCGAGGATCGAGAAGGGGATCGTGCAGACGCAGTAATCGGCCGTGGAGGTCTGCTGGCCGCCGCCGCCTGTGTCCTCCCAGGTGACGGTCACGCCGTCCTCGTCCTGCTGCAGCGACAGGACCTTGGCGTTGTAGGTGATCAGGTCGCCCACCTCGCGTTCGAAGCCGCGCGCGATCTGGTCCATGCCGCCCACGGGCTGGAACATGGTCAGCTGGTGGTTCAGCGATTCGTGGGTCGCGAGCCACGTCCACAACCTCGAATCGAGGATCGTCGACAGGTCGATGGGCGCGGTCGGCTCCGGTGCCGCGTCGAGACCGCCGCCCGGGGTCTTCGAATAGCCGCGGTAATACGCGGTATCGAGGCTCTCGACGTATTCGTACTTCTCGTTCAGCACGCCCACCGTCTTCAGGCTTTCGAGCAGCGCCTCCCGGTCGTCTGCCGTGACCATGTCGTCGAGCTTGCCCTGGTCGACCGCCTTCGCGAGCAGTTCGGAGGTATGGCCGCGATGGTCGGTGGCGATCTCCTTGAAACGCACGGGCTTGCCGCCGAACGCGTCCTGGCGGTGCAGGTAGGTGTTGTAGTTCTTCTGGATGAAGGGTTCGAGTTGGACCCCGAGCCGGCGGCAATAGTCGAGGATCGCGTGGTGATAGTGCGGGATGCGCCAGGGCCCAGGGTTGAGGTAGTTGCCCTCGGCGAAGTCGACGTTCTGGGTCTCGCCGCCCAGCTCGGTGTAGCTGTCGCCCGAATGCAGCGTCCAGCAGCGACCGCCGGCCTTCTCGCGGAACTCGAGGACCTCGACCTCGTAGCCCGCGGCCCGCAGTTCCAGCGCCGCGGTCAGGCCGGCGAGGCCCGCGCCGAGGACCAGCACCTTCGTTCCCTCGGGCGCTCCATCGAGCTTGATCGGCCCCGAATAAGTCGAGCCCTGGGCGTGCCCCATGACCGACATTGCATGCAGCATCGCCGCGCTGCCGGCAGCGGTGCCGACGATCTGCAGCATCTGCCGTCTCGAGAGTTCTGACATGGGGTCCTCCTCAGGTTGTGAACCGATGTGAGGTCAACCACGCAAACGCTTCAAAGTTCGCAGGTCAACGCATAGCGGACATGATGCCGCAAGCCATTGCCGGGATTGGGTTTCGCGCTAAGGGCTCCTCCGCGCACGCTGCATGCAGGGAATCCGTGCCCGACGGCGCCTCCCGACGTTCCAAGCCGGGCCGGCGCGATATCCGGCGATTGCTGAATTCATGGGCAGGTTCCGGGCTGACCGGAAGGGGCCGGCAAGCTTGGCGCGTACCCGCGCGCCTCGGCTGCCCGCCGCCGTCAGCCTCGCCCGTAAGGCTGCGCGGACGCTCCGGACGAAGGCGCGCCGGCGGTCATGAAGTGTCTGGTCTGGTGGGGGGCTGCCGGAAAGGAACTGGCGAATGCCAATTTCTACCGAAGGACAGGTTGTGTGGCGGAGAGACAGTCCGTCGAAAATGGAGATGTGTTCATTTTTTAGTATGTAAAGCTGATACTTACATTCTGACTTCTTTCTTGCGTGTAGCAATATGTGTAGCAAAACTCGGTTGTTGATAGGTGGCTTCTGGAGGGCGCAGTAGAGGATCTCAGCGTGCGTGAGGCCCAAAATGCGAGAAACCACCGCGGTAGGACCGGCGAAGGCGTCGCAAGCATCGCTCGTTGCGGGGAACTCAGCGTGACCTGCTCCCCTGAAAAGT
>NZ_JAME01000043.1 GCF_000521865.1 Roseivivax isoporae LMG 25204
TCGAAACCGGGGCCAGTTCAGTCTCGCGCCGCGGTTGGAGGGCGCCAAATCAGCGAGCTGTCAATGTTGGATGGTCACTGCTGCGGGACACCTCGCTTGTTTCGTCTGTCACAAGCGAGATTGGCCGGATGCTCTGGAGGCGAAGCATTTTTCCGGGTAGTCAGGAAAAAATGCTTCGTTCTCGCGGCGTCATCTTTGTCGCGCGCAGCAATGAAAATCTCTAATTCCGGGTGTAAATTGCCGCCCCGATTAGCACTGGAACGACACTATCGTGCACCAGGTATTTAAGGCCAACACCTTAGGCACGATGGTTCAAAAGCCGAACAGCGTAGGTTTGCAGGGTTGAGCGGCTCGCCCCCTGCGCCGTGACCGTAAAGCAAACAAACGGCAACCTCGGAGTGTCAGCAAGCGCGCTTAGACGGGACGGCAAGATTTATTGGCCAAGTTATCAAAGGCGTCATCATGCCAATAGCGGCAAGGTCCAGCAGACTCCCCTTGCATGGGCATAGGTGCTGGCGGGTCGGCCGGTTTCCGGAGGAAGCTGAAATTTCCGAGCTGCATTGGCAGCGTAACATTGATCGCGCATGGTCCCTCAGGTGACCTCTTAGCGCGCGGGCGTTCGCGAACGATGCACGCGACCGATCAGAGCACAGGATTATCTTGAGTTGCATGTGACAACCCGCTTCGCCACAGCGCCAGGCTGTCTTGCAGCGCCATGGAGAGAGCAGGTAGGCCCACCGCGGAAAATGCCCGCTCAACGGTCAAAACAACCAGCCCTGTACTTCATGTCACTCAGTGGGGATAGGACTAAGCCGCTCCATGGCAGCGGCGTCCTTGGGTATCGTTGGTCCGTCAATTCAGTTATTCTATGTGGCCGGGCTTTTTGGGCTGACAGTCGTGCTCTTCCCACCGCCAGCCAAGAGTTCCCATGGGTTCAGGATGGTCAGACCGGTGAAGCGCCTCGCTGACACGGCGCCAGAGTGAGTGAGCTCGTTGCCGGCATTCCAAGAGAATACTGGAAATATCGGCAGGCTGCGCCCGCGAAGTGAGAGCAGCCTGTCCGATCATTGCCCGCGCGGATTGTGGGGAGGGCCTGACTTCCAACCGCGGTACGCGAAGAACATGCCGCTGCTACCGCCGCGTGCCGCCAGAGATCATCCTACGAGCCTTTTCCTGCCATGATCCCGGCGGCAAGAACCTTCAGTTCATCAAAAAATGTGTTCAAACTTTCTCCCGTCCGCTCCGCCATCCGGCCCAAACCCGCTTGTCGAGAATCTGGTCGTGTATCAGAGGCTTACGCCCGGCGGCCTGGCGATTGCAACCAATGCGAACGGCCCGCGGCGCAGGGCCGGGACCTCTGCGCGGGTCATGTGCCGCAGGTCTCGCTGGATCGATGCCGGTCGGCCCGGCGCTCGTGATCTCGCACATCGTGACGCCGCTTGTCCGAAGGCCAAGGTCGGTGCTGGCGCCTGTCTAGCTCGCTTCGGCGAGGAACGCCGCCACGTCGAAGTTGTCGTTCCGCATCTTCAGGCTGCCATCGTCTTGCCACGGCCAGTCGTCCCGCGGCTTGTCCCAGTAGATCTCGACACCGTTGCCATCGGGGTCGTCGAAGTAGAGTGCGAGCGAGACGCCGTGATCGGCATGGCCGTAAATGTCGACACCGGCGTCGAGAACGCGTTTTGCGGCCGCCGCCAATGTTTGCCGGGTCGGGTAAAGGAGCGCGACGTGAAAGAGGCCGGTGTGGTGCTTTGCGGGTGGTCTCCCGCCGGCGCTGTGCCAGGTGTTCAGCCCGATGTGGTGATGGTAGCCGCCCCAGGACATGAACGCCGCCTGGGTGCCGTAGCGTTGCACGAGATCCATGCCCATGACGTCGCGCCAGAACGCGATCGCCCGTTCCAGGTCGGCGACTTTCAGGTGCGTGTGGCCGATGCAGGGCTTCTGCATGCTGTCCATGTCGGTTCCTCCATGCGACGCGCAAGCTTAGGTTCGGGTCGGCGAGGTCAGCAAGAGCCGGGGCGCCGGTAGGCAAGAAGCAGGTTGTTGGCCGGCATCGAGACCGCGTCTGCCACTTCGAAGCCTTGTGCGATGGCCGCCGCAGTCAGGGTTTCGCGGTCGCGCAAGCCCCAGTCATGGTTTCGCATCCGAAGATCGGCGTCGAAGGCCGCGTTCCCGGCTCCGTTGAACGTTCCGTTTTCTTTGAAGGGCCCGTAAACGAGCAGGAGGCCGTTCTCCCCCAACCGGCCCGCGGCGCCCTCGATCAGGCCGAGAGTGGCGGACCATGAAGCGATGTGAGTCAGGTTCGCTGCGAAGACGGCATCTACCGGGTGACCAGGCCAAGGCAGCCTTCTCGCGTCAATCAATACAGGTGGCAGGACGCGGCCGCAGAGTTCCGGACAGAGAGCCCGCCAGGCTTCGATGCCCGCGAGGCCCTCGGCCGTAGTTTCGCTCGGGATCCAGGTCACATGGGGCAGAGCACGCGCCATCCAGAGGGCATGCTCACCTGAACCCGACGCTATCTCGAGGACTGTGCAGGCGTCCTTCGGGAGCAGGCCTGCCAGGGCATCGGCGATCGGCCTTCGGTTGCGCGCAGTCGCCGGAGCATGCCTGAGGCCCGGATGCGAAGCCGCTGTCGCGGCCGGGTCGGCGAGGGGGTCCCATGGCATTCTCGCGGACATCGGGGCTCTCCCTTCATGCGGTCACGTCTTGGTATCCTGCAGGTGTCCGCAAGGCGAGCCTGTCGAGAGGACGTCCCGCCGCCTGCGGGTCCCCGACATATCCGATGCGCGCCGACGGAAGACGCCGCGTTCAACGCGGGACGCCCTGGCGCTCGGGGACGGGCCGGATGGCGACGCGGACTGCGTGCATGCCTGTCCAGGTCGGATCGCGGTCGGCGGCTTTCCCCGCCTCTCTCGCGGGCCGAAGCCGCGGGGCGTTGTGCGGCGATCCTGGCGCCGGCCTTGACGGTCGCGGTCCGCGTGGTCACTTGAACCGGATATTTCGGAAATCATCCCGAAGTGAACCGCACCGCGTCGCAGTCGTTGACACCGGACATCGGCCATAGCGACGACGAACCTCCGAACCAGGCGAGATTGACATGTCCGAACTCGACGACCGCCTCATCCTCCACGTCTTCGGCGAGACCGATTTCACGAGCTTCACCATCCGGCGCGATGCCTTCGAGGGAAAGCCCAGGGTTTTCGGAACGCCCGAGGGCGATGACTATGTCCAGGTCATCGGGACGCTCTTCGGTGAAGACAACTGGGACCAGCTTCGCACGCGCAGGGCTCAGAACGGCATGAGCTTCGAGGAGCTCGTTGCAAACTCTCTCGTGCATCTCGTCGCGGATACCGAGCCGGTGAACACTGCCCTGCAATCCGGCCACAACCTGATCGTGCTGGGCGTCTTCCGCGGCATCCCGAAGGTCAAGGACGTGCCCGTCTACAGCGCGCGGTTCCTCGGCATCTCCTCTACCACCACGACCGACCCGAACGCCCATCTCGATCTTGTTCGGCAAGGCATCCGCTACTCGGCCGGGTTCATCCACGACGACATCGAGAAGGGGATGGTCGCTCCGGACAGCGTGGCCGCGCGCATGGTTGATCAGGCCCCCGATGATCCGGCGGGGGATGACGAAGAGGAAGAGTTCGAGGAGCTTCCTCAGGCGATCTTCTTTCATGAGATGGTGACGCAGGCAGGGCTCGAGACCGTTGTCCTCTGCGCCTGCGACAGTGAGCTTGCCCAAGCGGCCGGTGAGGAACCGGACCTGGTCGTCGGCCTGGTGTCCGGCGTGGTTCCGACACCGCACGGCAGCGTCGGCTACTGGCTCTGGCAGATCTCTCCGGACACGCCGCATGGCTTCACCCAGGAACATTTCGTCGACCTGCATGCCCTCCCGAACCCCGCGTACGACCGTCTCAAGAACTCCGAGCACGTCCGGTTTCTCGTCGTGGATTGCGAGACCCACGAGAATACCCGGGCTGTGCTGCTCAAGCGCGACAGCGTGGGCCTGCAGGAATTCGAGGACATGGCAACGGAGATCGCGGCATCAGAACCCGATGCCGACTTCGAAGCGGCGTGCGAGTACGTCATGAGCACCGTGGATCCGGAGCAGTTCCTCAGGCAGGCGCGCAAGCAGGAGCAGACGGGCAAGAGCAACCTGCATTGAGAGAGAATGCCGGCGCGAAGGCCTGCGGCGGTGCTTGACGCCTTTGCCGCGGGGATCCGCCGGGGGGCAGGCGTGCCCGGCGCGCGCAACACGACCGATTGAGGATATTGACCTGCGGGACGGGGGCCCCTACCCCGGTGCCATCCTGAGAGGAGCGAACGACGATGGATCAGCGTAACCGGTAATCCGGACGTGCCGCCATCCAGGCGGACCAGCGCAGCGGGCACGTGGTGTCCCGCACTCCATCCGACGCGAACCCATCGGACTTTCAATGCCCAGACTTGAGAACAAGATCGCCCTCGTCACCGGGGGCGCACGCGGCATCGGTGCCGCAATCGCCCGAGCCTTTCGTGAAGAGGGCGCGACCGTGATCGTCACGGATATCGACGTGGAGGCGGGTCGCGCCCTGGCCCGCGAGATAGGCGCAACCTTCGCCCGGCTGGACGTGTCCAGCGAGGAGGATTGGGCGAAGATGGCCGAGCGGTTTCCCGTGCTCGACGTGCTGGTGAACAATGCGGGCGTCACCGGCTTCGAGGGCGCGGTCGACGGCTTGCCGCCCGCGCACGACCCGGAGAACGGCCGCCTGGCCGACTGGCGGGCCGTTCACGCGGTCAACACCGACGGTACATTCCTCGGCTGCCGCTATGCCATCCGCGCCATGCGTGCCAGGCGGGCAGGGAGCATCATAAACATCTCGTCGCGCTCCGGGCTCGTCGGCGTGCCGATGGCGGCCGCCTATGCTGCGTCCAAGGCGGCGATCCGCAACCACACGAAATCCGTCGCGCTCTACTGCGCCGGTCAGGGTCTTGCGATCCGATGCAACTCGATCCACCCGGCAGCGATCATGACTCCCATGTGGGAACCCATGCTGGGCACCGGACCGGATCGTGCCGAGCGCGAGGCCGCCATGGTCGCGGACACTCCGATGCGCCGTTTCGGGGACGCAACGGAGGTGGCGGCACTGGCAGTGATGCTGGCCTCGGACGAAGCCGCTTACATGACCGGGGCCGAGCTCACGATTGATGGCGGGCTTCTTGCCGGATCGGCGGCGACACCCGGCGACTGACGTCGGTCGCGGCGGAGGCGCCGCGATGGCTTCCCTCCGCCTCCTCCGTGGCGAGTTCCGGGGCGAGCGGAAAGAGCTATGCGCTTGACGTTGGTGCGCTTCACGTCAAGCTGGTTCCGTGCAGTGTGGAGCGGTCCGATGCAGAGCGCGATCCTGTTGTCCCGCGGGCGAGGACGGACCTCCGACCCGGTATCCCCGTGCATTTCTTCCCGTCGCTGGTTTGCCCCGGCGCTCGCGGGTCTCGTCGGGACCTTGGGCGCGCCGGCGGCGGTGTCAGCGCAGGACCGGGACCCGATGCTGTTCCACGAACGGGGCGGCTTGAGCGTGCGCGGGCATCTCCAGATCGGCCTGAACGCGGTCGCCGAGCGCAACCTGTTCTGGGATCTCGCCGCAACCACGTCTCCCGGCAGCGGCTTCGATCCCGACACCGGTTGGCTGGAGGGCTACTTGAAGCCCGGCGTCAGCTTCGAATACCGGCTCGATCCGGGGACGAGGCTTTACGGCAAGCTCTCCGCGGTGTCGTCCTATACGTGGGGTACCGATGCCTTCGACACCGGCGATACCGGCGACACCACGCTCGAGGAAGCATATCTGGCGCTCAGCGGTGTCCTCGGCACCGGCCTGTCCTACGACGTCTCGGTCGGCCCGCGTGAACTTGTGCTCGGGACGGGCATGCTGATCGCGAACGGCGCCACCAGCGGTTTCGAGCGTGGCGCGCTGAAGTTCGGGCCCAGGAAAGCGTGGGAAAGGGCAGCGATCGCGCGGCTTTCGTTCGGCGGCGTGACCGGTACGGCTTTCTATCTCGATCCGAACGAGCTGCCGTCCGCCGATGGCAGCAACGAACTGGCAGGGCTCGACATCCGGTTCGATGATCCCGCGGGCGGCTATCTGGGCGCGACCTACGTCGACGTGCTCGCCTCCGATACGCCCTATCCGCAGGCTGCCCCGGGGGGGACCGGCGCCCCGCGGGTGACGCCGGGCGCGCGGGAAGGGACGCGGACCCTCGGTCTGTATGGCAGTGCGAACCCTGTCGCGGAAGTGTCGGGAAACTGGTCCTTCACCGGCGAGGTTGCCGTTCAGTGGAGCGACAGGATCGACCTCGAGGCCTGGGCCGGGCGGGTGACGGCCGGATATGCCTTCGCAACCACGGCATGGTCGCCCAGCCTGACGCTCGGCTACCAGAGCTTTTCGGGTGACGATCCCGATACCGCGACGCTCGAGAGGTTCGACCCGCTCTATTACCAGGGAAGTCCGAGCGCCTGGGCGACCGGATCAAAATCCGCCTCGACCTTCATCAATTCGAACGTCAACGCGCTGACGCTGGCGCTCCGCTTGCAGCCGACGCAGGCCGACACTTGGACGCTCCGCTACGCACATATCCGGGCAAACGAGCTGGGCAGCCCGGTGCAGTTCGGTCAGGCCACCCGTGCCGACGTGAACGGCGATGTCGTATCCGGCGTCACGGATGCGCATCTCGCCGACGATCTGTTCGTCGAATACGCGCGCATCATCAATCCCAACACGTTCCTGACCGCGGGCGTCTCGGTGTCCTTTCCGGGCGGAGGCATCGAAGACATCGTCGGCCGGGACGCGGACCACTGGGCAGGAGGGTTCGTGAATGTTGTCGTCAACTTCTAGTCTGGTCGCGCTTGCCGTGGGGCTTTCCGTGGCGCTCAGCGCATCGACAATGGCCCATGGACAGTCCGAGCCGCTGACGGCGCAGGACTCCGATCCGAATGTCATGGGCTGGATGCAGGGCTTCCCGCCGCCGCCCGACAAGCTGATCACCCAGCCCGACAGCGTCTATTTCAGCTTTCCAAAGCTTCGCTGGTCTGTCTGCCACCTGCGCGAATTCCTTCCGACCGAGGAGATCGGTCGCGGCCTCGATGCGCCCGTTCCGCTCGACTATCCCGAGCCGCACGACTTCGCCGATCTGCGCCAGCAGATCGACGCGCTGACCTTCACGCCGCAGAACCGCGACGCGGAGATGACCTGGGAGGAGAGCCTCCACGCCAACTACACCGACGGCATCCTGATCCTGCATCGCGGCAGGGTCGTCTACGAGCGCTACTTCGGATGTCTCGAGGAAACCGGCCAGCACGCCATCATGTCGATGACGAAGTCCATCACGGGACTTCTGGCCGAGATCATGGTGGTCGAGGGCGCGCTCGACGAGACCGCCCTGGTGCGCGAGATCATACCCGAGATCGGCGACAGCGCCTTTGCGACGGCCACCGTCCGCCAGGTCATGGACATGACCACGGGCGTGAAGTATTCCGAGGACTACTCCGACCCAACCGCCGACATCTGGCGTTATGCCGCGGCAGCCAGTCCGCTGCCAAAGCCGGAAGGGTACGAGGGACCGGACGGCTACTGGGAATATCTCCGGCAGGTCGGCCCCGAAGGCGCGCACGGCGACGCGTTCCACTACAAGACCATCAACTCCGACATGTTGGGCTGGATCATCAGCCGCGTCTCCGGCAAGTCGGTCACCGACCTTGCATCGGAGCGGCTCTGGCGCCCGATGGGGGCGGAGCAGTCCGCCTATCAGACGGTCGACGGCAAGGGCGTGCCCTTCGCAGGCGGCGGGATCAGCGCCGGCCTGCGCGATCTGGGACGCCTCGGCCAGCTGATGCTGAACATGGGCGAGTTGAACGGCGTGCGCGTGTTCCCCGCCGAGGTCGTGAAGAACATTCGCGCCGGCGGTGACCGGTCCAAGTTCGGCGACCGCTTCCCCACCATCGGCGCGGGAAGCTATACCAGCCAATGGTGGGTGTTCCACAACGACCATGGCGCCTACGCCGCGCGCGGGGTCCACGGCCAGACGATCTACGTCGATCCGACGGCCGAGATGGTGCTGGTGCGTCTCGCGTCCTTCCCGCAAGCCCAGAACGGCCTCATCGACCCCACGTCGCTTCCTGCCTACCAGGCGGTCGCGGAATTCCTCATGTCGCAAGACTGATGCCGGGGTCCGGAAATGCGCGCTGACGCGGCTTGTGACGGCGATGTGCGCGGAAAGCCGGCGCGGCGCAGGACCCGTCGGTCGCCCGCGACGTCGCGGCGCTGACCGGGGACCCGTCGCGAACGTCGGAAAGGTCCGTCCATGGCCGGCTCGTTCGACCCGTGCCGAAGGTCAGGTCACCGGCATTGGCTCGATTGATCGCCACACCCGAGTGACCGGTCGGGCCCGTCGATCGCTCGGGCCATCGCCCCCTGTCTGCTGCCAATGTAGTCCATGACGGCCCGCACGCGGGCGGTGTGCCGCAGGTCGGGATGTGTCAGAAGCCAGAGGTCCACGGAGAGGTCCTCGAGCGCTCCCCCGAGACGTCGAACTGCGGGATCTGACTCCGCCAGGTAGCAGGGGAGCACGGCGATCCCGATGCCGGCCCGGACGGCCGCGTGCATGCCGAGCACGCTGTCCATCCGGGACACGCAGGCGCGGTCGCATCCCGCGGTCCGCATCCAGGCGTGAAGCTGGGGGTAGGGCGTCGAGGCGCTCGGACCGATCCAGGGCAGGGTGGACCAGTCAAGTTCGTCCGTTTCGCTGACAGCGACGGCCTGCGACGCGTAGATCGCCTGCCGGATGCGTCCGAGCCGTCGACCGACGAGGTGGCCGGGCGGCGCCGTGGCAGGGCGGATCGCGATGTCCGCCTCGCGGAAGGCGAGATCGGAGATCTCGTTCGACACGGCGACCTCGAGCACGATCCCGGGCTCCAGCTCTCTCAACCGGGCGATCTCCGGGGCCAGGAGACCACTGAACAGCGTGTCGGTTGTCGCGAGGCGCACGACACCCGACGGCCGAAGGTCCCGCCCGCCGACGCGCCTCTCGGTCTCGTTCGTGAGCTCCTCGATCGCGCGCGCGGTGGCGGCGACCTCTTCGCCCGCGGCCGTCAGCCGGTAGCCCGTGCGGAAGCGCTCGAAGAGCCGCACGCCGAGCTTTTCCTCCACCGCGTTGATCCGCCGGAACAGCGTCGGATGGCTCGACCCCATGGCCTGCGCAGCTGCGGACAGCGAACCGGCCTCCGCGATCCGCAGGACGGTCCGGTAATCGTTCCAGTCGAGCGCGTCGTTCATCTGTGAAATGTCCGCTGTCGAAAACGTCTGACGACATATCAGATCCGAAAGGACAATGTCAGGTCCGACGCGACGGATCACGAGGGAACCGAAGATGCACAGCCATATCGTCCATGCCCATCCTGACCCTGCCTCCTACAACGGCGCCCTCACGCGCGCCGCAGAGCGCACGCTGCGCGACCGGGGCGGAACCGTGACGGTGAGCGATCTCTACGGGGCCGGGTTCGACCCGGTCGAGAGCGGGCAGCACTACCCGCGCCGCGCGGAGCCCGACCACTTCGCGCCGCTTGCCGAGCAGCGCCATGCCTGGAAGACCGGCACCGTGCCGGATGATGTGACGACCCAGATCACCCTCCTCGAGGCGGCCGATTTGGTCATCCTGCAGTTTCCGCTCTGGTGGCACGGTCCGCCGGCCATCCTGAAAGGCTGGATGGACCGCGTGTTCGTGAGCGGCGGCCTCTACACGAGCGGCATGCGCTACGACACGGGCTACTTCACGGGGCGCCGCGCGCTGGTGTCCGTGACGACCGGCGCGCCCCGCGCCGCGTTCGGGCCGGGGAGCCGCGGCGGAGACTTCGAGACGATGCTCTGGCCGGTCCAGTACTCGCTGCACTACATGGGTTTCTCGGTCCTGCCGCCCTTCGTCTCCTACGGGGTGCAGGGACATGGCTACAGCTACGAGGGCCGAAACAGCCTGGAGGAGCGGTTGCGCGGCAACCTCGCTGCATGGGCCTCGCATCTGGCGGGTTTGCACGGCATCGAGCCCCTGCGGTTTCCGGGCTGGGCCGACTGGAACGAAGAGGGAAGCGCGCTCCCGCGGTAAGGCCGTATGAACCCCGCGCGTTCCGGAGGTCACGTGCAGGCGGCGCCGGGATCCTGGGTCGGTTCTGTCGTCTTGCGACCTGCAACGGCGCGGACGGAGGCCTGTCGCGGATTGACACCGGCCGATGACCGTTGGACACGGCCCGTCTCGCGCTGTTGCTGCAGGCTCTTGCCGTCTCGACGACGGCGAGCCGCGTTTCGGCCCTGCCGGACCTTGGCGTGGGACCAAGACCCGCGGATACGGCGCGGTACACGGGAGACTTGATCAGCCGCCATGATCAGTCATGGTCGGACGGGTCAGGCCAATTGGGCCCTGTCGCCTAAAACAAGAACGGATCGGAGGGGCATTATGTCTTTGGGAGTATTCATCAGCCTGGCGGCCTATTTCATCCTGATGCTCGGGATCGGCATCTACGCCTACAGGAATGCCACGTCGAGTTCCGAGGAATACATCCTCGGGGGACGCAATCTTCCTCCTGCCGTCGCCGCGCTGTCCGCCGGGGCGTCGGACATGTCGGGCTGGCTGCTGCTGGGCTTGCCCGGGGCCCTCTACGCCTCGGGTCTCGTCGAGGCCTGGATCGGCATCGGTCTCTTCATCGGTGCGCTGGTCAACTGGATCGTCGTCGCGCCGCGCCTGAGGGAACAGACGAAACGCTACGACAACTCGCTGACGATCCCGGCCTTTCTGGCCAACCGCTTTCCCTCGCAGGGGGGCACGCTGCGCATGGTCTCGGCGGTGATCATCGTGGTCTTCTTTGCCGTCTACACTGCCTCGGGCCTCGTCGCCGGGGGCAAGCTGTTCCAGAGCGCCTTCGACGGCAGCTACCAGCTCGGCGTCTGGCTGACCCTCGGTGTCGTTCTTGCCTACACGGTCGTCGGCGGCTTTTTGGCCGTGTCGCTCACCGATTTCTGCCAGGGCCTGATCATGATGCTGGCGCTGATCATCATGCCGGCGATCGTGCTTTATGCCGGTGAAGGCGGCGGATTCGACCAGGCGCGGGAAACGCTGTCGGAGGTTGAGGGATTCAGCCTCGGTCTTTGGAACTCCGACATGACCGTTATCGGGTTCGTTTCGCTTCTCGCCTGGGGGCTCGGCTATTTCGGCCAGCCGCACATCATCGTCCGCTTCATGGCGGTGAAGAGCGTCGCGGCGGTATCGACTGCGCGCAACATCGGCATGGCATGGATGGGAATTGCCCTGATCGGCGCCGTGGGGGTCGGCATCTTCGGGCGTGCCTATGTCGAGCGGAACGGCGTCTCGATCGGAGACAGCGAGACCATCTTCATCTATCTCGCCGAGAACCTCTTTCCCGGGCTGATCACCGGCTTCCTTCTGGCGGCTCTCCTGGCCGCGATCATGTCCACGGTGTCGAGCCAGCTTCTGGTCTCGTCGTCGTCGCTGGCCGAGGATTTCTACAAGCTCGTGCTCAACACGAGCGCCTCCGACACCACCCTCGTCACCGTCGGGCGCATTGCCGTGGTCGTGGTCGGGATCGTCGCCGCGCTCATAGCAGGCGACCCCGAGAGCCAGGTCCTGGGCCTCGTCGCCAATGCCTGGGCGGGCTTCGGAGCGGCGTTCGGGCCCCTGGTGATCCTGTCCCTGACCTGGCCGCGCATGAACGGCGCAGGCGCCGTGGCGGGTCTCGTGGTGGGGGCCGCGACCGTCGGTCTCTGGATCTTCACCGGCCTGAAGGCCGCAACGGGCCTCTACGAGATGATCCCGGGGTTCGCGCTGTCCTGGCTGGCCATCTACGCGGTCAGCCTCGCCACTGCCGATCAGGGCGAGTTCAGACCCGCCGAAGCGTCACCGGCGGAATGAGACATGCCTGCAGGGGCCGGAGATCCGGCCCCTGCTGTCGAACGGTCGGGATGATGTCCACTCTCCTCTCCGCAATCCGGCGTGCCGAACGCGTCCACGGTCCGCATCCATTCAATCACCGAAGCCGTGGATCATGAGATCCGATGCCGGATGACCGAGCGTCCGACTGGCCCGATCTTCGCCTTCGGTGTGGCGATCGGATGGTCTTGCGCATCGTCAACGCCTACCGGGTGGCCCTTCTCGACCTGAACCTCACCTTCGACCGGGGATCGCTCACCGTCCTCATGGGGCCGTCGGGCTCGGGCAAGACCGCGCTGCAGACCACCATGGGATGTTTGCGCGAGAGTCATTCCGGCTGAGTAAGGGCCTTGGACCAGGAATCGTTCGCATCCGACGAGGTCAGCCGGATCGACACGCGCGGGCGCCTCGGGTTCATCTTCCGGGCGCACAAACTGCATGCCAGCGTCACGGCGCAGCAGAACGTGGTGATGGACCTTCAGGTGCATGACTGGGGCGATCCGACACGGCGGCGCTCGAAAAGGTCGGGGGCCTCGCGGCGCTGCAGCTGTGCATGGACCGCTGCCGCGCCCCGGGGGGACCATAACCGTCATCGTCAGCCACGATCTGCGCATCCTCGACTTGGCAGACCGCGTGGTCGAGCTGGACGATGGCAGGATCGTCAAGGATCGAAGGGAAAGCCTGCACAGAATGCCATCCCGGGGATCGCGTGACGGCCCAGTCAGAAGGCTGCCTCGGGCACGGCACGACGTCACCGCCTACTTGTGGGGCTTCCTTTCAGCCTCCTGTCTCAGGCACTCGAGGAACAAGGTGAAGGCACGGGTCGGTTGGCGTCGGCTCGAATAGAAGGCGTGGTAGCCCGGAAAGCGGGGGCACCAGTCGGAGAGGACTTCTTCGAGCAGGCCGTCCCTCAGAGCAGCCGAGGCAAGGTCCTCGAGCATGTAGGCGAGGCCCATTCCCGCGCACGCCGCGCCGACGAGCGCGTCACCATCGTTGACAACGATAGAAGGAGACACCCGCACACTCTCGGCGTTGCCGTCCTTTTCGAAGGACCACGGCGACAGGGTGCCGCCGGCGTTTCGAAAGCCGACGCAGCGATGCGCGGACAGGTCGCGCGGTGTGCGCGGTGGGTTGCGGGTCTCGAGATACTGCGGAGCTCCGACGACGACGGCTCTCAATGGCGGCCCGGCGGGTACGGCGATCATGTCCATGTCCAGGTCTTCGCGCAGCCGTATCCCGATATCGAACCGCTCGGCGACGATATCGACGTGCCGGTTCTCTATGCTCAGCTCGCCGTCGATTTCGGGATGCGCCGCCATCAGCCGCGAGAAGGCCGGCCAGACGAGCGTATCGGCGGCGTGTTTCCCGCACGTGATCCGCAGACGCCCGCCCGGTTGCTCACGCAGGCGCGCGAGGTTCTCGATCTCCGCGTCGACCTCCGCCATCACCGGGACCAGCGTGGCGAGCAGCCGCTCGCCGGCCGCCGTCGGGGCAAGACTGCGCGTCGAACGGGACAGCAGCCTGATCCCCAGCTCTTCCTCGAGGCGCTTCACGGTCTGACTGACGGCGGACTGTGTCACTCCGAGGCTGCGAGCCGCGGCGGTGAAGCTGCCCGCGGCGGCGACACGGTGGAAAACTGCGAGATCGGAGAAGCTACGCGGGTCCATTCAGTAGATAAACTACTTAACGCAACAAAATCACAGGGGCTAATGCCGGATCGCATCGCTGGGCTAATAAGAGGTCGGAACTGCAGGAAGGAGCTGACGATGACGGACAAGGTCTGGTTCATCACCGGAGCGGCCAGAGGATTGGGGTATCTGCTCGCCCGCGACGCCCTGGCCGCAGGCGACAACGTCGTGGCGACCAGTCGAACGGTCGACGGGCTCGCCGAACGGCTCGCCGCTCCGGAGGACAGCCTACTCGTGGTGCCCGTCGACGTTGCCGATGGCAAGGCGGTGTCGGCCGCCCATGACGCTGCCCTCGAGGCATTCGGTCGGATCGACGTGCTGGTCAACAACGCCGGGCGCGCGCAGCTCGGCTGGTTCGAAACCATCGCGGAGGAGGACGTTCGGCGACAGTTCGAGATCAACCTTTTCGGGGCGATGACCGTTGCGCGCGCGGTACTGCCCACCATGCGCCGACAGCGATCGGGCCTCGTGATCACCATCTCGTCGGTGAACGGCCTCGTCTCGAATCCCGGCGGATCGGTCTACGCGGCGTCCAAGTTCGCGCTCGAGGGCTGGATGGAGGGCCTCGCCGAGGAGATCGCACCGCTCGGCATCCGCTCTCTCATCGTCGAGCCGGGGATGATGCGCACGAACTTCCTTGATCCGTCCACTGCTCGCCAGGGCAATTCGCACATTCCGGACTATGCCGAGGCGGTGGCCGGTTTCCGAACCTTCATCGCAGAAGCGAACGGGGCGCAGCAGAACGATCCCGAGGGGCTTTCCGCCCTGATCGTCGCTGAAGCGTCTTCTCCCGCCCCTGCGCGGCGGTTGCTGTTCGGTTCCGATGCGCACGAATGGGCACGCGCCAAGTGCCGGCAACTCGCAGAGGAGATCGACGCATCGAGCGCGCGCGCCTGAGCCCGCACGACGTCGGCCTGCCGGGCGTTTGTCGAGGGCGTGCCGTCCGGACAGCGGCCGCCACTCTGCGGATGGGCACCAAACTCCACGTGTCATGCGTCATGGCGCGGCGTTAGCTAATGCATGCCGTCTGCTGCATCGGCCGAGTGGCGGATACTTGCCGGGCGGTTCCGCTCAGAGGACGGAGCGCACGGCGTCGCGGACCTCGGCGTGGAGGATCCAGTTTCCCGGGTCGTCGTCGTTCCGCTGCGTGCCGCGATAGCCCAGCAGCGTCGCCCCGTCGGGTTCGCTCGGAAGGTTCATCGCGCTGGTTTCGACGGAAAGATAGGTGCCGATCAGCAGGCCGGCGGACGCGAAGGCGCGGTTGGCGGATGCGCGGGACTTGTAGCCCGCCGCGCGCGCCAGGCTCGCTTCCGTCAGCCCGCCGGCATCGGCGAAGGCGAGCGCCGTCAGGAGCGCGCGCTGCGGCCGCGACAGGGCAACCTGGCTCAGGGCCTCGACATATTCCTCGGGGCTGAGGATCGTCGACCCCGTCGCCTCGTCGACCCGGCGATCCTCGGTCCTGCGGACCTCGCGTGTCTCGAGGACCTGGTGCAGGGCGGCGATCGCGGCCTCTTCCGTGGCGCCTTTCGCCTCGGCAATCAGCCCGCGGGCGTTGCTCGGCGGTTTGGGGAAGGCGCGCGCCACGTATTCCCCGGACAGCAGCCCGGACTTGATCTGGTACCTGCCGTGTTCTCCCAGCTGGATCGCGACCGGCAGGTCGGACGACCGTTCCTCGGCCTTCTCCTTCTTCTTGGGCTGGAAGAGGCTGTGGCCCGCGGCGGTACGCGCTTTGGTGCTGGAAGGCGTCATGTGGCTGTCTCCGAAAGGATGATGGGACCTGCGAAGGCTGGAAGCCCTGCGCGACGCCGGTTCTCGCCGGGGATCGGCCCGCGCGACCGGGCCGGTGCGCGAGAGACGCGGAACACGTAGGGAAGGCGGCAGGAGGCGCACACCGAGAGACCGGATGGCGGCAGGCATGCCCCCATGGCGGAATGGCGCACGTTACGTTCGGTAGGATCGACGAACCGGCGCGCCTGTGGCCAAGAACCGGTGGACGTGGCGCGGGCAGGCGTACGCTTGGTGCCCGTTCGGGCCGCGCGCCCCACCGCGTGCTGCAGACGCGTCCTGGGCGAGGGACCGGGGATCGTTGGTGCGGTCCGGGCGCCCGCGGGGGGCGCCCGGAAAGATCGATCAGGCGAGGGCGAGATTGATCGCGCTCTCACGGCCGTCACGGCCGGATTCGACGTCGTAGGTCACCTTCTGTGCATCGGCGAGGCCGGTCAGGCCTGCACGCTCGACGGACGAGATGTGCACGAAGACGTCCTTGCCACCCGATGCGGGCTCGATGAAGCCGAAGCCTTTAGTGGAATTGAACCATTTCACGGTGCCATTGGCCATATCCGTGGTCTCCTGTTCAGAGTGCTGCCCGCAGGATGCGGCAGCCCGGCAAAGTCAGACTGAGAGATCTACTGAAGCCGGTTGAACGGAAGCAGAGGGTCGCAGAGAATAACGTTGGCTCGACACACATGGGCCCTTGCGGCTCAGAACGCAAGGACAATCGCGCCGCGTGGAAACTTCGCCGCGTCCCGGGCCGTCCGCCATTGACAAAGCGGCGGACCGGCCCCACCTGCCATCCAGTGTCATCGCTCTGCCGCGTGAGCAGGCGGCCCTCAGCCGCCCCCGGCCGTGACACACCGTTTTCCCACATCACGTAGGGGGGACCCCGCTCAGGGCGGGTCTCGACGCAATGCGGTGTCGGGTCCGGCTGCCCCGGGTACACCCCGTCTCGCCTGGCGCCTCACGTGCCGGGCGGCGACACCGGACCCGCGGGGTCCGGACAAGGATCACCATGACCTTTCAAGAACTCGGGCTCAGTGCTCGCTTCGTCTCGCGGCTCGACGCCCTGGGACTGACGACCCCCACCGCCATACAGACACAGGCCATTCCGCATGCGCTCGCGGGCCGCGACATCCTCGGCATCGCCCAGACCGGCACCGGAAAGACCGCGGCCTTCGGCATCCCGCTGGTGGTCGCGCTGTCCAAGGCCCAGGAACGGCCCGCGCCGAAATCGGCGCGCGGCCTCATCCTGGCGCCGACGCGCGAGCTGGCGGGGCAGATCGCCCAGAACCTGCAGGGCCTGACGGACGATCTGCGCATCATGCTCGTGGTCGGCGGCAAGTCGATCTCGGCGCAGGCGCAGAAGCTTTCCCGCGGCACCGACGTCCTCGTGGCGACGCCGGGACGGTTGATCGACCTGATGGAACGCGGCGACATCCTGCTCGACAGGACACGGTTCCTGGTGCTCGACGAGGCCGACCAGATGCTCGACATCGGCTTCGTGCACGCGCTGCGCCGGATCGCGCGGATGCTGGGCAAAGAGCGGCAGACCATGATGTTCTCGGCCACGATGCCGAAGACGATGGCGGACCTGTCGCGCGACTACCTCGACGATCCCGTCCGCGTCGAGGCCTCGCCGCCGGGCAAGGTCGCGGACAAGGTCGCCCACAGCGTGCATTTCGTCGCCTCCGAGCAGAAGCAGGACCTGCTGATCGAGCTCCTGGACGGGCATCGCGACGACCGCGCGCTGGTCTTCTCGCGGACCAAGCGCGGCGCCGAGCGGCTGATGAAGTCGCTCGATCGCGCGGGCTTCGCGGCAACCTCGATCCACGGCAACAAGAGCCAGGGGCAGCGTGACCGGGCCATCACGGCCTTCCGGGACGGATCGGTGCGGGTGCTTGTCGCGACGGATGTCGCGGCGCGCGGCATCGACATCCCGGGCGTCGGACACGTCTACAACTACGACCTGCCGAACGTGCCGGAAAACTACGTCCACCGGATCGGCCGCACGGCCCGCGCCGGCACCAGCGGCCGCGCGATCGCGTTCTGCGCCGCCGACGAGGTGTCGGAACTCAAGGCGATCGAGAAGGTGCTCGGCATGCGTGTCGAGATTGCCGGCGGCCGCCCCTGGGAGGCGATGACCGGCAGCGCGAAGCCGCGCGACAGGCGGCAGCCCCGCCGCCGTTCGGGCGGCCGGTCGGTGCGCCTGGCCGCGTGACCCGAGGCGCCGGGGGCCCCGTGCCCCCGGTGACGGAAAAGGCGCTGTGCCGGCAGCTCGCTGCGACCCGGGAAGGCTTTCACAGCGACGCGGCGCTTTCTCCGCAGGAGGACGGATCATGTCTACTCCCCGATGGCTGAGGCCCGGCATCCCTCGCGCCATGCTGGTCGCAGCCGGCATGTTTCCCGGCCTCGCGGCCCCGGTCCTGGCGCAGGATGGCACCGGCCCGGTGCCGGACCACGCCGAGGCCCGGAGCTACGGCGGCGGGTGGGACTGCGTGCTGGGGTACCGGGTCGACGGGGCGGGCTGCACGGCCGTCGACGTCCCCGAGAACGCCTATGCGACGGGGCGGTCCTACGGGTCGGGCTGGGCATGCCGGCGCGGATACGAGGACGCGGACGGCACAACCTGCGTCGCGATCGCCGTGCCCGCGAACGCGCATCTGCGCTCGTCGGGGTTCGACTGGCAATGCGACCGCGGCTACCGCCAGGACGGCGAGACCTGCGTGCCCGTCGTCCTTCCGGAAAACGCCTACCTGACCAGCGACATGGCCGGCACCGGCTGGGCCTGCGCGCGCGGCTACACCGCGTCGGTCGATGCCTGCGTGCCGATCCCGGTGCCCGAGAACGGCTACCTCACCAACACGGGCTATGGCGCCGCCTGGGTCTGCGAGAGGGGGTTCTTCGCGGTCGACGGCCGCTGCGATCCCATCACGCTTCCCGCGAATGCCTTCCTCGACCCCGAGGCCTACGGACCGGGATGGCGGTGCGAGCGGGGGTTCGAGGCGAGGGACGACACCTGCGTCGCCATCGACGTGCCCGCGAACGCGCATCTCGACCGGTCCGGGAACCGGTGGAGTTGCGACACCAGCTTTCAACGCTCGGGCGGGGAGTGCGTCCTTGGACGATAGACCGACCACCTCCGAACCGCGCGACATGCCCGCGTTGCGGATCAGGCTTGGCTGCCGCCTGCGCTACCGGCTGACCCAGCCGACGCCGCTCATCGCCATCCTGAACGTGCACTATTCGCGTTTCGGCGACCTCGAACGCGCGGACTACCTCGTGACCACGCCGAGCGTGCCGCTCGAAAGCTACCGCGACGGCTTCGGCAACTGGTGCACGCGGATGGTGGCGCCGGCGGGCGAGTTCACCCTGTCGACCGACGGGATCTTCCGCGACGGGGGGCACCCCGATGCCGTGGCGCCCGACGCCCCGCAGCAGGCAGTCCAGGATCTGCCCTTCGAAACGCTGATCTACCTCCTGGGCAGCCGCTACTGCGACACCGACCTCCTATCGGAGGAAGCCTGGCGCCTGTTCGAGAACACGCCTCAGGGTTGGGCGCGCGTGCAGGCGATCTGCGATTACGTACACACCACCGTCGCGTTCGACTACATGAAGGCCAGCGCGACCCGCACCGCATCCGAAACCCTGTCCGGGCGGCAGGGCGTCTGCCGGGACTTCACGCATCTCGCGATCGCGTTCTGCCGCTGCATGAACATCCCCGCGCGCTACTGCACGGGCTACCTGAGCGAACTCGGCGAGCCGCCGCCCCACGCGCCCGACGATTTCGCCGCGTGGATGGAGGTCTTTCTCGGCGGCCGCTGGTGGGTCTTCGATCCGCGGAACAACACGCGACGGGTGGGGCGGATCCTCATCGCGCGCGGCCGCGATGCCGCCGATGTGCCCCTGACCCAGACCTTCGGCCCGAATACCCTGACCGGGTTCGAGGTGTGGACGCGGGACGCGCAGGACGACTCCGTCGAAACGCCCCCCGCGTCACGCAACTGAGCTCACGCCGTGGGCACGGTGCCGCCATCGATCACGTATTCGGTGCCCGTGATCGTGCCCGCGCGGTCGGAGGCGAGAAACGCGACGAGGTTCGCGATCTCCGCGGGCGTCGACGGGCGGCCGATCGGGACCCCTCCCAGCGAGTCCATGATCATCCTGCGGCCCGCCTCGACGTCGGTGCCGTGCTCGGCCGCCAGCCGTTCCGCCAGCGCCACGGAGGACTCCGTCTCGATCCAGCCCGGCGAGACCCGCACCACTCTGACACCCTTGGGCGAGACCTCCTTCGATAGGCTCTTGCTGTAGGTGGACAGCGCCGCCTTGGCTGCGGCGTAGGCCGTGGTCGCCTCGGGCAGCGGCAGCTCCCGCTGGATGGAGGTCACGTGGATCACGACGCCACCGCCCTGCGCCACCATCGCGGGCACCAGCGCGCGGTCGAGACGGACCGCCGGCATCAGGTTCAGGTCGAGCTCGCGCCGCCATTCCGCGTCGTCGAGCGCCGCGTATCCGCCGGCGGGCGCCGAGGAGCCGCCGAGCATGTGCACGACGATGTCCACGCCGCCCAGCCGCGTACGCACGGCATCGGCCACCTCGGCGCAGCCCTCGGCCCGCGTGAGATCGGCCGCAACGAATCGCGACGCCGGCAGCTCCGGCGGCCGCGTCCGCGCCGTGGTCAGCACGTCGGCGCCGAGATCCCGGAACAGCGCCACGGTGGCCGCACCGGCCCCGCGCGTGCCGGAGGTCACGAGCGCCCGCTTTCCCGTCAGGGTCAGGAAGCCGGTCATGGCACGATCTCCAGCTCGGCGATCTTGTCGTCGCGGAGGACAAAGCGGTAGCGCAGGTCCACCGGGCTTCCCGGGAAGGTGCCGACGAGGCGGCTGGTCACGACGCTGCGCGCGCCGTCCTCCTCCAGCGCGAAGGGCTCGACGGTGTAGGTGTATTGCGTGGACGCGTTCGCCATCCACTGCCGGATCGCCTCGCGCCCCGCATAGGTGTTGCCTTCGTCGACGACGACGGCATCGAACGTGAAGCACTCCGAGATCGCCCGGGCGTCGCCCGTCTTGTCGGCCGAGAAATAGGCGGCGATCACGTCCGGAAGCTCGATAGTCATGGTCGGTCTCCTCTTTTCCGCAGTCGATGCTGCGTGAGACGGATTTAGGGCTTTGACATCGTGCGGATAAGCGGGATGACTCCGCATGAGGAATCCTGGTTTTCGGGACAATGACGCGATACAGGCTGGCCGATTTCGACGCCGTTCTGGCGATCGCGCGCAGGGGGTCGTTCCGCGCGGCCGCGCTCGACGTGGGCATGTCGACGAGCGCCCTCAGCAGCGCGGTCTCGAAGCTCGAGGAACAGCTGGGCGTCCGGCTCTTCAACCGCACGACGCGCAGCGTCTCGCTGACGGGGGCCGGGCAGATGTTCGTCGACCAGGTCAGCCCGGCCCTCAGGGACATCCACCAAGCGCTCGACACCGCGCGCGCAGAGCAGGAGACGCCGTCCGGCACCCTGCGCATCAACACCTTCGCCACCGCCGGCCGCGAGATCCTCGTACCGCTCGTCCTCGAGTTCCTGAAACGCTTTCCCGGGGTTCGGATCGATCTCGTGACCGAGGGGGCCCTGACCGACATCGTCGCGGACGGCTTCGATTTCGGGGTGCGCAGCGAACATCTCGTGCCGAGCGACATGATCGCCATCCCGCTCGGTCCCGCCCGCCGCCACGCGGTGGTCGCAACGCCCGCCTATTTCGACACCCGCGACCCGCCCCGCGTGCCGTCCGACCTGCGCGCGCATCCCTGCATCCGCACGCGCCTGCCGAACGGCGCGCTGTTCCGCTGGCCGTTCGACGCCGAGGGGCAGCCGGTCCAGGTGGACGTCGACGGGCCGATCACGCTCGACGAGGCCAGCCTCGCGCGCCTCGCCGTGCTCGACGGCCTCGGCATCGGCTATTTCATGGAGCACGACGTGCGCGCGGACATCGAGGCGGGCCGGCTCGTGTCCGTGCTCGAGCCGTGGCTGCCGCCACTTTCGCCGCTCTGCCTCTACTACCCGAGCCGGCGCAACCCGCCCGCGGCGTTCAAGGTCTTCGTCGACCTCGCCCGCGAACTCGCCCGCGCCGCGCGGACCCGCTGAGGACGCCGGTCGGACGCTCCGGCGCGGGCCCAGCGTGCAGCCCCGGACACGGCCGCACATGCGGCTGTGATCGGCCCGCTGTTGACCCCTCTGCGGCGATCTGGTTTTGCAATTCTGTTACAATCCACCGAGCGATCTGCGATCTG
Source organism: Roseivivax isoporae LMG 25204 (assembly GCF_000521865.1). GTDB lineage: Bacteria > Pseudomonadota > Alphaproteobacteria > Rhodobacterales > Rhodobacteraceae > Roseivivax > Roseivivax isoporae. The sequence goes on from NZ_JAME01000043.1 coordinate 21,707, forward strand.
CCTGAAATGGGGGCCCGGAATGGCTCTTACAGACGTCCCAGTCCGAAAACCCGGGAAGCTGCAACGCCGGATCGCCGCGCGCGTGCCTCACAAGGTGCTCCGGGATCACGTGAACAAGTGGCGCTTCGGACCCGGTGCGCCGCTCAGCGACGAGTGCATCTACGTCTCTCCGCTCGATGTCCGCCATGTCTATGTTGAGGACAGGGGCGCGGCGGCGCCGGTGTTCAAGCGCAGGCACAGCGGCGTGGTCGTCGCCGGCGACTGGGACCTGTCGCGCGCCCCGCTCCCCGAAACCCGTGCGGCGCGTGTCATCCACGACCATTTCGTTCGCGGCCTGAGCTGGGCCGAGACGGGGATCGTCGACTACCATCTGGCCATCATCGCGGAAAAGGGGGTCTCCGAGGGATTGCGCACGTCCCGGGACGTGCACGCCCGGTACGAGACCCTCGATCGCGTCTACGAGGAAGCGCTCCGGACCGGGCGGCTCCGGTCCCAGCGGGAGCTGCCCGAGCATTTCCGTCGCGAACACGGGGGCATCTTCGTGCATGTCGGGCGGGACGGCGCGGCCCTGCGCTCGGGTGGCGGCAGGCATCGCTTCGCGATCGCACGCATCCTCAAGCTGGCCCGCGTGCCGGCGCAACTGGGCGTCATCCATCCCGACGCCGTGCGGGCCGGGCACCTCGAGCGCCTGCGCCGCCCTCTCTGACAGGCCGGAGGGCGGGCGCGACGGCGGGCCCGCGGCGTCAGATCACGCGGACCTGCGTGCCGACGGGGCAGAGCGCGTAAAGCTCCTCGATCATGTCGTTGTAGAGCCCGATGCAGCCGTCGGACGACCGGCGGCCGATCTTCCGCGTGTCGTGGGTGCCGTGGATGATGTAGGCGGGCCAGCCGAGATACATGGCATGCGTGCCGAGCGGGTTCTCGGGGCCCGGGCCGATCGGTTTCCAGTCGGGGTAGCGTTCGAGCTGCGAGGGCGTGGGCGTCCACGAGGGGCCGACCTTCTTGCGCACGATCTCGGTGTAGCCGCGCTTGGTCAGTTCCTCCGAGATCGGGACCGAGGTCGGGAAGATACGGTAATCGGTGCCGTCGTGATTCCAGAAGTGCAGCGCGCGCGACGTGGTGTCGGCCACGATCGCCGCCTTGCCGAGCGCATCGAAATGGTCGCGCCAGTCCTGCATCGAAAAGCTCGAGACGTTGCGGCGGGCGACGTCGGCGTGCAGGCGCGCGGGCGCCGCGAGCCCTGCGGCGGCGGCCAGTCCGAGCGCGAGCGCGCCCCGGCGGGTGATCCGTGTGGTCATCTGGGTCTCCTTCTTGCGGGCCGGCCACGGTCGGCGGACCGGCGGAACGGGGGTCAGGTCTCGGCGCGTGCCGTCGAGATCGCGGCGCGAAGCGTCGCGCGGTCGAGGGCACCGGCATAGAGCGTGGTGCCGATGGCGAAGGCGGGCGTCCCGCGGAAGCCGAGCGCCGTCGCCTGGGCATCGTTGCGGTCTAGGAGCGCGTCCCAGGTGCCGCGTGCCGCGCGATAGGCGTCCATGGCGCGCCGGACCGGCACGACCGACGCGACGGCCGCGTCGACCTGGCCCGCGTCGAGCCGGGCCTCGGTGGCCATCAGCGCCCGGTTCACGTCCGGGTAGGCGCCGAGGGCCACCGCGCCGAGGGCAAGCTGGCTCGCGCGGAGCGAGGGCGGCCCGAAGATCGGCCAGTCCTTCATCACCAGACGCACGCCGCCGTCCTCGGTCACAACGTCCTCGAGCATGGGGTGCATGCGCTTGCAGAACGGACACTGGTAGTCGAAGAACTCGACCAGCGTGACATCGCCGCCGGGATTGCCCTGAACCGGGGCGTCGGGATCGTTCAGCACCGCGTCGACGGTGAGCGGCTGCGCGCCGCCCAGGGCGGGCCAGAGCGCGACGGCACCGGCGCCCGCACCGAGGCCGAGGGCTCCGGCGGCGCTGAGAAGGCTGCGGCGGTTCAGTGTCATGGAAGGTCTCCTGTCGGTTCGGGACGGGTGGGATCGGCGGATGAGGGAGATGTCCAGCGGCCGCTCTCGCCGCGCGGCAGCACGATGACGCGGGTGCCGCTGTCGACCTCGTCCGCGAGGTGCATGACGTCCTGGTTGAACATGCGGATGCAGCCCGACGAGGCGTCTTGGCCGATGGTCCACGGGCTCGGCGTGCCATGGATGCGGTAGAGCGTGTCGCGCCCGTCGCGGAAGAGGTAGAGGGCACGCGCGCCGAGCGGATTGTCGAGGCCGCCCTCGACGCCGCCCGCGAATTGCGCGTACTTCCCGGGCTCTCGGCGGATCATGTTTTGCGTCGGCGTCCAGCCGGGCCAGTCGCGCGTGTAGGGGACCGTCGCCTCGCCGGAGAACCCGTAGCCGGCCGCGCCCACGGCGACGGTGTAGCGCATGGCACGGTCGTCCCCAAGCAGCCGGTAGAGCCGCTTCGCGCCCGGGTCGACGACGAGGGTGCCGGGCGGATGCGGTGCGAAATAGGCCACCTCCTGCCGCTTGCGCGCCTCGGAAAGATAGGCCGGGTCGATGGCGGGCACGGTGCGGCCGCCGTCCTCGACGGCTGCGTACATGGCGCGGGTGGCGGCGTCGGGCCCGGGCCTGGCCGGCGAGGCGGCCGGGTCCGCGTCGTCCCTTGGGGGTAGCGCCGGCGCGCAGGCGGACAGCAGGAGGACCATCGCGCAGCAGAGCGCGCGGGCGGACGGGTAGGTCATTCGGTGTCCTTCACGATGCGGCGCATCCCCGCCGCGAGGGCGGCGCGGGAGATCTCGCCGGTATGGGTGTCGTGCAGGCGACCGGCGGCGTCGACGAAGACGGTCACCGGCAGCCCCTCGGCGCCGAGCGCGGCCATGAGGCGCGCCTCGCGGTCGAGCGCCACGTCGCGACCGGGCAGGCCCGCGGAAGCGAGGAAGCGCGCGACGGTGCCCGCATCCTCGCCCTGGTTCACGAAGAGGAAGCGCGGCGCATCTTCCATCCCTGCCGCGGCGACCATCATCGGCATCTCGCGCCGGCAGGGCGGGCACCAGCCGGCCCAGAGGTTCAGGACCAGCGGTCCCCCCGCCGCGCCGATCTCGACCGGCGCGCCCGAGAGGTCGGTCGCGTCGACCCGGGGCAGGAGGGCGCCGCGCGGGTCGGGCAACGCGGCGCTGACCGCAGCGGTCCCGCCGAGCGCGAGGGCGGCAGACGCGACGAGGGGCAGGGCGCGCCGAGGCGATCTGCGCACGAGGACGAGGGCCGCGACCCCGCCGCCGACTGCCCCGGCCGCGAGGGAGAACCCGCCCTGCCAGACCTTCAGCGCGTCGCGCGGCGCGGCGGCGAAGCTCTCCGCATGGGCCGCGACGAAGCCCGCGCGGGCCGCGACGATGCACGCGGCGAGGAGAAGCCAGGCATGGGGGCCGAGCGCGGCCGTCGTGCCCCGCCGGCCGCCGACGCGGTCCGCGATCTCGACCGCGACGAGGAAGAGGCCGATCCCGACGAGTGCGGCCGCGCGGTCGCCGTCGAGAACGAGGGGGCCGAGCGACACCGTGTTCATCGGGTGGCCTCGGCGATCGAGGCCAGCATCGCGGCGCTGTCGGTATCCCCGACGATGCGGCTGCCCGGGGCCTCGGCGCGGTCGGCGTCGAGGAACACCATGGTGGGCGGGCCCGCGGCGCCGAGGAGGTCGAGCACCTCGCGGCTCGCGGCGCCGGCCTCGGTCACGTCGACCTTGACCGGGGCGAGCCTACCGAGGGCGTCCTGCACCGCGGGGTCGGCAAGCGGTCCGCGCTCGATGGCGCGGCAGGTCGTGCACCACCCGGCGGTCACGTAGACGAGCGCCGGACGGCTTTCGCCTGCGAGCACGGCCTCGAGCGCGGGCGCGCTCCGCACGGTGGTGAAGGCGGATGCCTCGTCCGGTGCCCGCCGGGCGTCGCCCGCGAAGGGGGCGAGCGGGCGCAGCGGGTCGTCCCCGCCCACCGCTGCACCCGCGCCCTGCAGCGCGCCCGCAAGGAGCAGGATCGCGCCGAGGGCCCGGCCCGGACGGCCGGCCCGGCTGCCGCGCGGGCCCGTGGCCAGCAGCGCGCCCGCGCCGATCAGCAGCGCCGACCAGAGCGCGAGGGTCACCGTGCCGGGCAGCACGCGGCCCGCGAGCCAGATCGCGAAGCCGAGAAAGACCATGCCGAAGACCCGGCGCGCGCCTTCCATCCACGGCCCCGAGCGCGGCAGGATCCGTGGCCCGAACGCCCCCACGGCGAGAAGCGGCAGGCCCTGGCCGAGACCCAGCGCGAAGAGCGCGAGCGCGCCGAGCATCACGTCCCCCGTCTGCGCGATGTAGAGCAGCGCGCCGGCGAGGGGCGCGGTCACGCACGGCCCGACGATCAGCGCCGAGGTGGCCCCGAGGAGCGCCGCGCCTCCCAGCGATCCCTGCCGGCCCTGCACGCGCGACAGGCGCGAGGAGAGCGCGCGGGGGACCTGCAGCTCGAAGAGGCCGAACATCGACAGCGCGAGGAGGACGAAGAGCGCCGCGGCGACCCCGATGGCGGGCGGCGATTGCAGCACGGCCTGGAGGTTCCGCCCAGACCATGCCGCCACGACCCCGAGGAGCGCGAAGGCCGAGGCCATCGCGATCACGTAGGCGCCCGAGAGCGCGAGGCCGCGCCGCGCGCCCACCTCCGCGCCGCGGCCCGTCACCATGCCGGCGACGATCGGCACCATGGGAAAGACGCACGGGGTGAAGGCGAGGAGCAGCCCGAAGCCCAGGAAGCCCGCGACCACGAGCCCGGCGCCGCCCCGGGCCGAGAGCCCGTCGAGGAGCCCCGGATCGGCGGCGAGCACGATATCCCGGTCCCGGGCCGGGGCGACGTCCGGCGCCCGGCCGGTGTCCTCCGCCGCGGCGCCGATGACGCGCGTCTGCGGCGGGTAGCAGATGCTGTCCTCGAGGCAACCCTGCCAGGTGAGCGTCACGGGTCCCGCGGCCGGGGCGATGCGGGCCTGAAGCCGGTCGCGGTAGATCTCCGTCTCGCCGAAGGTCGGGTCGTCCTTCCGCGTGCCGGGCGGGGTCTCGACCGCGACCGGGGCGCCGTCGGGGCCCTCGGCGCGCAGGTGGTCGCGGTAGAGGTAGTAGCCCTCCGCGATCTCCCAGGTTAGGGAAAGACCGGACGCGTCGTCGCGCACCGTGAGCGCGAAGGCCTTCTCGGCCGGCAGCGGGTCGGGGGCAGGCTGTGCCGCGGCGGCGCCGGCGGACAGCATCAGGAGGGCGGCGAGGGCGGCCCGGGGGAATCGCGGCATCGTCATGGTGCCGGGACTGGACGCCGCAGCTTAAGCCAGCCTTAAGGTTCGCGGGCGAGAGCCCCGGCCATGGAGACGAGATGCGCGTTCTGATCGTGGAGGACGACGAGGTGCTGGCCGACGGCCTGTCGGTCGGACTGCGCCTGTCGGGGTTCACCGCCGACCGGGTCGAGACGCTCGCGGATGCCCGCGCGGCGCTCGCCACGACCGATTTCGAGGGGCTGGTGCTCGACATCATGCTGCCAGACGGGCTTGGGCTCGACCTGCTGGCCGAACTGAGGGCGCGGGGCTCGGCGCTGCCGGTCCTCCTCCTGACCGCGCGCGACCGGGTCAAGGACCGCGTGCGCGGCCTCGATGCCGGCGCGGACGACTATCTCGGCAAGCCCTTCGACCTCGACGAGCTCGCGGCGCGGCTGCGGGCCATGCTGCGCCGGGGCGAGGGGCGGGCCAGCGCGGGGCTCGCGCACAACGGGCTCTCGATCGATCCGGCCACGCTGACGGGGCGGCGGGGCGACGCCGCGCTGCGCTTCTCGCGCCGCGAGTTCGCGATCCTGCACGCCCTCATGGAGCGTCCCGGCCACATCCTGTCCCGCGAGGCGCTGGAGGAGCGGCTCTATGGCTGGCAGGAGGAGATCGAGAGCAACACCGTCGAGGTCCACGTGCACAAGTTGCGCGCCAAGCTCGGCCGCGGTGTCATCGAAACCGTGCGGGGCCTCGGCTACCGCCTCGCCACCGGGGAGGACGCGCCATCTCGATCCGGCTGAGACTGTTCGCGATCCTCGCGCTCGCCACCGGGGCCGTCTGGCTGTCGGCGGCGCTGTGGATCCAGAACTCCACCCGTGCCGAGGTCGAGCGCGTGCTCGACGCGCGGCTCGCCGAGGCCGCGACCATGGTGTCCTCGCTCATCTCCGACCACCGCATCGAGGTCGCCCGCGCCGGCGGCGCGCCGGTCCCGGTGCCGATGCCCGCGCCCTCGGGATATTCGCGGCAGCTCTCCTGCCAGATCTGGTCGCTCGACGGCACGATGGTGGGCCGCTCGGGCGGCGCGCCCGAGGCGGAACTGACCGGGTCCGGGCAGGAGGGCTACTCGGTATCGATCGTCGATGGCGAGCCTTGGCGCGTCTACACGGTGGTCAATCCCGAGCTCGGCGTGCGCGTGATGGTGGGCGACAGTCTCGCCGTGCGCGACCGGCTGGTGCGCGACGTGCTCGAGGGCCTGCTCCTGCCCGCGGCGGTGATCCTGCCGATCCTCGCGGCGCTCATCTGGATCAGCGTGGCGCGCGGCCTCGCGCCGCTCGACCGGTTGGCCGAGGCACTGCGCGCCCGCGCGCCCGCGGACCTCAGCCCGCTGCCCGCCGGGCCTGCCCCGCGCGAGATCCGCCCCGTACGCCGGGCGCTCGACACGCTCTTCGCCCGGGTGGCGGCGGCGCGCGACGTCGAGCGCGACTTCACCACCTATGCCGCGCACGAGCTCAAGACGCCGCTCGCGGGGCTCCGGACGCAGGCGCAGGTGCTGCGCATGGCGGAGGACCCCGCGACCCGCGACGGCGCCCTGCGGGCGATCGAGATCTCGGTCGACCGCACCGACCGCATGGTGCGCCAGCTGCTCGAGCTTGCCGCGGTCGAACGGACCGAGGACGCGATCGAGCCCACCGACACGGCCGAGCTCGTGGCCGGGACGCTCGACGACCTCGACATGCTCGCGCGCGGACGGGACGTGACGCTCGCATTGACCCGAAAGGATATCGGGCACCCGTTCGAGACCAACCCCTTCCTCTTGCGCGCGGCGCTGCGCAACGTGGTCGAGAACGCCATCCTCGCCTCGCCGCCCGGGGGCCGGGTCACGGTGTCGCCGCTGTGCGACGACCGGCTCCTCACGATCGTCGTGCGCGACGAGGGGCAAGGCATCCCGCCCGAGCTGCGCGACAGGGTGACCGAGCGTTTCGCGCGCGGTCGCACGAGCGGGCCGCAGGGCAGCGGGCTCGGCCTCTCGATCGTGGCGAGCGCGATGGAACGTCTGGGCGGCACGGTCGTCTTCGACGCCAGCTCCGGCCAGAGCCAGGTGGTGCGGCTGGTCCTGCCCGCGCGGCCCCCGGCAGCCTAGCCCCGCGCGGGCAGGGTCACGCGCGCAAGAAGCCCGCCGAGGTCGGCCCGGTCGAGCACCAGCGTCCCGCCATAGGCGCGCACCCGGTCCGCCGCGATCGCCAGGCCGAGCCCGTGGCCCTGCGTGCTCTCGTCGAGCCGCGCGCCGCGCGCGAGCAGGCGGTCGCGGTCCGGGGCGGGGATGCCGGGGCCGTCATCGGCGACGTCGATCACGAGGCCGCCCGCGCCCGCCGCGGCGGTGATGCGCACGCGGGCCGCCGCCCAGGCGACGGCGTTCTCGGCCAGGGTCCCCACGATCTCGATCAGGTCCTCCGCATCGCCGCGGAAATCCGGCGCGCCCTCGGCGCGGACGTCGAGCGCGATGCCTTGTCGCCGCGCCCCGGGGGCGAGCACCAGCGCCACGTCCTGCAGCGCGGGCGCGACGGCGCAATGGGCCGCCGGATCGAGCCCCGCCGCCGAGGCGCGTGCGCGGTCGAGATGCCAGCGGATGATGCGGTCCATGCGCGCGATCAGCGCGGCCTCCTCGGGGCCTGCGCGGTTCGACAGGACCGCGAGCGGCGTCTTGAGCGCGTGGGCGAGGTCGCCCGCATGCGCGCGCGCCCGCTCGACCTGCGCCGCCCGTGCGGCGATCAGGCGGTCGAGTTCGTCGGCGAGCGGGCGCAACTCTGCGGCGGCGGGGCGTGGGACGGTGCCCGTCGTTCCGTCGCGGACCTGCGCCACCGACCGCGCGAAGCGCGTGAGGTCGCGAAGCCCCGCCCGCACCGCCACGACCTGCGCGACGAGCAGGCCCGCGCCGAGGACCGCCAGCGCCACGAGAAGCGGGCGGCGCACGGTGGCGAGCTCCGCCGCCGCCTCGGCCGCGGGCAGCGTGACGGCGACGGTCAGCGTCCGCCCGTCGCCCGGCGCGGTGAACCGCGCGCGGTGCGCGATGAGCGCGGCGCCGTCGGGGCCGATCCCGCGCGCGCCGTCGGGTCCGAGATCGCCGGTGACGAGCGACGGCGCCCGGGCGAGGACCTCGGTGCCATCGCTCACCTGCCAGTACCAGCCCGAGAGCGGCCGCTCGAACCGGGGATCGGCCGGTGCCGGGATCACGTCGAAACGCCCGGCCGCGTCCCATTCCGCCGCCGCCATGACCGCCCGCGCGCCGGCTGCCAGTTCCGCCTCGAGCCGGCGCGTCACGAAGTCCGACAGGACCGCCGACAGCGCGATCCAGGCGAGCACGAGGGCCGCCGCGGTCAACGCGCCCGACCAGAAGAGGAGCCGGCCGCGGATCGAGCCTGCGCTCATTGCCCGGGATCTGCGGGCAGGAGCCGGTACCCCTCGCCGCGGCGGGTCTCGATCCGCGCCTCGCCGATCTTCCGGCGCAGACGACCGATCACCACCTCCATCGAACGGAAGTCGCGGTCGGAGTCGCGGTCGTACATGTGTTCGGAAAGCTCGGCCCGGCTGACCACGCGGCCCTTCTGCAGCAGGAGAAAGCGCAGGAGCTTGCCCTCGAACGCGGTGAGCCGCACCGGCATCCCGTCGAGCGTCACGAGCCCCGTCGCCATGTCGAGGACGAGCGCGCCGGCGGAGAGTTCCGAGGTCGCGTGGCCTGCCGCGCGCCGCACCAGCGTGCCGAGCCGCAGCACCACCTCCTCCATCCGGAAAGGTTTGAGCACGTAGTCGTCGGCCCCGGCGCGGAAGCCCGCGACCTTGTCCGACCAGGCGTCGCGCGCGGTCAGGATGAGGACGGGAAAATCGTGCCCCGCGCCGCGCCAGCGCCGCAGCACCTCGATTCCGTCGAGACCGGGCAGGCCGAGATCCAGCACTGCGGCGCCGATCGTCTCGGTCGCGCCCAGGAACTCGCCCGCCTCGCCGTCATGCGCGGTCTCGACCGTGTAGCCGGCCTCGGTCAGCGCCGTGCCGATCTGCGCCGCGAGGTCGCGCTCGTCCTCGACCACGAGCACCTTCACCGCTGGCCGCCCGGCAGGATGCGCGCCTCGGACTGGCCCACGCCCTTGACCTCGAGAAAGCGGCAGCCGGGGCCGGTCAGCTCGATCTGCAGGACGTTGCCCGCGGGCGTGAGCCAGCGCAGCTCCTGCACCAGCCCGTCCTCGTCGTCGCGCAGGCGCAGCGCCTCGCCGCGATAGCGCGCGGCCGCGCAGTCGAGCGCGGCGGCGGGACCGATCGGCACGGCGTCGCGCGGCGGGTCGCCGGCGGCCGCGGTCGCGCCGAGCGAAAGGCAGAGGCAGAGCAGGGGCAGGGCGGACAATCGCATGGCTTCCGATATAGTGCGCGGATGCTCAACGGAACCCAAACGGCGCGGTTGCGGCTGCATTCGGGACGAATCGGCCATGGTGCCCGCATCTTGGAACCCGAAGGAGACCAACCATGAGACGCACCCTTGCCGCCACCATCGCCGCGATCGCCCTGTCCGCGCCGTTCGGCGCGCCGCTCGCCGCGCAGGACGCGCAGCTGTCGGGATCGGTCGCCGACCGCTTCGGCGACCAGGTCGTGGTCGCCACGCCCGAGGGGCGCATCCTCGTGACGCTGCCCGACGGTGTCGAGGCGCCCGAGGCCGGCGCGCAGGTCACGCTCGAGGGCACGCGCACCGGCAACACCTTCGCCGCGACGGCGCTCGAGGTCGGCGCGGCACCGGCAGAGGACGGCAGCGTGGCCGGCCTGCCGCAGGCCCTGCAGGGCCTCGGCCTGACCGAGGTGCGCAGCCGGCCCGACGATGACGGCGAGACCTACATCTATGCCCGCCTGCCGGAGGGCGGCTGGCTCCGGGCCGAGGCACGGGGGGATCGGCTGCTCGAGGTCCAGAGCGACGGCGCGGGTCTGCCCGACGCGCTGGTGACGGCGCTGCTGCCCGAGGCCACGCGCGCGGAGCCGCGCCTCGCCGACCTCGGCCGGCTGACCGAGATCGAGCGCGACGACGACGAGATCTCGGTCGAGGGCTACGCGCAGGACGGCATGCGCATCGAGATGGAATTCGGCCGGGACGGCACGCTGCGCGACTACGAGCGCGAACGCGACGACCGCCGGTCGCTGACCCGCGACGCCGCGCGCGAACGGCTCGAGGCGCTGGGCTATACCGGGATCGGCTTCGTCGAACGCGGCGGCCGCCACGTGGCGGCGCTGGCCGTGAACCCCTATGGCGACCAGGTGGAGGTCCGCCTCGACGAGAGCGGCCGCGTCGAGCGCGAGCGCCTCTGGACGGAATGACCGCAGGCGACGGGGCCGGCGCGCGCAGGCGCGGGCCCCGTCGGGCCGCGGTCCAGCCGATTTCGGGCAGGACGACCTCCGGCGGCAGGCCGAAGCGGACGGCTGCGATGGAACGGCCGAGCCCGCCCGACACGACGAGGTGGCCATAGGCGAAGCGGTTGCCGTGGCGGGACGGCACCATCGGCGGATGGCCAAACATCCGCACCTGGCCGCCATGGGGATGCCCCGAGAGTGTCGGCGCGACCGGTCGGGCGGCCTTCGTCACGTCGGGAAAGATGTCCGGCTCGCGCCCCACCAGGAACACCGGCGCCTCGTCCGTGACCGCCACGAGCGTCGCGGGCAGGTCGTCGACGCCCTGCCAGCCACGCCGTACGGACTTGCTCCGTGGACACCACCGCCCCGAGACCGAGCGTTCGCAGGACCCGGCGGCGGTGGGTCGGCGGCGCTGGCGCACGGGATGTCGCGGACGGGAAAGCTGGTAGGCCCGGCAGGCCTACGG
>NZ_JAME01000044.1 GCF_000521865.1 Roseivivax isoporae LMG 25204
CGATGAAACGGGGGCAAGACCACATTCGGCATGACGGAACCGCGCGAGAAGATCGCTGACCCGCGCGCCATGCCAGAGGGTCATGTCGGAGGCCGGCAGGCCCCGCTCACGACCGATCCTGTCGAGAGAAGACGGCGTCTGGGCGGCCAAGATACGACGGATGTCACCGAGGGCGGTCTCGACGGCATCTGTATCCGGGATCGGCTGCCCGAATGCACCATGCAGATCGCAGAGCGCCGCGAACCCACTCGGATCATCGAGCGCGTCGAGCAGGTCGCAGAGGCTTGCGCCGTGGCGGCGGAGGTGCTGTTCCACCGCATAGGCGGCGCCGAGACGGGCCTCGGCGGTGTCGAGGGTGGTGGTGTTGAGCATGATGTTCTCCCTTTCATGCGGTGCGGAAACGGTCCTGGTGTGCCTGATTCATCGGCGTCATGTTCCGTGCGTCGCGGGAGACGGGCTGGGTTAGAAAGGCTCCTTTTGATTGGTTGCAAAGGCTGGTCTCGGGGGCTGGCAAAAAGGAAATTGGCCATTCATTTCGAACACGAAGGAGAAATGTGCCGGCCGAGAGATTTCTTGTCAGGTCCTGTCTCGCACCGCCGCAGGGGTTTCGCGGCGGTGCGGGATTGGGCTTCAGGCAGCACGCTCGTCCGCGGCTCTGACGATCCCGGCCGCTTGCAGTGCTTCGTCGAGACCGTCCGCCAGCAGGCAGATCTCGGGCACGATGGGATCGTCGGGTTCCATCATCGCCATGCTGCCCGTGTCGTCCCAGTCATCATCATGTGCGTGATCCAGAAACAGGACGCGGCGGAGTTCGAGCAGCAGGCGCTGCACGCGGCGCGTCATCTGACCGCGCTGGTCGAGGCCGTCGCGGATGGCATTGACCAGCCGCGCACCGCGCCGTCCTGCCAGCAGGAGGGCCACATGGCCGAGCGCCTCATCATGCCCCGAGAAGAAGGCTCGCAGCGCCAGTTCTCCGCTCGGGACAACTCGGCACTCCGCTCCGTGAGTGAATTTCGTGTGAAACATGGATCCTCCTTTGGTTTCTTGGTCCCGGGTATCGTCCCAGGGGTCAGGGTGGGTTGGAGATCCGTGTTGGTTGCCGGTCGCTGTAGCGGGCGCCTCTTCAGGAGATCGGCGTTGGGAAGGATGTGCGGTTCCTCACTCGTAGGGTTCCGGCGCGGTCTGTGCCCCGGGTTGCAAGGAACATTGGCCAGATGTCTTGAGGGCGAAGAATTTTTTTGGAGATTTGCTTTGCCCGGCAGGTTGTCTCGCGGCGTAAGAGGGAAGATCTGTGCCAAGCCACCATACTCGGGTCCAGCGAATGGACGCGACCTGCCGAAATTTTTTGATCCAGCTAAATACTCGCCGCTGATGTTTCACACAGCCCGGCCCACAGCGGACCTTCGTTCTGCAGGTGGCGAAAGTCCGGAAGCAGACCTCCCCAAGGAGTCGTATTCGGAGCAAAGCCCGGCGATGCCTGGGACGCGAGAGGCAACAAGTCTACTTGACGGTCGAGGCTTACACGTGCGACCTCACTTCAATGGATGATGAAAACAAGTCATTTTCTCTCAAGTATGTTGGGCGGAGGTTTGCCAACGCCCGCCTTCCGCTTGATGTGTTGTCCGACTTGCCCGCATTGCGCGATCTGATCGCCGCTCTCGCGAAACAAGAGTTTAGAAAAAAGAACCCTGACCGACAGCGGGTTCCTCAAGGGTTCGACAAAGCGATCTCTTTCGCGCTTATTGAGATCGAGGAAGGCAGTGCTGTACCAAAGCTATCTCTCGAGAACGAAGTTGCGCAGCAAAGCCTGCCCAACATTGGCGATGAAATGGAAGAGATCGTTGCGAGAGCATTTGAGCGCGTAGCGAAAATTTACGACAACGCCGCACACGACATGTTCCCTCAAGCCCTCCCGCAAGATGTTATTCGTGCCTTGTCAAAACTCGGCGCGAATATTCAAGACGACGAGCGAATAGAATTCCAGGGCCAAGTAGGGCGAGACGGTAAAGTTGTCAGTCTGGATTCCTTTAGGCGGAAGAACCTACTCACGCGAATACGCGAAACCTACACAAAAGAGTTCGAAGGCATCGGCAATTTGACTGGGATTGATGCCACAAATAATGCCATTCAAGTTCAGACTGAGCAATATGGTGAACTCCGATTGCCGCTCGAAGGCGTCTCATTGCCAGTGGAACAATTCGATGGCCACCTTTTCTCGCTCGTTGAGTTTTCGGTTTCAATTGCGCTTGACGCACACGATGAATTCAAGGCTGTCGAGAACGTTCACTCCGTGGATCTTGTCCGACCTTATGATGAAGCCGTAATGAGGTGTGTCAGGCGGCTTCAGGAGTTATCCAAGATCGAGAAGGGCTGGCTCGGGGAAGGTCAGGGCGAACAACTTGTTCATTTGGCAGGTATGCGGGCGACACAATTCATTTTCACGCGAGCGGACCTATCCGAACTATTTCGTATCTTTCCAACTGAAGACGGCGGTATCTCGGTTGAATTTGACAAAGATGGCTGGAGTTTTGCTGTCGAGATCATGCCCGACGGCTCGATGGAAATTGACGGTAGCTCGGAAGATGGAACGGTATTCGAAGCCCAGTCCTTTGAGGAATTTTCAGAAGAGTTTTTTAACGCGTTCGACAGAATGACAGCGGTGGTCCTTGATGACGAAAATTGATGACCCGGAGGAAGTGCAGTTCCGTCAAGTGAACCCAAGTTGGATGGAGGACGACGGGCCGAGCCGTCTTGCTTTTATTCCAACCAAGAAGGATGGGGGACAACTTTCGCTCGACCGTTCGGCATCAACCACAGCGAAACAATCCTACGACGATTTCCGCGCACTTGGCCTGAATTCAGACGGCGTTTTTGGCTTAACGCCGAATGAGTGCGAGGAAAGCCCCAACCCTGTCGAGTGCTTTGCAAGCCCTCAAGGAAACAATCCACATCATTCGCACGCTGAATTCAATGGGTTGTCCAACAGCCAGAAAAAGGCGAAATCCCAAGAGCTTCGACGCAAGGCGATTGCGCGAGGAAAACTTCATCCTTGAGGATGGGCTGGTCACGGTAGGTGAACCGCGCACGCTTGTTCGCGAAGCTGCCGTTCATGACCCGCACATCGAATGTCCGGATCCCTCCGCCCTTTCTGACGAGATTCAACCCCCGAGGTGGGTCTACGGAAGCACTCTCACCATGATGACGAAAGTCTCTAACGTCGAGTAGTGGGCGAGGTTCGCAAGCACGTCCTCGAGATTCCGCAACCGGTCCGTCATTCCTGATATTCGCGCCTCCATGCGTCGCTGTTCGGCGGCGGCCTGCCCTTCATTCATTTGGATCTGTTGCTGGTCCTGGATATTGCGTGAGCGTAATTGCTCGATGCTGAGTTGCTTCCATCGAATATATGTTTCGGTCTCGGACGTCAGGATCTGCCTCCTGTCTGAAAAGGCTACCGCTGCTTCCTCGCGCAAATTCCCAAGGCGCAGGCGTGCTTCCTGGGTCATCTCGCGTTCCAGTGCGCTGACAAACTTCTGAATTTCGCGGAAAGGCGTAATCGTCTTTTGTATCTGACGGTTCGTTGTCGGTTTGCAGCCTTCGCCAAGGAGGGTTCGAGCGATCTTGTCGGTCCCGACCTCGACCGTCCCGTCAGCGGAGACCACGAGGCAACGCGTCGTGACGGCGTCGGGGAACAGCATAGAAATCCACCGGCGGTCTGAAAGACGTCCCACGCGCACGGCAGGAGCATCGTCGTCGCGCACCCTGAGTTGCTTGTCTTTCAGCAATGATGGCCGCCATGCACTGCGAATGAGTATCAGTGTTTTCCCGACCAGACCCGAAGTCAGTGTTTCGTCTGACAAGTGGACACCGACCGGGATCGGCGAAATCGGGCCTGCTTTCAAGGTTGCGTATGCCTGATGGACCAAGTCATCATGCAGTTCGTCGCCGGTCGAAAAGAAACGCGCCCGTTTGCCGAGGCGATCCTTTGGCAGAACGACATCCTTTTTGGGTGGCTTTCCAAGGCGATCACGGCGCCAGCGGAAGACCTCCGCTTCGCGCGTTGTCATCGCACCGAGTTTATACGGGCAATTTTCCAAAAGCGGCGGCAATGACAGTGTCGCGACGCGTTCTCCATCGTTGGCGATTGGAAACCCGCCTTTCAATGCTCCACTGACGTGCAATAGGCGCAACCAGGCGTTTCCAGCATGTTCGGACGCGCGAATGTTGCCAACGATCCTGCTGAGGTCATCCGACGTATCCGCATCAGCCGAAACAACGCTCCCTACAGAGGGATTCAGACCGAAAGAGAGCTCTCTTTTCAGTTCATATGCAGCCTGCCTGAAATTGGCCCGACCTGCCGCTGCGTCCGTAACGATCCTGTCGATACGTTGGGACAGGGCTTCGTCGAGGTATGGCAAGGGTTGCTCGAACACATCAAGAAGGTCGAGAGCTTCAAGTACCCTCTCATCTGCCGAGGCGGCAACAACCATGCGCCAAATGCCGATAGTGCCAACGGTCCGGTCTTTCATGTAAGCACTGAGCCCGCCGGCCCGCAGTCGGTCGAGACGACCGACGAGCTGGTCGATACGCGAGGCCTGCCACGGCAGGTTGTAGAAGATCATATCGGCGGCGAAGTCGTGCAGGTTCAGGCCAGCCTCGACAAACTCCTCCATGATCAGGACAGTGGACTCGCTCTGAACGGCGCCGACGACATCCACCAGATCGGTGTTGTGGCGGCCACGCATCGTTGCAATGCCGCCGTCTGAGAGGTGCGGGAACATGTCGGACAGGCGCCGTTCCAGCATGTCCACGGTGGGCGTGTCGCCGGCGACGACGATAATGCGCCGCTCTGGATTCTTTTGCCAGAAGCCCAGCAACACGTCGCACAGTTCGTCGAACAACGCGTTACCGGGATTGCGCGACAGGGTGGACTCCACCTCATCACGCAAATCCGGATGCGCCGCAAAGGTTCGGTGGCGAAGGACGTCACGGAGGCTTGATCCGGCGCGGAACATCTGACGGCACTGCAGCCAGGGTGCCGCGTCCATCGGGGCGTCCCGACCTTCGCGGCAGGCTGCGTTTTGCAGCAGGATCTTTGGCATTTCGGCATCGGAGGGCGCAGTTCGGACCGTGTACACCTTGCGCGTTGGTGCGATGCCGGGCCATTGGCTCCGCGTTTGGCGAAGGATTCGGCGATCTACCGCGAAGGCTGTCCTGTAGGCCGCGGCGGAGAGTGTGCCATCCGAAACGCGCGCCTGTGCCGCAGCGGCGTCTTCGACAATAAACTCCAAGGGCTCGCGATCGAGAAGATTGGCGATTCCAGAGCGTTCGGGCTCGATCGCACCGATGACTGCCCGCGCCCACGCGGGATTGCCCAGACGCGGCGTGGCAGTCAACAGCAGGACATGTCTGAACCGTGGAGCGTCGCGCCGCTCTCGGCACAGGCTGGAAAGGAATGCCGCGTCCTCGAGATTCATGGCGTGGATCTCGTCCACGATGAGCATGTCATAGTCTTCCGGCGAGGGACGCGCCGGTTGCCTGCGGACCATGTCTGCTTTGATCAGGTGGACATAGCCTTCGCCATCGGGATGCTCCTGCTCTTCATCTGCGTCTGTCAGGATGCGGGCCGCGATGTGGCCGCGCGCCGAAAGCTCGACCTGCCACTGGTAGCAAATGCGTTCCGGTGCAACGATTGCGACCCTCAAAGACGGATCGCGTCTGCGCAGGATATTGAGGATCATCAAAGCCTGCACCGTTTTGCCCATGCCGACCTCATCGGCGAGCAAGTGACGGATTTCCGTATCGTCAAAGATGCGGCGCAGGTTTTCGATTTGATGTGGATAGGGGTCAGCCGCGACGCCGAGGGCACCACCCATTTCCCAAGATTCGGCTGCGACGAGGCGTTCGAGGGCGTGAAAGCCCGACTGTGCAAGGTGAAACGTGTTCATGAAAGATCAACATTCGTCATCGCGCGATAGCGCAAGGCAGTGTAGCGAATGGCGCGCGCCGTGAAGCGGTCCGCGCTGAAGCGCAGCAGTCTGCCCCGCCATTCCGGGTCATCCATGACACGTTCCGGAGCCAGGAAAAGGTACAACAAGGCACGTAGGTCCGCGGGCGTGAGCCAGCGTCCGCTCCTGGACTGAACATCCACATGGCAGGCAACCAATGCGGCGATCAGGTCGTCCAGATGGCTGGATTCGTATGGCACCCTTTCGAGACACTCAGCGCGCGGCGCGGGCAGCACGAGTGCAGACAACTCAGGAAGGCGGGCAGCCTCACGAGCGCGATCCACGAGTCTCTGCCAGCTGCCGTCAGCGTTGCCAGCGTCGAATTCGAGCTCACCTGCGCCATTTGAAACAGCCTTCTCTGATAGGCGTTCCCAAGCATCAAGAACCGCATCGTCCATTTCCGGCCACATCTCTCCGTCGGGAATGACGATCAGATCCGGCGCAGGCAGTATTTGGCGGAAACAGTCTTCAAGATAGACGGCGAGTTCTTGCTTCTGATCACCATCCAGTGGAGAGAAGGCTGTGGTGTCACAGACCAGACCGGCCTGCATGGCTTCGGCGACCAAACGTCGATGAAAGCCCGTCCCAAGTCCGCGACAGGACTTCTCCGTCTTCATCCAGAGATCACCGCAGAGCGCGACGACGAGGCGATCCTCAAGTTTTCGGCGGGCGCCGGATCGAAGACCTTCGCCTATGACGGTTCCAGCCGAGGCGAGGCTCCAGCTGAGATAAGCTTCAATCCCTTCCGTCAGGCCGCACTCATCACTTCGGGTTTCCGAGAGGCGGTGAATTGGACCCACGAAGGCACGGGGCATGCTGCCAAGAAGCGTGCCGGCCTCGGGCTCTACCAAAACGCAGCTTCGCAAGGCGCCGTCGCTTCCCCCGACCGGACGTAGAAGACCATATCCCGACGACAAGGCCGCGGACGACATCTCATAGGATTGAAACGCCGTGCACGATGTCATGGGATCGCTGATGAGTGAACCCACCGACTCTTGCCCTTCCGCGGTCCATTTTCCGCTTCGGCGATCATACTTCCACTCTGGTTCCGGAGCTGCCAGTGCCCAGACATGGGTGTCCAGCCCTTCTGCGCAGGCCTGCAGGCGGGCATGCATGCCGCCCCCGCTCCAAAGACGGGCTGCGGCCCGAATCTCGGCAAACTCGGGGCGGTCGAAAGCAATCCGCATGGGCGAGCTCGGCGCGCGGATACGCACGGCACTGGACTGGCCGTCACTGGATTTCAAGTTTATGTCGAGGTCTACATCATGCAGCGTGATCGGAGTCGACAGATGCAGCGCCCCGGCGCCACGAGCGATTTCCGCAAGGCCGATTTCATCAGGTTGAAGGGACAGGCTTGCGGGAGCAGGCGGTTCGATATCGCGAAAAACGAGGTCGATCGGCGCAACCTTTGAGGTGTCGAGTGGGGACAGTGTCCAGACCCCATCGGTCATCGGCAAACTTTGCCATCGGTCATCGGAAAGACGGAACTCGATGCTTTCCGCTTGGTCGAGGCGCTCTGCAAAAATTCTGACCGGTGTCCTCGGACGCGCCTGAACCGACCGTCCCGAGGCTTGGCTTACGGTGGAGCCATCGTGGCGAAGGGTCAGGCCGCCGAGGAAGTCGACGAATGGCGCGGCTTCGACATGGATGCCATGCCGGGCCAATACGGCATTGCCCTCCGGCGTTCCGCTCGTGAAATGGTAAAGGCCATCTTCCCACTCATCGGGGGTCAGTCCCTCAAGAACCACCTCGTAAAAAGAGATTCCTGGTGTCACGCCGTCAGTGGGTTTGAGTTGAGTCTGATAGCCATCGTCGCCCTCGTCCCTGAAGAGCAATGCCGGAGCGGGAATGATGACGGCTTCCAGCCAAGACGGGACCTCGATCTCGCTGACGTGCGGGCGCGGGACTTCTCCAATCGGACGTCCGATGAAGACTGCATCGCCACATAGGAAACGTTCGAGCGTCGTGGATCGCGCACCGACGGTGACCGTCAAATTCGACAGCGGGACATCGACTTCTGATCTGACAGCTTCGAGTTCGGCAGGGGTAAGGCTCGGTCCTCTCGCGGCCAAGCCGCGGGCTTCGGCATCATTAAGCAGAAGCTCGAAAGTCGCCTTGGGAACACGTCCCAGCCCCTGATGCCGCGCAAGTCGCCGCGCCTTGATGGCGCGCTCGAGGCGCCTCACCTCGCTTTCGGAGCGTAAGTCATTGCCGAGACGTTGCAGGAATCCAGGTTCCATTCCCAGCTCGCCAGTCCGACCGGAGACGAGATGGCCGATGACCGCAAGCGCAAGGTCGTCATCCTGAAGCCAGGATTCCAGCCGTCGCGAACCGAAGCCTCGGCCGAGCTCCCGCAAGCTCGGCAGCGCGGCGCGTGTTACGCTTAAACTGCGGGTCTGGCTGAGGAACTCTCTGACAAGTCGTGCCAAGGAGCCATGGACCTCACGCGGAACCATGGCGTTCCGGACGGGCCATGCAATATGCGGAAAGACGGAGGACCAGGCATCGTCAAAGGGTCGCGCGGTTCCGAACCGTCTTGCGCAGTCCCGAAACAGATCGGAGATCACGCCTCGTTGCGTTATTGGGATGTCGATCTTGATTGCCGACTCAACCAATGGCCAGAAGTCGGTCCCTGTCCCTCTATATTCATAGCCGATTTCGGTTACGATCACCGCAAGCGACAGTGGCAAGTCCTGCCACGCCCGCTTGGTGAACTGATGCAGCCCAGCCCGCTGGCTGACGTGGTACAGCAATTGCTCGATTTCGTCGCGAGCGAGGCCATGTTCGATCAGGTAGATCGTTCCTCCATCCCGTTGCCGGGACAGGTCTGAAAAAATCTGCGCCAGCAGATTCTCACTGGCAAACAAGTCATTCATCTTTTCATTTCGTCAGGCAGACACCAATAATGGTGCTACAGGGTTGGAGCGGTTCGCGGTAACTTTCAATAGGCATGTCATTATTTTAGGTCGAGTACAGCGCGGAATGCAAAACACTGATGCCGACACCTTGGAAGCCGTCGCCCCAGTTCAAAAACTCGCCGCGCAGTTGCGCAGGGACGTCCATGATCTGGGCGCGGTGCCGGCAGCTCGGGCGATCACAGGGCTGAAGGCGGCTGCCGTGGCTGACGGTTTGTCTGAGACGGCAGCAAAGCAGCAGGCAGAGATTGTCGTGTCGACGTTGCTGGCGTGTGGCGATCTCGGTTCCGGAAGATCCTACGGTGACAAGGTCCTGGTCAAACGGCGAATGGTGTCGGTGCTGTATCAGGGGGATCGATGCATCCTCCTTGGGGGCGACCCAACTCAAGGTGAACCCCATGGCCTGTTGCGGGCAACGGATCTCGTCCCATCCGATGTCATCAGTTTCCTCGACTGGGCCGGCGAGCTTTCAGGCTCTGACCTCGTAGTGCTCTGGCAACTTCTGGACACAGGTGTCTGGTCGATGGACGCGACTTTCTCCGACAGAGTAACACGGGTGCTGTGCTCTGCAGGTGTCGTGCCCGACCAGCCTATCCCCGAGGATTCGTCGGCTTGGCTAAGGGAGTATTTCCCTTTGCCCCGGACAGAGGGAAAGGCTGCCGATCCATCGCAAACGGCAGTCATCGAGCGCTCGGCAAGTGCACGACAAATCGTCACCGCCGGACCCGGCAGCGGCAAGACGCACACCGCCACCGAACGTGTCATTCATCTCGTGAAGCAAGGTATGCCGCCCGGAGGTATTAGGCTCATCACCTTTACCCGGGTCGCCGCCGAAGAGGTCGGCAGTCGGATCTTACAAGCCTTGGCCGAGCACACCTACTCCGGCGGTGTCATGTGCGGGACGATTGACTCGCTCGCGTGGAACCTTGTGACGACGCTTGGTGATGCACCGTCCGGTGGACATGAGCGGGCCATCCGCATTGCCCGGAAATCGATCACGGACGGCGAACAAGCGATGCTGGACCAGTTGGCACGCATTTCACATCTGGTAATCGATGAAGCACAGGACATCGTCGGCGAGCGGCGCATGTTCTGTCGCGCTTTGATCGGTGCGCTGCCAGCGAGCGTTGGCGTAACGATACTGGGCGACGGCGCGCAGGCGATCTACGGATCGTGGGCTGGAGACAAAGGGGGTGGAGGATCTCTTCATGCCGAGCTCAGGGGAAAACACGGTTGGGAGGACCGTTCCCTGACGTCGAACCATCGGACGAAATCAGCCAGCTTGCGGCAGTTCTTTTCCCGGGCGCGGACGCTACTCGAGGCCGACGGCGATCCCCGTTCGACCTACCTCGAAATCAGGGAAATGCTCGAGGATGTGGCGACGGATCCGAGCGTGAGCCTGACCGGGCAGGTTTTCCCGTGGCGAAATGATAGCTTGGTCCTCTTCCGGGGCCGCGCGGCAACCGAGGCCGCGTCGGTTCGGCTGACGCGGGCAGCCCGTGTGCATCGTCTGAAATTATCGGGTCAAACCACGGTTTGCGATCCTCTGGTAGGCGCGATTTGCGCTGGTCTCGGTCCGGGCGCCGCAATCCGCCTTGAGCATGTACGCCGGCGGCTTGCAGACCTCCACCCCGCGCCGTTCGATGTGAATGAAGAAGACGTTCTTTCTGACCTTCAGTTCCTTGGCAAAGGGCCAACAGCTCGTCCCCAAGACATCGCGGAAACCATTGAACGTGAGCCGGTGGGGCACACGCGCGATCATGTCGGCACCGCGGGGCCGATGTTGGGATCGATCCATGGTGCCAAGGGGCGGGAAGCAACGAATGTGCTTCTCATGCTGCCGCCGGTTCCATCCGGCGATGATGTCGATTGGCAGGAAGAGGCCAAGGTTCTGTTCGTCGGTGCGACAAGGGCATCGACCCACCTGTATCTGGGCAGGGCGCAGGCGGGAATGGTGCGGCCTGGCAAGAATGGCAGCAGATGGTTGCGTGGAAACGGTGGCGGCCTTCTTTTGTCAGGGTCGGAAGGATTGCGTCCGCTCGCTGGGGTCGCTCCTGCATTGTCGATCTGGGAGGCCGCGTTCCGGCAACCTAACTGC
Organism: Roseivivax isoporae LMG 25204; assembly: GCF_000521865.1. Classification (GTDB taxonomy): domain Bacteria; phylum Pseudomonadota; class Alphaproteobacteria; order Rhodobacterales; family Rhodobacteraceae; genus Roseivivax; species Roseivivax isoporae. The sequence goes on from NZ_JAME01000044.1 coordinate 11,019, forward strand.
TCTTTCCGGCGAATTGCCTCTGGTGACGGGTCGTCTTGGCATCTTGTCACGGACAGTGGCCAACCGCTGGCGGAAGCCGAAGGCCAATTGACCGATGACCTCGATCACATCGAGTCCACACGGGACGGGCTTGCATCCGGCACGTTGCGCGTGGTCGGAGCCACGACCGTTGTTGACCGTCGGAGCGATGGCACAATTCAAGCGGTGACACTGCTGCCGGTGCTTCAGGGCGTCGCGCGAGGCGCCGGGCACAGGGAAAGTGACGATGACCAATAATGTTGGGGATGCCGCGCGCCAGCGGATGATCGAACGCCTCAGGCAGGATCTCATGGGTCCCTTAGTGGATGATGAGATTCTGCACGACAGTCCGTCGGAAATCTACATGACGGGCATCCTGTTTGCTCAGAAAAGCCCACAGGGCGTGGGCGAAACGGAGGGCGCAAATCTTGTCTCCGATGAGGAAGACGATGCTGCGTCTCGGGTGCCGCCGGATACTTTCCGCCCAAGTTCGGCAGGATTGTCATTTGCAGTGCGCTCCAAGGACGGCGAAAATGTCCTTCTCAATGTGGACGTTTTGGCGGCCCGCTATGAGGCCCGACCCCACGCTACCACAGACGACGGGCGCCCACGCTTCGATTGGACCCGCAAGCCACTGACCGCCCGCAACTCCATCGAACTACCTGGGGATCGCGACGGCGAATATGATGTGCCGGGAATTCCGGATCTGGCGCTATGGTTGCGTAGTCGCAAACACGGCGACCTTTATCTCGTGACCATCATTCTTCTGAACAGAAACGTGACGCCAAAGAAACCCGAGCCTGGATTGAGGGGTGTTGGCGATTTGCATCAGGTGGGCTTCAGCGTTGAGGCTGACCCGGATTTCGGCCTCATCGTTCCGCGTCCCGATCCGATCCAGCGAATGCCCGATGAGGACCGTGCCACGGCGGCGCTGTTGTATCGCGACGCACCTGACTACGGCGCAGGCCACACCTGCTCCATCCGAAGTGAGCAAATGCCGGATGGAACGGTTCGCCTCGCGACCGAGTGGCTGCCGTCAACTCTGGTCAGATCGCCGGGACCTTTGGGCGATCCAGAATTTTTTTCGAAACTCGTCGCGACGAAGCTTGAGGGGGCCTTGGGGTCCGAGTGGCTGTCCGTCGCGCCCCATAGCGATGTTTGTGCGGCGCTCGACGACCTTTGCGCGTGCTACGAAGACTGGATCAAGGCTCGAGACGCGGAAGTTGAGGTGCTGCCGACCGGGCTTCAGGAGACGGCGCGGCGACATCTGGATGAGTGCCGCACAGCGTTGGCCAGGATGAGAGGGGGTGTGGATCTTCTGCGGGCTGATGGTCCGGAGCTCTTGGCATTCCGCCTCGCCAGCCGTGCACTCTGGCAGCAGAACGAATGGAAACGGAAGCGGGATTCCCGCATCGGCCCTCTGGTCTGGCGCCCGTTTCAGATGGCTTTCGTTCTGCTCTGCATGGCTTCGGCAGGGGACCGGGATCACACTGATCGCGGTGTGATGGACTTGCTCTGGTTTCCAACCGGGGGCGGCAAGACTGAGGCCTACCTCCTGCTGACCGCATATACCATATTCCTGCGCCGTCAGCAGGGTGGCCCCGAGTCGGAAGGCGTGACCGTCCTGATGCGCTACACGCTGCGTCTGTTGACGGCGCAGCAGTTCCAGCGGGCAGCAGCGATGATCCTTGCCTGTGATCTGTTGCGGACAGGGGACTGTGATTGCCCTGGCATCGATGTCCCTTCCTCGCTCGCGCAAGGCGCGCCGATTTCCATCGGCCTCTGGGTCGGCCGGGATACAACGCCGAACAGGATCGTCGAAACGGAAAAGACCGGCTCACCGGCCCAGATCGAGCATTGCCCGGACTGCGGTTCGCACCTCGACTGGGACATAGCCGCAAGTGGCGACCGGATTCATGCATGCTGTCGTGATGCCGGATGCAAATCAGGACAGGCGCGTGATCACCTTCCGTTCTGGACGGTTGACGAGGACATCTACCGCGAACTTCCGACGCTGCTGCTGGGCACCGCTGACAAATTCGTCCAGATCGTCACAAAGAAGGAAACCGGTCGCCTTTTCGGTCTCGGAAATGCCGATCGTTTGCCACCCGATCTGATCATCCAAGACGAACTGCATCTCATCTCCGGGCCATTGGGCAGCATGGCGGGCCTCTTTGAAACTGCCATCGACGCGCTTTGCACCCGGGACGGCCGACGCCCGAAGGTGATCGGCTCCACCGCAACGATCAGGCGCGCGGCGGATCAGGTGCTGAACCTGTTCGATCGTCGCGTCATGCAATTCCCACCGCCCGGATTGCATCATTCCAATTCGGGTTTCGCCTGTGTTGAAGAGGATAGCTTCGGTCGACTGTATCTGGGCGTCACGACGGCTGGACGCACCGGGAGCTACATCTATCAGGCGATCGCGTCGTCGCTCCTCCAAGCCGCTGCCGATCCCACCTTCACTGACGTGGAGGGGGATCACTACTGGACGCTCGTTGGTTACTTCAATTCGCTGCGCGAACTCGGCAGCGCTTCGATCATAATGCAGGACGACGTCATGCATGGGCTCGAACTGGTATCGGCGCGACGGCAGGAAGAGTCTCGTCACCTGCAGCCGCCGACTGAGTTGACCAGCCGGGTCAAGTCGGACGAAATCCGCGACAAGCTCGTGGAACTGGATGCGACCCGCGACAGCGGCGAAGCGGCCGATGTAGTGCTCGCGTCAAACATGATTTCGGTCGGTCTCGACGTCGGGCGTCTGGGCTTGATGCTGGTCAACGGCCAGCCAAAGGCCATTGCCGAGTACATCCAGGCAACGAGCCGCGTTGGCCGCGGTCGTGTGCCCGGGCTTGTCGTCACGCTCTACAACGCGAGCAAGTCCCGCGACCGAAGCCGTTATGAGACCTTCCCGACTTGGCATGGTGCCCTCTACCGGGATGTCGAGGCAACTGGTGTGACCCCATTTGCACCGAGGGCGCGGGACAAGGCGCTCCATGCTCCGTTCGTTGCCATGGCGCGGCATCTGGTGCCGGGCATGTTGGACACTCCAGCCGCGGCGGCGGACCACGCGGCCGACCTGAAGGCGTTGATCGATCCGATATGTCAGCGAATTGCCAAAGTCGACCCGGGTGAAGCTGACGCTTCCCGTCGCGAGCTTGAGGAATTCCTCAAGCTCTGGCTGCGCCGTGGGGCATTGCCGAAATACTGGGACAACTGGTCGGACAACGGTCTGCTGATTTCAGCGGACGCACAGGCGACATCGAATGCCTCCGGCTTCACCAAAGGCCTTTCACGGGCCACTCCGGGAACGCTTCGCGCTGTCGAGCCATCGACAGAGTTCGTCATCAAGGAAATTGCTTCGTCGGACGCTGAGGAAATACAATGAGCAAGAATGTTGGCAGCATCCGCCGCAGCCAGATCATATCAACCTTCGGTCCGGGAGCGGTTGTTGATTTCCGTCTGCCGGGAAGCGGCGCACTGCTTTCAGGGGTCATGCAGGGGTTGGAGGCATGGGAGGCCTACACGAAAGGCGGCTACAAGCAGGACGTGGTTCGCGAACCGAGACTTGAAGCTCTGTTGGGCGTCGATCACTTCCGGGCGCCGCCAGTCGGGACCTACCTCAAGGACGGACAAACCAGGGACCGCGTGCTTCCCATCGAGCGGTTTCCGGATTGGCTCTCCTGTCCCGAATGCCACGCCATCAACCGCTCAGGACAATGGGCACCCTCGAGGAATGGCGATAGCCTGCATTGTGGCCGATGCCGCGGAAAACCCGCGGTGGTGCCTGTCCGTTTTGTCACTATTTGCGAGAACGGCCACCTTGACGATTTTCCGTGGACGTCGTGGCTAACGCATGAAGCCGGATGTTCTCAGCCAGTCCTGGCGTTGAAGACGGTCGGAGCGGGCATCGGAGGACTGCTCCTGACCTGCAAGTCCTGCGGCACTGGCCGTTCAATGGCCGAAGCGTTCTCACCAAAGGGTATCCCAAAACACAAGTGCGGCGGTGGCCGGCCATGGCTTGGCGGGCGCGAGACGGGATGCGAGGCTGCGCCACGGATCACGCAACGGGGAGCAAGCAACGTCTACTTCTCGATTGTGCAGAGCGCGATCACGCTTCCGGACTGGAAGGTGCCATTCAGGGAAAAGATCGCGGACTTCGTCGACATGCTCGATTTCCTCGACGATGAAGACATGATGATCGCCTTCATCACGAAGAAAATCCTTCCTACTTGGGACGGCACCGAAAGTGCAGAGGAAATTGCCCGTCGTTTCAGGGAGATGAAGGAAGACAATTCGGGAAGTGAAGGAGATCTGCGGCTGGACGAATTCCGGATGCTGCTGACGGATACCTCGGCGTCCGACGAAAATGCGATGATCCTGCTGAACCGTCAGCAGCCTGTGCCGGCCACATTCTCAGGGATGATCTCTTGGGTTTCGTCCGTGGAACGTCTTCGGGAGGTGCGTGCCCTGACCGGGTTCACGAGACTGAAGGCGCAGGTCGGTGGCAAGCCGGATGCGGTGCCGCTGTCTCGATCTGGCCTGTCATGGCTGCCGGCCGTTGCGATGCACGGGGAAGGCGTGTTCCTGTCGTTGAACCTCGAAGCTGTTTCAGAATGGGAAAACCGGCCGGATGTTATCGAACATCTTGCCCGGCTGACTCAGACACACATGGATACCGCTCGGGCCGAGGGAAAGCAGGCGGATGGCGCGCCATCCCAACTCAACGCACGATACATGCTGATCCATACTTTTGCGCATGCGCTGATCGCGCGCCTGTCCGTCGACAGCGGATATTCTTCGAGCGCCTTACGCGAACGGCTTTATGTCGGGCCGGAGATGGCTGGACTCCTGATCTACACCTCAACGCCCGATGCAGATGGAACCATGGGCGGGCTTTCGCGGCAGGCGCGACCGGCGCGGATGGAGCAACTTGTCCTTCAGGCGCTGGCCGACCATGAACTTTGCTCCGCTGATCCGCTTTGTTCTGAAGGGATGGCGCGGAGTGGCTCGAACGGAAATCACGCGGCCTGCCATAACTGCGTGTTCCTGCCAGAGACGAGTTGTGAGGCTTGGAATGGTTTTCTTGACCGGAGCTTGTTGAGTGCCGGACCGCTCTCTTTTTTCAAGGATCTGGTCGAGTAAGTAAGCTGAGCGGGCGTTGACCCTCGGTCTTCCGTTTCCCGGTCGGCCGATGGTCAATGTATGCGGCGCCAGCCATTAGAAATCTTGATGCGGACGGGGCCATCGTCGGCTGGTTCGTCGGGTTCCTGCTCGGCTTTGACAACATTGATCAGGTAGCGGGCGGCGCCGTCCTCTTTGGAGATTTCGAAAGTATCGCCTTCCTTGGCACCTTCCATCCTCAGGAATTTTGTGAGGTGCGTGATCCGGTATTCGTTTCGCGTCCCCTTCGGTTTGTGAAAGCGATTGTTGTAGTAAACGTAACGCAGGCGAAGTTCGCGCCCATCGGGCGTCACGCATTGGATCCATTCGTCTGGATTGTATTCTTTGGGGTCCAAGCGCGGCAGGAATGCCAGAAGCTCGGCATCGCCCTTGGGAATGAGGATGCCACCCATGTGGGCTCCCGTCGAGCCGACATCATTGGCACTGAGGGTCTTGAGGAATTTCTTCATCGGGGATTTCCATTGGGGGTCATCTGGAGTGCCCGTGTCAGATCCTCGGTGTCGCGGATTGCCACGGGCAAGGTTTCGTTCGCCAATTCACTCTTCCATGCTGATCGCTCGACCATCACCTGTTCCACAGTATTCTCGTAGAAGAGGCGGTAAATCGTAACCGGCTCGGTCTGTCCGCGGCGGTGCGCGCGTGCGCTGGCCTGCGTCTCGAGTGCGGGGTTCCAGACGGGCGTGAAGTGGATGACGATGGTCGCGGCGGTGATGTTCAGCCCTGCGCCCGCGGCGCGCGGGTTGAGCACAAGACAGGCCGGACCGTCGAAGGTCGAGAACTCATCGACGATGGCTTGGCGATCTTCCTGAGCAGTGCTGCCGTTGATGGCACCCCACCACGCGGTGGGCAGGTCATGCCCGGCTTTCTTCAGCATGTCTCCAATCCTGTTGAAGGATGCAAAGATGATCACTTTGCGCCGGTTGATGAATGCTTCGCGCAGGAGTGCAATGGCCCGCTCCATCTTCGGCGTCATCAGGGGCACTGTGTCATTTGCCAACACGTCGGCGTTTTCGTGATCCTGAGCATCGTCCCGGCTCCGTAGCCATGGGTGAGCGCAGAACAGTTGCAATTGCAGCGTCGCGACCAGCGCTCCGGCCACAGGATATTTCTCGAGGGTCGTTTGCCTGACCAATTCGTATTGCCGGGCGAGGTCGTCGTCGAGCGAGACGGGAAGATCGACATCGATCCGTTCGGGCAGGTCGCCTGCGACATCGGCGACCCGCCGCTTCAGGATTACCGGGTCGGTCAGCCGCGCCAGGCTTTGAGCAGCTTCCACAGTATCTGGGAACTCGACCTCGAAGACGCTTCGTGTGCTCAGCATTCCGGGCACCGCCAGATCGACCAGCGACCAGAGGTCGAGAAGGGTGTTCTCGACGGGCGTGCCTGTCATGGGGATGGCGCAGCGCCGAGGAATGGTGGCCAGTGCCTGACGACGATTGGACTCCGGGTTCTTGACGGCCTGAGCTTCGTCGCAGATCACCCAAGACCACTCCAAAGACGAAAGCACGGCAATGTCGTTGACCATGGTGTCATAGGTCGTGATGACGACGGAGGCGACCTGCAGGTCGCGGTAGATGCCAGCGCGATACGCGCCCCGATGCACCAGAATGGAGAGTGATGGCGAAAAACGGCGGATCTCACGGACCCAGTTGGCGATCAGGCTTGTCGGGCAGACGATGAGCGCCGGTGCAGTTTGCGGAGGCGGATCCATCAAAAGGAGTGCGATGATCTGCAGGGTTTTCCCAAGGCCCATTTCATCCGCGAGGATCAAACCTCCGGTCCGCTTGGCGGTCTGCCACATCCACTGGACACCGCGGGCCTGATAGGGAAACAGTTTGGCGTCCAGTCCGGGAATGGCCATCTCCGATCCAAGTTCGTCGGCGGCACCCGTGCCGGACCGGAACACATCCGGATCTGCCTCGATCTGGATCAATTCGTTCGGCTCCCGCGTAAGCCTTATGCCCAAGGCAAACGGGACATCCTGCGGATCGGCACCTTCAAGGATCTTGGCTACCAGATCAGGCGTATCCTGCGGCAGAGGCCTTATCGTATCGCCATCCAGCACCCAAGCGTGGCGCGGTGAGAGCGACTCGACAAAGGTCTGCGCGCCACGAACCGTCCGCAGGCCACCCAACCGGGCGGCAAGGCGTACGGGGCCGTTGCCGATCCGCAGGGCCGGATCGAGGACCCGCTCGGAAATGCTGAACCGGTCGCCAAATTCAGCGACAACCGCGTCAAACGTGCGGGGCATGTCGACCGGTAGGGTCACAGGGCTGCCTTGCCCATCGGATCGGCCATCAATTCGCGCAGTTCGTCCAATGACCAAGGTTCGGGGCGGCGCGTGTGCACGGCGCGATGACAGTTCGGGCAGAGGGGCACGAGGTCGAACGCGGGATCATAGGGGCGCGGTTCTTTACGGAGTGAAAGTGGCTCGAGATGGTGAACCTCGATGATGCTCCCTGCTGGGCCGTAGGTTGCGCGCGGGTCGACGCCACAGCAGACGCAGATTTCGCCGTGCAGCCTGATGCACAGGAGCCTGTTGCGGGGGTTCCGTTCCCGGCGCCGGACCGTTGAGACGAGTTCCGCCCCTTCATATTCCGGCTCGCCTTGGTCGACCTCATCGATAATGTCGTATCCGATCAGTTCGGCCATGGCGGCCATCATGGGCACGATCGTGTCGCGGCTTACTTGCGTCAGCGCGATTTCCGGGTCACGCGGGAGGTTTCGAACAATTGCCGTCATCCGGAAATCTCCGGAAGTGATCTTCCAGTCGGCTGTGTCTTGCCCTTGGATTTCGATCTCGACAGAATTGTCGATGGATGCGATGAGGGCCCGTGCCAAATGCACATCTTCGGGCACGGCACCGGCGATCAGACGCACAACCTCGCCCGCAAATGCGCCAAACCTCAAAGTCACCGCGTAACCCTTCAGGCCATGCGGACGCAGCTCGGCCACGGGGCCATGCCGTTCCTCGAGATCCGCAAACCAGATCCGCAGGCCGGTCCGCGTTTTCGATCCGTCAACGGCCATGCCGATCGCGGCGCCGGTTCCAACCTCCAGCTCTTCACGGATGAGGGTTTGGCGCGCTGACAGCATCTCAGACTTCGTCAGCCTCGTTCAGCTCCACCGAAGTGGGATCGGGCAGATTTCGCAGCAGCTTCTTGAGGTTGGACGAGATCTCCTCGCGGATGTCCTCGAACACCGGCTCCAGTTCCGGATCTGTGTTATTCTGTTCCGCCATCGCAAAGGCGTAAAGGAGCAGGTCCATGCCCTCAACGGCATATCCGCTGGCGGCGGCGCGTTGGTAAATTTTCTGGTAGAAGTCATGATGCTTGTTTAGCAGGACGCCTGGAACGTGATCCGACACCCCGGGACTGCGATAGGCGGGTTCGAACAGGTGTCCACTGGTGATTGTGGTGACCGCCTCGACGTAAATCGACTCCGGATTGACGTGTTCCTGAACGGGAACCTTGATCCGGATTTTTACGCCGCGCTTGTTGTTCACCTCGACGGTCTGGCTCACCAGGTCTGCGCTGGCCACCTGTGGTTTGGCGACGTTCGCCGTTGCCGCGATGTTCTTGTTGGAACTTCCATGGTCAACTGTCGCCTTTTTGTTGGCGTCATCGCGGGAGATGCGGCGATATCGGTTGCCGGCTTCACGGTAGACCGGTTGCAGGAGGCCGCGAAGTCCGTCTTCCAGTTCTGGATGGAACAGGATGCGAGATTTCTTCACGTCGATACGGAAGGCCTCGTCCAATTCGTGGGTGAAGTCGAATTCGATGCGCAGGAGCGACGTATGGGGTTCGGGTGCGCCAAATACGTCCAGCCAGCCGCCATCCTGAATGAGACGCCCCTCGCGATAGACATAAAAACCCTGCGCCCGGTTCGAAATGCGGGCGAATTTGGCCTCTTCTTCCTTTGTCATGTCGCGACGGTGAGGTAAAATCCACGCCTTGATACCGGCTTCCGCTTCGCTGCCGTCTGGTAATTCGACAAGGATCCTCTGTTTCGACTCTGCGAGCACCTGGTCGGAGCGGGTCGGATAGAATGGATTCCACGCGGCCACATCGGCACCGTTGATCCGGATGGTGACATTCCGTTCGCGTTCATCCGACGTGTCGAGGAAACGGTGAAAAACCAGCGCGACGTGCTTGCCCAGGGTTTCGGCCAGCCGCTTGATCGCGGCCTTTTCCTTTGAACCGGGATCGTAATCCTTCGACAGGATACGGTCACAGTTTTCCCAGACGACGAGCGTCCCGGTATCACCACAGAGTTCCTCGAACAGATCAGCCTGATCGGGCGTCACCGGATCGTCGAGCATTTCCCAGATGTTCTGCGCCTCGACATGTTCGAGATCCCAGGTCAACTTCGCCAGTTCTTGGTCAGGCGACTTCCTCGAAATAAGGCTGTATCGCTTGCAGACCGAGCTGGAAGCTGTTTTCAGCCCCAGCCCAAATTTCCCGAGGCTCTTTGCGTCCGCGCGCTCGTCGGCACCGTATCGCATGGCATTACGAACCTCATCGCGCGTCATACCGTGACCATCGTCACCGAAATAGACGATCTTCCGCCCGTCATACATCAATTCGACGTTGATGTTCACCGCAGTGGCTCCCGCGGCGATCGAATTGTCGATGATGTCGGCCGCCGCAGTCTTGACGTTGTAACCGGTATCACGGAGTCCGACGATGAGCCGCGCGGCATTCGGGTCGTTGATGAGGTCGTTCATCTTCCTGCTCTTTCACTTCATACGCGAGCCGGACTTCCCTTCCAGACGTGAGAAAAAGTCCTGCTCTGAAATGCTGGCCTCGCTTTCAGGGCCTGCCAACCAATCTGCAATCACCGATATCAGGAAATCACCTGGCAGCTGGCGTGTTGCGCACTCCCATACAGTTAAGACGCGCCACCCTGACTCTACAAGGCGTTGTCGGACCGCAGCATCCCTTTCCCGGTTCCGTCCGATCTTGGCTTGCCAGAAATCTGTATTCGTCTTGGGGATGCGAAAATAATGGCAGCCCTCGTGGCCGTGCCAAAAACAACCGTGGATGAAGATGACGGCGCGATGCTTGGGCAGAACGATGTCCGGCTTTCCGGGAAGGTCCCGTCTGTGCAGTCGATAGCGGAAGCCCCGCCTGTGCAGCCCTTTGCGCACCATGATCTCGGGCTTTGTATCCTTGGGACCGATCCGCGACATCATCGCAGACCGGGTCATGGGCGGCTTGTCAGGCACGCATCCCCCGTTTGGGGTGCAGTGCGACCGTATTGGTGATCCACGGGGCCATCGCTTCGGCAATGGCAATGGCAACCGGGGCGGCGACAGCATTGCCGAACTGCCGGTAGGCTTGGGTGTCGGAGACGACGATCTTCCACGGGCGGTTCGAACCCTTGCGGTCGAATCCCATGAGCCTCGCGCACTCTCGCGGTGTCAGGCGGCGCGGCGTTCCGTGGTCTTGGGCGATCAGGATCTCGCTGCCATCCTTGAAATATCGGGCGCTGAGTGTGCGCGCGACGTTGTGGGGCTGGCACAGGCCATAGCCAAAACCGTTTCCTGCCGCCTTGTGCTTGGCCGCGTAGTTCTGGAGGTATTTCCAGAGGTTGGGCGTGAGCGTATATTTGCTTCCCACCTCGGCCAAGGGACCGGTTGTATAAGGCTCCTCGACAGTCTCCGAACCGTCCTGCGGGTGTAGAATGTCCGCAAGTGTCGGTGAAATGCCTCCGGGCAGGATGACCTCGTCGAGGGAAAACACGGCAGGCACGTCACGCCGGAAACCGGCAATGAAGATGCGTTCTCGGTGCTGCGGAACCCAGTGGCGCGCGTCGATCACCTTGTGATCGACATCGTATCCCAGTTCGTCGAGGGCATGGAGGATGACCCGAAAGGTGTTCCCCTTGTCATGCGACAAGAGGTTCTTGACGTTTTCCAGCAGGAAGGCCCTCGGCTTGTGGTGCCTGAGGATACGCACCACATCAAAGAAGAGCGTGCCCTGTGTCTCGTCCGCGAAACCGTGGGCACGACCCAGCGAGTTTTTTTTCGACACCCCGGCGATGGAAAACGGCTGGCAGGGAAATCCGGCGAGCAGTACGTCGTGGGCGGGGATGTCACGCTCGTTGACCTTGGTGATGTCGCCGTTGATCTCGTGACCGTCTTCGAAATTCGCGCGGTAGGTTTGCTGCGAGAACTTGTTCCACTCGCTGGTGAAGACGCAGGTGCCGCCAACCGCCTCGAAACCTATGCGCAGGCCGCCGATGCCCGCGAAGAGGTCGATGAAGGTGAAACCGTGCGAAAAAGCGGCCATGTGTGTTCTCCGAGAATTAAGCGCCTACATACGAGAACCAGGGTCTCAGAGCACGGACGCTACAACTTGTGGCCTATCAATGCCATGGAAAAAGTACCTGTCAAAGCTTACGATCAGGTTCACGGTGCCCTGCTGCCATGAGCATCGGAGATACTCCCAAGCCTTGTCCTCAACAAGCTCGGGTCAACCTGCTGCCCGTCGGCTGCGGTAACCAGACCATGTCCGTATCGAACCAGATCGCAAGGTGCGGCGCTGCTTCTGCGCTTCGTTGTAGGCGGGCCAGTTCTTGGTCTTGTAGCTCGGCGGGAATGCAGGCCCGCTCCCACACCGGATTCACGAGATGGATTTCTCGCTGGATCTTTGCGCAAAAAAGCCGCGTCCGCCTCAAACGCAAACTAAGAATGGCGGGCTGGAACTTTTCCATCTGGAACTGTGGGAGCGAACCGCACGGCCGAGTGGCGACATCGCCGACATTTTCGCCTGGGCCCGCAGTGGCGTGGGCCGGCGGCGAAAGCCAAAGATAAGCCGCTTCCCCTTCACGAAAAAAATTCTCGTGCTGGGCCAACGCGGGACCGGTTGCAATAATACCAGAGGAAATCGAACGGCGGCGGGTGAATTTTGCTGGGATGAATTGTAACCTCCGGAATGTCGTTCACGATGAAATCGAGAAGGTTATTTGTCGAGCGACCTCGGCCATGCGTCGGCTCGCAAGATGGCGAATTTTCTGCGCCGGATGTGCCGCAGCGGGCTGGTTCGTGAGGCTGTCGCTCAGACGTCTTTCGCTGGGACCGAACCTTGGGTCGCAAGTTGAAACGGTGAAGTGGTGCCCTTCCGCTGTGCGGATAGCCTTCATGCTTCCGTTCCGCGTTGTAATAGCGGAGCCATCCATGGAGCGCCTGATCGAACTCGTCCACGTTTGATCGAAAAGTGTCGACATCAAGAAGCTTAAAGAATTCGTTTGAAATAATTTCTTGGAACCTCATCAGGCAACATGACCGATGATTTCGCACTATGAAGTTTTGAGCCAGATAAATCTGGAAAAGAAAGTGGCTGTTCTCATAAGAGAGAAATGAACTGTCCGACTCATCCATTCCTTCGAACAGGTATATGGACTGAACCTTGCACCCCCACCCGCGGTAAAATCGTGCAATCTGATGGTTTAGCTTCTGGAGCGCCTTTTCTTTCTTGTCGTCATTCGTCACAACGCAAAACGCATATCCAGTCCAGACATCGAGGACGGTGAACAGCAACATATCGCTCGGAGAGCTGCCAACGCGGATCCTCCACGACCCCGCCGCAAGCGCCCATCCGGGGCCCTGGTTCCGGACATTACACTTGGGGAAACACGGGTTCATGCGGTTGACGAACTCGATCTGCTCGTCGCTCATGCCGTCCAAGGTTCCGCGATCCTCCAAGGCCATGAGGCGGCCCCGCGGTGTCCCGAGACCTTTTCTGTTCAGGATGTTCTGGATCGTCGTTGTCGAGACTTGGCGATCATCCGAAGGCAGGAGTTCCCTCAGCCTATAACAGCCGAAAGAAGGATGCGCCAAAGCGAGGTCGATTATGGCCTCAACCGTTGCGGCGGGCGTCATCTGCGGATGTGCCGTCTGTTTTCGGGGTGTGGGCTTCAACCCCTTTGTCCCTTGCTCCTTCTTTCGACGCTTCCAGTTGTTCAGTGTGTTTCGGTGTAAACCCAGCTCTTGAGCCGCCTTCTTCACGCCAATGGTTTCAGCCAGCTTGAGCGCCGTCCTCCGCGCATCTGGCGTGCGAAAAGATGCTGCTTTTGTCACCGTGAAGCTCCGTCTTCTTGAAGCTGGCCCAAGATAGAGGGGCTGCTGAGCGCATCATGCACAATTTATAGGTTGTTGACCACCATAGTCCGGGAAAGTTCCGCCTCAGAATTTGGATTAAGCTTCAGCGTTTTGCCGTGCGAGTTCCATGCTTGAGGCCATGTTGGCAGCACGGCGCATCACTCGCGGCGCACAAAGAAGTATCTCAGCGTTGACCAGAGGACTCGTGATCGGATTCCTTAGCGAGGGAATCACTGAGCAGAAGGAGAAACGCCCAAAGGAAAAAAATTCTTCGTCGCGAGAAAGAGTGGCCAACATTGCTTTTGAAACGAAGCAACCACGGACCGGAGATGATACCCCGATCGGACGTCGCGACTTTCCATAGCTCATCCATTGGCACTGAGTCACTGGCTCCTTGAAATGACAGGAGCTTCAAGAGCGGAGCCAGCCCGTATCGGCTGAGCGTCGCCGCTAACCCCAAAAATAGACCGCAGCCTTCGGGCGCTGTCGGCCGACGTGCCGGCAGGCGGCCTCTCTATGCAGAAGGAGAACGAATATGCCGTGTTTTTCGGAGGGAAGAGTGTTGCCTGCACCGTCTCGGGCAGACCGAAGGATCGCGAATGCGTCGAAAGGGCACTGTACAGGCTTCACCGTGCTTGGCGATGGTCCCGGGATGCGAACGGTATCGGAGGCCTGGATCGAACAGTGCCATCTGCAATTGCAGAGCGTGCGTGCAGACGTTGTCGATGTGCGGGAGCAGGTGCGCTTCGTCTATGGACGCCGGGACGAGCTTCGGCATTTCTTCGACATGGTCGTGACGAAAGGCGACGGTCGGCGTATTGCGTGCACAATCAAACCGACGATCGACCTTCAGTCGGGTCGCTTTGTCGAACACATGCGGACAGTCGCGTGGTGGGTACAGGAAAAGAAATTTGCCCATTCGGTCCGGTTGCTGACTGAGCTGGATATTGACGCAAAAGCGCTGCACAACGCAAACATCAACGTTGCGCTTCGTGATCGGGATCCAGATGCCGAAGATGCCGCCCGGGCGCTCGTGGGGAATCTTCAGGGGCGCGTCAGCATCAAGGCCCTGACAGACAATCTCGGTCTCGGAGCACGTGGCTACCGCGCGCTCCTGAAGCTCATTTCTTTCGGTGACCTGCTCGTGCCCCAAAACGAGCGGATAACCCCGGCGACGCTGGTTTCGCGCAAGGATTCCGTAAGTTGAGTGTTCCATTCAGAATGGTGCCGGCGGACCAGGTCAAGACTGTCGGGACCGGGTTCAGCATCGGCGTGCATGATCGGATAACGATCAACGGCAAAGCCTTTCGTTTGAACAGATACGTCGGCGAAGACGTGGAACTCGTGCCTGCAGATGGGATTGGTTTGGCCGAGCAGTTTCCGATGTCCAATCTAAGCCGCTTGAGCACGATGGGGCGCGTCAAGCATGAGGTCGGGTATTACCTTCCTGCCGATCTGAGGCCGGCGGTGGGGCTGGCAGACGTCAGCTTCAGGGTTTCGGATCTTCCCGATAAGCCAAGGGCACGGTTCTTCAGCCGGTATGCCCATGTAATGGCAGTCGAAGAACTGGGAATTCGCAATAGCACCACAGACATTGAAGAGTCCCGAGACAAGATTGAGGAGCTGATCAAGCCTTACTTCCAAGAGGTGGCCTCTCAGCAGCAGATGCTCGAGCACGAACGGAAGAACCGTAGTGATCGGCGCATAGAGAAGGCTGGCCGGAAGCAGCGGGGCGGCAAGCCCGAAGTAACCGTTACCCTGTTTAGTTCGGACACGATCAGAAAGTTTGTCGCCGCATATCGGAAACACGGATTGTCAGCCTTGGTCGACAATCTTTCGCATTCGGGGAACAGGACCTCTGCCTATAGGCCGGAGGTGCTCGGTCTGATGATGGAGCTTGTTCAGGCGAGCTACCTTACAACCGAGAGAAAGACCAAAAAGCAAACCGTCCAAGACGTTCGGCGCGGATTCCGGAAGGAAAATCAGAGGCGCGAGGCTGAGAATAGGGATAAGCCGGCGGCAGAGCGAGTAGAGTTGCTGGATATTCCGGGGCGTGACGCCATTCTGTCAACGATTGGTAAGCTCGACTTTCTGAAGGTCCTTATCGCACGGTGGGGCCGTGATCACGCAATAAAGAAATTACGATCCGTCGCGAAGGGCGTGCAGGTCTCCCGACCTGGTGAACGCGTCGAAATTGATGAGTGGCGAATTGACCTCATATCCATGATCTTTTCTGCAAAACTCAATGAGGTTTTTGGGGAAGACTTCATAAAGGCGTTGGAACTCAACGGGGAGAAAGCGCGCTGGTGGCTGGTTCTCGCAATAGATTGTCGCACAAAGGTCATCCTTGGAGCTAAACTCACCAGAAATCCGACCACCAGTGCAGCACGTGAATGCCTTCGCATGGTGATGAGTGACAAAGGTCAATGGGCAGACGACGTGGGTGCCCTGAGCCCATGGCCCTATGCGGTAATTCCCGAACTACTTGTCTCGGACAATGGCCCAGCCTTCAAAGCAGACCTGTTCAGCAGTACCTGCATGGACTTGGGGATGTCGTTCCTCAGGACAATTGGCGGCATTCCGGGCATGCGCGGGACGGTCGAGCGCGTGTTTTACACGGCAGCTCTCGATCTTATGCCACGGCTTCGCGGACGAACGTTTTCCAATCCAAGGGAGAGGGGTGACTATCCCGCGACAGACCGCGCATGTCTGGACGCGTCAGATGTCGCCTTCGCCTTGGTCCGTTGGATCGTCGATATTTACCACAACTCTCCGCATGCTGGTCTCGGAGGGCTCACACCGCGCGAGCAATGGGAAGCGGATATATCCAACGGCAACTATCCGCTCCGAGCTCTGCCAGACACGCGGAGCAAGAGGCTGGCATTCGGGCTTCGTGACAAACGGAAAATCTCGAGGTCGGGCATCGTTGTCATGGGCATCAAGTATCATAACCGAGAGCTCGGGGCGTGGTTCATCCGGCCCGGATCCAAGGTGGTCGATGTCCGATGGGATGCAGAAGACTTGGGGGCAATTGAGGTTTTCCTTAATGGCGAATGGCGCGAAATTCCTGCCGTTCATGAGCGGTTCGCCGGTGTGAACCTCCACGTCTGGCTGACGAGCCGCCGAGCACTTCGTGCCCGGTCGGCAGGGCGAAAAGCTTGGGACGAGGAGGCGGTGTTTCGGGCGATCGATGAGATCGAGGCTCTTTCCGCGCACAAGGCGGCGGCCTTTGGGCTTCTCGACACGTCGATTTCCGAAAAGGAATTCAAGCACCTCGAAGCATCGCTCTTTTCGTCTTTCGACATTGCCGACGGTGGTTCGCTTTTGGACGATGGAGAGGAACCTGGCCAAGAGATCCCGCCTTGCGAACCCGCTCGCACTGAAAAGCCAGCGACTGCCCAGAAAGCCAAGTCCACCGCCGCGAAGCCCGCTGCGGCATGTTCTCCCAAGCGTGCCAAGCCGGCGCGAGGGGCCGCCAATCCGAAACCCAAGACGATCAATACTAATGTCGTTCCGGCGCCAAAGTGGGTTCCGGTCAAGAAGGAAGTGAAGTGATGAACGATATCGCCAAAATTCGTTCTGAAGTTAAACAACTTCGCGAGATGTATGTTCCAAACGAGCGTGATGCTGAGATACGGCTGCATCTGCTCCGGTGTCTTGATGTCGATGATGCCGGTGAACTGATTCCGGCCCCGGCACGCTATTCCGGGAACGAAGCCCGGGGCGTCATGGTGATTGAGGGTTCTGGCGGAGGCAAGACAACCGCCATCAAATCCGTATTGTCGGAAATCGATATCTTGGCACCCAATCCAGAAACTGGTTGTCCGCGGTACCTTGCGCTTGATGTCCCGCCTTATGCCACCCTCAAAAGTGTGGGAACTGCTATACTCGAGGCCAGCGGAATGTCTGGGGTTTCCGACAAAGCAACGGCTGCCATGGTCTGGAGGGCTGTTCGGCATCGCCTTGCCTTGCTTGGGATTGTCGTTCTTTGGCTCGATGAAGCCCAAGACTTGGTTTTGGGTGACTCTGCGATGGAAACCGAGAAGACATTGCGCATGATCAAGTCGCTGATGAAGGGTGATCATCCGGTGGTTCCTATTCTCAGCGGTACAGAACGACTGGGGGAAGTGATTGGCTATGACCCCCAAGTCTCCCGTCGCTTCACCAAGATTCGTCCCTCCGACCTTGAGTTTGGCGCGGACGAGGGAAGCCTCTTGGGCTTGATTGATGCGTATTGTGATGAGGTCGGACTCGGGGCTGATCTCGGAGACGACTTGGCCGCTCGCCTAATTCACGCGAGCCGCAGGCGGTTCGGTCGTGCGGTAGTGCTCATCCTCCATGCCATCGAAAGTGCGCTGATGGATGGGGACGAAATACTCACCATCGATCATTTTGCAGTCGCTTGGGTCAAAGAAGACCGTAATGACCCGGACAGCAACGTCTTCCTGGTGTCCGACTGGCTGTCGGTCGAACTCGACCAACAGGCAGAGGAGTATGAGGAAGCTCGGACAAAACGTCAGAAGAAGAAGCTGGAAAGGGTGTGAGCACATGCTGATGCTGCCTACACTCCCACCGATAGCGGGCGAGACCACGGTTTCCTGGTGCTCTCGGATGGCGAGGTTTCATGCCAATCTTGATTGCGCCGATTGGCTGCAAATGATGGAAATCAGCCGCCAGAGCGTGGTTGACACGAACGCTGCATGCGTGGGGCGGCTTTCTGGCCTGACCGGTGTTCCGGCGGAAGACATCGAAGCGTGCGGTGTTCGGCCGGTCGGGAACCGGTCGTTTCGCCACCGTGCCGAGACTTTCGGAGCAAATTTTGCGCTTCGCACACACACGACCTATTGTCCGGCTTGCCTCCTCGAAGACGCGAATGTCGCTAACGCAAGCGGAGATAGCCGCGTTGGCCGTGTCATTTGGGCCTTTTCTCCGGTTCGGACATGTCCACAACATCGCATCGCTCTGCATCGACGGCGCAATCGGGGGTTCTTCGAGCAGTTTCAGGACATGAATCTTGTTGCGCCCTGCGATCCCGAGCTCGAATTGCAAGCAGCGAAATCGCAGCCGAGAAATGCTTCTCCACTGCAGCGCTACATCGAGCTACGATTTCAGGGTTTAGCACAGTCGGACTGGCTGGATGGGCAAGATGCCGATCAGGCTTCACGGGCATGCGAAATAATTGGGGCGTGTATGCTCTTCGGGGCTCACACGAACTTGGACTCTCTCAGTTTTTCGCAGTGGGACGACGCAGGAGCGGCAGGGTTTGAAGCCGCCGTCACGGGACCCTCTGGGATCGGCAAGGCATTGGAAGCGATCGCTTCACAATCTTGGAAGGCCAAGAGGACGTGTGGCGCTCCTGCAGCCTTCGGCTGCTTGTATCGTTGGTTGCAATTCCCGAGGGGTCAGAAAGATCCGGGGCCAATTCGTGATGTTGTGCGCCAACATATCTTGGACACCATGGCTGTCGATCCTGGAACACAACTGTTTGGAAAGGTCGTCGCCAAGCGGCTTCGGCATTCTGTTCCCTCTCTGGCTCGGGAGACAGGCCTCCATCCCGTTACCTTGCGCAGCGCGCTCGTCGAAATCGGCCTCGTGCCTCGCGATGCGAAGGCGAACAGCGGCGTCAGCTTCGAGGCTGAAAAGGGTGAAAAGCTCGCAAGCCGGATGAAAAACTCTATCGCGATCAGTAAGATTCCTTCTTACCTAAACTGTAATCAGACACAGGCACGAATGCTTGTGCGTAATGGTATCATAAAGCAGCTTGCGCCCGGGCGCGGCAAACGTAGTGGGTTATCGTCTCAAGTCTCCAAAGACGATCTTGACGATTTTCTTCTCCGACTTCGTGGTTCTGCTAAGCCGGTGAGCAAGGGCGGTTATGGCATGGTGGACGCCATTGCCGCATCGGAAGTCGTCCGGGAAACCGTCACAGATATCATCAAGCTTGTCCTTGACCGTTCGTTGACGCGCGTCGAAGTACTTCCTGAAGACTTGCGGTTCCGAGCCATTTTGGTCGATCCGGACGAAATCAGAGCGGTCATGTCCCGAAAATCTGCTATGGTCGGTCACACCTTGCGTGAGGTCAGCGAACGGCTAAGAATTCCTGTGTCCGGAATAAACTGGCTCCAAAAAACGCTGGATTCTGATGGACGACCCTTCTTGACTTCGAAGAAAATCAAGAATGCACGAGGATCGATCCGTGAGCGATTTCCAGAGGAGGATGTCGCTGAGTTCGAAAAATGCTATGTCTCTTTGGCAAAGTTGGCAAACGAGAATGGTCTATTTCCTCGAACCGTGATGTGGACGCTGAAGCGGGCAGGTGTCGAACCGATCCTTCCCCGAAATCGGTTGAGAGCTTTGGTCTTCCGAAGATCCGACCTTTGACAAAAGGAAATCCGGACCTCTTCGTAGCCGCCCCTCCGGGCGGCTTTTTTGTATCTTGGCAAACCTTTCCCCGATTTTGTTTGGCACGGCTTTGGCCGTTGCTTTGGCGGCGGTCGCGATAAAATCATGTCCACGCTGATATCACATGTTGATTTCATTGAATTATTTTTGGGCGTATAGATGATTTTGGCTTAACTATTGCCGCGTCGACAGTTATGATGACAAGCTATAATTGGCCATTTTCGGGAGAAAACGGCCATTTGACAAGTTAAGGACGGCTATTGGGGAAGACCTCTCCAAAAGCCGTTATTGTGGAGGCGCCGAAGCAATTCTCGATCCGGAACGACACTGACTGGAACATGGGTCCGCACAGAACTCTACGCAAACCGATATCCGAAGTTTTTGTGATTTTCTCGTATGCGATCCGGCATCGGCGCCCTTCTCCGCACGAAACGCGCCTTTGGTGCCAGTCTGCATCCGCCGAAAGCAAGAAGGCCGCGAGTATCCCCGCGGCCTTCGAGTTTTGCATGAGTGGCGGCGCGCCCTCACATCAGTCTGTCTGGTAGCCTCACGCGGCCTTTGTGCCGTTCATCATGAGGGCGGCATCGACCCGGGCTGCCAGCAGGTCCCGCATCGCGAGGATCTGCCGGAAGCCCTGCCGTAGCCTGTCGCGAGCAGCACCCGTTTCAGAAAGAACAGGGACAGCGCATACACGACCGACGGCTCCGAGTTCGGGGTCGTCCGTGCCGTCGAAGACGTTTCGGTGGCCCAGGGTTTCCTGCGTTATGGCCTGGTCGAGAAGGTCCTCGATGCATGCGATTTCCTTGGCGGTCGTCTCAGACAGCGGCCCGTGGTGGCGCAAGGCGGATAGGGCTTGCAGAACCGTATTGAGGTCGGTCGCGGCCAGCTCCGCATCATTGCGCTGGACCTGATCGTGCAGGACGTCGAGTGACCTGCTCCCTTTGGAGTCC